>NZ_JBBHJY010000003.1:0-354951 GCF_037572715.1 Novosphingobium aquae | reverse complement strand
GCAACGCGCCAAGCAGATCAGCGACATCCTGCTCGCCGAATACGGCGTCTATGTGCAGCCGATCAACTTCCCCACCGTGCCGCGCGGAACAGAGCGCCTGCGCTTCACGCCGGGACCTTCGCACACAACCGCGATGATGGAAGAGCTGACCAGCGCACTGGTTGAGATCTGGGAACGGCTGGACCTTCGCAAAGCCGCGTGAGACGCCCGGTCCCAGTGAGGGACTGATTTTGCCATGGACCTTACGGGAAATTCCGATAGGCTTGCGCTTTCGGGACGCAAATCTGCGTTCTTCGAAGGTGTCGCAACCGGATATTGGAGGGGTACTATGGCCGAAAAGTGGGCGGCTGACGTCAAGAAATATGCGCCTGACGCGGACGATGGCATCATATCGGGCATCGTCAAATATTGCGGGATTGCCCTGCGCAACCGCGATTCCGCGTTGGTCAGCTTTTCCGACAAGATCGAACTCGCCCGGGTGCGGACCAATTTTCTCCAGAAGAAACTGGGCCTGAAGCAAGACGATGCCTCGCTTGATGCGGCCATTGCCTCGGTCAAAGAGAAGATGAAGGCGGACCGGACCAAGAACCGGGTCACGGTCTATTACCTGCTCGCCAACGAATTCGGGAAGCTGGGCACGTTTGCGCCCAAGGCAGCTGCCGGATCGAAGGCGACCAAGCCAGCGGCATCCAAGACGCCGTCCGCAACCAAGTCGGCGGCTCCGAAGGCTGCTGCTGCTCAGAAGGCGACAACCGCAAAGGCAGCCAAACCTGCCGCTGCAAAGCCGGCTGCGGCCAAAGCTGCAGCCAAGAGCGCGGACGCCAAGCCTGCGGCTAAGGCTGCGGCTGTGAAAGCCACCCCTGCGAAAAGCGCAGCGAAGCCGGCAGCCAAGGCTGCGCCGGACACCAAGGCCACTGCGGCCAAGGCTAATCCGGCTAAGGCTGCTCCGGCTAAGGCCACTACGGCAAAGACCTCTGAGGCGAAGTCGGCAACTGCTGCCAAGGCCCCGGCAGCAAAAGCAGCGCCCGCCAAGACGGCAGCCAAGGCCAAGCCGGCAGATGCGCCGGCCGGCGTTGCCACCCTGGCGAACCTCGACAGCAAGGCCAAGTCAGGCAAGGCGAGCAAGGCCAAGGTGGAACTTGCCGCTCCGGCAAAAACCGCAAAGGCGCCTGCCGCCGTGAAAGCTGAACCGGCAAAAGCGGCACCTGCACCGGCTCCGAAACCGGTGGCTGCTCCGGCTCCAGCTCAAGCGCCCGCACCTGCTCCTACCCCAGCGCCCGCGCCTGCTCCGGCAACCCTTGCTGCGGCCACCCCTGCTGCGGCCACCAAGCCTGCCGGCGGAGATGCGGTGCAGGGCCTCGTCGATAACAAGCCGGAGGATGACAGCTCATACACCTGGCTGGCCTGGCTGATCATCATTCTGATGCTGCTCTTCGCCGTCTGGTGGTTCGTGATGAAGTGATTGGCCCCATCAGCGAGACCAAGGTCTGACATTGATATGGGGCGGAGGGCGAACAGCTTTCCGCCCCTTCCTTCTGCCCATACGATTGCCTAGACCGGACCAATGGACCTGAACCCGATCTATTCCGGCATGGGCGTAACCATCTTCGAGAAGATGTCGGCGCTGTGCCGAGATGGCAGCCGCATCAATCTGGGCCAGGGCTTTCCCGATGACAGCGGGCCGCCTGAATTGCTGGCGGCGGCGGGCAAGGCTTTGCTTGAACGATCGAACCAGTACCCGCCCAGTCCCGGCGTGCCCGAACTGCGCGATGCCGTGGCGACGTGGTATTACCGCTCGCAGGGGCTGGACCTGTCGCGCGATAATGTGGTTGTCACATCAGGCGCGACCGAGGCGTTGGCAGTGACCATTCTCGCCTCGATCAGTCCCGGCGACGAAGTGATCCTTTTTGCCCCGGTCTATGACGCCTATGCGCCGCTGGTCCGCCGTGCGGGCGGCACGCCAGTATTCGTCACCCTTCGCCCGCCGCACTGGCGTTATGACGGCGATGCCATCGAAGCGGCGGTCACGCCCCGCACCCGCGCGATCATCCTCAACGACCCGCTCAATCCCACCGGCACCTGCGCCAGCGTAGAGGAACTCTCCACCATCGCGCAGGTCTGTGTCCGCCACGACCTGCTGGCGATCTGCGACGAGGTGTGGGAGGCCGTGCGCTTTGATGGGCAATCGCACCGCTCGCTGCTGTCGTTCCCCGGCATGGCGGCACGCACGATCAAGATCGGGTCGGCCGGCAAGATCTTCGGCGTGACCGGCTGGAAAATCGGCTGGCTCTGCGCCGCCCCTGCCCTTGCTTCGGTCCTTGCCCGCGCGCACCAGTTCCTCACCTTCACCACACCGCCGGCGCTGCAATATGCCGTGGCCGAGGGACTGGCGAGCGATGCACTGATTGATGAGCGCCGCGAAGGCTGGGCGCAAACGCGCGCCTTCCTTAACTCCGCGCTGGCTGGAGAGGGATTCGCCGCGCTGCCCAATGGCGCGACCTGGTTCTCCTGCATCGACCTGCCCGGCTCGGGAATCACGCTGGACGATGCCGGGTTCGCTGAGCGCTCCGTGCACGAAGGCATGGTCGCCTCAATCCCGGTGTCCGCCTTTTACGAGACGGATGCCGTCACCAGCGTACTGCGCCTGTGCCACTGCAAGGCGGAAAGCACGCTGGCGGAGGGCGTGGCCCGGCTCGCCCGGTTCCGAGGTGGGCTAGCTTCGCGCTGACCCGCTGATCCGCGCTTCCCAGTCATTGGGCAGCGCGATCTTCTTCGCCACCGGAAAACCGAGATAACCGTTGTGCGCGAACGCATAAGCATTCGTGCGCAGCGGATCGCCCGAGACGAGGACCATGAATTCGTCCGGCTGGGTGACGATCGGCACCATGCGTTTGGGATCGTCGCTCTCCGCGAAGTCCTTGGGCAAGCGGCCCAGCATGACCTGATGTTTCAGACTGTCGATCTTGAACTCGGTCCAGACGTTCATCATCGTCTCGATCCGGCCTGCTTCCATGCGGGCGTGATCATAGAGATATTGCTTGATGTCGTCCTTGCTCCAGCCGGCCTTGGCGATGGTTTCGGCCAGGATCGGGCTGAGCACCAGCGCCGGCCGCAGCGTGCCAAAGGTCAGCCCGCCGACAGTGAAGGAAATTTCCCAGCCGGTTTCCTTGGCCACACCGTCCGCCAGATAAGGCATCATAGCCTCAGGCGTCGCGCCGGTGACCGACGGCAAGACGTCACCCCCTGTCATGCGGGTGATCGTCACCGTGTTGTCGCCGGTGCGAAAGCCCATGTCCTCCGCATTTGACGGCCAACCCATCCCCGCCAGCGCATCCTCGTTCTCTGCCAGCACCACGCGGAAGGTGTTGCCGAAGCAGCCCTTGTCAGTCTTGTGCAGGCGGAAGCCGGCGATGTTGCGCAGCGCAAGCCGCCAGAACCGGCCGACGGACGTATTCGGCTTGAACCCGTCGCGCAGCACGCCTTGGGTGTAGTTGAAGCCCAGTTGCTTGATGACCGGCCCGTTGAGGATGATCAGCGTTTCCGATCCCGGCGTATTGCCAGAATGCTCCACGCCATAGATCGGATCGGCCATCGCCTCGCCCAGAGCGATCAGGATCGGCATATATTCGGCCCGGCAGCCCGCCATCACGCCGTTGACCGCAATCGACCAGATCGTCACCGCGCGGCTTTCAGGCAGGACAATGCCCAGCGTCTCGTCAGGATTGCGGTCGGTGTAGGACAGGAACTCGGCGATCTTTTCCGGCGTCGGCGGGACAATCGGCAGGCCGTCCGACCACTCGCGGTCGTAGAAGTAGTCGTTCACTTCCTCGAAGCTGCCCTCGAACACGATGTCGCGCGCGCCGGGTTCGTCCGGCAGAACAACCTCGTCGGGCTGGACGGTCAGGTTGGCGATCACCTCGGCGGCAGTCACTTCAGCCGCATGACGGCGGATTTCCGCAACCGACTGCGCACCGGGATGGCCGACAATGGTCGCCACCGGCATGTTGGGATAGCCGAGCCCGACCCGCGTCGCCGCGGCCTGACTCAGAAACCCTTCGCACACCAGCGAAGAGGTGGGGTATCCGGCACGTTCACAAATCTCGCTGGCCCGCAACACGGCGGGTGTGCAAGAACCTCAGCAGGCCATACTCGATATGGCGGCATCCACGCCCAGCTCCTTGAAGCGCTGGGGCAACGAGGCGAGGATTTCCTTCTCGTTGAGCCCATGGGTCGAGCCGAATTCGCGCCAGGAAACGAATTTCACGTCCGGGTAGGTTTCACGCAACTTGCTTTCGAGCTCGTCATAGATCTCGTCACCGGCGAAGAGGTAATCCCACAGCTGGGCCACCGTCTTGCCGTTGAGCGTATCGAGCCGCCGCGCGAGCTTGCGCACCTTCAAGCGCCGTTCGCCGCAGGGCCAGACGACCTGGTATTTGCCGTCAGAACTTGCCATCAACCTATCCTTCACTTGCCTGCCGAAAGCATGCGATGCGCCGCCTCGGCCGCGCTCACACCTTCTGCCATTGCTTCAATTCCGGTGCCACCGAATCCTGAGCGCGCCTCTCCGGCGATGAACACGCGCGGGTCATTCACTATGAAATCCGAGTTGCGCTCAAGCCCGATGAACGGGAACACCCCGTCGCAATCGAGCGAGGATGCCACCCCCGTCTTGACGTTGCGAAGTGCAAGGCCGGTCACCTTTCCGTCACCGAGAATTTCCGTGACTTCGCTGTCCCAAACGAAGCGCACATTGTCGCGCGCGTCCAGTTTATCGATATGTTCTCGCCGCGCCTTCATCGGGCTGCGGCAGACCATGGTGACCTGCCCGGCCATCTTTGACAGCGACATCGCCTCATGCACGGCCCCGTGGCCACCGCCGATCACCGCAACGTGCTTGCCGCGATAGAACCCGCCATCGCAAGTGGCGCAGCGCGATACGCCCCGGCCGGCGAATTCTTCCTCACCCGGAACGCCCAGACGACGCAGCGACCCGCCGGTGGCAACGATCACTGCTTCGGGAGCGTAAGTTCGCCCCTCACCGTCGATCAGCGACAGCCGCTCGCACGCATCCATCCGCACCACGGCGGCATCAACGAGCCGCACGCCGACCTTCTGCGCCTGTTCAAGCATGTGCATGGCCAAGTCCTGCCCCGACCAGGTGCCGGGGAACGGCAGGTCATCCACCTCGCCCACCGTGGCAACCAGGCCGCCGTAAAGCCCTGACGATTCGAACAGCGTGACCAGCCGACCAAGCCGCGCGGCGTGGCGCGCCGCCGAAAGGCCAGCCAGCCCCGCGCCGATCACCACTACTTCCTCAAGGTTCTTCAAAGGCCTTGCCACGCCACTCCCCGATATGTTTGAACAGGTGATCAGCACAGCTTGCCCGGCGGCGCAAGAGTGGATGTTTGCACAGCATCGCGCCGTTGCCTATTCGTTGGCCATCCGGCATGGATCGCCGCGACGGAGAAACGACAAAGCATGGACGAAACGGCAATCGATCCCGCGGTATTCCGCCGGGTGCTGGGCAACTACCCCACGGGCGTGACGGTGATTACCGCCGCGGGCGAAGACGGCCAACCGATCGGCATGGTCGTCGGCACCTTCACTTCAGTCTCGCTCGATCCACCGCTGGTTGGATTTTTGCCGGACAAGCGATCGTCCTCATGGCCGATGATCGAAAAGGCGGGGCATTTCTGCGTCAACGTGCTGGCGCGGGACCAGCTCGCATTATGTGCGCAGCTTGCCAAGTCAGGGCCGGACAAGTTCAGCGGCGTTGATTACGCACTCTCCGACCACGGCCTACCTGTGCTCGAAGGCACGATGGTCTCGATCGAATGCAGCCTCCATGCGGTACAGGAAGCGGGCGACCACTGGTTCGTCACCGGGCTGGTGGTGAACCTCGAATCGCGGCGTGATGCTGATCCGATGCTGTTTCACAAAGGCAGCTACGGCGGCTTCTCAGCCAATTCCTGAAACCGCCACGGCGGCTTGACTATCGCTGCACACACTGCTGTACGACCGTTCAGCAAAGCCGGACAGTCCGGCGTGGGAGAGCAGATTCATGACTCGTTCGCTAGGTGGCCGCGTGGCCGTGATTACCGGTGCCGGATCGGGCATGGGCCGTTCGATGGCCCTGCGCCTCGCCGAGGATAACGCGAAGATCGCCATCTGGGACATCAACGCTGAGGGCGCTGAGGAAACTGCCCGTCTGGTTCGCGAAGCCGGCGGCACGGCGATCGCCATCCGCGTCGATTGCTCCGACAAGGCCGAGATCAAGGCCGCGGCCGACCGCACCCGCGCCGAACTCGGCAAGATCGCCATCCTGATCAACAACGCCGGCATCGCGCCGTTCGACGATTTCCTGTCGATCGATGAAGAACTGCTGACCAAGGTGCTCAAGATCAATCTAGTCGGCCCGTTCCTCGTCACGCAGGAATGCGTGCCCGACATGATCGAGGCTAAGTGGGGCCGCATCGTCAATATCACCTCGTCGTCGGTGCAGTCGGGTTCGGCTTGGCAGACTCATTACACCAGCTCGAAGGGCGGCTTGCTCGCACTGACCAAGTGCCTCGCCATGGCGCTGGGCGAACACGGCATCACCGCCAACATGATTCCGCCGGGATCGATCGACACCCCGATGCTGCGCGGCGCAGCGATCATGCAGACGCCGGGTGCGATTGAAGCCTATGGTGCAGCTCTGCCGGTCAAGCGTATCGGCACGGGTGAAGACATTGCCGCCGCTGCTGCCTTCCTCGTGTCGGAGGAGGCTGGTTACATGACCGGCCAGACGATCAGCGTGAATGGCGGCCGTTACATGGGTTCGGCCTGATCCATCAAATCAGGACGGTGCAGACCTCCGCCGGGGATGATCGCTCGATCATCCCGTAGGTCGTCTGCCCGTCCCAGGTAAACTTCACGCCGCCCTGCTGGTTGTTGAAGCCGTTCACCCCGGGATTGCCCATATGGAACGTGGCGTTCACCGTCTCGCCGGCGATGTGAAACGTGCCCTCGGCCGTCTCGATCGAACACGACACGTCGTCCCCGCGCGGCATCACGCGGCGCAGGAACGGGGCGTTGCGGACCTTGCCGGTCAGGAACTTCTTCCCCGTCCAGACATAGGCGTTGTTGTAAGTGTCCTCAGGGTCCTCGCCGGGCATCGGCGGATAGGTGATGAAACCGAAGGCGCGGCCATCGGGGAACAGCGCTTCCATCCACGCATGCCCGCGAAACGCGCCCATGGGCCGCACCGACTGGCGGCGAATGCGGCTGCCGAAGCAGTTGAACGCCTGAATTTCGCCCGCCACGGTCAGTTCACCGCTGCCGCGAAAGCAATGCTCGGTGCGCCAGCCATAGCCCATCGATCCGGCGTCGGCGCGCTCACGCTCGGTCATGCCGGCGAGCTTTTCCACGCGGTAATCCTGCACCCAGGCAGGCGTGACCATTTCGAGTTCGACCGCCCAAGCAACCGGCACGCGCGCCCTGCCCTCAAGGCCTTTTGAGCGGCCTGCGTCGGCATATGCGCCAAACTCGCTGCGAATTTGCTCCTCGACCGTGCCTTCCCACGCCTCGCCATCATAGGACACGGCCCAGCGGCGGAAGGGTTCAATACAGCGGAAGGTAAGGCCATCGCTGCCCAAGGTGTCTGGCTTTCCGCTCGGCCCTATAGGCGACTGCGAGCGCCCGACCGCACTTTCGCGAAGCACCCGGCCGTTCGCGAAGGCGACATTCATGTCATAGCGGTGCGTGTCCCACACCGCCCCCTGCGCCTCGATCCCGACGCGCGGCAGGGCGAACTTGCCGTTCTCCTCGAAAATCCACACCGAGGCACTTTCGCGCATTTCCGGGTCCGAGGGCCGCTCGGGGAACATGTAGTCGATTTCACTCGGCAGTCCGCCGTTCCAGTCAGTCATGGGTTCTCTCCTGCACGACAGGATGCCGCATGGTTCAAACCTGGCAAGCCGCCGCCGCGATACCTCTCAGTCACCAAGGATGCGGTGCCGGGCATCCATGATGTCGGCCAGGTGATTGACCGGATCGCCCGCCGTCACCCCGGCTTCCACCGGCATCAGTATCCCGGTGATCTGCCGCGCCCGGTCGCTGGCAAGGAACAGCGCGGCCTGCGCACAGTCCTCTGGTTCGCCGCGCCGCTTGAGGATCTGATTGGAGAGATAAACCGCATCGATTTCCTGATCGAGCGCGGCCAGCTTGTCGCTCGCGGCGCCTTCCTGGAAAGTTGAAAGCGGAGTGCGAATGTGACCGGGAATCAGGCAATTCACCCGAATTCCATAACGACCCAAGTCGATCGCAGCCGACTTGCTGAACTGGTTGAGCGCCGCCTTCGAGGCGCGATATGTCATCATGGCATGGCCCGCGAGCGTGCCGGCAATCGACGAACTTTGCAGGATCGCTCCGCCGCCGTGCGCCTTCATGTGCCGTGCCGCGATCTGGGTGCCGAGCATCGGCCCGAGTACGTTGACCCGCATCACCCGGTCGAAATCATCGAGCCTGTCGTCGATGAAGTCAGGATAGGCACCGCAGGACATTCCGGCGTTGTTGAACATGATTTGGAGGCCGCCGAAGTGCGAAACCGCCAGATCTACCGCTGCCTGCACCTGATCCCGGTTGGCAACATCGGTGCGGATGAAGACCGCGCTATCGCCAAGACTATCGGCCAACGCCTGCCCAGCATCCTCGTTCCTGTCGGCAATGACGACCTTCGCACCCTCGGCCACGAACAGCCGCACCGAAGCCTCGCCAATGCCCGACGCGCCGCCGGTAATGACGGCAACCTTGCCCGACAGTTCGCCCATCAGGCTTGCCGCCGCGTGAAGGTGATGGGCAGGCTTTCAATCGTGCGGGTGGCGACTGTCGGCACGTAGCGGATGTCCTCCACCGGGATCGCCAACTTGATGTTGTCGAGGTGGCGAACAATCTCGCGCGCCATGACCTTCACTTCCATGCGCGCCAGCGCCAGGCCGACGCAGCGGTGCGGACCACCGCCGAAAGCGACATGGCGGGCAATATTGGGCCGGTCGAGATCGAACTTGCGCGGATCGGGGAACACCGTCTCGTCATCGTTGCCTGAGGCATAGACCAGCAGCAGGTGCGCGCCTTCGGGGATGGTCGTGCCGCCAACGACGACTTCTTTCGTCGCCATGCGTGAAAGAGCGCGGACCGGGGGTTCGATGCGCAGCAGTTCCTCGACGAAACGGGTCAGCTTGCGATCATCCTCGACCACGTCCTTGAGCAGGTCGGCAAAGCCTTCGCGTGTGGTGATCAGGTAGAACAGGTTGCCGATGGCGGTGGCAGTGGTGTCATTCCCGGCGATCAGCGTGGCGCGGATCAGGCTGACGGCTTCCTCGAAGGTCAGCTTGTCGGTCGTGCCATCGGGATTGGGCAATTCGGCGTGGACCATGTCGGAAATCATGTCCTCGCCGCGGTTGGCCTCACGCTCCTTCATCTTGCCGATGATATAGTGCTGCAGGTCGCAGATCTGGCGCGCGTTCTCCATCATCTGTTCGCGGTTTTGCATCCGGCCGATCTGCGCCGTGACGGCGACCGACCAGCGGCTGATCTGTTCCTCCATGCCGTGGTCCAGCCCGAGTTGCTCCACAATGACCCGGATGGTCAGCGGTACGGCGATTTCCTTCACCGCATCGGCGCTGCCCTTGTCGGCCACGCTTTCCAGCAATTCGCGCACGGTAGCGGTGATCCGTGGTTCCAGTTCCTTCACGCGGTGTGCGGTGAAGGCGTTCTCCATCAGTTTGCGGATGCGCGTGTGATAGGGCGGGTCCGACATGATCGCGTCGGGGAAATAGCCGCCGCCTTCGGTGCGCAGGATTTCCTGAAACTCGGCCTGCATCCCGCGCGCCTGCTGGGTATGATAGCCCTTGTTGACCGAAAAGGTCATCGGATCGGACTGGACGAATAGGATATCCTCGTGACGAGTGATCAGCCACGATTCCAGTTTGGGATCGAAATGCACCGGATCGCCGTGCCGCAGCGCGGCGTAGAACTCATTGGGATGCGCTTGAATTTCATGATCAGCGAGCGTTCCGCTGGCGATCAGCTCCTTGTCGGCGGGCGAAAGGTCCTGCGTTTCCATGTTCAATCCTGTCCCAGATAATTGCCGGCACAATGGCGCAGCGCCCAAGGCGCGGCCATAGCCTTTATCGAACCAGCGCTTGCCCCCTGCGGCAAAGCGACCTGGTAGCGCTCAGGCGCTGGGAGCTACGGTGACTTCGATGCCGTCCAGCTCGGCGCTCATCTTGATCTGGCAGGAAAGCCGGCTGTTGGCCTGCGGCTCAGCGGCCATGTCGAGCATATCCAGCTCGATATCGTCGGGCTGGCCGACCTTTTTCATCCACTCAGCTGCCACATAGACATGGCACGTCGCGCAGGAACAGCCGCCGCCGCAATCGCCGAAAATACCCTCAACTCCATGGGCCTTGGCCACTTCCATCAGGCTGAGGCCTTCATCGACATTGTCGAAGGTTCGGGTTTCACCCTTAACGTCGGTCATCGTAACTTTGAGTCTGCCCATTGTGCTCCACTCTCTCCCGGCGACGTGGCTGGAGTGCAGCAGGCCGGCGATTCAGGCAAGGTCTGCCCGCCGCCTCGCCGTCAAGGGAAACGGCCAGTGCGCTGCCAGTCATTTGGCGCAGCGGACCAAGCGCCTATCCTGCCGTCAAGAGAAGCACGCATCCGTGCCGAAGAGAGGGTACCGCCAGTGGCCACCACCGCCATTATCAATGCGACGATTTTCGATGCGACCGGCAAGGCACCGTTTACCGGCCACGTGCTGATCGATGGCAATACGATCGTTTCCGTCACGCAAGGCGATTCCCCGCAGGCGGACACGGTGATCGACGCGGCGGGCAAGTTCCTCATGCCCGGCATGACCGAAGGCCACGGGCACCTCTCCTTCGAAAACTGCGCCGCGACCGAACACCTGATCACGCCAACGCCCGAAGAACAGGTCTTCGCCGCCGCACGCGGAGCCAAGGCGCTGATCGATGCCGGGTTTACCAGCGTCTATGGCGCGTCGGAAGCCAAGCTGCGGCTCGGCGTCGCCGTGCGCAACGAGGTCAACGCCGGCCGCCTGCCAGGTCCGCGCATCCGTGCCGGCGGGCTAGAGATCAGCGTCACCGGCGGCATGGGCGATGAATCGACCGACCACAATCCGCGCATCGGCCCTTCCACCTTGATCAACGGGCCCGAGGAAATGCGCGCCGAAGTGCGCCGCCAGATCCGCGAAGGCGTCGATAACATCAAGCTCGATGTCTCGGGCGACCCGTTCTACGCGTGGCGCGCCGGCACTGTCGGCACCCCTGCCACCTGCTCGCCAATGCATTATGACGAGCTCAAGATGGCGGTCGACACGGCGCACAACCTGGGCCGAAAGGTCAATGTCCATACCCGTTCGGTCGAAGGATCGAAGATGAGTGTGCGCGCCGGGGTCGATGCCCTGTTCCATGTCGAACATTCGGACGAGGAACTGCTCGACATGCTTGAAGAGGCGAAGGACCGCCTATTCGTCGTGCCGACAATCGATCTGTTCCACCAGATGGTCACCGGCGGCGCGGCTTGTGCTGGGATCACTTCGGAAGTCGCCACCATGATGGGCGTTCCGCCGCTGATCGAAGCCTCGATCGAAACGCACACGGCGCTGCGCAAGCGCGGTGTGCGGCACCTGATCGGCGGCGATTACGGCTTCGTCTGGGCGCAGCACGGCCAGCAGGCGCGCGATCTGGTCCGCTTCGTGGACTATTACGGCTACAGCCCCGCCGATGCCTTGGTCTGCGCCACCCGCAACGGTGGGCACGCCATGATGGGCGATGGCTCGCTCGGCACGATCGAGGCGGGCAAGCTTGCCGACATGATCCTCGTCGATAGCGACGTGCTTGCCGACCTGTCCATCCTATCCGACACTACGCGCGTGGTCATGGTCATGAAGGATGGCGCGCTGCACAAGTCACCTGCCAATTGATCCGCATAAGGTCGCCGAACGACCATTGAAGGAAACGAAGCCATGAACGTCGAAACCGGCAAGCTGCAACCCGGCGAAGCCCGCTGCCCGGCGATTTCCACGCAGGACATCATCGCCGCCGACAAGGTCCCGGCCCCCGATTGGGTGCGCAGCGAGGACTATGAGTATCTCGGCAGCGAAGACGTATCGAAAGACCGCTACATCAGCGCTGACTTCGCCCGCCGCGAGATGGAATCGATGTGGACTCGCACCTGGCAATTCGCCTGCCGTGAGGAGCATATTCCCGAAGCCGGGGACTATTACGTCTACGACATCGGCCCCTATTCGTTCATCGTCACCCGCACCGACGATGGATCGATCAAGGCGCACTTCAACGCCTGCCTGCACCGCGGAACTAAATTGAAGCCTTCGGGAACCGCCGGTTATGCAGCCGATCTCAAGTGCCCATTCCATGGCTGGACCTGGAATCTTGATGGCACCAACAAGAAGGTGTTGTGCCCTTGGGATTTCCCGCATGCCGATCCTGACAAACTGACCCTGCCCGAGGCCCGCGTGGAAACGCTGGGCGGCTTCGTGTGGATCAATATGGACAGCGAGGCTCCGGCACTGCTCGACTACCTCGGCGCCAAGGCGGTCGAACATATCGACGCATGGCAGATGGAAAACCGCTACATCTACTGCCATGTGCAAAAGAGCTATCCGGCCAACTGGAAGCTGACTGTGGAGGCCTTCATGGAGGCTTATCACGTGCTTGATACGCACCCGCAGGTCGCCCCATCAAACGCCGACGCCAATTCGCAGTACGACGTTTACGGCGAACACGTGAACCGCTTCATCTCGTGCCTTGGCGTGCTCAGCCCTCACCTTGAAGGCAAGTTCAACGAGCAGCAGATACTCGACCAGTTCACCATCGGCGATTCCTCGGTTCTGTCGGACGACCGCCCGATGGTTGGCGATGGCACCGCGCGGCAGGCCATGGCCGACATGTTCCGCGGCATGTTTGAACAGGCCACCAACAGCGACTTGTCGAACGTATCGGATTCGGAACTGCTCGATTGCTTCAGCTATACGATTTTCCCGAATACCTACCTGTTCCCGGGCATTTCGCTGCCGATGGTCTATCGCTTCCGCCCCGACCCGAAGGATCACCGCCGCTGCATCTATGAAGTGATGTTCCTGCGCCCGGTGCCCAAGGATGGCCCGCGCCCCGATCCTGCCGAGCCTATCATCCTGCGCGATGACCAATCGTTCACTGAGGCCGAGGGGATGGACCCCGGTTTTGGCAAGATTCTCGATCAGGATACCGATAACCTCTACGCACAGCAGGAGGGGCTTGAAGCTTCGGCCAAGTCCGGCATCACGCTGGGCAACTATCAGGAAATCCGCATCCGTCACTTCGAGCGCGCGATCGACAAGTATGTCGCCATGCCGCCCAAGGTGCCAAGCCGCTGAGACAGGCCCTGGCATGACTGACCTTGCCGGTCGCACTTTCCTGATCGCCGGGGCCTCCGCCGGCCTCGGCGCCGGGTTCGCGCGGGCCGTTGCAGCTGCGGGAGGCAAGATCGTGCTAGGCGCGCGGCGACTCGAGCGCGTGGAGGAACTGGCTCTCGAAATTGGCGAATTGGCTATGGCCGTGCCGCTCGACGTTACTGACGAGAACAGCGTAATCGCCGCTTTTGACGCGGCGGACGCGCAGCTTGGCGCAGTCGACGGCGTCGTATGCAATGCCGGTGTCGGGACCGGTGGGCGGTCCACAGATGTGGATGCGGCAGGGCTACGGCAAGTGCTCGATACCAACCTGCTCGGCTCCTACCTCGTTGCACGTGAAGGCGCGCGGCGGATGATCGCTGCGGGCAGCCCCGAAAGCGGACGCGGGCGGATCGTCATGATCGGATCGATCACAGCGGAACAGAACGGCACGGGCGACGCGATGTACGCCGCGACCAAGGCCGGCGTCGCCCACCTCACCCGCCAGTTCGCTCGCGAATGGGTGCGGCAGGGGATCAACGTCAATTGCCTGCAACCGGGCTGGATCCCGAGCGAAATCAACGCCGAATGGTTCGCCAGCGAGCGCGGCCAGCAGGACATTGCCGCGCTGCACCGGGGGCGGCTGCTCGATAGCGACGCGCTTGACGACATGCTGGTCTACCTGTTGTCTGACCGTAGCCGGCAAGTGACTGGAGCGACCTTCACCATCGATGACGGACAAAGCCTGTGAGCGCGCTGAAAGGACTGGTCATCATCGAACTCGCCGAGCGTGTGTGCGGTGAATATTGCGGCAAGCTGATCGCGGATTTCGGCGCCGAAGTGATCAAGGTCGAACGCCCCGGCGGATCGCCTACGCGCCGCATGGGGCCGTTCAAGGATGGCCAGCCGGGGCCGGAGCGTTCGGCGCTGTTCGCCTATCTCAACACCAACAAGAAGTCGGTCGTGCTCGATCCGGCAGACTCCGGCGACCGTGCAAAGCTGGAAGCCCTGCTGGCCCGCGCCGATGCGCTGGTAGACGATCATGCCAACCCGCTGTTTTCGCCGGAGGACCTGTCCACTCGCTTCCCTCGCCTCGTTCACTGCCTGATCACGCCATTTGGCCAGGGCGCGCCGGCGGATTACCAGCAGGCGCGCTCGCTCAACGTGATCAACGCCGGCGGCTGGGCCTATCATTCGCCGAGCGAAACGCCGGCGGACAAGCCGCCGCTGAAAGGCGCGGGACGGTTCCTTGCCGATTACGAAGCGGGCATCGATGCAGCGCTCTGTGTGCTCTCGTCCTTGCTACGCCAACGCCGCAGCGGATCAGGCCAGTTCATCGACATTTCCGAAGTCGAAGTGCAGGTGAACCGCGTCGATACCGTGCTCGACCGGATGCTCGCGGGTGAGCAGGAACCGAGCAAGGCCCGTACCGCTTATGACATGGGCGGGCCGGCCACCAGCTTCGCCTGCGCCGATGGCTACCTCTACATTTTCATGACTACCAAGGCGCACTGGAAGGGGCTTATCGCGCTGATGGGCGCGCCGGAATGGGTACAGGACTTTCCCGAGGACTGGCTCGAATTCCACTGCACAGCCGACAGGGTCGCGCTGTTCCGCCAGCATTTCGCGCTCTGGGCAAAAGACCAGCACAAGCATGTCGTCTCCGTCGAGGGGCAGAAACTCGGCGTCACCATCGTGCCCGTGAACAGCGCGGCGGACCTGCCGGGCAACGAACAGTTCCAGCACCGCGGCTTCTTCCAGTCGCTCACCCATCCCGTGCTTGGCGAGGCGTTGTATCCGACCGCCGGCTACAAGCTGTCTGCAACGCCGGTGCAACTGCACTCCGCCGCGCCTGCACTCGGTCAGCACAACGGGGAGGCAGTCTGATGCCCCTTCCCCCACGCGGCGGACCACTCGCTGGCATACGCGTGCTCGCCTTCACCAAGGTCTGGGCCGGGCCCTATGCGGGCAAATACCTCGCCCATCTGGGTGCCGAAGTGATCAAGGTCGAGTCGATGACCAACCTTGACGAGATGCGCGCCTATGGCGGGGTGGACATCAACGCCGCGCCCTATTTCCTGTCGATCAACCAGGAAGTGCTTTCGGTTCAGGTCAACATGAAGACGCCCGAGGGGCTGGAACTGGTCAAGAAGATGGTCGCGACAAGCGACGTCGTGATCGACAATATCCGCCAGGGCGCGATGGAGCGTTCCGGGCTGGACTATGACAGCCTCAAGGCGATCAAGCCTGACATCATCCAGCTCTCGCTGAAGATGTGGGGCACCGAAGGGCCGCTGGCTTATCAGACCGGATACGCCCCTTGCTTCGCGGCGCTGGCGGGGCTCAATTACCTCGTCGGCCACGAAGGCGAAGTGCCGCGCGGCATGAACATCCGCTACGGCGATTCCACCGCCGGGGCCTATGCCGCGCTGGCTATTGTCGCCGCGCTCCACCACCGGGAGAGCACCGGCGAAGGCCAGTTCATCGACCTGTCTGCGGTCGAGGCCATGACCAGCCTGATTGGCGACAGCCTGCTGGCCTGGAGCGTCACCGGCGAAGTCCCGCAGGCAGACGGCAATTACCACGCCGAGATGTGCCCGCACGGCGCTTACCCTTGCGCCGATGGCGAGTGGCTTTCGATTGCGGTCGACCTCGAGGACGAGTGGGCCGTGCTGTGCGGGGAACTTGGCCTCGAAACCGCCCCCGGCCATGCCACGCTCGCCGGACGGCAGGCGGACCGGCACGCCATCGATGCCGCGATCGCGGCGCGCACTGCCACCCGCGATGCCTCGCAGCTTGGCGAGGCCCTGCGCGCCGCCTCGGTGCCGGCGTTCCGCTCGCAAAGCTCAATCGACCTGTGCAGCGACGACCTGATGTGGTCGCGCGGCGGCTACCGCATGGTGACCGACCACCGCACCGGAAGCCGCCCGATCATCGGCCCGCCCTGGCGCATGACGCCGGACGAAGCGCAGATCGAACGCGGCGCGCCGCTGCTCGGCGAGCATAACGATTATGTCTATGGCGAGCTGCTCGGCCTTCCCCCCGGCGATATTGCCGACCTGAAGACACGAAAGGTCATCGACTAGGCCGCGCTTCCCGGCCAGCCTTGCGGGACTGCCAGGAGGACACTGACATGGAACTCGCATTTTCGATGCCGCACCTGCTTGAGCTCAAGGCATCGATGCAGCCGTGGGAACTGGGCGTCACTGGAGCCGACCAGACGCGGCTGGCGAAATGGGCGGAAAAGCTGGGCTTCGCGATGATCTGCGTGCCCGAACACCACATTATCCCGCGCCACCACATCGACCTGTCCGGACCGTTCTATTTCCACGCCTTTGCCGGCATGTCCTACCTTGCGGGCGCAACCGAATCGATCCGCGTGAACTCCTGCATCTCGATCCTGCCGCTGCAGAATCCGATTGTCTCGGCCAAGGCGCTGGCGACGCTCGACTGGATGTCGAGCGGGCGCGCGATGATCACCTTTGCCGCCGGCTGGCTGGAGGAGGAATTCCAGATCCTTGACGTGCCGTTCCACGAACGCGGCGCGATCTGCGAGGAATACCTCGCCGCCATCATCGAGCTGTGGACCAGCGATAACCCGGAATTCGAAGGCAAATACGTCAGCTTCAAGGATGTCGCTTTCGAACCCAAGCCGGTTCAAAAGCCACACCTGCCGCTATGGCTGGGCGGCGATGCCGATCCGGTCCTGCGCCGCTGCGGGCGGTATTGTTCGGGCTGGTGGCCGTTCCTGACCAAGCCCGAAACGATCCCCGACAAGATCGACTACATCAAGTCACAGGCTGATTACGCGGGCAAGCTGGAGGACGTGTTCTACGGCCTATCGACCAGCCGGGTCGGCGAAGGCCATGTCGTGATTGACGATCCAAAAGCCCGCGCCGGTCAGACCAAGCAGGAGATCATCGACCGGCTGAACTGGTTCCGGGGACTCGGTGTGACGATGAGCGGCATTCCCATCCCGGCGGTCAGCGGGGTGGAGGAATATATGGACTACACCCAGTGGGTGGCAGAGGAGATCATGCCGGCGGTGCGGTGACCTTCACTCTCGCCGTAACTCAAAACTTCCGTCATCGCTGCGAAGGCGGGGATCCATCTCACCTCTATTTCATAGATCACGCCTCAGATGGATTCCCGCCTTCGCGGGAATGACGGATGAGAGAATGTGACCGATTAACCCCAGATCGCTTCCGCCGCCGCCGCCGCATTGGCACCGCGGCCGCCCAGTTCTCCGATGAGGAACTTCAGGCGATAGGTCCACAGGTGCAGCGGGTGCTCCAGCGTCATGCCCATCGCGCCCATGAACTGGTGGAAGTCGTATCCCACCCGCTTCGCCGTGTCCTGCACATGGCTGACCGCCAGCGCAGCATCGCCGTCATCACCACTGCCGGCAGCGCGCAGGGCGAGCCAGTAGGCGGCGTTCGTCAACACCTGCGTTTCCGCCATTCGGTGACGCAGCGCCTGGAAGGTGGCGATTGGCCGGCCGAACTGCTTGCGCTCGGATGTGTAGGTCTTGACGCTTTCCAGCGCAGCCGCGAGCAGGCCTGCCGCTTCCGCAGCCACGCCGACGCGCCACAGGCGAAGTGCCTCGGCCGGGGCCATATCATGCAGCCGCGCATCGGCGGGCACTTCGGTGAGATAGGCGAGCGGGTAAGCGTAGAGCGGCTCGTCAGTGACCGCGCGCACCTGCGCTGCGCTGGCGGTGAAGGTCTTCACCCCGCCCTCACCCACGACAACCACGGTCGCCCCCGGCTTCAGGTAGCGCACCGGACGGCTTAGCCGGCCTTCCTCGATCAGACACAGAGGTCGGGGTAGGTCCGGATCGAGCACAATCCGCAGCAGCGCCGAAGCGCCGGCTTCCACCGCAAAAGGCAGCCGTGCGAGCCGTTCAACCACCAGCACCGCCGTTACCGGTCCCAGTTCTTCCATTGCCATGACATCGAGGAACCCGCCCTCGGCCAGTTCGGCATCAAGCTCATCGCTGACCAGAGCCAGCGAACAATCGTGCATCGGCACGGCGGCATAGGGACGCGTCAAGCCATCGAGGAAATCGACAATCTGGCGTTGATCTTCGTTCAGCGCGAGGTCCATCAGCGCGGCTCCCTCGGCAATTCGAGCACGTCGCCCGCAATGATGTTGAGCTGGATTTCTGCCGCACCGGACGCGATGCCGGCAACGATCCCGCGCTGGTGGTGCATCTTGAGATAGGGCGAGGCATCAGCCAGCGCCTCGGGCACGAATTCCACCACGAATTCGCACACCGCGCGTTCGGCCATGATCGTGGCGAATCGCGCCGAGCTAGCCTCTGGCCCAACGCCGAGACCTTCGCTGCGCTTTTGCACAATGGCATAATTCGCCGTCCGCGCGCCCTCGCATAGCGCGGCGCAGCGGCCAGCCTCAGCCTTGACGATTTCGCCGCGCCAGTCGCCGCGATCTTTCAGCATCGCAACCGCCCGGTCGAGTGCGGTGCGCGCCAGATGGTAACGCGGGATGCCGAGCCGTTCGTTTGTCAGCGAATAGCCGATGATTTCCCAGGCCTGCCCTTCTTCGCCGAAACGCTGGCCGATCGGCACGATGACATCGTCGAAGAACACTTCATGGATGTCGCCCTCGCCGATCAGGCTGGGGATCTGACGCACGGTGATGCCCGGCGTATCCATCGGCACGAGCAGGATGGTGATGCCGCGCTTGCGGTCGTCGCTGGTGCGGGTGAGTAGGAAGCAGGTGTCAGCGAGCCCGGCATAGCTCGTCCAGATCTTCTGGCCGTTGATGCGGTAATGGCCGCCCTCGAGCACGGCGCGGGTGCGCAAGGACGCAAGGTCGGAGCCGCTATCGGGCTCGGAAAAGCCCTGGCACCACAGCATTTCGCCGCGTGCGATCTGCGGCAGGTAATGAGCCTGCTGCGCCGGGGTCCCGTACCGCATCAGAGTCGGGCCGATCCAGTTGACGTTCATGTACTGCCCGCCGCGCGGCTCGCCATATTCCCACATGACTTCGGCCAGAATCTGCTGGTGCCAGGGATCGAGCCCCTGCCCGCCATGCTCCACCGGCCAGTGCGGGAACAGCATGCCGTTATCGGCCAGCTTGCGGCAGAACTCGGCAGCGAATTTGGTTAGCGCCGGGCTCGCCGGACCGTGCTGTGAGAACGCCTCCCAGTCAGCCGGCAATTCCGCATCGAGGAAGGCGCGCAGCTTGTCGCGAAATGCCTGCTGTTCTTCGTTCCAGGTGAATTCCATGGCAACGGGTTAGACGAGCGGCGAACAAGGTTCCAGACCCGGCGGCAACGCTGGGGTGATAGTGCCCTTGCGCCGTTGCACCGCCTCGCGCCATGCAACACAGATGCGGCAAAGGAGTTTGTCATGGATCTGAATGTCGGCGCCGAGTGCCTGAAGCTGGAACGCGAAGGCCCCATCCTGTGGTGCACGATCGACCGCCCCCATGCGCGCAACGCCTTTACCCCGGCGATGTACTTCGGGCTCAAGCGTGCGGTGAGGCTGGTCAATGACAAGAACAACGATCTGCGCGCCTTGATCATCACCGGCACGAACGACGTATTCGCTCCCGGCGGAGACCTTGGCGGACGCTATGAACCCAGCGATGAAAAGGTGCCCGAAGGCCTGACCTATGAAAGCCTGCCTTTCGTTGCGATCCGGGAATCGGTCGCTCCGGTGGTCAGCGCGGTCAACGGCATCTGTCAGGCGGGCGGCTTGCTGGTCGCCATGATGAGCGATGTTGCGGTGGTGTCCGAGCGCGCGACCTTCCGCGTGCCCGAACTGCTGCGCGGGATTGTCGATGCGACTTACGCTGCCGTCCTCCCGGCGCATGTGGGCATGGCGCAGGCGCGCGACTTGCTGCTCACCGCGCGGCCGATCGACGCGGCAGAGGCCCACCGCATCGGTCTGGTCAGCCGGATTGTGCCGCACGAAAACCTGCGGGCCGAGGCGCTGAAGGCGACCGTCGAACTTCTGAAAGCCGCGCCCGAGGCCCGCGCCCATGTGAAGCGGATGCTCAACCAGCAATATGCCCCGATCGACTTCGAGACGATGTTCGCCTCCCTCGCCTATGGCACCGAAGTGCGCGAGGGGATGAAGAGCTTCATGGAGAAGCGTCAGCCGAACTGGATTCCGGACGACCTGCCGGAGGTTTAAACCACCGCCACCGGATTGCCGTACACCTTGCGCAGCTCATGCTTGGCAAGCTTGCCCGACGGGATGCGTGGCAGTTCCTCGACGAAATCGTAGCTGCGCGGACACGTGACCGCCGAAATTCGCGCCGCGCACCATTCGCGCAGCTCGGCCTCAAGCTCAGGTCCGGCATCTGCCCAGACTTTCGGTTGGACCACGGCCTTCACCCGCTCGCCATATTCGGGATCGGGCACACCGATGACAGCCGCGTCCATCACCTTGGGGTGGACGATCAGGCAATCCTCGATCGCTTGCGGGTAGATGTTCACCCCGCCCGAAATGATCATGAAGTCCTTGCGATCGGTGAGGAACAGGTAGCCGTCCTCGTCGAGCCGGCCAATGTCGCCGACAGTGAACCAGTTGGCGTGATCGGGATGGGTTGATCGGCGCGCCTTTTCGGGATCGTTGAGATAATTGATCGTCCGGCCTTCGGGCGCTTCGAACCAGATCACGCCGGGTTCGCCGGGCGGGAGTTCGCGACCATCATCGTCGCAGATGTGGATCGGGCCCATGCTTGACCGGCCGACCGAGCCGGGCTTCTTCAGCCATTCCTCTGCCGTGATGGCCGTCGCGCCGACGCCTTCGGTGCTCGAATAGTATTCGAAGATGCAGTTGCCCCACCAGTCGATCATGCGGCGCTTGATCTCCACCGGACACGGTGCGGCAGCGTGGATCGCCAGTTTGAGCGAGGAGTGATCGTACTTCGCGCGCACCTCGTCCGGCAGCGCCAGCATCCGCACGAACATGGTCGGCACGAACTGGGCGTGGTTGACCTTCCACTGGTCGATGGCCTTCAGCGTCGCCTCGGCATCGAACTTGCGCAGGGTAACGAAGGTGCCGCCAAGACGCTGGGTGATGACCATGCCGGACAGCGGCGCGGCGTGATACAGCGGGCCGGCATTCCACGCGACGAGCGGGTCGAACGGGCGGTACATGTCGGCCCGGCCTTCGGACGGATTGAACTCGTCGATGGGGCCTGGAGTGAATGGCACGGCAATGCCCTTGGGACGGCCGGTGGTGCCGCTCGAATAGAGCATATGGAAAC
Source organism: Novosphingobium aquae (assembly GCF_037572715.1). Classification (NCBI taxonomy): domain Bacteria; kingdom Pseudomonadati; phylum Pseudomonadota; class Alphaproteobacteria; order Sphingomonadales; family Sphingomonadaceae; genus Novosphingobium; species Novosphingobium aquae. The sequence goes on along the minus strand of NZ_JBBHJY010000003.1, from coordinate 333,251 downwards.
CGGAAATCTCGTCTGGCACCGGAATGGAAGGCTGGTCCGCCATCGCCTCGGCAAGCGAGGTCGCGCCCGGAATGGGCTCATTGTCATCGGCAAACAGGATCGCCTCGACGCCGGGTATCGTATCCCGCGCCTCGCCCGCCAGAGCACGCGGGGTGACCCCGAGCGAGGCCGAGAGGACCAGCAGCTTCGAGGCGGAGTCGCCGAGAATATAGGCGGCCTCCTCGGGCTTGAGATGCGTAGACAGCATCGTCACGAATACCCCACACCGGGTCGCCCCCCAATAGACCACCGGCATCAGCAACGAATTGCGCATCATAACGCCGATGCGGTCACCCGGTTGCAAGCCGTGGGCGCGCAGCACGTGGGCGAAGCGGTTCGATTGCTCGTCGAGCTCGCGATAGGTCAGCACCTCGCCCGTATCGGCGAGGACCAGCGCCGGAAGATCGGGTTTGCTGCGGGCAAATGACGAGGGATGGTGACCAGGCATGACCGCTCCTGTTAATGGAAGCGGTCAGCCTATCGTGTCACCGGGGGCATGCAATCGCCACACCTTCGTCCCGGCGATCAAGTGCCTACTTCATTGCGAGCGCCGCCGCTTCGGCATCGCAACCGGCAGGGGTATGCTTGCCTGCCAAGGCCTTCGCCTCTTCACGGGCGGCGGCAAGATCAGCCTGGAAAGCCGGTTCGGACTGCAACCGCGCGAAGACGGCGGATGCGCCGATCTGTCCCTGCTCGGTATCGCTCAGCCAATGCACATTGCAGACACGGCGGCTGTCAGCAAAGGCCCGTCCACGCGCCACCAGATCGGCGGTGCGGTCGGGGTACACCTGCGCCAGCACCAGCCCCAGACCCCAGCCGATGCCGGCGTGGCCCGAAGTGTAGGAGCCGTTGCCGCGCAGCAGGCTATCCTGCGCCGGTGTGCAGGTCGGCTTGCCGTTGATCACGAAAGGCCGCTTGCGCATGTATTTGAGCTTGGTCGGAGCCGAGACCATACCGAACGATCCCATCGTGCGCCGCATCAGCTTGTCGATATTGGGCGTGGTCGCGGCACTGATCGTGATGCCGGCAGCACAGGAAAATGCCCCCGTCGCTTGCGGCGACGTCAGATCGGAATCGCGCGCGGCGAGCGCGAAACGCGGCGTTCCCTGCAGCTTGAGCGCGGCCTTCTGCGCCGCGACGTCACGCTTTTCATCGGCAGATCCCGGCGCGGGCGGCGGCGGATCGAGCTTCAGACTGTTGGGCACCGCTTCCTTGGACAAGTAGGGCTGCGCGAAATAGCTCGTCTGGCCAGACACAGCCGTAGTCAGACCGATCGTTGCGGCAAGCGCCGTGGCCACAAGGTATCCGCTGCGCATCACTAAAGCCCCTCAACCATCAGGCACCGATAAGGTGCCGCTTTTTGCCGCAGCTTGACCTTTTCCTGATATTCCGGACTGAAATACCACGCCTTAGCCGCATCGCGATCCGGGAACTGGAGCACGACGACGCCATCTGCCGCATCGCCTTCCAGCGTTTCAAGCTCGCCATAAACGACCAGCGGTTTCATCGCACTGGCGGCGGCTTTGGCCCCGCGATTGCCGGATTGATACGCTGCCATCGCCTCGTGATCGACGATGGCACCTTCGCGAATGAAGATCATGTAAGTTGCCATGACCAAGGGCTAACCCAGACCGTTCTCGTTGACCATCCAGTTCACGAACCGGTGCAGCGGATACATTCCGTCCCACGGCGTGCCGACGGTCGAAGGACCGGCCTCGCCCAACGGGCACACGCGCTGCGCCCCTCCCGCGCCCAGCCGGTCACGATAATCCGCCATGCGTTCGGATGGGTAAAAACCGATGGTCTGGGTGGCGACGTTGACCCATTTCACCGCGTCATCGAGGCTATCGACGCGCACGACGTTGCCGATCTTGTTGATCGGGTGGAAACCGACCGGCTCTTCCGAACGGATCACCAGCCCCTTGCCATCGGCGCGCCCCCAGGTGCCGTATTCATCGTCCATCATCATCAGCGCCTCGACCTCGTCGCGCAGGCCGACCGATAGCGGGCGGACATCGCCGGAAGCGGCGGCGCGTTCGGCGATGTTGCGCTGGAACTTCGCACACCACTGGTCGACCTTGTCCTGCGGCCCTTCAACGAACTGGAAGCGGCTGGCGGCGCAGGCTTCCTGATTGAGCATCATCAGATCCGCCGCGCATTTGGCCGCAGTTTCCTCCATGATCTCCTCGCTGGCGAGCGCTTCCTTGCCGAGCATTGAAATCGAAGTCTTCGGATCGAACGAGACCAGCTGGAAGCCGGGGCCGAGGTACTTGACGACATTGTTGATCGCATCGCCGCCGCCCCAGGCGACAATCTTGTCGAAGTATTGCGGGCGGTAGAGCACGTTCTCTACCGCCGCGTCGCCGCCGCGCCAGTAGACCGCGCTCATCGATTTGACGATCGGATGATCGGGATCAATCTCGGCCATCGTGCGCAGGATCGCGACGGTATAGAACGGATCGGCGCTGCTCATCTTGAACAGGTTGACCGCCTTGACCAGCGCGCCCTGCGCGATCGATTTCACCGCAACGCCCGGCGAATTTCCCGGCAGGACATGGATCAGGCGTGGTGCATAGGCGCGGACCATGGCCTTGCGGCCGTTGAAATCCTCCTTGGGCACCCAGCCATCGAGCGCACCGGGATCGCGAAAGTTCTGCTCGACCTCGGCTTGCAGGATGCGCTTGTCGAGATAGGCGACCGCGTGCTTGCCGACCGCTTCGAACACCGAGCGCGGCAGAATGTGCGTCGATGCCATGCGATCAAAGCATTCGTGGATGTATTGATTGTTTGGCGAAACAAGCCGCTGGCCGGTCTCGACGAGGAAATCGATGATCTCGCTCACCGGTGTGTTGAGCAGCGGCGGCACTTCGGTGCGCTTGGGGATCGCCTTGTCGAATGGGATGTTCGGCGTCGCGAAAGTCACGCCAAGATCACGCGATTTCTGGATGACATCGGTCCCTTCAACCAGCTCGCCGCGCAGGAAGAACGGTGCGGAGACGATAGGTTCGGCAGTCTCGGTTTCGGTCTGTGCGTTCATGCCACACCCCTTACATAGGCATCGATGGTGCCGGCGCAGCCGATCTTGTCGTCACCTTCAAGGTCGGCATAACGGGCGATATTGTCGCGGATCGATGGCCCCTTGTTACCGCAAGCACAGGGTGAATAGTCGAGGCTGATCTTGTCGCCCGAGATCACCCCGCCCCAGCGCCCGTCGAGCGACAGGTCATAGAACGCCGCGCGGCCTTCGATCTCTCCGTCGTTCACGTCATACGGCTCAAGCGCATCGCCGTCCTTGTTCAGGACCATCGGCACGATCCATGGCGGCACGTGATAGCGATTGCCTTCGCGGCACTTGGGCATGCCGGAATTGAGCTCCTGCATCGAATAGTTCTGGAAATCCTGTTCTGGCCGGATGTTGAAGGTTTCGTGGACGAATTCCTTGTAGTCCGCCGGCAATTGCGCCCGCTTCAGCCCGCCGCCAACATAGATGCAGTTGTCGGGATTGAAGTCCTTGGCCGAATAGCCCTTGTCGCGCACGGCCTTGGCCACGGCATAAAGTCCGCTCCACAGGCCGGAGACCATCAGCAGCTTGTCGCGGTTTTCAATGATGTTCTGGGCGGTGAGTTCGATCGCATCGTCAAGCACCTGCTGGCGCCCGGCCGAGGTTGCCTCAAAATCGGCGATCTCTTGCGGACTGGCCGTGCCATCGGCCATCTTCTTGCGCATGACGACCATCTTGGTCAGCGATCCGACGGTGATCGGCGGCACGGGATAGCTCCAACGGCCCAGCGCCGGATCGGAAAAGGCCTTGGTCTGGGCCTCGCCGATCGTCTGGTTCTTCGGCACGGTCGCCACCGGCGCGCAGCCGACCATGTAGCGGTTGGCCTCCGGCTTCACGCCCGACCCCCACGAAAACACCTGCACCGTGTCGAGCTTCGACCAGTCCATGTCTTTCTGGCTGGCGATCAGCATCGCCGACTTTCCGGTCGTCCCTGACGAACACGAGATGAAATAGCCCTTAGCCGCCAACCGGGCGATCCAGTCGTCGATATCGGTGATGCCTTCAAGGTCCACGCCCTCGATCGGATAGGGCGATACCGTGCCGAGCCACTTGGTCAGCCGGTCCCAGCGTTCCTCCATCAGGAAGCTATCTGGATAGGACTTGTAGGCGGTGTGCGGGAACAGCAGCGGGACCATGTCCTCTACGCTCGTGATCTCATCGATCCCGGCTTCCTCGGCGCGGTGGCGCAGCAGCTTGATCTTGTCCTTGCGGTCCTGGAATCGCTCATTGAGCGCCTCGATCTGAAGACCGCGCAGTTCGGCGGCGGTCATATCGAAACGGTCCGGATCAGCGACATGGCTGAGCAATTTCTCGACGGCAGAGGTCACTTCGCGCATCCTTTTCCCACAGCCCATGTCGAGACTCGACAAATGGCAACTCATGCGTATCATTATTTGGTGATTCGGAGAGCGGTGCAAGTGAAAAATACGAAGGCCCTGATTTGAACGAGATCTTGCCCCTTACCCGGCGGGGCGCTGGTCGCCCTACGAAAGAGCAGGCAGAGGCGCGGTTCGAGGAACTGCTCGACACGGCGCTCGACATGTTTCTTGAGCATGGCTTCGAGCTGACGACGATCGAGATGATCGCCGTGCAGATGAATATGACCAAGCGCACGGTCTATGCGAAATTCCCCGACAAGGCGGCGCTGTTCCTCGCATCGGTCCAGCGCGCCATCGAGCGGCAGATCGTGCCGGACGAAGAGCTTCGCGCGCTCGACGACGGTGACCTTCGCGAAACCCTGCGCGCCATCGGACGCCAGCGCATCGGGCTGGTCCGGACGCGCAACGGCCTGCGCCTGCAACGGATCATCAACACCGAAAGCTTCCGGTTCCCGCAGCTGCTGATGCTCAACTACAACCAGAGCGCGAAGCCGGTGACGGACTTCATCGTCGAACTTCTTGAGCGCGAGGCAGCGCAGGGGCGCGTGCGTGCCGCCGATGCCAAACTGGCGGCCAGCGTGTTCCTTTCGATGGTGGTGAGCGGCCCGGTGCGCCAGATCGTTGCCGGCGAACCACCCGCTGCGGACCACATCGACGCGCTGGTCGACTTTGCCGTCGACCTGTTCCTTGACGGGATGCGGCCACGTTAGAACACCACCAATCTCAAGAAGAACAAGCCAAAAGGCGGGGAGAGCCATGACAGGATATGCCAAGGAATTCGGACTGAACTGGCACACGCTGCTCGCCTGCGCGATTGGTATGTCGCTGGGTTCTGCCGTCAGCCACTACACGATGAACCTGCTGGGGCCGGCCATGCTCAAGGAATTCGGCTGGTCGCGCGCGGACTTTGCGCTGATCGGGTCGATCACCCTGCTGACCATGCCGCTGATCCCGCTGGCGGGGCGATTTACGGACCGATTTGGCGCGCGGGTGGCGGCTATGGTCGGGTTCACGGTCGTCCCGCTGGGCTTCATCGCCTATACCTTCATGACCGGATCGATTGTCCAGTTTTTCGCGATCTACCTCGTCCAGCACATATTCGGCGTGCTGACGACAACCTTGGTTTTCGCCCGCGTGATCGTCGAGCGTTTCGACGCGGCGCGCGGCATGGCTCTGTCCTTGCTGATGACCGGCCCGCCGCTGGTCGCCGCGGTTGCCGTGCCTCTGCTCGGCCGGCTGATCCGCGAACATGGCTGGCGTTCGGGCTGGCTGACCTTGGCGGCACTGTCTGCTGTGGCCGGCATCATCGCGATCACCGTGATGGGGCGGTCTGCCAACAAAGCGCGGCCTGCCCGCCACGAGGTGCACCTTGGCATGGAGGAATTCCTCGCCCTGCTGCGCCATCCGGCGTTCCTGTTGCTGGTCGCCGGCATGATCCTCGTCAACCTGCCGCAGGTCTTCGTCTCGTCGCAGATGGTTCTGGTCGTGCAGGAGAGCGGGGTGAGTGAAATGCTCGCCGCGTGGATGATCTCGTTCTATTCGATCGGCGTGATCGTCGGCCGCTTCGGCACCGGGCTGGCGCTCGACCGGGTGTCAGTGAAGCTGGTAGCGCTGGCCACTCTGGCCATACCGGCGATCGGCTACCTCGTGCTCTATTCCTCGCTGACGGCAACCTGGGTGCTGGTCGGCGCGGTGCTGATCATCGGCCTGGCGCAGGGGGCGGAGGGCGACATCGGTTCGTTCCTCGTCAGCCGCAAGTTCCGCATGAAGAACTTCAGCCTGCTGCAAAGCTTCGTCACCGCTTCGATCGGACTTGGCGCGGCATCGGGTTCACTGTTCATGAGCTTCACGCTGCGGCGGACCGAAAGCTACGATTCCTTCCTCATGCTGGCAGCAGTGACCACGGTCATCGGCGCCGTGCTGATCTATCTCGCCGCCCGCGCGCCCACGGTGAGCGACGGCCCGATAGAGCCTGAACAAGGAGTGTTCGAATGACCCGTCCCGTCGCCGTCATCACCGGCGCGAGCGCCGGAATCGGCAAATCTGCCGCGCGGATGCTGGTTGCCAAAGGCTGGCAAGTCATCGGCACCGGCCGCGACCCATCGCGCAGCGCGGCAGCCATTGCCGAGATCGAGGCCGCCGCGCAGGTCGGCGGCAGCTTCACCATGCTGCGCGGCGATTTTGACTCCATGGCCGACGTGAAGCGCGTGGCGGACGAGGTGAAGGCGCTCACGCCCCGGCTCGACGTGCTGGTCAACAATGCCGGCGGCGTGCGCAACCGCACCATCGAAACGGCGGACGGCACCGAGGCGACCTTTGCCGCCAACCACGTCGCCCCGTTCCTGCTGACGCGCGAGCTCCTGCCGCTGCTGAAAGCAACTGCGGCGAGCCAACCCGCCGGATCAGTGCGGGTGATCGCAGTCGGATCGAGCGCACACCGCCGGCCGGAGGGACTCGACTGGGACGACCTGCAGAGCTTCGGTTCGGACTACAACATGGCTTATTGCCGCGCGAAGCTGGCCAACAACCTGTTCACCCGCGAACTCGCGCGCCGGGTGGCCGGCGACGGCATCGTCGCGCAGGCCATGCACCCCGGTGTGGTGGCGAGCAATTTCGCCAGACACGGCGATGCCAACATGCAAAAGCACATGGCCGCCGCGCCCACTGTCTCGCCCGATGAACCAGCCGAGACCATCGTCTGGCTGGCCACCGATCCCGAAGGCGGGCGCGAGCCGGGGCGCTATTTCTATCAGAAGGCCGAGGAAGCACCCTCCCCCGCCGCGCTCGACGATGCCGCCGCCGCGCGTCTGTGGCGGGAGAGCGAAGCGATCCTCGCCCGGATCGGGGTCTAGGCGCTCAGGCCCCGCAGTTCGGCGACGATACGGAACTCATCCGCATTGTTGGCTGGAACGCCAAAACCGGCGGCGGTATCGTTGATTGCGTCCCAGTGCGCCGCGACCGTCTCGGCATCCATCGGCGCGTCCTGCGCATAGCCATCGCACACGCCGATGAAAGTCCGGCCCAGCCGTCCGCCGAGCATCGAATAGATGCCGTGGTTCGTCGTGCAGGCATTGCTGGCAAGGTAGGACACCAGCCCGGTCGTGTAGCCCGGATCGAAATAGGGCCACATTGACCGCGACCACGGATTATTGCCCATCTTGGCGGCATCCATTTCCATGGTCATGCGGCTCATCGCATTGGGCATGATGGCATTGCACAGGATGCCGTGCGGTGCGCCCGCGAGCGCAAGGTTGAGCGTCAGCCCCATCACCCCGCCCTTCGCCGCACCATAGGCCGCGAGCGCCGCATTGCCGAGCATGCCGCCGGAACTGGTCGTGAAGACCAGCCGGCCATAGCCTTGCGCTTTCATATGCGGCCACGCCGCCTGCGCCACGTTCCACGATCCGCCGACATGCACCGCCAGCAGGGCGTTGAGATCGCCTAGCGTCAGGTCCTCGAACGGGCCGTAACGCATGGTCCCGGCATTTGCGATCACGCAGTCGATACGGCCATAGTGATCGAGCGCAGACTGAATGATCGCCTTGCCGCCCGCCTCGCCGGCCACGTTGTCATAATTGGCGACTGCGATGCCGCCAGCCGCGCGGATTTCATCGACCACGGCATCGGCATAGCTTTTCTGCTCGTTGCCTTCAGACCCGTCGGTTGCCCCGCCCAGATCATTGACCACGACCATGCCGCCGCGCCGAGCGATGTCGATGGCATAGGTCCGGCCAAGCCCCCCGCCCGCGCCGGTCACGACGACGACCTGCCCTTCATAGCTGATCGTCATGCCGCAGACTCCGCATCCCAGACCAGCGGCAGGTATTCGACGCCAAAGGTGCGCCCGGTGTGATAGCGATAGTCCTCACCCTCACGGATGCGGATGTTCCGGAACCGTTCGAGAAACAATTCAACCACGATCCGCAGCTCGCGCTTGGCGAGGTGAATGCCAAGGCAATTGTGCGTGCCGGTGCCGAAGGCGATGTGCCGGGCCTTGCGGTCGATATCGATCACGTGCGGATCGGCAAAGACCTCGGGATCGCGGTCAGCGAGCATGAGCGGCAAGTGAATTTCGTCGCCCGCCTTCATCTCGACGCCGTGGAACACGTGATCGCGCGCCAGATTGCGGTGCGTGACAACAACCGAATAGGCGCGAGCGAATTCCTCGACCGCCGGGCCGATCAGTTCCGGATCGGCGCGCAGCCGGTCTTGCAGAGCGTGATCCGTGGCAAGGTGGCGCAGGATCCAGCCGAGCGTTGAATAGACCGTGTCCAGACCGCCGACATAAAGCACGTAGAACATGCCCATCGATTCCAGATAGGTAAGCTCCCGGCCATCGACCTCACCGTGAACCATGGCATCGAGCAGCGGATTGCCGGGGGTCTCCAACTGCTTTTCGCGGTGCGCCTTGAGATATGCATAGACAGACCGCGCCGCCTTCACCCGGTCCATCATGTCGGGCGCGCGCATGATGCCGTCCTCCCAGTCGATGAACTGGTCCAGCATGGATCGCGGCATATCGAGCAGATCAAGGAAGACGTAAGACGGATAGGGAATCGCGAAGTCGGAGACGAATTCGCAGCCGCCCTGCGCCGCGAACCGGTCAATCAGTTCGCTGGCCGACTTGCGCACCGCCGCTTCCAGGTCGCGCAGCGCCTTGGGGGTGAAATGCGGATTGAGGATGCGGCGATAGCCGTGGTGCGCCGGCGGATCGATCTCGATCGGATTGAGTCGCACATTTTCGCCCACCAGGTCGGCAATCATGCCGTGGCGTTCAGCGGTGAAGTTCTCGTAATCGATCATCGCTTCGCTGATCAGTTCGTAGCGAGTTACCACCCAGCCCGAACGGCCATAGGCGACATTGGTGCACCAGCGCACCGGCGGGCCGTCATGCAGGCGGCAGATCGCCGCCCAGGGATCGTTGCCTTCCGACGTGAACGCATCGAAATTGGCCTCCCAGACAAGGTCTGGACGGACGTGCGGCGGAACCGGAATTGCGGGGGCAGTTGCCATGGTCTCTCTCCCGGTCCAGCCCTGTGACATCGCAGCGGCTGGACTCTTGTTCGACAGGTCTGTGGCAAATCATGGATGTCGTCAAGACGATCCGCAGCGACGGGATTGACGCAGGCCGCTCCAGCGCGAATGGGCAATTGCACATGCTTCTGGAGCCAAGCCATGATCGCCCCTGACCGCCCCCGCCGTTCCGCACTCTACATGCCAGCCTCGAACGCCCGAGCGATTGAGAAAGCGCGGACGCTCCCGGCTGACGTGATCATCCTCGACCTCGAAGATGCGGTAGCACCCGAGGCAAAGGCAGATGCCCGCGCGGCAGCGGTTGCTGCGGTCAAGGCAGGCGGTTTCGGCACTCGCGAAGTGGCGATCCGCGCCAATGGCCTGGACACCGAATGGGGCGCGGATGACCTTGCCGCCATCGCCGCCAGCGGGGCCGACGCCGTGCTGGTGCCCAAGGTATCGTCACCGGCCGACATCGAAGCCTGTGAAGGCGCGCTGCGATCAGCGCCTGCCTCCATGCAGCTGTGGGCGATGATCGAAACCTGCAGCGTGGTTGGCCAACTCGGTGCCGTCGCGGCCACGGCGCGCAACACGCGGCTGTCGCTGTGGATCATGGGGGTCAACGATCTCGCCAAGGAAATGCGCGCGAAGCTGACGGCGGAGCGCACGCCGTTCCTGCCCGCCCTCACCCTCGCCGTCTGCGCGGCGCGGGCACACGGCATCGCCGTGCTTGACGGCGTGTGCAACGAATTCCGCGACCTCGATGTATTCCGCAAAGAAGCCGAGCAGGGTCTGCTTTACGGCTTCGACGGCAAGAGCCTGATCCATCCCGACCAGATCGCGCCGTGCAACGAAGTGTTCTCACCCAGCGAGGCGGAACTGGCGCAGGCATGCGCGATCATCGCCGCCTTTGCCCTGCCCGAAAACGCCGGCAAAGGCGCGATCCGGGTCGATGGCAAGATGGCCGAACTGCTCCACCTTGATCAGGCGAAGCGGCTCGTGGCTATATCGGAGCAGATCGCCGGGTTTAGCTGAAGCGGGCGAGCACGTGCTCCATGTCCGCAGTGGTACGGATGCCGGGGGCAGCGGCGCAGACGGCCGGAATGGCATTGACGGCACGGTGCGCGGTAAAGCCCGGGGTGACGCTCGGGTAAGTCGCCTCGTCCACCGGGAAAGTGATGTTCACTTCCATCGGTGTGCCGCCTTCGACCACAACCTTCCATCCGCTTTCCCGCAGGTTCCAGTCATCGTGCTCGATGTCGGTGGTGCAGTACCAGTTGGCGCGGAAGCGCAGGCGCGGCTTGCCGTCTTTCACGCCTTCGATGGTAATGCGCTGGGCGCCGACAGTTCCAGCCTCGATCGTGCCGGCAGCGATCTGCACTGTGCTGTTCGCGCCTGAAAGCTCACCAAAGGCGCGCCATTCGTCGATTTCGAGCCCGATCGCCTTCGCCACCTGCGCAAGGCTCGCGGCGAAATCGTGCTTCACGTAATCGACCCTGCGCTGATCGAACTGGCCGACCGAAACGCCGTAGCCCATGATGTTGAAGATCAGGTCCGGCGAATTGCGGCTGGTCATGTCGGCATATTCATCGATGGTCACGCAATCAAGCTGGCGTGACATCGACACGATCGGCAGCAGCATGGCCTCTGTGATGAAGCCCGGGCTGGAGCCGGTCGAATAGATCGAGCTGTTGCCGGCGGCGCAGGCCTCTTCGATCCGCTCGCGCGTTTCGGGGTCCATGCTAGCGGGATCGTGGAAATCGCCGCGCGTGGTGACGACGTTCTTGCCCGAGGCGAGCAGCTGACACAGCTCGTCAATGTCAGTGCCCTGCCGCATGTATAGCACGCAATCGGCTGAGGTTGCGACCATGTCTGCCGTTGACTGACTCGCGATCACGCCGGTATCGGGGCAAGTGCCTTCATAGCCGACATCGCGTTCGACCAGCCGCGCGGCATCGAGCCCGGCCTTGTCGGGATTGCTGACCCACAGGCCCGCAAGTTCCATGTCGGGATGTTCGACCACGGCCCGCATGGCGCGGGTGCCGACATTGCCGGTGGCCCACTGGATAACCCGGTATTTGCCTTCGCCGGCCATGTTCATTCTCCTGTTATGGTTATGGGACGCGGGCGGACTTGGTTTCCGCCCGCGCCAGTCAGTTCAACTTGTCAGAATTTGACGCCGACCTCGACGCCGTAGCTCGCCGGCTTCGACCAGTTCGCACCGATGCCGAAGTTCGAATACTGCACCTGGGTCAGGTAGCGCTTGTTCGTGACGTTCTCACCAAAGACCGCGAAGGTCAGGTGATCGCTGGGATCGGTCCACGCTGCCCGCAGCGCCAGTGTGGCATAGCCATCTTGCGGGAACTGGATGCCCGACGGTCCGAAGAAGAACTTCGACGAATAGTAGAGGTTACCGCTCAGATCGAGCTTTCCGTCAGCCACCAGCGTCGAATAGCGCGCACCCACAGCCGCCGTGAATTCCGGCGTGCGCTGCATGGTGACGTTCTTCAGGGTCGTCGGGATCACAAGGAAAGTGATGCCGTTGTTCAATACCGCCGCATCAAGGCAGTTCGCCCCGCTGCCCGCCGGGAAGACGCTGCAGGGGGTATAGACCGGTGCATTGTTGAACTGCTTGTAACGCGCATGGGTCCATGCCGCGCCGGCATTGAGCGAGAAGCTATCGCTGACCCGGAAGCTGACCTGGCCATCAAGTCCGTAAATCTCGGAATTGGCGGCGTTGAGGATATTGGCCCGCCCGGCAAGATAGGCCGATACCTGCAGGTTCTTGTAGTCGTAATAGAACGCGGAGAGATCGACGGTGACGCCGCGATCCGAATACTTATAGCCCAGTTCGAAGGCGTTGATCTTTTCCGGGGCGACATCGTTGCACTTGTAGGCGGGGGCGTTCTGGCACGAACCGCCGGCATCGATGATCGCCGATTTGTAGCCCTGCGTGAACGAGGCATAGATGCTCGACGTGCTGTTCGGCTTGTAGCGCAGCACCACGCGCGGGGTGAAGTGATCGCTCGAAATGTCACCCAGCGGCTGCTTGAAGGTCGGATCGAAGGGCGGGAGCGCGAAGGTGTTGAAATAGGCCCCCGTCACGCTGTCGTGCGAGAAACGTCCGCCGGCAGTCAGGTACAGCTGCGGGCTAATCTCGTAGGTCATGTCGACGAAGGCTGCGAGCGTCTTGGTGTTGGTGCCCGATCCGCCGATGCGGAAACGCGTAGGCTGGGCATTGTCCGAAAGGACCTGCCACGTATCCTTGTTGCCGAAAGCAAAGACACCTGCCGTCCACTGCAAGGCGCCGCCCGGCTTTGACGTCAGAATGACTTCCTGACTCCAGGTCTTGTTCTCGATCGGCAGGCCGATCTCGAAAATGCCCGTGCCGTTATAGCTGAGCGTCAGGCTCATATCGGACTTTTCGGTGCGGTACTGCGAGTAGGACGCAAAGTCTGCAAAGCCGAGATCGGCCTTGAGAGTCGCCTGGAAGATATCGGTGTTGCTGCGAATATGCTGTTTATGCCGTGAGGCAATCTGGTCGGGATCGAACGTCACGTCAGACGGCGCGGCGAACCACGGCGCGCCGCTGCCGAACACGGGATCACGGTAGGTTGCAGTGAGCGCCGGTGTCGGATCATTGGTTTCGGCGTGCTGATAACGCAGGAGCAGTGAGGCGCTGTCAGAGAAATCGATCTTCAGACCAGTGCGGACCGACCAGTTCTCGTAATAGCCCTGCGGAATTCCGGTGACCACGTTGGTCAGCCAGCCATCGCCGCGCGAGTACATGCCTTCCAGATCGAAGGCGACAGAGTCCGTCAGGCCGGTGGTGAAATAGGCCTGGCTCTTGAATTCGTCGAAGCGGCCATAGGACGCCTTGATCTGGCCGCCGGTTTCCGTGCTGGGATCAGCCGTGCGGACAAGGATCGCGCCGCCGGTGGTATTATGGCCAAACAGGGTGCCCTGCGGCCCTTTGAGCACTTCGACGCCCTGCACCTTCATCAGCTGGAAATTCGCAGCGAGCGGGTTGGGCGAATAGAAGTTGTCGACATAGATGCCGACATTGGCCCCACCGCCGGACGTGGCAACCGGCGTACCGACGCCGCGGATCGTCGGCTGGAACCAGCCGCCGGCATTGTCGAAACGCAGCGCCGGGGTCAGCTTGCTGATGTCGGCGAGGTTCTGGACGTTCGCCGTCTCAAGCTGCGAGGCGTTGATCGCGGTAATGGTGATCGGCACGTCGACCGACTTTTCCGAACGGCGCTGCGCGGTGACGACGATTTCGCCATCATTTACGCCATCGTCCTCGTCCGCCGTCTGCGCGAATGCAGGCGCTGCCGCCGCCGCAATGCTGAGCGAAATAACCGAAGCAACCAGCTTGAATCGAAACGCTTTCACGAACACCTCCTCCATTCACCTGCGGTCACTTGCCGCAGTTTGAACAGATGATCAGCCAAGGCAGCGATTGGTTCAAGCCTTTTGCAGGCAATTCACTTCGCCGGCGCGATCAAGGGCCCATGTAGTTGATCGTTCCCACCTTCGGGTCGGGAGAATCCGCCTGCCATCGCACCGAACCATAAGGCCGTTCCAGCCAGCGCCGCACCCGGGTGCCATGGCCGGATCGGTTGAAAGCATCCGCTTCGGCCTGGGTATCGCTGTCCGCCATGGTATAACGATCACGCATCCGCAGATAATCGCCCCAGGTCGGGCAGTGGTAGCGTTCAAGCCAGATGTTCGACGCGCCGATATCGCGCGAAATGGTCCAGTTGAACCCGCCGTTGCGCATCCGCACCTTCTGCACACGCCGCATGACATCATAGAAGTTGCGCGCGTGCTCCGGATCGACATCGTACTCGATCTCCACACAGACCGGCCCCGAGCGCATCGACAGGTCAAGCGAAACCGCCACCTCGTTGTCGAGCCCGATGGTGTCCTGCCCTTCCCCGTCGCTGTGCGGCAACGGCGAGATGAAGCCAACGATGACGGTCAGTATCACAGCAATACCCGACACTGCAAAAACCAGCGGCAAGCCGTAAGGCGCGACAGCCGCGCCCCAAACGGCGGATCCGATCGCGATGCCGCCGGTCAGCGCCGAGGAGAACAGGGACAGAGCGCGCGCCGTCACCCAGCGCGGCGCGGTAAGCTGCACGCCGACGTTGAGCATCGAATAGGACATGATCGAACAGGCGCCGGTGACGAACATCGCCGTCAGCACCACCGCTTCCGACCTGGTGAAGGCAATGACGACCATGAATGCTCCGGTCCCCAGCGCCATCAGCCGCACCGCGCGTTCGGTTCCGATAGCTTTGCGCAAGCGCGCGATCTGGAGCGCACCGAACACCGCGCCAACCCCGGCGGCACCCAGCATCAGGCCATAGGTCCCGGCATTGCCCTGCAACTGGTCCTTGGCGATCAGCGGCGCCAGCGCGCTGAGCGGGGCGCTGGCAAAGCCGAACAGGAAAGCGCGGGCCAATACCGAGCGGATCTGCGGCGCGTGGAGGGCATAGCGTGCGCCAGTAACGATTGCGCGGTCGAGCCGCTCAGGCGGCAGGCGCGATGGCACGTGCCGCCGCGTCCAGAACAGGAAGGCAATCCACAGCGGGACATAGGCCGCCGCATTGATAGCAAAGGCCGCCTGCGCGCCCCATGCCAGCACCACCAGGCCGCCCAGAGCCGGTCCGAAACTGCGCGCCAGATTATAACTGATCGTACCGAGCGCGATGGCGGCGGGCAGATGCTCGTTCGAGACCTGCTCGCCGATCGATGCCTGCCATGACGGCGAATAGAGCGACACGCCCGCGCCAATCAGCACGCAGAAGGCCAGCAGCAACCAAGGCGTCGTAAGTCCGGCAAAGGCCAGCGCCGAAAGTGCTGCCCCGGACACGGCGGCAAAGGCCAGCCCGGTCAGCGCGATCTTGCGGCGATCGAACATGTCGGCCAGCGCACCGGCGGGAACCGCAACCAGCATCAGTGGCAGCATCAGCGCGGTCTGCACCAGCGCGACCATGCTGGGGTCGTTGCTCAGCTTGGTCATTTCCCAGGCCGCGCCAACGCCGAGGATGAGCTGGCCAAAATTGGAAAACAGGCTGGACGTCCAGATGCGCCGGAAGGTCTTCTCGCGCAGAGGCGCAAAAGTCCCGCCGCTTGCCGCGCTGGCCGCCTGTCCGCTGTCTGACACCTGCATTCACCCCTTTCCGGCACCTTCGCGCCGCGTCACTCAAGGCTGCCCCAGCCCCATCCGCAAGACAATAGCATTGCTGCCAATCGCCGCGACGATGCAACGGGCCCTGCCCTATCCCGCTGCATTGCAAAACGAAGGAATGGCGCACATGTGCCAAGCAACACTTTCAAGCATCCGGAGCCCGACATGGCCGAAGCCTATATCATTGATGCCGTCCGCACCCCCCGCTCGATCGGGAAGATGGGCAAAGGCGCACTTTCCACAATGCACCCGGAACACCTTTCCGCAACCGTGCTCGCCGCCCTCAAGGAGCGCAACAACCTGAACACGGCCGACGTCGATGATGTCATCTGGGGCGTTTCGGCGGGGATCGGCCTTCAGGCCGGTGACATCGGACGCAACGCCGCCCTCGATGCTGGCTACGACGTCCGCGCTGGCGGCGTCACGCTTAATCGCTTCTGCGGCTCCTCGATCACCTCGACCAACTTCGCCGCCGCCATGATCATGGCTGGCGCGCATGACCTTGTCGTCGCCGGCGGCATGGAAATGATGAGCTACGTCAACATGTACGGCATGAAGATGCGCGAAGCGGGGCTCAGCGGCGGCGGCATGGGCGCGGGCAATCCCCGGCTCCAGGCCAAGCACCCGCAATCGAACCAGGGCGTCTGCGCCGATGCCATCGCCGCGATGGAAGGCATCACGCGCGAAGAACTCGAAAAACTGGGGTACGAAAGCCAGCAGCGCGCCGCCAAGGCTCTGGCCGAAGGCCGCTTCGACAAGTCGACCATCGTGGTGAAGGACGATGAAGGAAACGTCATCCTCGACCATGAGGAATACCCCCGCCCCGAAACCACGCTTGAAGGACTCGCCCAGCTGAAGCCAGCGTTCGAGATGTTCCTCGACATGCCTTCGGTTAAGGACGGCAAGACCTTCCGCCAGCTGATCAACCAGGTCTATCCCGACATCGACATCAAGCCGATCCACCACGTCGGCATTTCGTCCGGCGTGGTCGATGGCGCGTCGGCGATCCTGCTCGCTTCGAAGGAATATGCCGAGGCAAATGGCCTGAAGCCGCGCGCGCGCATCGTCGCCATGGCAGAGACCGGCGATTGCCCGACGCTGATGCTCAACGCGCCTGTGCCGGCAGCGAAGAAGGTCCTCGCCAAGGCCGGCCTGACCAAGGACGATATCGACGTCTGGGAAGTCAACGAGGCCTTCGCCGTCGTGGTCGAAAAGCTGATCCGCGACCTCGATCTCGATCGCGCCAAGGTCAACCCGAACGGCGGATCGATCGCGCTTGGCCACCCGATTGGCGGCACCGGCACGATCCTGATCGGCACCGCGCTTGACGAACTGGAGCGCACCGGCGGACGGTACGGCCTGATCACGATGTGCGCGGCGGGGGGCATGGCCCCGGCGATCATCATCGAACGGCTGGACTAATTGCGACACCGCGGGGACTCGCCAAGGGTCCCCGCGGTGCTATGGTGTGGTCAGGGCTTCATGCTTGGGAGGATGATGCCATCGACGGACAAGCTAACCCGCGGCGCGAAATTGGCCGGCTGATCATTCTGATCGGCCGAATGTTGCGTCAGGATTTCGATCGCAGTGTGACCGATTTCGGTGTCACGCGCTCGCAATGGGCGCTGATCGCGGTCGTCTCGCGTATGCCGGGAACGACACAACGCAAGATCGCCGAGCTGCTTGAAATGTCTGAAGCATCGGCCGGCCGCCTGATCGACCGGCTTTGCGCCGATGGCTACCTGCGCCGGACCGAGGCCGATAATGACCGCCGTGCCCGCGCCGTCCACCTGACTGACAAGGCCACGCCGATGCTCGAAAAGCTCGGCGAATATGCCCGCCAAAACGAGATCCGCGTGTTCCGCGATTTCTCCGACGAAGAACTCGCGGAATTTGACCGCCTGCTGGAAAAACTGCGTCAAAATCTGGCGTACTGACCTCTCACTCGGAACCGGCGCAAAGGAAAGGGCGGCACCTTGCGGCACCGCCCTCAAAACTTCAGCAATGGTTGCCGGCTTAGCGGCTCTTGAGCAGCTCGGCCTTGGTCAGCGTAGTGACAACCTTGCCATTGTCCTGCGACAGCGTGTCGGTCGGGACAGTGATCAGCTTGCCTTCAAGAATGACCTGCACGGCACCGGCCTGCGTTACGCGATAGATCGCGGCGATGCGGTTGCCCTTGATGCTGTAGAGGGCCTTGCCGGCAGTGATCGTCTGGGTAGCTTCTTCAGCGTGAACGGCAACCGGCAGGGCCGAGAAGCTGGCAAGCGTTGCTGCGAGGGCGAGCGGAAGGAACTTGTTCATGAAACTGGGGACTCCGGGGAAGGCTGAGGCAGAATCGCCGAACCTATTAACTAACCCTGGTTAGTAATTATCCCCGCGCGCGCAAACGCAAAAACCGCATGAGCAGTTGATAAAAACACAATTGGACGAGCGAAGGGCGCTGATCAGCTATCGGCGCAGCGATCAGACTATAAGGTTCTCGAGCAGATGCCGCGTTGATCGTCGCAGCGATGGGGTGCCAGTTGCGCCTTGCGGGTTGTGCGAGCAGGAACGCTGCAAGCGGGGAGCCCGCAGGGATCAAGAGTGGATAGGGTTGATCAGGCAATGACCAAGGTAATGGACGGTATCCGGGTTCTGGAAGTGGCGCAATTCACTTTCGTGCCGGCAGCAGGCGCAATCCTCGCGGATTGGGGCGCTGATGTCATCAAGGTCGAACACCCGGTCCGCGGCGATACCCAGCGCGGTTTCATCAACATGGGCGGCGTCGTGGTCGAGCGGGACCGCAATCCTCTGATCGAGCACCCCAACCGCGGCAAGCGCAGCGTGGGCATCGATATCTCGACGCCCGAAGGTCAGGCACTTCTGTATGAACTCGCCAAGCAATGTGACGTGTTCCTCACCAACTATCTTCCCAAGGTACGCCGCAAGAACAAGATCGATGTCGAACACATCCGCGCCGCTAATCCCAACATCATCTACGTTCGCGGCAGCGCTTTTGGCGACAAGGGGCCTGAGCGCGAATCCGGCGGCTATGATGGCACGGCATTCTGGACCCGCAGCGGCGTCGGCTACACGATGACTCCGCCCGAACTTGGCGGGATGCTTGGTCAGGGCATGCCGGCTTTCGGCGATTCTATCGGCGGCATGAACATTGCTGGCGGCATCAGCGCCGCCCTGCTACACCGCGAACGCACCGGTGAGGCGCTTGAAATCGATGTTTCACTGCTCGCCAGCGCTTGGTGGGCCTGCGGTGCGAACATTACGCAAGGCATGGAAACCGGCGTGGTATCGCGCAATTCAATGCCTGGAACTGGCAGCCGGGTAAACCCGCTCAGCGGCAATTACCTGACCAGCGATGGCGGCACAATCAACCTGTGCATGCCCAGCCCCACCGGCTACATCCGCGATACCTTCGAACATCTCGGCCTGGGTGAGCTGGCTGACGATCCACGCTTTGCCGAACCCAAGGATCTGATTGCCAACGCAGCCGAGGGCAGCAAGCTATTCGCGGAAGCTTTCGCCAAGCAGACCTTCGCCTATTGGAAGACTCACCTCAAGACGATGAAGGGCCAGTGGGCCCCCTTCCAGAGCTTGCTGGAACTGGCCGAGGATGAGCAGGCCCTCGCCAATGACATGGTCATCGAATACGAAGGTGCCGACGGCAAGCCCTATAAGGTTGTCCGCAATCCGATCCAGTTCAACGGCGAACCCACCGAAACCACGCGCGCTCCGCAGGCCAGCGAGCATACCGAGATCGTGCTCATGGAAATGGGCGTGGAATGGGACCGCATTGAGGAGCTCAAGGCCAAGGGCGCCATTGCATAACGTCCTTTTGCACGGCGAAATGCGCGATTGCATAACGCTGCCACGAAGACTGCACCGAGGGTAAAGCCCCCGCCTTGCGCTTGGCCGCGCTCACGGCGTAAGAGCCCTGTGTACGCGCTGCATGGCGCACAGGATCGAGGATGTAAGGCATGAAACCCGGTACCCGTCTGAAAAGCGCTGCCTGCGACACCGAAGTGATGGTGATCCGCTGCGGCGAAGGCACGATCGAATGCGGCGGCGCGCCCATGGGCGAAGCCAAGCCGGCCGAGCCTGCGGAGCTGAGCGCCGACCATGCGGGCGGCACCCTGATGGGCAAGCGTTACGTCGATGCCGACGGCAAGTTCGAACTGCTCTGCGTCAAGCCCGGCAAGGGTTCGCTTTCGGTCGACGGCGTGGCGCTTTCGACCAAGGACGCTAAACCGCTTCCGGCCTCGGACTGACAAGCCCAAAATCCCATGAACATTTCGCTGCTCCTCGAAATGGCCGCAGAGGCCGCGCCGGACCGCATTGCCCTCGTCTGCGATGGCAAGCGCTGGACCTATGGCGACCTGCTCGCCGCCGCGCGCGGGGCATTCGAACTGATCCAGGAATCGGGCGCCGAATATGTCGCGCTGCTCGATGAATCGAGCGAGGCCTCGGTCATCGCGCTGTTCGGTGCCGCGCTGGCTGGGGTGCCTTATTGCCCGCTGAATTACCGGTTGGCCGATGCTGATCTGGCCGCGCTGCTTGACCGTATCAGCCCTGCCCTCGTCGTCGGCGATGAAGAGCGCGTGACGCGTCTTCAGGCCGGGTTCGAGCGAGACTGGGGCCACACGATCTACAGCCGCGAGGAGTTCAGCCTCAAGGCGCAGGAAACTGTGCCAGCCGACGATTCCCGCGAATACGATATGGGCGAAGGCGTTGCCGTGCAGCTGTTCACCAGCGGCACGACGGCAGCCCCCAAGGCGGCGATCCTGCGCCATTCCAACCTGCTCGGCTATATCCTTGGCACGGTGGAATTCGCTTCGGCCGACGAAAGCGACGCCGCGCTGGTCGTGGTGCCGCCGTATCACATTGCCGGTATTTCCGCGCTGATGAGCTCGATCTACGCCAATCGCACGATCGTCATGCTCCCGGCATTTTCGCCCGAGGGCTGGCTGGCGCTGGTCGAAAGCGAGAAGGTCACCAATGCTTTCGTCGTGCCGACCATGCTCGGCCGCATCATCGAGGCGTTTGAGAAGGCGCCCGAAACTGACGTCTCATCGCTCCGCGCGATTGCCTATGGCGGCGGCAAGATGCCGGTTGAGGTGATTACCAAGGCGCTCGAGCGCTTCCCCTCGGCGGGCTTCACCAATGCCTACGGCTTGACCGAAACCAGCTCGACCATTGCCCTGCTCGGCCCCGACGAACACCGCGCTGCCATCGCTTCAGACGATCCGAAGATCCGCGCGCGCCTGTCCTCTCTCGGGCAGCCGCTGCCGACCGTGGAAATCGAGATCCGCGACGAAGATGGCCGCGCCCTTGGCGCGAACGAACCCGGCGAAATCTATGTGCGCGGCGATCAGGTCTCCGGAGAATACAAGGGCAAGAGCGCGCTGGTCGAAGGCGGTTGGTTCCCCACCCGCGACGCCGGTTACATTGACGAGGACGGCTACCTGTTCCTCTCGGGCCGCGCCGACGATGTGATCGTGCGCGGGGGTGAAAACATGAGCCCCGGTGAGATCGAGGACGTTCTGCTCACTCACCCCGCAATCGCCGATGCCTGCGCCTGCGCGGTGCCTTCGGTCGAATGGGGCGAAGCAGTCGGCGTCGCGCTGGTGCTGCGTGAAGGCGCACAGCAGCCCGCCGAAACCGAACTCAAGGAACTGGTCCGCGCGCGCCTGCGGTCAAGCCGCGTGCCGGAAAAGATCATCTTCGTGCCGGAACTGCCCTACAACGAAATGGGCAAGCTGCTGCGCCGCGAAATCCGGGCGATCCTTGCCAACTGATCCGTCCCAAGCCGGATCGCCTCGCTCTCCGGCCATTCCGCTTTCCCGCTGGGCCAGTCGCCAGCTTGCCGACCTGGCCGAGATCACCGGTTCGGCGGCGATAGCGCAGCTCGATGGCCCGACCCTGCTTGGCGAGCGGGCGTCGAACGGCGGCTATCTCGTCCCCGGCCTGCGTTCGGCAGGATTAGGCAGCAGCGGCTTGATGCCAACGCGTGATGGCGGCTGGTTTGCGCTGACCCTGCTGCGCGATGACGACCGGGCGCTGGTTCCCGCCATGCTCGGCATAGATCAATCCGGACAGATAAGTGACGAGTATCTCGCCGCCGAAGTGCTTCACTGGGATTGCCGCGAACTGCTGGCACGCGCCCGCGACCTCGGCTTACCTGCGGCCACGGCAGATGAAACGCCCATCAGCCCACCGCTTGATCGCACAGCGACCGGACTCCACCGGGAGCCTCCCAACGACCGCGCGCCTCTCGTCGTCGATCTATCGGCGATCTGGGCCGGACCACTCGCGGGGCATTTGCTGTGGCTTGCTGGCGCCAAGGTCGTGAAGGTCGAAAGCCCCTCCCGCCCCGACCTGATCCGCCGCGACGATCCGGCGACGTTCGATCTGATCAACCAGGGCAAGGCCAGCGTGCTAGCCGAACTGACCGACATCGCGCAGCGCGATGCGGTAATCGCGCTGATCCGGCGGGCGGACATCGTCATCGAATCCTCGCGGCTGCGCGCACTGGCCCACCTCGGTCTCGATGCCAACCAGATCGTGCGCGAGACGCCGGGTCTTGTCTGGCTCAGCGTCACCGGCCACGGCGCGCGCGGCGATGCAGCGCATTGGGCCGGCGTTGGCAATGATTGCTCGGTTGCTGCCGGCCTCAGCCGCGCGATGGTCGATGTCGGTGGGGACATGGGCTATGTCGGCGATGCGCTCACCGATCCGCTTACCGGGATTGTCGCGGCTAAGCTGGGCTGGCAGGCATGGTTGGACGGAACGGCCTGCCGCACGGTGCTGTCGATGAGCGCCATCGGAGCAATGGCTTTGGCAGAAGAACGCGTCTTTGACCTCGCGGCCATCGACCGCGAACTGCTCACGTGGAGCGAAAGTCGCGGTCGCCCATTCCCCGCTGTTCCGCGCCGCACGATGAGCGAGCCGGTCCGTCCGCTTGGCAGCGATACAGAGCAGTGGCTGGCATGCTGATCCAGAACGCCGAAGTCTGGCAGACTGGACTTGCCGACCTTCGCGCCGATAACAGCGGCATCGTGGCCATCGGTCTGCTCTCGCCGCAAGCCGGCGAAGAGGTGATCGACGCCGGCGGAGCAGCGCTGTTACCGGGGCTGCACGATCACCACATCCACCTAGCAGCAACGGCTGTTCGCCGCCAATCGATCGTATGCGGACCGCCCGAAGTGCGAGCTGCCGCCGACCTCGCCGGGAGGCTGCAATCAGCGCCCGGAAATGGCTGGCTGCGCGGCATCCTCTACCACGAAAGCGTGGCAGGCCTGCCAGACGCCCGTGAACTCGACGCGCTTTGTTCGCACCGGCCTCTGCGAATTCAGCACCGCTCCGGACGAATGTGGCTGTTCAACTCCGCCGGCCTCGAACTGATTCTGACACAGGACATGCCACCGCCGGGACTGGATATGGAACACGGCAAACCGACCGGCCGCCTGTTCGATGAAGACACATGGCTGCGCACCAAGCTCGGCAATTCACCGCCGGATTTTACCGCAGTTTCTGGTGAACTCGCGGCATTCGGGGTAACCGGGTTGACCGACATGTCGCCGTCGAACGGCCCCGTAATGGATGTGCACTTTGCCAAGGAGCAGGCGGCAGGGCGGCTGCTGCAGACTGTCCGACTGGCCGGAACGCTGGCCCTCGGGTCTGGCCCGGCCAAGCTGCACCTGCATGAAAACGCGCTGCCTGATTTCGATGAAACCGTCGCCTTCGTCCGCGCCGCGCACGCTGCCCGGCGTCCGGTTGCCTCGCATTGCACTACCGAGACGGAGCTGGTCTTCGCCCTCGCTGCCATTGCCGAAGCGGGTACCCTGCGCGGGGACCGTATCGAACACGCCGGCATCGCGCGGGACAGCCACATTGCCCAGATGGCCGAGCTTGGTCTCGCCGTCTGCGGCCAACCGCATTTCATAGCCGAGCGGGGTGACCAGTACCTGACCGATGTCGAACCAGACCTTATCCCGCTGCTCTATCGGCAGGCATCTTTCCTCAAGGCCGGCCTTCCGCTATCAGCGGGAAGCGATGCGCCGTTCGGCTCGCTTGATCCGTGGCTGGCGATGCAATCGGCCATGACGCGCCAGACAGCGGAAGGCCGTTCGATCGGCGCGCAAGAGACGCTGACGCCTGAGCAAGCCGTGGCGCTCTATCTCGCCGATCCCGATGATTTGTCCCGCCAGAGGACCTTGGAAATCGGCGCCCCAGCCGACCTGTGCCTGCTCAACCAGCCATGGCAGACAGCGCGCAAGTCGCTGAAATCACACCTCGTTCGCGCCACCTTCATCGGCGGCAAGCTCGTCCACCAGTCCCCAGGAGAGGGCTTCGCGGGCGTTCAGGCGCCGACCTGACAGGATCAGCTCTGCTGTCCGGTGCTGGCCAATCCGGCGGGTCAGGGAAACGCAGCCGCCAGCTCCCGGCAGCAAGCCCATCGCCAGTTCCGGCATTTGGAACCATGCCCGCGGGCCGGCGAGGATCCGCCCCGCAAAGGCCGCCAATTCAAGCCCCGACCCGACGCAGGCTCCCTGAACGTGGACCTCCATCCGATCGCCGCAGCGCGCCGCCCAGTGGGCCGGCAAGGTCTGCTGCCGGATGGCGTGAGCCTTTGCCGGATCACGCGTCATGCCGAATTCGGCAAGGTCCGCGCCCAGCGAAAACGAGCGTCCCGCCCCCGTCAGGACGATGCGGCGGATGGTCGTGTCGATAGCTGCGAGTTGCAGCATCTCGCTCAGCCCATCGCGCATGGAGACGTCAATTGCATTGTCGGCCTCAGGACGATCGAGCTCCAGCTGGAGCGTCTCGTCCACGCGAACGGAGCGCACGTTGCCGGGGGCGCTTCCCTTCATTGGCCCGCGCTTGTCGAGCCAAGCCTGGAACTCGCCTCCGGCCTGAAGGACCCCATAGGCCAGCGATTCCATTTCGAGTCCATCTGCCAATGACATCTTTGGCAAGGCGCGCAGTAGGCCCACGATGACGCGCGCGGCATGGGGATTGGCGCTCACATTGTCTGCGATGCGCTCCGCACTTTGCCGGTTCGGGACGACCACGTCGGCCCAGTCCAGTGCAGCAGAAATCGATTCGCCGATGGCCACGATTGGGCACGCCGGAAGCCGATCGACCGAGTCGAACCCCGAGTCGAAGCAGTTTTCGACAATCAGACAGGTGCTGTCGGGCAAGAAAATACCTCTGATACGTAGCGATGGCGTAATGAAACCCGGATAGGCTTTAATCCCGTTATCCTAGCAGATTCCCTAGGGTTTTCGCCCCGGCGATGCGGTCATCGCCATGGCGCGAGATTATAACGGGTGTTCAAAAAAACGAAGCATTCTCATTTTTCGTTGACAGCGGTCCTCCGAGATTCAATCATACGATTAAATAAACATGGGAGAGCAGAAGATGGCATCGACTTCGAACGCGTCCAACAAAGCCAAGATCGCCAAGCGCGTGATCGAGGTGCTCGATTATTTCGACGATGAAAACCGCGAGGCGACAGTGATGGACATTGTCCGCCGGTATAACCGCCCCCAGTCGAGCACGTCGGAACTGCTGTCGAGCCTCGTTGACCTCGGCCTGCTCTACAAGGACCCCTATTCGCGCTCCTACAGTCTTAGCCCGCGCGCTGCGCTGCTGGGTACCAACGGACAGTCGGGCATGGCCCGCGATGGCCGCATAGTCCGCCTGATCGACCGTCTTTCGGCCCAGACTGGCCTCGCGGTCGCGCTTTACGGCATGGTCGGGCTGAACGCGCAGATCGTTTCGTGGCGTTCGGGCACCCGTCAGGGCAACAGCAAGCAGCGCGCGATCCATGGCGGCGTGCAGGAATCGCTGCTGGAATCTGCGATCGGCTGGCTCATGCTCTCCACCATCCCCCAGCCCCGCCGCGACGGCGCAGTGCGCCGCCTGATTGCCGAGGCAAGCGATGACCGCAAGGTGCCCTTCGCCGAAATGGCCGGCCGCATCCAGCGCTGCATCGATACTGGCGCGGGCGTTGGCGCTGCCGGCTTCGGCACTTCGGCAGACACCGTGGCCGTGCTCCTGCCCGACCAGCCGGGTGAACACCCGATGGCGATCGGCCTGGTCTTCGCACCTGACAGCCAGATCAACCCCGAAGCGCTGGTGACCTGCATCCGCGAAGCCATCTCCAGCTGCCTGCTAGGTGAAGAGTCGGCCCCGGCTGTCCTCGAAGCGGTTGCCAACGCCGCCTGATCGCGGCGCTCAGGCTCTCTAATCTGCCAGTGGAAGGCGCGCGCCCGGCTTGCTGAAGTCGATGCGCTCGCCGATCCGCTGGCATTTTTCGTGGCGGCCTGGCTGGCTGGCGAAGCAACTGGCTGGCAAAGCGCGCAGGCCTTTTTGTATTTCCCACGGAATTTGCCGGCCGTGCGCCACCAGACTGGCCCACTGCAGCATCCGCGCCTCGTGCCGCTCATCACCCGCCAAGGTAGCGATCCACGGCCTGAGGCCGATCAGGGGAAGGCCCTGCGCAAGATGAGGCGCCAGCATCCGGTCATCCTGCAAGTGCCAGTGCAGCCGTTCCTGCCCATCACGCCGCAAAACCGCTGTCACGCGCCCGTCCTCAGGATCGGAAACCTGCATCTCATAAAGCGTCTGAGCCGCATCGCCGGCGTGCCGCAAGGCCAGTTCAGCAAGGTCGAACAGGTGCGTGCAGTTGGCCTTCTTGTCGACACTGCCCGCGGACGGAGCCAGCGGACGCCCGGCGAAATCGGCCTCCACCTTGGCCACAGCGCCCGGGCACAGGTCCCACGGATGCCGCGCCATCTCCGCCTCGACCCGCGTGACGCTTTCGCCGTCATGATGCAGCGTCACCGCCATGCGGTGGATGTCATCCTCCAACGCCGCCGTCACCGCTCTCGATGACGGCGTAATCAGGAAGCGGCGGCGAAATCCGGGCAGGTTGGCGTCAGGCATGGCCCCAGCCCTACCATTCATTTGCCTGACGCTGCCATCGCGCCCGCGATTTGGCCGCAGGCCTGTTGCCAGCCCCGCCGCCATGCCATTTAGCTTCGCCAACGAAATCGACTTCATGAGGAACCTGAAAATGACCGACGTTCTGGGTTATGCCGGCAAGCGCGTAATTGTCACCGGCTGCTTCTCTGGCATGGGCGAGGCGACCGCCAAGCTCCTCATCGATCTCGGTGCCGAAGTGCACGGCTTTGACTACAAGGCCTGCGACCTGCCGCTGGCCAGCTTCACCCAGGTCGATCTGCGCGATCCCGCCTCGATCGAAGCGGGCGTCGCCGGCCTCGGCGGCGGACGCATCGATGCGCTGTTCAACTGCGCCGGCCTGCCCAATGGCTCGTTCGATCCAATGGACGTCATGAAGGTCAACTTCATCGGCCTGCGCCACCTGACCGAGCTGGTCCTGCCGCTGATGGGCGAAGGCAGCGCCATCGCCAACATCGCCTCAACCGGTGGCCTCGGCTGGAGCCGCAACATCCCCACCAACATGGAATTCGTCACCACCAAGGGCTGGCAGGCCGCCGTCGACTGGTGCACGGCCCATGCGGAAGACGCGGTCAAGGAAGGTTACGCCTTCTCCAAGGAGAACGTGATCGTCTGGACCCAGTTCATGGGCGCCCACCTGATCAAGAAGGGCATCCGCATCAACTGCACCCTGCCCTCGCCCACGCAGACGCCGATGATGGCGGACTTCCACAAGAATTCGGGCAAGGACGTAGTCGATGCCGCCGCCGAGCCGCTGGGCCGCTATTCAACGCCCTATGAACAGGCCGCACCGCTGGTCTGGCTCAACAGCCCGTTTGCCACGATCGTCAACGGCGTGGTCCTGCCTGTCGACGGCGGCTTCATGGGCGGAATTCCCACCGGCCAGATCGACCTGTCGAAGATGATGCGCCGCGCTGCATCCTGAGGGACAAGCACCCGGCACGGAAATGCCCCCTGCCGGGTGCCAATAACTAAGCAAGCTTAGGGTTTCTGCGGTTTCCATCGCCCCCGCGAACTTGACTGACAAGCACCATCCAATAGTCTGAACATGTGATCAGTTGGATGCGTGCTTGCTTGCCCACCGGGTTGCGGCATCTTCCCCTGACTACGATTGCGACCCTGCCCTCTCTGCCCAAACAGAGCTGACAGGGGAACAAATGCCACGGGCAACCGTCCGGGCAAACCGATGGGAGGGGTTTGAAATGCGTACCAGTCATGGCCTGAAATCTATCTTGCTCGCAGCAACGGCGCTCAGCTTTGCCGGCCCTGCTTTCGCGCAGGACGCCGATACCGCGGAAGAGGCATCGGGCAACGATATCGTCGTTGTCGCTCAGCGCGTCGAAGAACGCCTTCAGGACGTCCCGGTCTCGGTGACCGTGCTCAATGAAAAGCTGCTGTCGAACAACAACATCACCTCGGCCAAAGACATTGCGACCTTCACGCCAAGCCTTGTCACCAACAACCGTTACGGCAACGATAACACCACCTGGACCATCCGCGGCTTCACGCAGGAACAGCGCACCACATCGACCGTCGGCACCTATTTCGCCGATGTCGTCGCACCCCGCGGTTCGGGCGCAACCCAGGGCGGCGATGGTGCCGGCCCGGGCTATCTGTTTGATCTGGCCAGCGTCCAGGTGCTGAACGGCCCGCAAGGCACCCTGTTCGGCCGCAACTCCACCGGCGGCGCCGTGCTGCTGGTGCCCAAGCGCCCGACATCTGAATTCGAAGGCTATGTCGAAGGCTCGATCGGCGACTACAACCTCCGCCGCGTGCAGGCCGTGGTCAACATTCCGGTCATGGACTCGCTGCGCATCCGCCTCGGCGTGGATCGCAACAAGCGTGACGGCCATCTCGTCAACGCTGGCAAGATCGGCTTCGGACCGTACGGTGACGCCGGCGGAAGCACCGATTACATCGCATTGCGCTTCTCGGCAGTTGCCGACCTTTCACCAGACGTCGAAAACTACACAATCGTCAACTATTCTAAGAGCAAAAGCACCGGCAACCCGCCGAAAATCCTCGATTGCTACAACCTCGTTGCTTGCCAGCAGCAAGCCTATGGCAATCAGACTGGCTGGTGGACGGTCTTCAACGTCCTGCCGGATGCCGGCTCAAAGTCGACCACCTGGCAGATCATCAACCAGACCAAGTGGCAGGTGAATGACAACCTGACGCTGAAGAACATCTTCTCCTACGGCGAATACATCGGCGATCTGAACATCGACCTGTTCGGCCAGTACGGTCTTGTGCCCTCTACGCTGGCTTACGGAACCGAAACGAACGCCAGCCAGGTGAAGCCGTTCAACGTCACCCACATGCTGCCCGGCCAGCACACCAACGCGCAGAGCTCGCTGGTTGAGGAAATCCAGCTTCAGGGCCAGTCGAACGACGGCGTGTTGACCTATCAGGCCGGGCTCTACCTTGAAACGAACCGACCCATCGGCCTTTCGGGAATCCAGTCGACGACGTTCACGCCATGCGTGGACATCAACACGATGAACTGTACGCCGTTCAGCGGCGGCGGTGCCAACTCGCTCGGTCGCCTTTCGTACTCGACCACGATGAACTACTTCGATGGCCGCGCCGTCTATGCCCAGGCCAGCTACAATGCCACCGACCAGCTCAAGTTCACCGGCGGCTTCCGCTACACCTGGGACACGATGCGTTCACAGTTCCAGGTGATCGATATTCGACTCGGCAACCCGATCGTCGCATCGGTCGCTGCGCCGAAGATCTACAACGGCACAACGCTGACTTCGACGACGATCGCCGACTTTGCGGTCTGCACCAACTTCGTCACGTTCGGCGCACAGGGTTCAGCAGCCAACCCCTACCTCCCAATCACCAACCGCTTCGGCATGTGCCAGCAGGACATCACCGCAAAGAGCTCGAAGCCCACCTGGCTGGTGGGCGTTGACTTCAAGCCGATGGAAGACGTGCTGGTCTATGCCAAGTGGTCGCGCGGCTATCGTCAGGCGGGTGTTGCCTCCTTCGCCGCCGACAAGCTGCAGAGCTACAACGCAGAAAAGGTTGATACCTATGAAGCGGGCCTCAAGGCCAGCTGGCGCGGCATGATCCCGGGTTTCTTCAATATCTCGGGATTCTACAACGACTTCCGCGACCAGCAGGTCCAGTTGGGCGTTCAGTGCGTGCCAACCTCGGCTTGCTCGCAGACCACGATCATTCAGAACGTCGGCAAGTCGAAGCTGACCGGTTTCGAAGCTGAACTGGGCATCAAGCCGTTCACCGGCCTGCAACTGGGCGTTGCCTGGGCGCACCTGCGCACGAAGATCATTGAAGTGAACGGAACCAAGGATCCGGTTCTCGCCACGACGTCGATCAGCTCGGCAATTTCGGGTCTCGGCTTGCCGTTCAACGACATTCGCCCGCCGCTTCCGGGTCAGGAATTGCCGAATTCGATCCCCGACAAGATCGTCGCCAACGGCAGCTATACCTTCCCGCTCCCTGCATCAGTTGGCAAGCTGACGGTTTCAGCAACCTGGGTCTGGCAGTCGAGCTACAAGGCCGTGGCTGACAACGCGGTTGGCTGCGTCTCGACGAATTACTACAACAGCACCACGTCCTCGACGACACTGGGCAGCTGCACCTATACGCCGCTGCCAACCGCCAGCGTTCCGAACCCGACTGCGATCACCATTGCAAACGGTGTCTCCACCGTCGGCGGCGGTCGCATTCCGAAGCAGAACTTCGGCAACATCAACGTGACCTGGGAAAACATCGGCGGTCTGCCGGTCGATCTCAGCGCCTACGTTACCAACGTCACCAACCAGAAGATCGTCCTGCACCTCAACACGCAGGAAACGCAGGGCCTGCGTTCGGGCTTCATCGGCGAACCGCGCATGTACGGCTTCCGTGCCAAGGTGCGGTTCTGATCTGACGTTTGCCGTTACGGCGCAATGATGGGGCGGGCCAGCGAAAGCGGCCCGCCCTTTTCTTTGGGTGCAGTGGTGTGGAATTATTGACCTACCGTCAGCTTCTTCTCGACAGGCTCAGGAGTAGAATACGTTAAGTACGGTGCAGTCCAGCACGCGCCCGCTCAGCCTGAACCTGTCGAAGGCGGCGCACTCCCCTCACCCGATTTCTAGATCGCGCAGAAATGCCCGATCCTCAGGCATGAAGCACAAGCGTCAGCCAGCCTGTTGGCGGCAGTCGCGCACGGCCAGCACGAACAGGCGGGTCAGCGGCTCAACCACGTTGGTATTGCGCGGGCCGAACGCGCGTTCGATCATGGCCGGGGTAATCGTATCCGTTGCCACGGTTACCGCGCGTTCAAGCCCGGTCATCAGGACCGAGGCCATGTTCCCTGCCTCGGCACTGGGCTGGCCGCCGGGAAGCGCCATCTGTTTGCGAAGCAGGGCAATAGTCGGTTGGGCAGTGCGGACGCGGGCCATCATCATTCGCTCGTCGTATTGGTCAGCCATGTTGTTACGCAGGTGGAGCACCCGGCTGTGCTTGGTCCAGAAATCGAAATAGGCCTGAACGAACGAACGGCAGCGTTCTTCCAGTTCTTCGTCGGGCCAGTATTCGCTCAGTTCACGGAAATAGCCGTCTGTCGCGTCCTCCATCACCGGACGCAACACAGCGAGGAGAAGCTCGGTTAGGTCAGTGAAATAGAGATAAAGCGAAGTCATCCCCAGGTTCGCCTTGCGCGCCACGGCGCTCAGCGAAATCGGCACTTCGCTTCCTTCGGCTATGACTTCGGCAGCGGCGCTCAGGATGCGTTCCCGGGTAGCCTGCCCTTTGCGGCCAAGCTTTTGTCCGTTGAGGTTATGACTGACGTCCACGTCGCCGAGGGCGTCGGCCAGATGGCCAGAATGTCCGGCCTCTGGCTCAATCGACTTCAGTGCTGCCCCCATGCGTCACGTTTCCCGTCCAGATCAGCCAAAGCTGCCGATGGCGACCAGTTTCGGCTCGAGATATTCCTCGATCCCTTCCACGCCCCATTCACGGCCGACGCCGCTAGCCTTGACGCCGCCGAAAGGCAAGTCGCCGGCGATGCACATGCCGTTGTTGATTGAGAAGGTTCCCGCATGAATCCGCCGGGCAATCTTCAAGCCGCGCTCGACGTCGCCGGTGCAGACGCCGCCCGAAAGGCCATAGGCGCTGTCATTGGCGATGCGGATCGCGTCTTCATCGTCATCGAAGGGAATGACGACCACGACCGGGCCGAAGATCTCTTCCTGGGCGATGCGCATGTCATTGGTGACATCAACGAAGCAGGTCGGTTCGATCAGGTAGCCGGGCCCCTTGTCAGGCCGCGCTTTGCCGCCGGCGAGCAGCGTTGCTTCCGACTTGCCGACCTCGATCAGGCCAAGCACGCGCTCGTACTGCTTGCGGTTGACCACGGGGCCCATGGTGTGGGCGGGGTTTTCCTGCTCGCCCCAGTTGTCGCCGAAATTCTCGTAAGTTGCCTTAAGGATTGCTTTGGCTTCCTCATACCGACTGCGGTGCACCAGCAGGCGCGATTGTACGGCGCAGCCTTGGCCGGCGTGGTTCGTGAGCATGCCCATGGCAACATCGCGTTCGAACAGGGGGTCATCCTCAAGCACAATGCGCGCCGACTTGCCGCCGAGTTCGAGGAACACGCGTTTCAGGCTCTCCGCACCCTGCTGCATGATCCGTTTGCCGACTGCGGTCGATCCGGTGAAGCTGATCAGGTCAACGCGCTTGTCGGTCACCAACATTTCACCTGCGAGAGCAGGGTCGGCACCGAAGACGACGTTCATGACGCCCTTGGGAATGCCGGCTTCGTTGGCCAGCTCGCCGAAGATTGCGCCCATGCTCGGGGTATCCGGCGCTGGCTTGAGAATTACGGTGCAGCCGGCGAGCAGAGCTGCGACGACCTTGCCGACGTTGACATAAAGCGGCGCGTTCCATGGGGTGATCGCACCGACAACGCCAATCGGTTCGTGATAGGACTTACGGACATTCTTCATGCCCCAGGCCTCCCGCGTGCCGTAGTCTCGCTCCCATTCAACGCGCGGGAACACGTCAAGATAGTCCTGCCATCCGGCAAGCGCCATTGCCACCTGCTCGCGGTTCACCGATCCGCGCGCGCATCCGCCTTCGTTGATCGCGATCTCGGCAAGGCGGTCGAAGTTCGCCTTGAACAGGTCGAGGTACTTCGTGCAAATTTCGAGGCGCTTCTGGCGGTTGGAATCGTGCGACCAGTCGGTGCAATCGAATGCGCGCCGCGCTGCGACGATGGCGGCTTCGACGTCTTCAGCCGAAGCGTCAGCCGCCGTGTTGATCGGCGCATCGGTCCACGGGCTGATGACATCAAAGGTCTTGCCGCCAGCGGCGTCGCGCAATTCACCATCAATGAACAAGCGGGCGGGAGTAAGAGTCGTCATGAAATCAGGTTCCTGTCTGTCGGAATGTCAGTTGCGCGGGCGGCCGGAGGTCCAGACCATCGGCATGTGAAGGTCGGGCGGAAGATCCACGATCGTGCGGAATTGATCGGCAACCGAATTGTAATGCGAGATGCCGCGATCGCGCAGGTTGATGCCGACCTTGGCATTCTCCATCGCAAAGCGCATCGAAACGTCGGGGTCCCAGTTCGAACCGGTCTTCGTCTCGTCCATCATCTGCCCGCAGCGGGCGATGGTGACGCGGACGCCCTCTGCCTCAAGCTCGCGGATCCACATTTCGGAGATCAGCTCGAGCGCCGCCTTGGTGCCGGCATAGAGCCAAAGCATCGGCATTTTCAGCGGCGCGGATTCGCTTGTCACGTTGATGACATGGCCACCGCCACGCAGCAGCGGTATGGCGAAATGGGTTACATAGAGAGGCCCGGAAAGGTTG
Source organism: Novosphingobium aquae (assembly GCF_037572715.1). Taxonomy (NCBI): domain Bacteria; kingdom Pseudomonadati; phylum Pseudomonadota; class Alphaproteobacteria; order Sphingomonadales; family Sphingomonadaceae; genus Novosphingobium; species Novosphingobium aquae. The sequence goes on along the minus strand of NZ_JBBHJY010000003.1, from coordinate 299,746 downwards.
GTTTCGACCTGCGCCTGAATCTGGTCCGGGCGCACCTCGGCAACTGTAAACGGTTCATAGATCGCGGCGTTGTTGATCAGTACGTCGATCTTGTCGACGTGCTTAGCAATCTCGGCAAAGGCGGCTTCGACCGAGGCGGCATCGCGGACGTTGCACTCAATCGACAGGTGCCCCTCGCCCAGTTCCGCTGCCACGGCATCGATCTTGGACTTGGTGCGGCCCAGCAGGATGATGCGGTCACCGTCCTTGGCAAAGCGGCGGGCGATGGCGCGGCCAAGGCCGTCCCCGGCACCGGTAATGGCGATAGTTTTGCCCACGTTCAGTTCGATCCTCTCAGCTAAGGCAGTGGCTTCGCAATAAGCCCCATTGCAGACAAGGGCCTTGCGTATCGCGCGCGCGATTGTTCCGGCGCCGGCAAATCAAATCACGTGAATTCAGCAACTTGTGTTTACGACTATGCTTTACGGGACAAGTTTGACCGCATGACCTGCATCGCCGTTATCAGCCCGTCACGCTCAGCCTGCGACAATCCTTCCTGCGCCGCATCGATTGTGTCCAGCGCCAGCGGGCGCAACTGGACGAGCAGTTCCTGCGCCTTGTCGGTAAGGAACAGGCGCCAGGCCCGCCGGTCGGCCGGGTCGGGCCGGCGCTCGACCAGCGCGGCGTCCTGCAGGCGGTCAACCATGCGGCCAAGCGTGATCGGTTCGACTTCGAGCAACTCGGCGAGTCCGCCCTGATTGATACCTTCGTTGACAGACAGGATCGAGACGACCTGCCATTGCGGCCGTGTCATGCCCAGCAACCGCGCCTTTTCATCAAAGGTGCGGCGCATCAACCGCGAGACCTGCGCCATCAGCATGGCTATGTTCTCGTCTTTGCCGGGGTTTTCGGTTTTTCCGGGGTTTTCATCCATGGCTGGTCAATAATAGCAATGCTCATTATATTCCAGAACAATTCCGATACGCTGACAAAGGCAGGAACCCTGCGATGACTGACACCGCTACGAAGCCCCCGCCGCCCTTCGAGGTTTACCGCGCCCGTGATGCCGGCAATTTTGAGGAAGCCGGCATGATGCACGGCGATGGCAAAATCTCCGACACGGTTGGCGAAGCGAGCATGGCGCTGGTGAACGAGGGCATGCTGGAGGGGAGCAAGCTGCGCGTCCTCTATCGCCGTCCGGGAGGATTCAGCCTGTCCTACGCCTGGTTCAAGAGCGGCTTTCCCTTGCCGCTGCACAGCCATTCGACGCCTTGTCTCTACTATGTCGTCGCCGGATCGCTGCGCATCGGCACTCAGGAGCTCGGCCCAGGCGATGGCTTCTATCTCGATGCCAACACGCCCTATATCTACACACCCGGCCCTGACGGTGTGGAAGTGCTAGAGTTCCGCGACACCGACCGGTTCGATATAAAGATCCGCAGCCGCAACGTGAAATGGTGGCACAAGGCGCTGGATAAGCTGAAGATATCGAAGCTGTCGTGGCCGGGACAGACGAAGCCGCCATCCGGGCTCGATATTCCCTAGGCGTCAAGCATCGTCAGGATTGAAGGCACCAGTTTCGAAAAACTTTCGAACAGCCCGCCGCGACCAGCCATACTGGCGTCGAGCCGCTCCAGCCATTCTCGGTCGCCCCACGGTGGTTCACAGAGTACTGCGCCCGGGATCAGCGCCGCCACGGCTTCGCTGGTTTCGCGCGGATGGTGGAGGTCAGATGCGCCACCGCGCAGCACCGTGACCGGGAGGTTCAAAGCCTGCATCTGGGCGCGTGTAACGCAGGGGATCGGCGCGTCGGTCGGAAAATAGGCATCGGCCCAGCGGCGCATGGTTGCAACGAATGCATGGCGGTCCTGAGCGAGGATACGATCACGGTTGGCCGGCCAGCGGGTCAGCGGTTCCTGCCAGCCGGGAAGCGCCAGCACGGCTTCCATCCCGTGTGTCGCCGCTGCCAAGGCCGCATCGGCGCAATAGAAGATCGGCAGCGTGGCAATGCCGATTGCGCCGCCGGAGAGCCATTGGACATGCAGGCCGCTCACGACATCGGGATGATGGATCGCCGCAACAATCGCTTCGCGCGCACCGCCCGACGCCGCGACGATCAGCGCCGGGGCCAGCCCGGTCGCCCATAGCAATTCAGCGAGCGCATCGGCGTTCTGGCGCGTCTCGCTCTCACCGGTGAACAGCACCTCGCTCTCGCCGCAGTTGGGGCGGTCATAGATCAGGACGCGGCAATCATGCGCGGCCAACGCTTCAGCGAGTTGCCGCACGCCCGGCGTCTCGCGAGAAAAGCGCCCGCCCGGCGTGATGGCAACGGAGCGCGCGCCATCGCCGATCACTTCATAGGCCAGCGAGGCGCCGTTGATGTCCAACCTTGGCATTCGTCACGCGCCTTTTCGTGTCAGACCTCCGAAGCCAGCCTTTCGGTCGCGAGCTTGCGGAGTTCGGCGATCTTGATCTTGGAACTGCCCGTGGTTTCTAGTTCGTCCTCGGCAAAGAACAACACACGGCGCGGCACCTTGTAGCTGGCCAGTTTGGTCTTGGCATAGGCCTGCACTTCGCGCTCGCTCACGCTGGCCCCGTCGTGCGCCACGATACAGGTGACGACCAGTTCACCGAGCAGGTCATCCGGCACACCGACGGTCTTGGCGACTTTCACGCCCGGGCAATCGCGCAAGTGGTCGTCGATCTCGATCGGGGAGACGTTGGCTCCGCCAGTCTTGATGATGTCGTTGAGCCGGCCTTCCCACCACAGACGGCCCTCGCGGTCGATGTAGCCGCCATCGCCGCAGCGCAGGAAGCCTTCGTCGTCGAGCGAGTCTGCGAGCGGCACGCCGATATAGCCGAGCATGAGCGTCGGCCCTTTGACGGCAATCTCACCGCGCTCACCCAGAGGCATCACCTCGCCGGTCATCGGGTCGACGATCTTTATTGTCGCACCGGCGGTTGGCACGCCGTGACTGCCCAAGGCGACCTCCTCGGGCGTGTTCGCCGGATAGGTCGAGATCAGCGTGAACGTCTCGGTGTTGCCATAAGCGTGGAAGGGTTCCTTCCACACGCTGTTGACCGTCGGATGCTGCGCCAATGGCGTGTCGCGATCAATATAGGACAGGCTGGAGAGATCGACAGTGGCGTAGTTCGGCGCCTCGATCAACTGCTGCCACTGGTGCGGCCAGGCAAGGACCATGGTCCCCTTCTCCGCCTCCATCAGCGCCAAAGCTTCACCTGCATCGAACCAGCGTTGCAGCAGGAGCGAGCCGCCTGAAGACAGCGTTCCGCCGAGCGCCATGGCGAAATTGCCCGACCAGAAGAACCCGTTGGCCGACCATGTGCGCGGCGATGTCGTCAGGTCATACCACTGCGCCCAGCGCCAGAGCTGCAGGCAGACGCCGCGGTGGGCCGAGAGAATGCCCTTGACCTTGCCGGTCGAGCCTGACGAGAAGAACAGCACGCCGGGATCGCTGGCGACCACGGCATCGGCACGGGCCAGAACGACCGACGGATCGACTGACTTTCCGGTGCCGAGGAAGGTCGACCAGCCCTCGATCCCGCCCAGCCCCGTATCGCTATCGATAACCGCGGCATGGGTGAGGAAGGGCAACTTTTCCGAGGCGAGATCGCCCGGCGTTGCTTTTGCGATCAACGGTTCGATGTCGATCAGCATCTGCGCAAAGTCCTTCTTCAGGACATGGCGTTCAAGCAGCAGGACCGAACACCCGCTTTCCTTGAGCACGACTTCCAGTTCGGCAGCGGTGAAGAAGGTCGAGATCGTGGTGGCAACCCCGCCCGCGAGCGCGGTTCCGAAGGCACAGGAGAGGAACTCGAGCCGATTGGTGGCAAGAATGCCTACCCGCGTGCCGCGCCCTACCCCGCAGGCGAGGAGCGAACGCGCGACTTCCATCGAGCGTTCGAGCAGCTCGTCATAGGTCCAGCGATATGCCTTGCCATTCAGATGGATGACCGCTGCTTCGCTGGGGCCGTAGCGGCGGGCAATCTCGCGAACATATCCGCCAAGGGTAAGCGGGCCGATGCCTTCCTCCGCGCCCAGAGGGATGCCCTGAGAGATGGAAAGCCCGGCTTCCAGATCGATGATTGCCCGCGGTGTCGCCACGTTGCCTGCCTCTCCGCTCAGCGGTTCACGTCAACCACGATGCGGCCGCGGACCTTGCCGTCGATCAGGTCGTCGGCGGCCTGGATCGCTTCGGCGAGGCCGATGGTCTTGCTGCCGATGAGCGCCAGCAGGTCCTTGTCGAGATCACGGGCGAGACGTTCCCATGCCGCCATGCGCGGGGCGATCGGGCAGTTGACCGAATCCACGCCGAGCAGCGCAACGCCGCGCAGGATGAACGGCATCACGGTGGTCGCTAGGTCCGATCCCTGCGCCAGTCCGCAAGCCGCAACCGCGCCGCGATACTTGATTGCGGCGATGGCATTGGCCAGCGTGTGGCTGCCGACCGAATCGACCACGCCGGCCCAGCGTTCGCGCTGGAAAGGCTTGCCCGGAGCGGAGAGGTCTGCACGATCGATGATCGAGGTCGCACCCAGCTTGGTCAGGTATTCCGCTTCGGAAGCCTTGCCCGACGATGCGACAACGGTGAAGCCCGCCTTGGCCAGCAGCGCCACGGCAACCGAGCCAACGCCGCCGGTCGCGCCGGTGACGAGGACTTCGCCCTGATCCGGCTTGACGCCATGATTGACCAGCGCATCGACGCAGAGGGCAGCCGTATAGCCCGCCGTGCCGACCGCCATGGCCTGTTCCCCGGTGAAACCGGCGGGCAGCTTGATCAGCCAGTCTCCCTTGAGCCGCGCCTTCTGCGAGAGGCCGCCCCAGTGGCCTTCACCCACGCCCCAGCCATTCAGGACAACAACGTCGCCCACGGCAAAGCCCGGATTGCTGCTTTCGCTAACGGTGCCGACGAGGTCGATGCCGGGAACCATCGGGAACTTGCGCACGACCGGGCCACGGCCGGTGATGGCAAGGCCATCCTTGTAGTTCAGCGTCGAGTGCGACACATCGATGGTGACATCGCCTTCAGGCAGTGCCGCTTCATCTAGCTGCTGCACGGAAACGGTCTGGCCTTCATCGTTCTTGTCGATCACGATCGCGGAAAACATGGGTTCTGTCCTTGTGGTTCGCAGGCGCGGCGTCGCACCCGTTTGAAATGGATTGCCCGACTTCCAAGCTGCAATGCTAGGCCCGGCGCAATGCGGTGCAAGGCACTATCGCGGCGGCGATACGGGCTTTGCGGCCAGACGTTCGGCAATGGCGGGAAAGCGGGCGTGCTGCATCGATCCGTACATCGACAGGCGCATGCACTCACGGGCGAAACGCCGGGCGAGTTCGCCGCGCTCCTCGCTGTCCTGTGCATGGGCACCGGCCCAGACCGGCCACATGAACGCACCTGACAGGACGATCACTGAAAGCACCTCGGCATCGACACCGGGCTCGGCAAGGTCCGTCGCCGCAAACCGACCGATGGAACCAACATATTCGCGCCAGAAGGGGTCGGCAGCGGGATCCGGAGAGGCGAGGACCTGAAGCAGCCAGACCCGGCACAGCTCCGGGTTCGACATGGCAAAGTCGGCGAGCCGCTCCGTGAGGTCGGCCGGATCGACATTCTCCACCTGGCGCTCACCGATGGTGGCAGGATCACCGAAGACGGCGCGGAACATCTTGTCGGACGCCCATTCAACCGTCGCAGCGATAAGGTTCTCGCGCGTCTCGAAGTGCTGGTAAGCGGTGCCGCGATTGACCCCGGCGGCCTGGGCGACTTCGGACAGGCTCACCCCTTCCGGCCCCGCGCGGGCGAGCAGGGCAGATGCGGCTTCAAGAATAGCCTCGCGCGTCGCCACCGGGTCACGCGGCCTTCGCGTCAATTTCACAACCTGCCCCGGCATTCATCGTCCCCATCGCTGATCAACAGCACTGTTGACTAATCACTGCCTCAAGCCGCGCGATGATGCAAATCAAACGAAAAGGGCTGGTCAAACGAATGAGCTGGTCAAACGAAAGCGGCCGGAGGTTTCCCCCCGGCCGCAATTTCGTTCAGGTCGTGTGTAGCGATCAGAACTTCTTGCTAGCTCCAATCTTGAACACGCGGCCGATCGTCCAGTTGGTGTACGGGATGAAGCTTGCCGAACCACGCCGGGTGGTCTGCGGCTTTTCTTCGAACAGGTTGTCGATGCCAAGGCGCAGCGACGTACCTTCGAGAGCACCGGTGCCCTCGCCAAACTCGTAACCCATCGCCAGATTGATGACGGTGAAGGGGTTCACGCGCAGGCCACTCGTGCCGGCGTTGTTCGGGTTGGGATCAGTGAACTTGCCGGTATAGTTGACGGTTACGCGGGTCGAGAACCCACCAACCTTGACGCCGGTGTAAAACGCGGCGGTGATTGCAGGCTGGAACGGCAGTTCATTGACCGCGACGCCGAAATTGGTGAGCGCCTTGGTCTGCTTGTTGCCGCTGATGCCAGCCGACACCTGACCGAAGTCGTAATCGTGACGCCAGTCGATGTGGAAGTCGACGCCCTCGATCTTGGCCGTACCGATGTTCGAAGTACGACGGTCGACGACAAATGCCACAGCATCTGACGTAATCGAGATCTGCGAAGCATTGGTCAGCTGCGCGAGAAGCGCTGCGTAGGTTGCTGGGAACGTGGTCGGCCCGGTATTGTAATAATAGAGTTCCGGGTTCGTCGTGTAGGTCGTCAGGTTCTGCGGGTTCACGGCTGCAAGAATATCCTTGAAGTCGATCGAGTAGAACTGCGCACCGATGTTCAGCCCGCTGTTCGGGGTAACCTCGAAGCCGACCGCCCAGCTTTCCGAAGTCTGCGGACGGGTGCCCTTCTTGGTTCCATCGAGGATCATGGCGTGAGTGCCAAAGCCAAGGTCATTCGCCGGGGCCGGATCGCTCGGGCGGCGGGTCGGATCAGAGCTGCCCGCAACGTACTGGTTGAGCGCAAAACGACCGGTAGCGATACCCAGTCCGTCAACTGCCGTTGGCGCGTTGAACGACTTGCTCCAGTGACCATAGATCTTCAGCCATTCGGTCGGCTTGAAGGCCGCGCCAAGGCTGGGGTTCGTAGTCGATCCAAAATCGCTGTAATCGTCGTAACGCAGTGATGCCGACAGGTCGAGGAATGGCATGACCGGCAGCGACACTTCGCCGAAGGCTGACTTGCTGTTGCGGCTGTACGATTGATAGGCCGCATTGTTGATCGCACCGAAACGACCAGCGTTGAGGCGGCTCTGCGCCTTGTTCGACTGGTATTCGAGACCAACCGCGACCTTTGCATCACCGCCCGGAAGCGGGAAGATCGGACCGTCAGCAACCACGCGGGCAACGAACATGGACTGCTTTGTCTGCTGTGCGCTGGTGAAGTCAGTGATGTCGGTGATGACCGCCGCGCTTGCCGCAGCAACGTTGAGCGGGTTGAGCTGACCGGCGGCAATTGCCGGGGTAGTACCCGAAGCCGCGCAACCGGTGATGTAGCACTGGGCCAAGACAGTATTGGTGCTCGGGAACGACTGATAGTTGTCCGAACGACCATAGTGCGCCGTGGTCTTGACCTGCCAGTCGCTGCCCATCTTGACGGTCAGTTCCGGAGTCACGCCCCAGGTTTCAAAACCAACAGTGTTCGGCGTGTTCACATAAGCGGCATTGGGCGTAAAGCGGAAGCCAACGCCTTCGTTCACCTGGAAGGTGGTACCCGGTGTGGTCGCAGCTGCGGCCGGGAACATCGTGACAAGAGTGCCACCGGTAACCCCGCTGCCAGCCGAGGTGAAGCCGCGCGGCACGATCGGCAGGATGGTGTCACGCTTTGCCCAATAACCGGTAACGCGCAGATCGATATTCTCGCCGAATTCCTGCGTGACCGCGGCATAGACGTTATAGCGCTTCACTTCCGGTGAATAGGTTGCCTCACCAAGGGCGTCGCAGCCCGTACCGAGCGAGAAGGTGCCAGCGCCCGGTGCGGCCGGGTTATTGGTGAATTGGCTAGAACCGGCACCAAAGCGGAACCAGCGGCTCACTGTCTGCTGCGGCGTATCGCACTGGGTTCCCGTGAATGTGCCAACGCCAGCGGCGTTGTAGATCTTGGAATCGTACCAGGTCGTTTCGTTGTTAAGGACCGATTCGCGCTTCGCATAGGAAGCCGAGATATAGGCATTGCCGGTCGCCCAGCTCTTGCCGACGGTCAGTGCGCCATCCCAATAGGAATAGCCCTTGATCGTGTCGCCCTTGCCATAGTTGAGGTCGACCTTGATGCCTTCGAACTTGCGCAGGGTGCGGAAGTTGATCACGCCCGAAACCGCATCCGCGCCGTAAAGCGATGAGCCGCCATCGGTGACGATGTCGAGGCCTGCGATTACCGCAGAGGGGATCACGTCGACGTCGATTGACGACTGATTGACGCCCATCGGGGCCATGCGGAAACCGTCAACGAGCACAAGTGCCGTGCCGCCCGAGGCCGAGTTGGCACCCGGCAGGTTACGCAGGTTAGGACGGTTGATCGAAAGGCCGGTACCAACGCCGCGCGGATCGACTTCGAACCGGCCGTTGAAGGCGTTAGAAATCTGCGGGACCAGGCCAAGCAGTTCGTTGGTGGAAACAGCGCCCTTTTCGGCGATTTCAGCAGCATCGACAGAAAGCGTCTGGGAACCGGTAACTTCGGTACCGCGGATCAGGGTGCCAACAACGACAATGCCTGCTTCATCCTTTTCGGTCTCATCAGCATCCTGCGCGAAAGCGGGTGCGGAAAGCGACAAAAGGCTAACACTCGCAAACGCGAGACCTCGAATAGACAACATGAATTCCCTCCCAATGGTACGGACCGGTGACTGCTCCGAAGGCAGTTTTGACGCCTGTCCGGTGTCATTTCATATTGACAGAGAACCGGTATGACCAGTGGCCGCCCATCGCACGGGCGTTTGTTCACTGGTGAACTAAGAGGGAAGCGACGCAATTTTGCCGCTTGTTGCGCCCATGCAACATCAGGCCGGACGCACTGCAATAGTTCAATGGCGGAAGGTCATGTCCGGCGGCCCCAAGCGAAACGGCCGGAGGATCGCTCGCCCGGCCGCTTTGTGCTTCGCTAAGATCAGCGCGAACCGAACGCCAGGCGCAGGTTGATGCCGAACTCGCGCGGCTCGGTCACGCCGATGCCGTAGTAGTTGCTGGTCGAAAGCGGACCCGACGAGGTCACCGGACCACCCAGCGGGATGCCGCCGCGCAGAGTGGTAACCGCAGGACCATTGCTACGGTTCAGCACGCGGAAGGTGTTGGTGATGTTCTTGCCATAGAGCGAGACTTCCCACTGGCCGTCCGGCGCACGCACGCCGGCATACATGTTGAGCAAGCCATAAGACTTCACATCATCGAAGGCGTTGACGGGATCGTTGACCGAATTGCCCTTCCACGTGAACAGGCCGCGCAGGTAGCCATTCATGCTGTCGCTCAGCGGCACGTTGTATTCACCCTGAACCGTACCGCTCCAGCTTGGGGCGAGGTTCGAATTGAAGGCCACCGTGCACTGATCGATGTTGTTGGCACCGACATCGGCTTCAAGCTGGGCCAGCGTCGGCGGGGCGCTGACGATGTCAGGCGCGCCGTCGTTGTTCAGGTCAAGGCAGGGAATGGTCCCATCCTTGATCCGGCCCTTCGAGTAGGCAAGGATCGTGCTGAGCGAGATGTTGTCATTCGGACGGAACGCCAGTTCAGCCTCGAAGCCCTTCACATCCACCGGAACGCCCGAAACGTAGTTGAACGGGGTCACCGTGCCGCCGGCCGAATTGGTGCGGTCGATGGCGTAGATGCCCGAGGAAGCGCGGTAGGGGTAGTTCTGGAACTTCTGGTAATAGCCAGTCAGGTTGAACGTGACCCTGCGATCAAGCAGCGAAGTCTTGATGCCCGCTTCATACGATTCCGAGGTTTCCGGACCCGTTGCGAGGAAGCTCGCCTGCCGCGCTGAAACGCCGCCGGTCGGGCCGCCGATCGCGACCGTGCTCGGACGCCAGGACGTGCCGGTGCTGGCATAGACCATCACATCGTCAGTGACGTTGTACTTCACCGCCGCCTGATACACCGTCTTCTTTTCGGTGAAGTTGCGGTTGAACAGCGGGTTGACCACACCGCTGACGGCAAGACCCGAATTGTCCTTGTAAGTGATCGAGCGGATGCCGCCCGACAGTTCGAGCCGGTCACCCAGATGCGCGGTCAAGTTGGCGAAGTAGGACTGCTCGCTGTTTTCACCAAATCGGGCGATCGGGGTCAACACGACATTGACGAGGCGCGCAGGCGTTGAGAACGGCGGCGCAATGGCGATGCCGGTGACGCTCTTGAACAGCGTGTCGCTGTCACCCTTGGCCCATAGCGCGCCAACCACGTAGTCGAAGATGCCGCCGATGCGGTCCACGTTCTGGAGGCGGACTTCGTGGCTCGAGTTGTGCGATACGGTATCGGTCGGCTGGCCGAATTCGACCCCGCCCGAGCTATCCACCGCGAAGACCGAGCCCGTGTCCGACGGTGCGAACGACGCGAGGTGCTGGCGCGAGTAGCCACCGACATAGGTCAGCGACTGGCCCGCAAGATTGAGCTTGGCCTGCCAGTCATAGGTCTGGAACAGCTGGTTGTTCGTCTGCGGGGTGCCGATCGCGCTTTGACGGTTCTTGGCGAAAATCGTCACCGGGCTGGCCGCAGCAGAGGTGACCACCTGGTTGACCGATTCCTGCTGGCCGAACTGGATCGTGTCGCGCTTCACCACCTGATAGGCGAAGTCGAGCATCAGCATGTCATCAAGCGGATTGGCGCGGATGCTGGCGCGCAGACCCTTGGTCTTGTCGCTTGGCATCTGCGGGTTGACGATGTCACGCACGTCATTGCCGCGGCCTTCCGCCACAACACCGGCGATGCGTACGCCCAGCTTGTCGGCGATGACCGGAATGTTCAGCGCGGCCTTGGTGTTGAAGCCGTGGAGGTCATTGACGGTGATGTCGGCATTACCGCCCACTTCCGAAAGGTTCGGCCGGCGCGTGTAGACGGTGATCGAGCCCGACGGCGCGGAGCGGCCCTTCAGGGTGCCTTGCGGCCCGCGCAGGACTTCGATCTGGCCGACGTCGAACAGGGCGTTGAACAGCAGGCCGGCGGCGACCGGAACGTCATTCTGGTAGAACTGGATCGTGCCGTTGTTGCCCGAGACGTTCACGTCATAGTTCACGCCGCGCACGGTTGCGGTCACGCCGATGCCGTTGGCGTTGGCGCCCATCGACAGGCCGGGAACGACCGAGGTGACATCCTCGAACTTGCGCAGGTTCAGCTTGGCAATGTCTTCCGAAGTCACGGCCTGGACGACCACCGGAACGTCCTGCGCGCTTTCGTCCTTGCGGCGAGCCTGAACGACGATTTCGTTGGCCGATACCGTTTCGTCCTCGCCCGGCGCTTCCTGCGCGAAAGCGGGCACGGAAAGGGACAGCAAGCTAACCCCGATAAACGAGGCAGCGCGAATTGCGGATTTCATGTCAGGCTTCTCCCAAAGCGTTGGAAACCCGTAGTTAGGGGGTTCTGAGAGAGCGTAAAAGACGCACACCATCGCCCGCGCGATCGCCCCTCTCCCCATACGAAGAGCACAGAAAATAGTTCAACGATTTTCGTTATTTATAGATTAGACGCCGCTAACCGTCGTTAGCGATTTTGCCGCGTTTTCAGACAGGTGTGGCATAAAAATGACACCTGTTCAGTTTTGATTTGCCATGTTTCGCACAAGGCAAGGGAAAAGATTGTGCAGCTGTGCACAAATTCCCAATTCACCCGCCGCGTGAAACCGGAATCAAGGCACCGGTAACCGCCCTCGCCTGATCGGAAGCAAGGAACAGGATGACATCGGCGATCGCTGCCGGTTGAACCCATGTCGAGGTATCGGCGTCCGGCATATCCGAGCGGTTGGTTGGCGTATCAATGATACTCGGCAGGATGGCGTTGACGGTGATTCCCTGCCCCGTCACTTCCTCGGCCAAAGCTTCGGTCAGGCGGTGCACGCCGGACTTGGACGCGGCATAGGCGCCCATGCCCATGCCGGCCTTGATCGCCGCTCCAGCGCCTATATTGACCACGCGTCCCGAACCAGACGCGGCCAGATGGGCTAGCGCGAGCTTGGTGATCGTGGCATTGCTGATCAGGTTCATGGATTGCATGCGCGCCCAGGCATCTATCGAACCGCCTTCCAGCGTTTCCCAAGTGAACCCGCCGGCCACATTGACGAGAACGTCGATGCCGCCGTGGGCAGCCACGACCTTGTCGATTGCCGCAGAAGTCGCAGCGGCGTCCGTCAGATCGACCCCGCCGATGTCCAATGCTCCGGAGACCGGACTATGCGGCGATGGCGCAAAATCGATGCGCGCCACCTTGTCACCTGCAGCCGCAAAGGCCTCTGCGACTGCCTGGCCAAGAACCCCGAAACCTCCCGTGACAATAACCGAACGCGCCATATTCAAACTCCCTCAAACAGAGAGCGCGGCGACCTCGGCCAGCACGCGCTCGGCATGCTCCTTCCGGCAAATCAGCAGGTCGGGCATGTACACGTCCGACTGATTATAGACGAGGGGGCTGCCGTCAATGCGCGAGCAGTGCAAACCATGAGCCAGCGCCACGGCGGCAGGCGCACAGGAATCCCATTCGTACTGGCCGCCCGAGTGCAGATAGATGTCGGCATCGCCCAACACGATGGACATCGCCTTGGCGCCGGCCGAGCCCATCGGCACCAATTCCGCACTCAGCTTCTCGGCCACTTCGGTCGCCTCGCGCGCAGGACGCGTGCGGCTGACAACCATGCGCAGCTTTTCAGGCGCAGGCGGCACCGCGACCGGCGCGTCCGTGCGCAGCACCTTGCCCATGCCGGGCAGGCCGACCGCGCCGATGGACGCAACGCCGTCGATGGCAAGGCCGACGTGGACGGCCCAGTCGGTGCGCTCTTCGCCATATTCGCGGGTGCCGTCGACCGGGTCGATGATCCACACACGCGAATGGGCGAGCCGTTCGAAGTTGTCCTTTTCCTCCTCGGACAGCAACCCGTCATCGGGGCGCTGTTCGCGGATCGCGTGGACGAGGAACTGGTTGGCGGTCTGGTCCCCCGCCTTGCCCAGCGCCTTGGGCGAGAACACTCCCGCCGCGCGCACTTCGATCAGCAGCCGGCCTGCCACCTCGGCAAGGTGAACGGCCAGTTCGGCGTCGGTCATGCTCATCGCCCTGCCCTTACTTCAGCGGCATCAATTGGCGGATAATGTGCGCTGCAGCTTCCTGCGGCGTCATTTCCACCGTGTTGACGCGGATTTCCGGGTTGACCGGTGCTTCATAGGGGCTGTCGATCCCGGTGAAGTTCTTGAGGTTACCAGCGCGGGCCTTCTTGTAGAGGCCCTTGACGTCACGCGCCTCGGCCACTTCCAGCGGCGTGTCGACGAAGATTTCGATGAACTCGCCTTCTGGTAGCAGGCTTCGCACCATTTCGCGTTCCGCCCGGAACGGCGAGATGAAGGCAGTGAGCACGATCAGTCCGGCATCGACCATCAGTTTGGCCACTTCGCCAACGCGGCGGATATTCTCGATCCGGTCCGCTTCGGTGAAGCCCAGGTCCTTGTTCAGCCCGTGGCGCACGTTGTCACCATCAAGCAGGAAGGTGTGGCGGTTCATCAGGTTGAGCGACTTCTCGACCTCGTTGGCGATGGTCGACTTGCCCGAGCCCGAAAGACCGGTGAACCACAGCACCTTGGGCGTCTGGTTCTTCAGCCGCGCATGTTCATTGCGGTCGATATCGGTCGCTTGCCAGTGCACGTTCTGCGCGCGGCGCAGGCTGAACTGCAGCATGCCGGCGGCCACCGTTGCATTGGTGATCTTGTCGATCAGGATGAATCCGCCCAGCGTCCGGTTATCGGCGTAAGGCTCGAACACGACCTGCTTGTCGGTCGAGATCTGGGCGACGCCGATGGCGTTGAGCTCCAGCGTCTTTACCGCGACATGCTCCATCGTGTTGACGTTCACGGCATATTTCGGCTGCTGAACCGTGGCCGAAACCATCTGTGTGCCCAGCTTGAGCCAATAGGCGCGGCCGACATGCAGCGGCTCGTCATTGAGCCAGACGATGGTGCTTTCGAACTGGTCGGCAGCCTGCGGCGGCGTATCGGCGACCGAGATCACGTCACCGCGCGAACAGTCAATTTCGTCGGCGAAGCAAACGGTGACCGACTGGCCGGCAACCGCTTCATCGAGATCGCCATCAAGCGTGACGACGCGGGTGACGGTGCTGGTCTTGCCCGAGGGCAGCACGCGGATGGCATCGCCCGGCTTGACCGAACCCGTGGCGATCAGGCCCGAGAAACCCCGGAAATCGAGGTTCGGACGGTTGACCCACTGCACCGGCATGCGGAACGGCTTGGCCTGGTCTTCCGAAGACAGGACTTCAACCGTCTCGAGATGCTCGATCAGGTTGGGCCCCTTGTACCAAGGCGTATTTTCCGAAGGGCCAATGATATTGTCGCCCTTGAAGCCGGAAATCGGCATCGCGGTGAAGCTCTGAATGCCGATCGACTTGGCGAATTCGGCGTAGTCCTTGACGATGCCATCGAACACGGCCTGATCGTAATCGACCAGATCCATCTTGTTTACTGCCAGCACCAGGTTCTTGATGCCGATCAGGTGGCACAGGTACGAGTGACGGCGCGTCTGGACGAGCACGCCCTTGCGCGCATCGATCAGGATCACGGCGAGATCGGCGGTCGAAGCGCCGGTGATCATGTTTCGCGTATACTGCTCGTGGCCCGGGCAATCAGCAACGATGAACTTGCGCTTCTCGGTGTTGAAGAAGCGGTAGGCGACGTCTATGGTAATGCCTTGCTCGCGTTCGGCGGCGAGGCCGTCGACCAGCAGCGCGAAATCGATGTCCTGTCCCTGCGTGCCGACCTTCTTGGAATCGGCGGTCAGCGCGTCGAGCTGGTCTTCGAAGATCATCTTCGAATCGTAGAGCAGGCGGCCAATCAGGGTCGATTTGCCGTCATCCACCGACCCGCAGGTGATGAAGCGCAGCATGGTCTTGTGCTGGTGCTGGTCGAGATAGGCGTCGATGTCCTCGGCAATCAGGGCCTCGGTGACGTAAACCGGATCGTTGGTGGTATCGGTCATCAGAAATACCCCTGCTGCTTCTTGACTTCCATGCCAGCGCCGCCGGCATCCTTGTCGATGGCGCGGCCCTGCCGCTCGGAGGTTGTGGTGAGGAGCGTTTCCTGAATCACGTCAGGAAGCGTCTTGGCCGTGCTCTCGACCGCGCCGGTCAGCGGGTAGCAGCCAAGCGTGCGGAAGCGGACCGACTTCATCATCGGCACTTCGCCTTCGCGCAGCGGGAAGCGGTCATCATCGACCATCACCAGCATGCCGTCGCGCTCAACCACGGGCCGTTCGTCGGCGAAGTAAAGCGGCACGATGGGAATGTCGTTGAGGTGGATGTACTGCCACACGTCGAGCTCGGTCCAGTTCGAGATCGGGAAGACGCGGATCGATTCGCCCTTGTTCTTGCGGGCGTTGTAGAGGTTCCACAGTTCCGGACGCTGGTTCTTCGGGTCCCAGCCATGGCTGGCCGTGCGGAACGAGAAGATGCGTTCCTTCGCGCGGCTCTTTTCCTCGTCGCGGCGGGCACCGCCAAACGCGGCATCGAAGCCCCACTTGTCGAGCCCCTGCTTAAGCCCTTCGGTCTTCCACATATCGGTGTGCAGCGCGCCGTGATCGAACGGATTGATCCCGCGCTCGGCCGCTTCGGGATTGTGATAGACGAGCAGTTCCATGCCCGAAATCTCGGCCATCTTGTCACGCAGCTTGTACATTTCCTGGAACTTCCAGGTGGTGTCCACGTGCAGCAGCGGGAAGGGCGGCGGCGAGGGATAGAACGCCTTGCGCGCGAGATGCAGCATCACGGCGCTGTCCTTGCCCACCGAATAGAGCATGACCGGCTTTTCAGCCTCGGCAACGACTTCGCGGATGATGTGGATCGCCTCGGCTTCAAGCCGCTGCAGATGAGTCAGGGACTGGCGTGACAGGTCGCTCACAGGGTGCCTCTCCATAGCTTCGTGACGCGGTCAATGGCGGTTATGTCTTGACCATAATACTCCCATATGGGAGCAAAGATCATGACCATCACTCCGACCGACGAAAGCAACCTGCTGCTGCCCTTGTTCGAGGGGATATTCGAGCAGCCGCTTTGGGAAACTTTCCTGCGCCGGCTTGCCCAGCGCACAGGCGCTCAGCGCGTGCGGCTGACGGTGATCAACTCCGCCGCGCCCGAACAGATGCCGCTGCGCCGCCGCGTGCTGGCGGACCGCCTCGCCCAGCGCGACGACCCGGGCGAGCCCGATCCGATCGACGCGAGGGTCTATGCGGCGCTCCGACCAAACCGCGTTTATGCCATCGATGAACTGCGCGAACTCGATCCAAACGCTACAGAAGTAGGCGATGCGCGCTTGATCCGCGTAGCGGGGCGCGGTGACCTCAATGCGTGGATAGTGTTGCTGCACGAGCGCGAGGTTTTTTCGGCGGCGGATTCGGCGCTGCTCACCGCCCTCGCCCCGGCCGTCGCTACCGCGCTGTCGATCTTCGCAAAACTTGGCGGGATGCGGCTGCGACTTGAGGCGGCGGAAGGAACGCTGGCGCTGCTGGGGGTCGAGCAGGAAATCCTTGATCGATCAGGCAAAGCGCTAGGCGAAGAAGCGCGAGCGGGGAATTTCATACCGAGCCAGTCTCCGACACTTGCCGAGGCATGCCTCGCACTGGCAGATGCTGAAACTGGCGAGCGACGGTTGGTCTATGCCGATGGCCGCGACCTATTGCTAAGGCCCACAGGCAGGAGCCGGGCCGACCTGCCCCACCCCGCCGCCGCAGTCGCGATGTCGCGGGCCAAGCGTCGCGAACCGGCGGAAAGCGGCGCGCAAGTGCTCGCCCGGCGATACGGCCTCTCGCCGCGGGAAGCCGCGCTGGCCGAGGCGATCAGTCGGGGCGTGCCCCTGATCGAGGCTGGCCAGGCATTGCGCCTGACGCCTGAGACGACGCGCAACTATTCGAAGCGTATCTACGCCAAGACCGCCACCAGCGGGCAGGCCGATCTGGTGCGACTTGTGCTGGAAGGACTGGCTCCCTTAGCCTAACGCCTTCTCCGCATCGGCAATCTCGGCCTTGAGCCACATTGTTTCGGAAAGATTCTGCCCGCCCCCGCGCGCCAGCAACAACTGGCAGGCGTGCTTCTTGACAGCCAAGGCAGTCGGTTCGGCGGCGTCCACGCCAAGCGCAACATCGACCAGATGCAGTGCTTCGAGCGGCTTGTCGGCATCGAGCAGTGCCTTGGCCCGCGCAGCCACCTTGTCTGCCCCGCCCGCAAGCTCGGCAATATCCCTATAAACCGTCGAAACCGGCGAGCCGAACAGCGCGGTGGTGCCGTCCTCGTACTTGACCCAGTTGCCGTTCTCTTCCCACACGGCGCGGACAGTCCACTTGGTCTGGCCGTGAAATTCGCCGATCTTCATTTCGGCTGGCAGGTGGATCTGCTGCATGGCCTGATAGACCGTGCCGCCGGCGTTCATCACCTTGATGGTCTCGGTCTCGATCCACTGAACGGCATCATGCATCGCCTGAATGTCGGCGCGGATTTTGTCTACACCGAAGATAGGCTCGCCATGCCCCGTAATGAGCAATTCCGCCCCCAGATCGCTTACAATCTCGCAGGACTTGAGATAGGGACCGACAAGGCGAGGCTTGTCGCCGCGTACGGTCGTCAGGTTGGGCATCGAGCGCCAGACCGGGCCGAACAGGTTGCCGGTGAACACGGTCTTTTCGTCCGGCAGCCAGACAATCACCGAGCACAGCGTTTCGCCGCCGGGAACCTTGATCACTTCGAAACGCTTGCCGCCAAGATTGAACGACAGCTGGCCTGCAACTTCTACATCCGGGACGATGCGCGGCGGCACCGGCGGCGGACCGTCACGCCGCGTCATCGAGGCCCACAGCTTACCCGAGCGGCGACCGAGGAACATTTTGAGATCGTCAAAATACTGGTCCGTCTCGGTGAAGCCTTTGCCGGCGATCACCTCGGTGTCCGCTTCCTTGAGTTCGGGCACGCCGCCGAAGTGATCGGCATGGGCCTGCGTCAGGACGATGGCGTTGAGTGGCCCCTGCCGGTGCGGCGCGAACAGCGCCTTGGTCTTCTCGCCATTGTTCAGAAAGCCGGTGTTGACTAGCACGTCCCCTTCGCTGGTGGTGACGAGGTAGGCGTTGGAAATGTCCTTTACCATGAAGATCGAAGGCGTGATTTCCACGGCCTCGGTCTGGCCTTCGCCGGCGGTAACCAGCGCGCCCAGAGGTGTCTGCTTGTCGCTCATGCCTCGAACTCGATCATGACCTTCGCCGATTGCGGCGAGGCGGCGACCTTTAGTCCGTCGAGCACGTCATCGAACGGCAGGCGGTGGCTGATGAGCGACGCCAGCTTGTCTTTGAGCCGCGGCATGGCCTCCAGCACCTCGGGCATTTCGGTGGGATAACCGACCGCCGTGGTGATCGTCATCTCGCTGGTGAGCATGCGCCCGGCGGGGAATTCGATGGGCTTCATATAGGCGGCGGTGATGACCATGCGGCACTGGAACTTGGCCATCATGATCACATCGGTGAGGATCGAGGGCGCCCCCGCCGCATCGATCCAGGCATCGGTGCCAACGCCGACGCGGCCATAGGACGGCACTTCGCCGTGCAGCTTCACCAGCTCGGCCCGGACATCGCAGTTTGCCGGATCAAGCGCGGCGCGCGCACCCAGTGCCAGCGCGCGTTCGCGGCGTTCAGGGGCAAGATCGAGCGCGACAACGTCAGTCACACCGCGATCGACCAGCCACAGGACCATGCCGAGCCCGATCGGGCCGCAGCCGAACACAACGACCTTGTCGCCCGCCTTCACCTCTGCACGGTTGACGCCGTGCATGGCGACGGCGAGCGGCTCGCACAGCGCAGCGATATCGTAAGGCACGCCCTCGGGGATCGGCAGAAGCTTTTCCATCGCCTCGGCATCCTTGAGCAACAGCTCGGGCGTAAATGCGCCTTCCATGCCGCCGGAGCCGACAAACATGCCGTTGATCACTACCCGGTCACCCAGCTTGTGACCGGTGACATCGCTGCCGAGTTCGATCACTTCGGCCGAAGCTTCGTGCCCCAGCGCGGTCTTGGTACCGGGCATCGGGATCCCGCCCATCTTGATGTAGGACAGGTCGCTGCCACAGATGCCGCAGGCCTTCATCCTGACGACCACGTCTTTGGGGCCGGGTGCGCCGCGCTCGACCTCGTCAAGGCGCACGTCGTTCACATCGTGGATGGTCAGCAGCTTCATGGTTTCTCTCCCGCAAGGGCGCAATCAGGGACGGATCTGGTAGCCGCCATCGATGTAGATGGTCTGCCCGCTGAGGAACGAGCTGGCGTCGGAGCAGAGATAAGCGCCCACGCCTTCGAAGTCCTCAGGCGCGCCCAGACGGCGCATCGGGGTCTGCGGAGCATATTGCTTGGTCAGATACTGCGCCGCCGGGCCATCCGAAGGGCCCATCATCGGTGTCAGGATCAGGCCCGGCGCCACGACATTGGCGCGCACACCGAATTCGCCCATTTCGCTGGCCAGGCACCGGATTACGCCGGCAACCGCGCACTTCGATGCGGCATATTCCTGCTTGCCCGGAAGTCCCTGATACAGCGAGCCCGATCCGCAGGCGACAAGGCTTCCGCCCGGCTCACCAGCCTCGGCCCGCGCCTTCATGTGGCGGGCGCCCTCGCGCAGGGTGAAGAACGCGCCATGCAGCGCGGTGTTCTGGAATTCGAACCAGTGCTCGGTCGGCATGTCGAAGATCGAATTGTAGCGCGGCGAGGCCCCCGAATTGGCAAAAACGCAATCGATGCGGCCAAAATCCTGCACCAGCTGTTCGTAGCCGGCAAGGATTGCCGCTTCACTCGAAACATCGACGATGTAGGTTTCCACCCGGCCTGCCCCGGCTGCAATCAGCTCAGCCTTGGCCGCTGCGTTCTTCTCCGCATTGCGCGCCCAGATGGCGATATCGCCGCCCTGCTTGGCGACGCCCATGGCAAAGCCAAGGCCGATGCCGCCGTTGCCGCCGGTTACCAGGGTCACCTTGCCAGTGCAGTCGAACAGGCCTTTAGCCATGGGTATATCCTCTCCGGTTTCGCGCTGCCGGACGGGCCGGCGCAGTCATGTTTGTTGTGGGCGAGAGTTTCCGCTCCGCAGTGCTTGCAGGCAACGCCGCACAGTGTAGATATCGGGCCGCATGATGCAATTAGAGACACAATCATGACCGCGCCGGGTCAAGCCGCCTCCGCGCCAGGTCGGCCCCGCGAAATCGTCGACGCGGAACTGACCGGCCGCGCGCTGGAGGCGCGGATCGTGCGTTATGACATACCGGCGCCGACCGGCGGCATGCTGCATGACGCGCATCGTTACCGCATCAACATGTGCCTCACCCCGCGCCCCTTGCAGGCCCGCGCCGGATACCCCGAACGCTGGGGCAAGCACCGGCTTGACCGGCTGGGGGACATCTTCCTGATCCCGCCCGGCGAAACGCTGCAGGTTCGGGGCGAGAGCGGCAAGCAATCCTCGCTGCTATGCGCGATTGACCGCAGCGCGATCGACGCCGTGGTGGGCCGAAGCCTTGACTGGACCGATGCCCTGCTTGGCGCGACGCTCGACATCACCAATGCCCGCATCCGCAACCTGCTGTTCCGCCTGACCGAGGAGGTCAGCCACCCCGGATTTGCCAGCGATTCCATGGTGGAGGCTCTGACCGGCGAGTTGGCCGTAGAAATCACGCGCTTCTGCCTAGAGGCGGAAGAGGCCGTGCTGACCGGCGGACTCGCATCGTGGCGACTGCGTCTTATCGATGAGCGGATCGCCGACAATCCGGTCGCCCCTTCGCTCGTTGAGCTGGCGAGGATCTGCAACCTTTCGGTCCGCCAATTGACGCGCGGCTTCCGCACCAGCCGGGCCTGCTCCATTGGTGACTATGTCGAGCGCAGGCGCATGGAAACGGCCAAGCGAATGCTCGCTTCAGGGGAAAGCGTGAAGGCCATCGCCTTTGCCATGGGGTACGCGAGCCCTTCGAGCTTCACCTTCGCCTTCCGCCGCGCGGTTGGCACCAGCCCCAGCCAGTTCCGCCAGCGGCAGCTGCGCGCGCTTGACGGGTAATGGCCAGATTTCGATTGTTTGACCCGTTATAGCGCAGCAGCGCCATTGCCCCCGCCCGCCCCAGCCTCCCTAATTGCGCGTCGAGACGCCCCGGCGGCGCAGCGACACTTGGGAGAGATACCATGGCCGACCTGCTTCACGCAGACGCCCTGATCGACGAGGCCCGCGCGGCCACCGGCATTCAGGACTTTGACAGCGACACCTACCGCGAAGGACTCGACGTCCTGATCGCGGACGTCAACGTCCATGCAGACAATTACAGCGAGGGTGGTTTTGCGCGGGTGCGCAACGATATCGGCCACTACCTGCGCGGACGCCTGAAGGTTTCGGACTACCTCCGCCAGAACCCCGAACTGCTCGATCGGCCGATAGAACGCCCGGTCTTCGTCATGGGCGTACCGCGCACCGGCACCACGTTGATGAGCAACCTTCTGGCTGCCGATCCGGCGCGCCGTTCGCCTCTGACCTGGGAAATCGATGATCCGGTGCCGCCCGTCTCTTCATCGGCCATGCTGAGGCAGGACCCGCGCGCCTTGGCTCGTCTGGAAGCGGAAAAGGCGGCGCTCGCTGCCAATCCGGCGATGGGCAAGTATTACCGCGGATCGGCGGTCTATCCCAACGAATGCGTGTTCTTCATGGCGCACGACTTCAAGACGCTGATGATCGAGAGCAAAGGCGTGCTGCCGGCCTACAAGGAGTTCATCTTCTCCTGCGACATGACCAGCGCCTATGAATACCACAAGAAGTTCCTGCAGGTGCTGCAGCACCATGCCGGCGGCGTCTGGAACGTGAAAAAGCCCAGCCATGCGCTGTGGCTGGAAACGATCTTCAAGATCTATCCCGATGCCCGCGTGATCTGGACGCACCGCGATCCGTTCACCGCAACGGGTTCGCTAATGAGCGTCATTTCGCTCAGTCACATGGGCCATCTCGGCAAGATCGATGCCGAATGGCTTGGCAAGGACTATCCCTGGCAGGCCGCCGAGCACGCCAACCGGATCATGGATTTCCGCGACAAGTTCGGCGAGGACAAGATCATCGACGTCCACTACGCCGACATGGTCTCGGACCCGGTGGGCACAACCAAGAAAGTCTATGCCGCGCTGGGCGATGAATGGACCAGCGCTGCCGAGGCAGGCGTCCAGCAATGGGTGAACGACAACCCGCAGGACAAGTTCGGCCGCCACGAATACAAGCTGGCGCAGTACGGCGTGACCAAGGAGAGCCTCGAACCACTCTTCGAACGGTATCTGTCGCGCTACGACGTGGCCCGTGAAGGCTAAGGGAGAATTCAGATGCTGATCGGCACCCATTACCAGAACGGCTACGTCTGCGACGACATCGAAGCCGCCATCGCCGAGTTCAAGGCCCGCGGATTGACCAAGGACCCCATGATCATTCCGGTCGACCAGATGGTGGACACGCCCGAGGGTCCGAAGCGCCAGAAGAGCCGGATCTCGATGTTCATGCACGGCGGCGTCCAGTACGAACTGATCGAGGTCGAGATCGACGAGACCGGTGCCTATGCCAATGCCAAGGACAATGGCGGCAAGATGCGCTTCCATCACATCTGCCTGCGCGTTCCCGACTACGATGCGTTCCGCAAGGCGGTCGACGAACAGGACCTGCCGCTGGTGTTCGAGCGCAATTCCGGACCGGGCGCACTCAGCTTTGCCTACCTCGACGGGCGCAAGGCCTTTGGGCACTACCTTGAATACACTTGCATGCCCGATGCAGTGTGGGAGCAAATCAGCAGGATGTGATCCGCCTGCCGCACCGGCGATGGCTTTGGCGGGCGACTGTCCTTGCCAGGCCGGATCGGCAATTCCTCTGCCAATGACAGGCGAGGATTCGGGAAAATGAAGGCAGGGTTCATCGGACTGGGCAGCATGGGCGCGCCGATTGCACGGCGTTTGGCGCGCTGCGGCTTTGAAGTCACCGGCTGCGACGTCTCGCCTGAAATGCTCGATGCCTTTGACGAGCCCGGCACCACGCGCTGCGCCGACCCGCTGGAAACCGCGCGTTCCAGCGAGTTTCTGGGCATCTGCGTGCGCACCGACGCGCAGCTTGAGGCGCTTGCCGATGGCGGAAAGCTCTACGAGGCGCTGGGTAAAGGCGGGGTGGTCATCCTTCATTCGACCGTGGCACCAGACCTCGCCGTGCGGCAGGCGGAACTTGCTGCACGCCGCGGCGTCGGCTTTGTCGATGTTGGCGTTTCGGGCGGCGGGCCAGCAGCACTCGAGGGCCAGCTTTCGCTGTTCATCGGCGCGAGCGATGCGGATTTTACCAAGGCCCGGCCTTGGCTTGAGGCGATCAGCAAGGCGATGGCGCATCTCGGCCCGGTCGGGCGGGGGCAGCAGGCCAAGCTGCTCAACAACCTGATTTCCATTGCGAATTACGGCATGTCAGCGGCGATAATCGACATCGGTGTCGATATGGGCTTCGACCGTCAGCAGCTGATCGACGCCTTCATGGCCGGATCGGCGCAGAGCTTTGCCCTGCGGGTCGCTCCCGGTTTCATCGCCCCGGGCCGCGATCACATGGACCTGCACGACCTGCTCCGAAAAGACGTCGACCACGCCCGCGCCCTGCCCACCGGCGAGGTCGCTGCGCGTGACGGGCTGGTTGCCGCGAGCGAAGTCTTGCTCACGCGCCTTCGCCGGGCTGCGGGAAAGACCGTGCGCAGCGGGCGCGAGACGGTCGAGGCCTATGTCGCCGCCGTTCGCGCGCGCGATCTGGATGGCTTCGTGTCGCTGTTTGCCGAGGGGGCGACCTATACCGTCCCGAACGGCAAAATGATGTCAGGACCAGCGGAAATCCGGGAATTTCAGGCGATGGTGTTCAGCGCCGGTCAGCCCTCGCCCACGCCGCTCGAATGGTTCGTCGCGCCTGACGGTGTGGCGGTGGAGATTGAGGCAAAACTTCCTGACGGTTCGGTGCGGCTCACGACGAACCACTACCGCGTCGACGGCGAAGGAAAGATCTCCAGCCTACGAGTTTTTGCGCGGCAATAAGCGCATTCAGACGGGTTCCTTCACCCGGCCATAAAGCGTCGTGCGCTGGCGCAGAGTACGGCCCGCAGCCTTGGCGATTGCTTCCAGGCTATCGACCGTCAGTTCCTGTCCGTGGCTCGCCCCAGCAGCGCGGCTGATGCTTTCGTTCATCAATACACCGCCCAGATCGTTGCATCCCGCAGACAGCATCGCCGCCGCGCCGTCGGCACCCAGCTTCACCCACGAGCACTGAATCGAGGATATCCGCGTGTGCAGCACGATGCGCGACACTGCATGGATCATCACCGCCTCGCGCCATGTCGGCCCCTTGCGGCTCTGCCCGCGCCGGTACATCGGCGATTCCATGTGGACCAACGGCAGCGGCACGAACTCCGTAAAACCGCCCGTCTCGCCCTGAAGCCGCCGGATCGCGAGCAAGTGCCGCGCCCAGTGGTTTGGTGTTTCGATATGGCCGAACATGATCGTCGAAGTGGTCGGCAGGCCGATCCTGTGCGCCGCGCCGACGATATCGAGCCACAGCTGCGTCGTCAGCTTGTCCGGACAGATCACCTGCCGCACTTCGTCGTCGAGGATTTCCGCCGCCGTCCCCGGCAGCGAGCCAAGGCCTGCATCCTTGAGCATTGACAGGAAATCGCTGACGCTCATGCCCAGCGTCGTCGCGCCCTGATGCACTTCCAGCGGCGAGAAGGCGTGAACATGCAAGTCCGGACAGGCCTGCTTCACTGCCCGCAATATGCCGGCATAGGTCTCGCCCGTGTAACGCGGGTGGATCCCGCCTTGGAGGCAAACCTCGGTCGCGCCCTTCGCAACGGCCTCGCGAGCGCGTTCGGCCACTTCAGAGGGGTCGAGATCATAAGGCTTATCACGGAAGCCCGCCTTGGAACTGGTCTTGGAAAAGGCGCAGAACGAGCAAGTGTAGGTGCAGATGTTGGTATAGTTGATGTTCCGATTGACCACATAGGTCACCTCGTCGCCGCGCGTCTCGGCCCGCAAGGCGTCCGCCGCCTCGACCACCGCCTGCGCCTGCGCGCCGCGAGCGGAAAACAGGGTGACGATTTCGGCTTCGGAGAGTTCGTGCCCGTCGGCGGCGCGGTCCAGCAAGGCATGGAGCTGCATCGATACCGGACCCGGCATGATCCGGCCGAGCGGCGAATCCGGGCCTGACGGCGCGGCCTCCGCCATCCCCGGGCTCCAGGCAGAATCCCGGCCCAGCCACTCACTGTCCGCCAGCCTGAGCATGGCGGGACGGATCGCATCGTCGAGCCAGCCGGGTTCAGCGATGTATCGGGGATAGACCGTCAGCCGTTCGACCAGTGGCCGGCCTGCCGAGGCGCAAATCTGCTCCAGCCTGGCGATCTCCGGCCACGGGGCCTCAGGGTTCACATGATCGCGCGTGACCGGCGAGATGCCGCCCCAATCGTCGATGCCGGCTTCGATCAGACGACCCAATCGCGCATCGTTCAGGTTTGGCGGAGCCTGCACAGAAACGCTATCGTCCATGATGATCCGCGCCAATGCCAGCGCGCGAAGGAATTCCTCGTCCGAAACGCCCGGCATCCCGGCCATCTTCGTGCCATCCTTGGCACAGAAGTTCTGGACGATGACTTCCTGCAAGTGGCCGTAGCGGCGGTGGAGATCATTCAGCGCAGTCAGCGCCTCGATGCGTTCTTCCTCGGTCTCGCCAATGCCGACAAGGATGCCGCTGGTGGTGGGCATTTGCGCGCGCCCTGCTGCCTCGAGCGAGGCAAGGCGCACGGCGGGCACCTTGTCAGGCGAACCGAAGTGCGGGCCGCCCTTGTCGCCCAGTCGGTCGGCCGTGGTTTCGAGCATCAGCCCGCAGCTCGCCGCAAACGGGCGGAGCATTTCGTAATCTGCCTGATCCAGCACGCCGGCATTTACATGCGGCAGCAATCCCGTCTCGCTCAGCACCCGTTCGGTGCAGTGCCGCACATAGTCGATCGTACGGGCAAATCCGCGTTCCGCGAGCCATTCACGCGCGGCGGCATAGCGCCGTTCGGGGGCATCGCCGAGGGTGAACAAGGCTTCCTTGCAACCCGACGCCGCCCCTTCCCGCGCGATCTCGAGCACTTCCTCGACGCTCAAGTAAGGCGCAGGAAGCTGTGAGGGCGTGGTCGCAAAGGTGCAGTAATGGCAGACGTCAGCGCAGAGCCGGGTCAACGGGATGAAGACCTTGCGGCTGTAGGTCATCCGCGCCGGACCGCGATCATCGCGGCGCGCGCGCGCCTCTTGCAGCAGCGCCTCGGTCGGCATGTCGGCTAGCCGCGCCTTCAGACTGGCGCCCATCGTTCCTTGGCGAACGTCCACTTCAAAACTCCACTCCGACCGCGGCCAGGACGTCACGGGCAAGCCGCTCCTGATCCGCCGCCGATCTCATCAGCGTTTCCGCTAAGGTGACTGCGTGACCGGCTTCGCGCAAGGCGGGAGCGTCATCACCGTCACCGCGATCTATGACGATGTGGTCAACCAGCGCGCCATAGTGCGCCGCTATGTCCAGATTACCCCGCTGAAGATCGCGTTCTGACAACAGTTTTGACAGGGGACCTTTGAGCGCGCGCCCGCCAATCAGCGGTGAAACGGCAATGCAGGGAACGGTGCGCTGCATCAGCGTGTCGCGCACACCATCGACGGCGAGAACGGGATCGACGCTGAGGAAGGGGTTCGACGGGCACAGGACAATCGCGGCAAGGTCTTCCCGCGCCAATGCCTGCGAAAAACCCGACGACATCGCTGCGCCGGGGGTCCCGGAAAAGCGGATATCCGAGACTGTAGGCCCGCACTGCTCGCCCACGAACCAGCGCTGGAAGTCCGTCCAGCCATTGTCAGTGAGGACCTGTGTCCGCACTGGATCGTCGCTCATCGGCACGATTTGCTGGGCAATGCCGAGCGAGCGAGCAAGGTGCGCGGTGACTTCGGAAAGTGTGCCCCCCGCGCGCAGCCGCCATGTCCGGGCAATATGTGTGGCAAGGTCGCGGTCACCGAGGTTGAACCAGTCTTCTTCGCCCAGCGCGCGGAGTTGCTCCATCATGTGCCAGGATTCATTCGTCATGCCCCACCCGCGCTGGCGGTCGTTCAGGCCAGCCATCGTGTAGAGTACGGAATCGATATCCGGGCAGATCGTCAGGCCAAGGTGTTCGAAATCGTCCCCGGTGTTGACCGCGACGGTCAGCCGCCCCGGTTCGAGTACGTCAGCAAGGCCGGCAGCGAGCTTGGCCCCGCCCACCCCACCGGAAAGAGCAAGAACGTGGCCGCTCACGGAAACAGATCGCCTGCTGTGGGACGCATGATTGCGGCGGCACCTTCGCCATCGTCGCGGGTGATCCATCGTCCGGCACCGCGCAGAACGGCTACTGGCGTGCCTTCTGCCCCTTCGCCCATAGCCAGCACGGCAAAAGCGGCCAGCGCATCGGCAATCGCCACGACGGTCGCCTGTAACGTGCGCCCGAACATGTCCGTTTGACCTCTCCGGTCATCTGTGTGGACCAGACCAGCACAGCCGATGGCCGTACCAAGTGTTCCCTGCCGCCATGCCCGCCCAAGGCTGTCAGCGATAATCACCGCAGGCTTGCCGGGAAGCGCGGCGCGGATAGCGCGAGCCGAAGCATCCGGGTTTCGCGGCCAGAGTAGAACCTGCCCGCCATCGACATTCGAAGCATCGATTCCGGAATTGGCCGTAACATGCCCGGTTCGGTGCCGGGTGATTATTGCCTGCGGGGTCGCGCGCATGACTGACTGCGCTTCGTCGAGGACAAGCTGGGCGAGTGCCGGTTCCCGCCCGGTCAGGGCCGCAAGTTCAAGAGCTTGCGGATCGGCATGGACCGAACCCAGATCGACTGCACGCCCTTCGGCCTTCGAAACGATCTTTTGCGCGACAACAACCACGTCATCCGCACCAATTGTCACCCCCGCGCGCGCTGCACATGCGACAATCGCCCCGGCGACATCGTCACCAGCGGCGAATTGCGGCATTGCCGGGAGCAATTCCACGGACATAGTGGGCAGTGATAAAGTCACAATCAGAGGCTTTCAGCTTGCGTTGCTCACCCCGGCGCATAACGAGATGACCGCTATGCCCATTGGCTCAATTCAGCCAGAGTGGGAAGGGAAAGGATATTTGCATGTCAAGGATCGGCCTAATCGGCGGCACAGGCGCTTTGGGCAAGGCTATCGCCAGGCGTCTCGCCAAGGCTGGCCATGAAGTGACGATCGGCAGCCGTGCGGCGGAAAGCGCGCAAGCGGCGGCGGCAGAGATTGGCGCAGCCGGCGGCGCGGCCAATGAAGACGCGGCGCAGGGTCAGGACGTTGTCATCGTCACGGTTCCCTATTCGGCCCACGCCAGCACTCTGGCACAGATCAAGGACAAGGTTGGCGGCGCCATCGTCGTCGACGCCACCGTCCCGCTCGTCCCGCCCAAGGTGATGCGAGTGCAATTGCCCGCAGCCGGCAGCGCCGCAGCGGAAGCGCAGGCGCACCTTGGCGAAGGCGTGCGACTGGTCAGTGCCTTCCATTCGGTCGCCGCGCACAAGCTGGATCACGATGGCAAGGTTGATTGCGACGTGCTGGTGTTCTCCGACGATGTCGAGGCGCGCAAGGTCGTCATTGGCCTGTGCGAGGACATGGAACTGCGCGGGCTGGCTGGCGGAGCGCTGGTCAATGCAGCAGCGGCCGAGGCGCTGACCTCGATCCTCATCTACATGAACAAGAATTATGGCGGCGATGGTGCGGGGATCCGTTTTACCGGCCTGACAACAGCGCCGGCGCTGCCTTGACCACCTGGGTCGTCATCCCGGCCAAGACGACTAGCACGGCCAAAGGCCGGCTGGCTGGTGCCTTGTCCGCTTATGACCGCAACCGGCTAGCGGCGCGGATGCTGCGCACAGCGATTGATGCAGCGAGTGAAGCCGTCGGGGCTGGCAGGGTGGCAATTGTCGGGTGGGCTCCGGCCGATATCGACGCGGACATCCTCGTCATCGCGGAACCGTCCGGTGGGCTGAACGCGGCGCTAGATCACGCGCGGCAGGTGTTGGCCGCGGAAGGTGCCACGCGGATCGTGTCTCTTGCTGCCGACCTACCGCAGGTCATAGCCGCAGACGTACTCGCGCTTACCGAATTGCCGCCTTCCTGTGCAGGAATAGCGCCCGACCGGCATGGCACTGGGACCAATGCCCTGTCGCTGCCCCTGCCCGCCGCGATGAACTTTGCCTACCATTACGGCCCCGGCAGCTGCGAGCGGCACCTTGCCGAAGCGGCCCGCATCGGCCTTGCCATGCGGCGGATCGAACGCGGCGCTTTGGCACGCGATATCGATGAACCTGCCGATCTTGACGATGCGCGCGGCCTGTTCCTGCGACAGCACGGGTGACCCAAATGGAAAAGCCTCAGATCGATCTTAGCGGCAAGGCTGCCTTCGTCACTGGCGGCGGCGGCGGCATTGGCCGGGCATCAGCGCTAGCGCTGGCGGCGGCGGGCGCCAATGTGGCGGTGATCGACATCGTGCCCGAACGCTGCGACGAAGTTGTCGGGCAAGTTCAAGCAATGGGTCGAAAAGCGGTCGGAATCACCGGCAATGTCATGGATATGCAGGTTGTCACCGATGCCGTGGCGGCAGTGGCAACGGAGTTCGGGCGGCTCGACATCCTCGTCAACAATGCCGGCGGCGTGACATGGCGCGCCTTTTCCGATCTGGCGGAAAAGAACTGGCGGCGGCACATCGATCTCAATTTTGTATCCAACCTCGCGGCGACATCGGCAGCGATCCCGCACCTGATCGCGGCGGGCGGCGGCGCCATCGTCAACGTCACCTCGATCGAGGCAAGCCGCGCCGCGCCGGGCTATGCCGTCTATGCCGCGTGCAAGGCGGGTATCAACAACCTGACTCGGACGCTCGCGGTCGAATTATCGGAGCACGCCATCCGTGTGAACGCCATCGCGCCGGACTTCACCGTCACGCCGGGAACCATGGGCAATTTCACCGGCCCAGTCGATGAAGCCTCCTGGCCCGACATGGGCGGAGCGCGCGGAGAGATCCTCCGCCGACGCATCCCGGCAGGACGCGCCGGAATCGATCACGAATGCGGCAACCTTGTCGCATTCCTGGCCTCACCGCTGGCTTCCTACATCACTGGGACGATCATTCCGGTCGATGGCGGGACATGGGCTAGCGGCGGCTGGATTCGCAACGATAGTGGGAAGTGGGTGCTGCCCCCTGAAATGCCGAGACAAGGCTAGTTCAGCACCGGGAGAGATAGCTTCATGACATTCCCCGTCAGCATCAGCCTGCCCTTTGATCACATCCAATATCCTGACGAGTTCATCTCGATGGAGGCGGTCACCCAGATCTGCCAGACGGCGGAAGCTGCGGGATTTTCAGCCGGCTGCGTCACCGATCATCCGGTCCCGGGAACGCGCTGGCTCGACAATGGCGGGCACTATGCTCAAGATCCGTTCGTCATGCTGTCGCTGATTGCAGCAGTGACGACGAAGCTGAAGCTGCAGACCAACATTCTTGTCCTGCCTTATCGCAATCCCTTCATCACCGCGCGGGCCGTGGCCAGCCTTGACGTCTTCTCGAACGGTCGGGTCATTCTGGGCATGGGCGCGGGCTATCTGAAGGCAGAATACAAGGCGCTGGGGGTCGATTTCGACGCCCGCAACGACATCATGGACGAATATATCAAGGCCATGAAACTGGCCTGGACCGGTGAGGACTTCGAATTTGAAGGCACCGGCTACTCCGCACCGGGCAACCGCATGCGCCCTGTGCCGGTCCAGTCCCCGCACCCGCCATTGCTCGTCGGTGGCAACAGTCGCCGGGCGATCCGCCGCGCGGTTGAGCTTGGCGATGCCTGGCATCCCTTCTTCGCCTCGGCATCGGTAACCGCCACGGCGCGTACAGTCTCACTTGCCGAGGAAGAGGATATCGACGCGGCGCTCGCTTATCTGCACGCGCATTGCGAGAAAATCGGCCGCGCAACACCGCCCGAAATCATCCTGTCGAGCGTTTTCACCATCAAGCCTGGCTACGACCCGCAGGAAGCCATCGACATCATCAGCGGCTACCGGGACAAGGGCACGCACGGCGCAGGGGCCAGCGTGTTTGTCGATAGCCGCCCGCAGTGGTGCGATCTGGCCGCAGACTTTGGCGAACGGGTGCTTGCGAAGCTGGACTGAACGTCAATCGGGGGATCATTAATGGACGGACAGCCGGCGACCGCGAAAGAAGAATGGGGCCGGTACTGGCCGCTGGTGATCTCGGCGTTCCTGGGGATGAGCTTCTATTCGCTCTTCGCCTATTCGAACCAGATGTTCGTCCAGCCGCTCGAAAAGGAGTTTGGCTGGCCCCGCCGCGACATCGCCTTTGGCTACTCAATCTTCGCGATCATCGCTTTCCTGTTGGGGCCAATGGTCGGCGCGATGATCGACCGTTTTGGCGCACGCCGGATTGCCGTGCCAGGCCTGGCTCTGTCCGCGCTCGCCTTTGCCGCGCTGAGCCTGACGACGGGAAACGTGCGCACCTGGTTCGGCCTGTGGCTGATGCTCGGGCTGGTCGCAGTCGCAGTGAAATCGACAGTGTGGACGGTCGCGATCTCGAACGCCTTTACGAAGAACCGGGCGCTTGCCCTGTCGGTAATGCTGTCAGGGTCCGCCCTCGCCCAGCTTGGCGCGCCGATCCTCGGGCGCTGGCTGATACCGGAATACGGCTGGCGGCATACCTATCTCATCTTCGGACTTGGCTGGGGCGGCGCGGCGCTGCTGCTGACGTTTTTCCTGTTTCATGACGCCAAACGACCGGTTGCGACGGCGAGCCAGCCCTTGGTCGAGCTTCCTGGATTCGGCTTCTGGCAAGCGGTGAAAAGCCGTCCAATGCTGCTGATATTTACCGCAAACCTGCTCAACGCGCTGATGGGTTCGGGGATCACGTTCCAGCTCAAGCCGATCCTCTCCGACACATCCTTGGGAGAGAGCGGCGCGGCGCTGGTGGCAGCAACTGCGGGAATTACCGGCATCATCGGCAAGATCGGCTCAGGCTGGCTGCTGGACCGCAGCGAGAGCAAGTTGATCCCGGCGCTTACGTTCGGCATCGGCGCTGTGGCGTTCTTCCTGATGCTCGACCTGTTCCAGTCGAATGCCGCGGTCATTGGCGGAGTTCTGATTTACGGACTCTATTCCGGTGCAGGATTGTCGGTAACCGCGTTGCTGGTTTCGCGTTATGTCGGCCTGAAGTCATTCGGCGCGGTTTACGGCCTGCTCGGGTCGATGCTGATGCTGGGAACCGCGCTTGGTCCGCCGATCGGTGCGGCCGTCTATGATGCGTTCCATACTTATCATCCGCTGCTCTGGGCGGTGATTCCCATCTGCCTGTTCGACGGTATGCTGATGCTGTTCCTTGGCAAGTACCCCGAGTTTTCAACGACCAAGTGACCGTGCGACAGAGTTGATACAAAGTTCGGATTGATCTGTTCAACTCTTGAACTATCATGCTGGTCATCAAGCCGGGAAACTCCGGTACACCGTGGGAGACGGATGTGAATGGCACGCGTTTAGCGGTCGGATTGGCCATCCTTGGCTTTGCGCAGGCAGTGTCGGCGCAGCCGGCAGACTTGCCCATTGCGCCTGCCAGGACTGACCAGTTTCCAAACGGTTTCAAGGTGATCCGCGCCAAGGATGGTCAGGTCTATGCGACCAAGGACGGCCACACGCTTTACGGCATGGACATGCGCACGCTGATTGCCTTTGGGCCTGATCCGGCGCTCTATTGCAGGGACGAATGCACCAAGGTGTGGGAACCGATGCTTGCCCCGCCGGGGAGCAAACCCAACATCGCCTTTCCGCGCGGATTCGGCTCCCCGCCCCCGCCAGCCGGACAAGCGCCGCGCCCCGCCGCGGCCCCTGCTGCCAGCAATTCGGACCTAAATCCGGACGGTCTCTACAACACCCAGCGCGCACCCGACTGGACCTTGATCCAGGGTGCAAGCGGCCCGCAATGGGTCTACAAGAGCTGGCATCTCGTCTTCACGCGCAAGGGCGACAAGCCGGGATCGACCGCGCATGACGGGGCGGACAACCTGACCTGGAATACGCTCAAGTTCGTGCCGCCGGTCCCGAAACTGACTGCCCCCCAATCCGTCGCCGCTGCCTATCGCGATGGCGCTTATATCCTCACGCACAAGGACGGGCGCGCGCTGTTTACCGGCATTTGCCGCAAGGACTGCACCGACTGGTCGCCATTGACGGCCCCCGCTGCCGGTCGCGGTCTTGGCGAATGGACCGTGTCGCGTTCTGGCGACACACCACAATGGCTCTATCGCGGAAAGCCCGTTTACGTCGGTGCCGCGCTTGATACCCCTGCCCCCATTCCCGCCAATGGAAAGGTCCTGCGCCCATGATTTCGCAGAGGATGCCCAAGCTGCTCGCTGCCGGAGCGATCGCGCTCGGTGCGGGATCGATGGGGGCGGCGCCGCAGCCGTTTACCCCGCAGGCGATCGGCGATGCTCCGGCGCGCTCGCTCCCCGCCCCGCCGGCTGACGGCGTAATGGGCTTTGTAGTGAGCGATTTTGTCCAGCCCATCGTCGAGGGCAAGGATGCCTGCCCCGATGGTCCGGTTCCCAAGCTGCGTGAGGCCTATATCGCCAGCCTGCCTGCGGCTGAGCGCGAACGCCTGACGCGCAAGGAAAACGAAGCGGAGCTCCTTCGCGCCTGGCAGATGACCGCATTCGGCAAGAATGGCACCAACATCTGCTCGCAGCCCGAAATGTTCGACCGCCCCACCTTCCGCACGGTGCAGAGCAAGGTCGCCTGGGGGCTGGACCTTGATGAGGGCAATGCCACCGATACCTGCGCGCATGACACCTTCACCACGCCCAACGGGCAGACGGGGATCGACAATCAGGAGTACCGCGCGCTCGGCTGCAAGCTGGAATGGCGCACCAAGGACGGCGTCGGCGGTGACAACCAGATCGGCATGAAGCAGTTCCACAATTCGGGCGAATGGACGCAGGTCATCCTGCTGCGCGGCGTCGATAGCCTTGAGAACGACCCCAGTGTCGAGGTGGTCTATGCCAACACCCCTGACCGCCCGATGATCGATGCCAAGGGCAATTACCTGCCCGGCATCACCTATTCGATCAGCACCAAGCCACCGCGCGAGCGCAACGTGCTCAAGGGGCGGATCGTGGGTGGCGTGCTGATGACCGACCCGGGCGACATCAAGCTGACCCAGACCTGGGGTCAGGGCGGCGCCCGCGACATCCGAGGCAACCGGGCGCGGTGGGACTATCGCAAGGCCCGCCTGCGGCTCGAATTCCAGCCCGACGGCTCGCTCAAGGGGATGATGGCCGGCTATCGCCCGGTCGCTGATCCGATCATCAGCCCTGCGCTGGGCGGCGCCGGCTCCGCGCTCGTCGCCGGGATCGACTGTGCGGGCGAGCTTGCCACGCTGCGAAAGTATGCGGACGGCCTGAAGGACCCGAAGACCGGTAAGTGCAACGGCATTTCCGCCACCCAGCGGATCAGCGCCGTGCCCGCCTACATCAATGATATCAATCAGAGGAGGGCTTCGCGATGAGACGCCCCAAGACCCTGCTCGCCCTCAGCCTCGCCGCTTCCGCCTTTGCCTTCGGCGTATGGACAGTGTCCGCCGATGCGGGCGCGCCGCAAAAGCCGACCCCGCTGGCAACTGCGCCGTTGACGGCGGCAAACGGCCAGATCGTCGCCATGCGCCGCTTGTCAGAATCGCAGTATCGCAGCGCGATTACCGACATTTTCGGCCCGGACATCACCGTGGCTGGCCGGTTCGAGCCGGTGGTCCGTCCGGTCGGCGAACTGATCGCCAGCGGATCGAGCGATGCGGCAATCTCACCCGCGGGGCTTGAACAGTTTGACGCCATGGCGCGCGTGATCGCCGCGCAGACTTTCAACGAAGCGCACCGATCTCAGTTCAGCGATTGCACGCCGGCCGATGCATCTGCCGCCGATGTCGCCTGCGCCAGCCGCATCCTCGCGCCGCTGGGCCGCTATCTGTTCCGTCGCCCGCTGACGACCGAGGAGCAGGCGTTCTATGTCAAGCTGGCGGGAAGCGGAGCCGGTCCTACCAAGTCGTTCTACAAGGGTATCGAACTGGCGCTCGCCGCGATGCTCACTTCGCCCAATTTCCTCTACATCATCGAGACGGCAGAGCCCGATCCGGCAAATCCCGGTGAACTGCGGCTCGATAATTACAGCCGCGCCACCCGCCTCGCGATGACGCTGTGGAACACCACGCCCAACGATATGCTGCTCGATGCCGCAGCCGCCGGTTCGCTCACCGACCAGGCAAAGCTCGAATCCATCGCCAATCGCATGACGCAGTCGCCGCGCATGGAAGCCGGTGTGCGCGCGTTCTTCGCCGACATGCTCAAGTTCGAGAAGTTCGACGAGATGGCGAAGGATCCGGTGATCTATCCCTATTTCAATCAGGACGTCCTCAAGGCCCTGCCCGAACAGATGCTGCGCACGATTTCCGATCACTTGCTCACTCGCAACGGCGATTACCGCGACCTGTTCACCACCCGCCGCACATTCATGACCCGCGCGCTGGGCGGGATCTATCAGGTGCGCGTGCCAGTGTCGGACGGCTGGGTTCCCTATGAATTCAGCCCGGCCGATGACCGTGCGGGCCTGCTGGGGCAGGCCGGATTTCTTGCGCTCTATTCGCACTCGGGCCGCTCCTCCCCCACGCTGCGTGGCCGCGCAATCCGCGAACTGATGATGTGCCAGCCGGTCCCCAACCCACCCGGCAACGTCAACTTCACTGCGGTGCAGGATACCGAGAACAAGGCCATGCCCACCGCGCGTATCCGCCTTTCGGCGCACAATTCCGACCCGGTCTGCGCGGCCTGTCACAAGATCACCGACCCGCCGGGCCTCAGCCTCGAAAAGTTCGATGGCATCGGCAAGTACCGCGCGGCAGAGAATGGCGCGCAGATCGACATCAACGGCGCACTTGGCTCGGCGAAGTTCAGCGGCGGCGCAGGGCTCGGACAGGCAATGAACGCCAGCGGGGCGACCACCCAGTGCGTCGCTTCCCGTGCGCTGGAATATACCACCGGCCGCGTGGTTTCCGACGAGGCGCTGGTGCAATCGACCGAAAAGGCCTTCGCGGCCAAAGGCTACGGCATTCGCAGCCTGTTTTTCCAAGTTATGACCAGCCCGCAGAACTGGCGCGTGCCAAAATCCGCGCCGGTGGGTGCCACCCGCGTCAGCCTTAACCGCTAGAACACAGCCAGGGAGAAAACCGATGGCCTATGATCTCAATCGCCGCACCGCCCTTCGGGGAATGCTTGGCGGTGCCGCCGTAACGGTTGGTGTGCCACTGCTCGACTGTTTTCTCGACGTCAACGGCAAGGCTATGGCAGCGACGGGGAACGCGATGCCGATCCGCTTCGGCACATGGTTCTGGGGGCTCGGCGTCAATCCCACCCGCTGGTTCCCGACCAAGCCCGGCCGCAATTACGACCTGCCTCCCGAGCTCGCCCCGATTGCGCCGTTGCAGAACAAGATCTCGGTCTTCGGCAACTTTAACGTGCCGCTCGACGGCGCACCCAACCTGCCGCATGTCAGCGGAGGCGCGGCGGTCCGCACGGGCCGGGCGCTGACCGCAGAGCGCGGACTTCCGGGCGAGAGTTTCGACGTAACCATCGGCGACCGCATCGGCAGCCGCTCGCGCTTTGCCTCGCTCGACCTCTCGGCCACCGGGGACCCGCGCAATTCGCTGTCAGGACGCGGCGGCGGCAACCTCAATCCGTCGGAAATCTCTGCCGCAAATCTCTATTCGCGTATCTTCGGCACCGGGTTCAAGGACCCCAACAGCGCCAGCTTCACGCCCGATCCGCAAGTCATTGCGCGGCGCTCCGTACTGTCGGGCGTAACCGAACAGCGCCAGTCGCTGGAACGCGCGGTCGGCGCGGGGGACAAGGCCAAGCTCGACCAGTACTTCACTTCGCTTCGCCAGTTGGAAAACCAACTCGATGCCGAGCTGACCAAGCCCGAACCGCTGCAGGCCTGCATGGTCCCGCGCAAGGTGCCTGGCCTGCCGGTCAATGCCGAGATCGAGAACGTGATGATGAGCCACGAGCTCATGACGGACCTTCTCGTCATGGCGCTCGCCTGCGATCAGACGCGCGTGTTCAACATGATGTTCAACAACGGCGCCAGCTCGCTCACCCGTATCGGCTCGACCATCACGCACCACCAACTCACGCACGAGGAAGTGCTCGATCCCAAGCTGGGCTACCAGCCTGAGGCTACCTATTTCCTGACCAAGATCATGGAAGCCTGGCTCTACTTCGTCACCGCGCTCGACAAGGTGAAGGAAGGCGATGGCACGCTGCTGGATAACACGCTGGTCTTCGCCCACTCCGAGACGGCCTTCGCCAAGTTCCATACGATCGACTGCATGCCGATGATGATGGCGGGCACGGCCGGGGGCAAGATCAAGTCCGGGCTTTACGTTGACGGCGCGGGATCGCCAGTCAGCCGCGTCGGCTTGACGATGATGCAGGCGATGGGCGTGCCGATGGACCGCTGGGGCGCCAAGTCGATGGAGACGAACAAGACCATCGGCGAGATCATGGCGTGATCGGCCCACGAGCATTCCTGCTGGCAGCGGCGTTGATTTCCGCCTCGGCGCTTGCAGGCGACACGCCCGCCTCCGAGGCAGGCGCGGTGGCCGTCATGGGCCCCGTTATCAACGTCGGCAGTCGTGACCGCTCGGTCGCGTTCTACACCAAGGGCCTTGGCATGGTCGTCCAGATGGACATGGGCTCTGACAAGCGGCACGAAACCATGCTGGGTTTCGCGGCAGACCGCACGCGTCCGGGGATCATCCTGGTGTCAGACCTAACGGCCAAGGCAACGCCCACTTTTACACATGGGAATGCGTTTGAACGCATAGTGTTGCGAGTCAGCAATATTGACGGGGTGGTGGCCAGGCTAAGGTCGCTGGGTCATAAGGCAAGCGACGTTCGCAATGTCACGATGGGTTATAAGATGGCCATGGCGACTGACCCCGACGGCTACAAGCTCGAGCTGGTCGAAAGCCCGCCGCGCAAGGAGATGAAGTGATGGACAAGGCCCGCCGCCAGTTTTTGCAGATCGCCGCGATTGCTCCGATCGCCGCCGTCGCGCTGGGCCGGCTGGCCCCCGCACGGGCTGATACCTGCGCCGATCCCGCAAGCCTGCCTGCCGCGCAGAAGAGCCTGCGCAAGTCGCTGGAATTCGCCGAGGTTTCGAAGGATCCGGCGGCGCGCTGCGGCCTTTGCGCCTTCTATCAGGGCAAGGGTGAGTGCGGGACCTGCCAGATTCTCACCTCGCAAGTCAGCGCTGCATCGTTTTGCAGTTCCTTTGCGGCAAAGGCAGGCTAATCCTCGCCTCTAATGACGATCAAGCACCCGAACCCCGTCCGCGACGCCATTCTCAACCGGATTGGCGAGCAGGTTTCGCATGTCGAGCCGCCTGCTGGGGCGCCGCTGACGTGGGACGATATCGGCCTGCTGTGTCACGGCCTTGTCTTCGCGCAGCGGCCGATCCTCGCCGCCACCAAGGATGTCACCGAACGCAATTCGCTCGGCCCGCGCGGGGCCTGGCTGCTCAACCTGATCAGCGCCGGGGTGAATTTCCCGCACGAATTGTCCGAAGTGATGGGCATCGGCCGCAGCCTGATGTCGGCCGAACTGGCGCGGCTGACCGATGCGGGGCTGATCGTCAGCAAGCCGGGAGCGACTGACAAGCGCCGCACGGAACTGGCGCTGACCGACAAGGGCGAAGCCGAGCACAAGGTCATCCACGCGGAGATCGAACGGATATTGCGCGCTGGTCTGGCGAACTATTCGCCTGACGAAGTCCGGCTTGTCACGCGTATGCTGCGTGACATGCGGGAAAGCGCCGGGGCCTGAGCCGATGGCCCTCCCACTCGCCATCGAACTGATTACCGCGCTTGGGCAAGACCCGGTGGAGATGGTTCACCTCGCCGCCGACCTCGGTGTGCCGCGCATCGGACTGGCACTTGCTCCCGTCGCCATGGTTCCCGAGGACGCACAGCCGTGGAACCTGCGGAGCGACGCGGCTCTCTATCGCGCGGTCAGGGCGGCAATCGAGGAACGCTGCGTCGAGGTTGTGCTCGGCGAGGGATTTCTGATCCATCCGCAGATCGACCTTGGCCAGTGCGGAGCGGACCTCGACCTGCTCGCCGGACTTGGCACGCGTAAAGTCAATTGCGTCGGGCTGGAGCCGGACGTGGCCCGCTGTCACGATCAGTTCGCCACCTTCGCCCAGATGGCAGCAAAGCGGGGAATGTCTGCGACCATCGAATTCATGCCCTTCGTGACAATCGACTCGCTGGCCAAGGCGCTCGACTGCGCCGCCGCTGCAGACAACGGCAAAGGCAGCGTTCTCCTCGATTCGATGCACGTCTTCCGCACCGGGACCAGCCTTGCCAACATCGCTGCGCTCGATCCGGCGATGATCGGGCATGTGCAACTGTGCGACGCGCGATCGGATTGGTCGGACGCCGATTACATGACGAAGGCCAAGTTTGACCGGCTCGCCCCCGGGGAAGGCGACTTGCCCTTGCGCGACTTCCTCGGCGCCGTGCCGGACGGAATGGTGATCGGCCTTGAAGTTCCCCAGCGCAAGAAAGCGCGCGCCGGCACAGACCATCGCACCCGGATTGCCGACCTGTTGTCCGCCTCCCGATCTTTTACGACAGACCTGTTGTAAAAGTTGATGTGCTGCGATATATCCATCGAATAACGGTTTGATGGAGAGCGATGCGATGAACGTGGAAGCAGGCACCTTCGTCCAGGCGAAAGTCCCCGATCTCGGCAATGCGCCGATCCCGGCCAAGGCCTATTACGATCCCGAGTGGTTTGAGCTGGAACGGCAGGCCGTCTTCCTGCGCACCTGGTTTCCCATCGGCCATGTCTGCGAAGTACCTGAATCCGGCAATTTCATCCGCCGCGAAATCGAGTTCGCCCGCGCGTCATTGCTCATCGTGCGCGGCAAGAACGGCGTTGTCCGCGCCTTCCACAACGCTTGCACGCACCGCGGCACCCAGCTTACCGACGACACCTGCGGCAAGCAGGCCAAGTTTTCCTGCCGCTATCACATGTGGACCTTCGGCACCGACGGCGCGCTGCTTTCCGCGCCCGACTTCGAACGCTTCGGGCTCGACAAGAAGGATTGCGGGCTGCGGCAGGTGGCCTGCGACGTTCACGGCGGCCAGATCTTCATCAACTTCGAGAAGGAACCGCGCCAGGGCCTGCGCGAATGGCTCGGCCCGCTTTCCGAAGGCATGGAACAGGTGCCCTGTGCTTATGCCACGCACTTTTCCGAATATGTCTACGAGATCGATGCCAACTGGAAGCTGACTTACGACAACTTCCAGGAAAACTACCACCTGCGCTTCATCCACCCGAACACCGGCAAGGCGACGTTCAACCAAACGAATCCTTTCGGCTATCCGGTCGAGATGGAGCTCCACGATCCGCACCGCACGCAGACGATCTGGACCAATCCAGATTCGATCAACCTCGTCACTCCGACGCAGATGATCGGCTTCAAGGCCGGTGCAAAGTCTGTGGCGCGAGGCGATGTGCCGGATAATCCCGCCAACCGCTCGTACTTCGCCGTGTTCCCCAGCTTCTTCATGCTGGGATCGAGCGGCAACAATTTCAGCCACACCGTCTATCCCATCGGCCCGGAGAAGTCGCGCGGCGTAATCCGCC
This sequence comes from Novosphingobium aquae, assembly GCF_037572715.1. Lineage (NCBI taxonomy): Bacteria > Pseudomonadati > Pseudomonadota > Alphaproteobacteria > Sphingomonadales > Sphingomonadaceae > Novosphingobium > Novosphingobium aquae. The sequence goes on along the minus strand of NZ_JBBHJY010000003.1, from coordinate 258,714 downwards.
TCTACTGGATCAACGATGACAAGACCCCCGGCACGCGTTTTGCCCGCGAATTCGGCATGGGACTGACCCGCGACATTCATTCCGAGGACGTCTCGGTTATCGAGGCTGGGCAACGTGGACTTTCCAGCGGCGCGCTGGAACATGTCTATTTCCAAGAGCAGGAAGTACTCTGCCGGCACCTGTTCATGATGGTTGACAAGGCGGTGCGCGAATACAAGGCCGAACAGGGAATGACCTGATCGGGAGAGCGCGCGCGATGGACCTTGGACTGGCCGGCAAGGTGGCAATCGTAACCGGCGGCACGGCCAACATCGGCCGTGCCATCGTGCTGGCGCTGGCGGCCGAAGGAGCCCGCGTGATGTTCACTGGCCGGGATGCCAAGGCGGGCGCAAAAGTCGTTGATCTTACGAAAGAAAATGGCGCAGACGAGGCCCGTTTCCTCGCCGTCGACATGCTAGCAGAAGGTGCGGCCCAGCGCATTCTGGAGGCAGCTGAAGAGCTTGGCCCAATCGAAGTACTGGTCAACAACGTCGGCGGCAATTCCACCAAGGGAATGTTCGTCGATAGCGATCCGTCATTGTGGTTGGGCGACTATGACATCAACATGCGTACCGTGCTGGCGATGTCGCACGCAGTGCTGCCGGGGATGATCGAGCGCAAGTCTGGCGCGATCGTCAACATTGGTTCGACCGCCGGGATTGTCGGCGATTACCAGCTGGCGGTCTATTCGGCGATGAAGGGCGCGGTCCATGCCTTCACGCAGGTGCTGGCAAAGGAAGTTGGGCAGCACGGCATTCGCGTGAACTGCGTCGCCCCATACGGCACAATGTCCGCCGATCCTGCGGCTTACAGTACCGGAAGCCGGTTCAATCCGGCGAGCAATTTCTTCGCCGAAGCCTTTGGTAATTCGAGCGAGCACGACAAGTCGATGCGCGCGCGGCAGCCCTTGCTCGGCCGCCCGGTTGGCAAGCCAGAGGAAGTTGCCTCGCTAGTGGCATGGCTGGCATCGGCGCAGGCAAGCTGGGTGACCGGGCAGATCTATCAGGTCGATGGCGGGGCTCTGCTGCGATGAGCCTCGACGCATCAGCCATTCTTGCCGAAGCGCAGGACAAGGCAGGATTTGCTGACAGCGAGCCGGTGATTGCTAGCAATCTTGAGGTTCTCTGCGCCTCGCTGAACAGCGTTGGGAATCTGAGCACGGACGGCGAAGCCGCAGCATGGCGCGCGCTTGTCACCCGGCAGGCTGACCGAATCGGCGGCCTGAAATGGTGCGCCGAGCATCCGGAAATCCTCGTTGAACCGATCGACGCCCTATTCCTTTGCGGCCTGCCGCGATCGGGCACGACCTATTTCCAGTACCTGTTCGACCGCGACCGCAGGTTCCAGCTGGTGCGGACCTGGCAGAGCCTAGTCCCGCTGCCTCCGCCCGCTGCCGACGCGCAATCGGTTGCGGAACGCAAGGCCTTCGCCCACGAAATCCGCGCACGAACCCGCCCGGCCGAGCCGGAAAACTTCGCCGCACTGCATCTCTATGATGAGGACGGTTCGGACGAGTGTCACGCCTTTCTTGAGCAGGGCGTCACGGCGGCGGGGTTCCACAACGTTTACGATGTGCCGACCTATTTCGACTGGCTGATCAGCCATTGCGATCCCGTCCCTGCTTACGAGGTCCACAAGCGCCAGCTACAGTTGCTGCAATGGCGCGGGATGCACAAACCGTGGGCCCTGAAATACCCGAACCACGTGCTGTTCATGGACGCGATCTGCGCGGTGCACCCCGCCGCGCGCTTTGCCATCACGCACCGCGATCCGCTGCAAGTACTTGCATCGATTGCCAAAATGACGCTGACCTTGCGCAAGACGCGGTACGACACCGTCGATCCGGCGCGCGTTGGCGAGCAGATGCTGCACTTCATCGAGGCGCACATCGCCCGGATCATGGCGTTCGCTGACGGACCCGAGGCGCACCGCGTGGTCCATGTTGATTACTATGCGCTCGTCGCCAATCCCGCCGAGGAAATGGTCCGCATCCACACGGCGCTGGGCATCGAATCTCCGCCCGACGTGATCGCCGAAATCGCCGGCTGGCGGCGCGAAAATCCCAAGAATGCGCGAGGGGCGAACGATTATGCCCTAGCCCAGTTCGGCCTCAGTGCCGACGCAGTGGAAGAGCGTTTTGCCACCTACCGCCAGCGGTTCGCGATCCCGCGCGAAGCCGATGCCATCAAGGAGTTGTCCGAATGAACAGCGAAACCGCCCTCGCCCGCCTCGTCGCCAAGGACGAAATCCGCGACCTCGTCTTGCTCTATTCGCGCGCGATCGACCGCAAGGATATCGATTTGCTGCGAGACCTCTACACCGAGGATGCAACCGACTCGCATGGCGACAGCTTCGATGGTTCGCAGAAGGACTACTGCGATTTCATCGAGCGCTCATTCCCCTATATGAATTACAGCGGCCATCACGCCTGCAATCACCTGATCCAAGTCGACGCGGAGGCCGGTACAGCTTGCGGCGAGGTCTACGCGCTAGCCTATCATTTGATCCCCGATGGACAGGGTGGGCAACTCGAAGACCTGATGGCGGTCCGCTACATCGACAACTATCGTCGCTGTAACGATGGCCGGTGGCGGTTTGCCAAGCGGGTGGTGACCTACGACATGAAGATCCGCCGCCCGCTGGCCGGACCGGCCGTCGAATGGAGCGAACCGAACCTCGATCCGAGTTACGGCGAACTGGCGATGCAGCTTTTCCAGCGCGGTGTTCGCAGCTAGAACTGGAACAAATCAGCCGACCCGTAGTTTACGCGGGGGAGCGTAGACCTTGCCCGCGCCGATGGAGAACCGCATGAAAACTTACGGAAAACTGGCCGGAAAACTGGCCGCGTTCGGCCTGGTCCTTGCCGCCGGATCGCCCATCGCCGCCAAGCCGCCGGTGCCGCTCACCCATTCAGTCGCCTCTGCGCCAGTCTTTACCGACAGCGGCCGTGATGCCGGTTATGCGGTGGTCATTGTAAAACGCGATAAAGCGATGCTGCGCTTGTCTTTCACCGGCATCACACCGGGCGAGCATGGCCTGCATTTCCACACCACGGGCAGTTGCAAGGGCCCGAAGTTCACGAGTGCAGGCGGCCACCTCAATCCGGGCGGCCATCAGCACGGCACGAAAAATCCGGCCGGGACCCATCTGGGCGACCTGCCCAACGTGATCGCCGATGCGAATGGCGTTGCCTTTGCCGACATCGTCTTAACCGGTTCGGCTAAGGCGCTGGTCAGCGCCATGATGGACAAGGACGGCACGGCCATCGTCCTCCATGCAGGGCCGGATGACTACATGACCGACCCCGCCGGCAACAGTGGTGATCGGATTGCCTGCGGTGTTTTCAAACGTAACTGACTTTAGGTTTCGGGGGGCGAATAGGTGCAGCAATTAACTGCGGTTGAGCTTGAACACCGCGGCGTGGCCTTGACCGGACAAGCCGCGTTTCCCGAAGGAGACGGGCCACATCCGGCGGTGCTTGTCATGCACAATGCGCTGGGCATCGGCGATCATGTACGCGGCGTTGCCCGCAAACTGGCGGACCTGGGCTATGTCGCGGTTGCCACTGACATGTATGGCGGCGGTGCGCCGTCAGGCGATCCCGTGGTCAATGGTGCGGCGTTCGAGCAGGTCATGAAAGATCCGACGCTGCTCCGCGAGCGCGTGGTGGCGTGGTTTGACCGTGTTTCCTCCATGGCCGAAGTCGATGCCGTACGCGTCGCAGCCATCGGTTTCTGCTTTGGCGGAACCTGCGTGCTCGAACTGGCGCGCAGCGGCGCGGCTGCGCGGGCGGTGGTCAGCTATCACGGCATCCTGACGAGCCAACAGCCGATGCAACCGGGGGCGTTCTCGGGCGAAGTCGCGGCCTTCTGCGGGGCGCAGGATCCCTATGCTCCGCTGGCCCATATCGAGGGCCTGCGCGCCGAGATGGAAGCCGCCGGCGCGCGCTACACAATAACCACATTCGGCGAGGCCCAGCATGGCTTCACCGACCCCGCCGCCGATGGCATGGGGCGCGAAGGCATAGCCTACAACGCGATGGCTGATCGGCTCAGCTGGGCAGCGACAGTCGAACTGCTTGAGGCTGTGCTGAAGAGCTAGCGCGGTTGCCGGACCAGCAGCGGCCGCTGATAACTGACGTCGCTCTTGTCCCGCGCCACCGGCTTTTCGCCTGGAGGATAGGCCTCGCCCTGCCCTGCACCCAGCGCGGAAGGCATCAGATCATACTGCCCATCAACGACGCAAACGCGGTTCAAAATCCGCCATTCGCCGCCTCGGCGCTGGAAGTGGTCGACGTAGCGCCCGGTCGCCATGAAGTGCGGAGGCTGAGCAGCGTGCGCGGTGAAGGTGTAATAGGTCTCGGCAAAGGCTTCATCACCGGCCAGTTCGCAGGTGTGGGTCGCAAGGTTGTGTTGGCAGCTTTCGAACGAGAGCGAGACGGCGTGGGCATAGGCGAGGAAAGCCTGCGGCGTGCCGATGAAGTGATTGTGATCGTCGATCGCCTCGGGCCAGTAACAGGTCAGCCCCATATCGGTATCGCAGCGGTCGAGTGAGCGAGCGTTGCGCTGCACCACCTGCCAGATGGCATCGCGGTCGAGCAGGTCGCGAAGGCGGGCTTCCAGAGTGCTGTCCATCGCCGTCAGTCCCTCAGAAAATCGAGCACCATGGGCGCGATCAGCGGCCAGCGCTCAAACCGTCCGCGCCGGTTGGCGCTGTCGATCGGGAAGGTCGAGACGTAGTTCCACTCGTCGTCGCCCCATGGCGGTTCGAACATCTGCGAATTGGGCAGCAGCTCGTGAACCCATTCGCTGGTTCGGCGGGTATGCGCCATGTCGCTGCGGCCAGAACGGAAGACCTGGATTGGCATGGTCAACCGCGCGAAGTCTTCAGGCGCCATTCCCGGCACCGGGCTCTCATCCGAATAGCCGAAGGCCTTGCCCCAGCGCTGCATGGTATCGATGTAGTCCCACGGATCCTGCGCCAGCAGCGTATCGCGCACGCCGGGATTGCGGGCGATCTGGTCAGCCCAACTGGGCAGCTGAACAACCGCTTCCATCCCGCCTTTCGAAGCCGCCGCGATCTGGTCGCCGCAATAGAACCAGGCCAGCCCCGCCAGCCCGACCGGACCGCCACTGATCCACCAAATGCTGATTTTACGCACATTCTCCGGCATCCGCGCCGCCGCCATCAGCGAAATGCGCGAGCCTGCCGAACCGCCGACCAGCGTGATGTTCCGCAGCCCCAAGACACCCACCAGCGCGACCAACGCCTCGCAGTTCATCACCGACTCGCTGGGCGCGGTGAAGGCTATGTCGGATGCACCGCAGCCGGGACGGTCCCAGAGCAGCACCCGGTAGCCATGCTCGGCAAAGATCTGGCCGAGTTCGGGTACGCCGGCTGTATCGCGCGGATAGCGCCCGCCCGGCGTCAGCACGAGCGGGGGACCATTTCCCGGGCCGATCAGTTCGTAGTCGAGCTCAAGCCCGCCCGCCGCGATGCGCGCCATCAGACCGTCGTTTCGGAAAGAATGGCCCCGCCGGCCGCGTTGTTTTCGAACCGGCCGAGGCCGTAGTCGCCCTTGATCGTCGTGCGCTGCATGGTGCGGTCAAGCGCCGGGTCATGCCCGGTAACGGCGTGAAGGACGCGGGTGTTATCCCATACGACCATGTCGCTCGGGCTCCACTGGTGCCAATAGCTGAGTTCGCGCGACAGGCGATTAACCGTCTGGCAGACCTCTTCCAGCAGCGCGTCACCCTCGGCATTTTCCATGCCGACAATGCCTTCGCACATCCACGGGCTGACATGCAGCACCTTCTCGCCGGTATCGCGGGTCCAGACGGCAGGATGGAGTGCCCGCGGCATCCTGCGCGCCTCTTCCTCGAAGCCCGGCGGTACGGGCTTGGATGACAGCACGGCGAAGTCCTCGGGTTTGCCGAAGCGCATCGTCTCGTACTGCACGTTGAGCGTGTAGATGATGGTCTTGTCCTCGATCCGAGCGAGCAGGTCCTTCGGGAAGCCATTGTACAACGCCACGCCGTCGCAGAAACCCGTCAGCCCGCCCTCGGGCACGATCTGCGTCGCGCGCAGGACGCCGGCATAGTTCAGCTCGTCGTTATAGGCATGGTCGAAATGCCACGGCAGCCAGTGCGAAAGCTGAGTGGATCCGATCGAGACCAGCCCGCCTGAACCGCCCGGACTGTGGATCTTCACCACCCCGGGATAGGCATCGGCATCGACTCTGCTCAGGTTCTTGACCGGGTGCTCTTTCAGCGGGCCGAAGACATTGCTGACGGCGACCTGCAGGGCATCGCAGGCTTCCATGCCTTCGAACACGATCACGCCGTGGGCCACGAACAGTTCCTTCAATTGCGCACGAATGTCGGCGTCCGCGGTCGCTGCAAGGGTCACTCCGCCAACGCGCCGGCCGAAGGGCAGGCCTTCCTTGAGCGGAGAAATGGTTATTTCGGCCATCGTCATCATCTCCAGCGGCCATCCCGGGCCGTCATTGTTGCGGCGATTGTGTCCCTTTGTGAAAGAAACGGTCAAGTGGCATTGCTTGCCCGGACGCGCATAGTGCCCCGCTCTGGCGATGGAGTGGAGGGCCCGGCGGCTGCGGCATTGCTTCACCGGGGTCGCGGTGCGAAAAAGGACCGGTATTCGTATTGGAAGGAATCCGAACCATGGCTGACGCCGATCCCACCGAGCTGGCGACCGCTGCCAAGAAGTACTGGTCTGCCGAAGGCTACACCGAAGGCGGCGTAATCCGCGAAGTCGATTACGCTACCCAGTCGGGCGGCCTTGATCCGATGTTTGCCGGCATCAAGATCGTCGATTGCGACACGCACATCACCGAAGCGCCCGACCTGTTCACCAGCCGCGCCCCTGCCGCGCTGAAGGACAAGGTCCCTTACGTAAAGCTCGACGCTGATGGCGTGGAACGCTGGTACGTTGGCGACCGCAATTTCGGCTCAATGGGCGGCAACGTGATCCGCAAGGACAATAACAAACTGCTGGGCCGCCTCGCCTTCCCCAAGCTGGAACAGGCCCATCCGGGTGGCCACATCGTCAAGGACCGTCTGGCGGCGATGGACGACATGGGCGTCTATGCCCAGATCGCCTTCCAGAACTCAGGCGTGACCCAGGCAGGTTCGCTGATGACGCTGGGCGATCCGGCGCTCGCTCTGGCCATTGTTCAGATCTACAACGATGCCACGCATGACATCCAGGAAGCCAGCGGCCAGCGCATCTTCAACATGATCCACCTGCCCTTCTGGGACAAGGCGGAGATGGAGAAGGAACTCAAGCGCTGCCTCGACATGGGCCTCAAGGGCGTTGTCCTGCCCGATACGCCCGAGCGTGTCGGCGTGCCCAGCTTCCTTGACGATTACTGGACCCCGGTGCTCGAGATGTGCGAAGCCACTGGCACCTCGCTCAACTTCCACCTCAACTCCTCGGTCGACCCCAATACCCTGACCTGGGACGGTTTCCAGTTCGAACAGACGCTGTCTGTCGTGGCGACGATGTTCTCTATCGGTAACGCCGCGACCATGGGCAACTGGATGGTTTCGGGCCGGCTTGATCGTCACCCCAAGCTGAAGATCGGCCTGATCGAAAGCGGCATGGGCTGGGTTCCCTTCGCCATTGAGGCGCTGGAGCACCAGTTCAATGAAATGCTGCCGCGTTTCTCGAAGCAGCTGACCCGCCGCCCGTGGCAGTACTTCCGCGATCACTTCATGTGCTCGTTCTGGTTCGAAACCGTCGGCCCCAAGTTGCTGCTGGAAACCATCGGTTACGACAACGTTATGTTCGAAACCGATTTCCCGCACCCGACTTCACTCTATCCGGGCGTGCAGGCGCATCTGAAGGATGTCTTTGCCGATCACGGCTATGACATCGCCAAGAAGGTGCTGCAGGACAATCCGTCGCGGTTCTACAACCTCGGGCTGTAAGCCTTCAGGCGCTTGCGATAAGAATGGGCGGCGGGAGCGATCCTGCCGCCTTTTTCTTTGGAGAAAATATGCGAACCCGCCTCAGCATCTGCCGCAAGAAGGCGCGTTTCGCCTCCGAGGCCGAGGCGCTGGAAGTGGTGTTCGCTGCCGATTACCCGCTGCGGCCCTATCGCTGCGACCGCTGCGATAAGTTCCACCTCACCAGCCGCACCAAGGGCAAGCGGGTGCCGCGAGATCTGGTCAGTACTTCGCCCGCTTAGCCGGCTTCTTGTTCGCTGGCTTTACCGGCGCTGGCGGCGGCGGCGGGGGTTGCGGAACCTGCGTGAACTGGCCCATGATTTTCAGCTTGAAGAAACCGCCCTTGGACCGCGAGGATTGGAGCCCGTCCCAGATCTTCTGGGGCACGTCCTCGAATATCTCGGTGTGCCGATCCGGGAACCACAAGGTCAGCCGCTGAGTCTCGGCATCGTATTCACCGCGCTTGATAGCTTCGGATTTGAACTTGGGCATGGTCCGGCTCTCCGGTTACAGATCAGACGCTGGCAACGACGGTGCCCTTGAATTCGGCGCCATAGGGCTGGAACTTGCGGATCGGCGTATAGGCCTGCTCATCAACCGCTGGCTTCTTGAGGCCCGTGAGCTTGAACACGCCCATCTTGACCTGCTTGGCCGGCGCCCCATTGCGGCTCAGCACCACGCCATCGATGAAATAGGCATCGTGGTGGGTATAGAGTACGTGCGGCGCGATGATCAGCAGATCGCCGTTGTAGGAAGCGCGCAGGCACTTGCGTTCTGCGATGGCTTGGGCGGCGATGTCTTGCGGATTCATACGCCGCCTTAGAGGAAAGGCGCGAAAAGTCCACCGCGCTTCAGGCGACCGCGCGGACTGGCTCCTCGCCATTCAGCGTGAAGCGGTGGAGTTGCCGGCCACTGTCCGCCGGAAACGGCAGGACACGGTGCATCGTGCCGGTATTGTCCCAGATCAGCAGGTCACCCATATGCCAGGTGTGGCGATAGACATATTTGTCCTGCGTCGCGTGGCGCATCAGGCCAGCCAGCAGGTCATGGCTCTTCGCCGGGTGCATGCCGACGATATGACTGCCCGAGGTCGACAGGACGAGGCTCTTGCGGCCAGACTTGTGGTGCCAGACCAGCGGGTGTTCGCGGTTGGGGTAGGAATGCCACAGCGCGAATTCCTCGACTGTGCAGTCAGGCTTTCCGGGGAACAGCGCGGCCTGCATCGTGTGAACGACCTTCAGGGCGTCGAGCTTTGCCTTCTGGTCTTCGGGCAGGTCCTCATAAGCGGCGTAATTGTTGGTGAATTCGGTCTGCCCGCCGGTTTCCGACAGCACCCGCGGGGTCAGCAGGGTGGCGAATGGCGGCACCTCCTCATAAGTCCCGTCCATGTGCCAGAGCTGGCTGCCAAAGAAGAACTTGGCGTATTCGGGGTTCACCTTCTCATCGAAAGTGACCTTCATCAGCCCCTCTTCGCCCTCCTGCTTGACCGTGCCGAGGCGCAAGTCGCCGAGCGAGCGCGCCAGTGCCCGCTGGTCATCATCCGACAGGTTGGCCCCGCGCACGATGATCACGCCGCGCTGCACCAGCAGTTCGCGTATGTCGGCGGCGTAGCTGCCGCTCAGCAGGTCCTCGCGGCTCAGAAACATCTCCGAGCCGGTGCGCGGGGTAAGCGGTGCAGACCTGATCGTCATGACATCCTCGCCAATCGTTGTTTTCTCGACTAGGCTGTATTGTCACCCAGTGCGTTTCAATAATCAAGTGCAGATGTAATCAAGAAGACTTATGGATAATCCAAAGCCCGCCTCTTTCACCCGCCACCGCAGCCCCGGCCGCCCCACGCGCAAACAGGCGGAGGCGCGCAACAACCAGTTGCTCGACACGGCGCTCGACCTGTTCCTGCAGCAGGGATTCGAGCGAACGACGATCGAGGCGATCACCGCCGCTGTCGGCATGGCGAAGCGCACGGTCTATGCCCGTTATGGTGACAAGGAGACCTTGTTCCGCACCGCGCTCCAGCGCGCGATCGACGAATGGATCGTCCCCATCGACCGCCTGCGCGAGGCGGAGAGCGACGATTTCGAGGCGAGTCTGCTGGCGATAGGCCGCATCCTCGTCGCCAATATCCTCAGCCGCGAAGGCATGCGGCTGATGCGGATCACCAATGCCGAATCGATCCGCATGCCCGAGATTGGCGAACACGCGCTGCGGCAAGGCACCGGCCCGACGGTCGCCTACCTGGCCGACATGTTCCAGCGGCGCTTGCCAGAAAGGTTCAGCAATCCTGTAGAAGCGGCGGACGTCGCCTATTCTTACTTGCAACTGGTTGCAGGCGGTCCGGCGAACATTGTCGCTTGGGGTGTCTCACTCACAGACGAACAAGTCGAACGCCAAACCCGCACCAACGTGCGGCTGTTCCTTCACGGCGTTCTGCACTGACGCCAGACACTAGCCGGCCCGCCGCGCATAGGGGTGCGCGACGGGCCGGAGTTCCTCCCCAGGAACCTGTTTGTTACCGTCCGGCAGCGCTGCCGAGCCGGTGGTAGAGATTCGAGAACTTCACCGATTCCGGCTTGTCCTCGATCGCCTTGAGATAGTGCAGCACGGCTTCACGGATCAGCTTGAAGTCCTCGCTTGAAAGGACTGCGCGGGCACGAGCAGGTTCGGCCATGGTAAGGTCTCCTTCGTTAGACTTGCTTGAAATCAAGCGGCAAACTGGTTCATCGTGTTGTGGGCTCCGCCGGCCTTAAGCGCGGCTTCCCCGGCGAAGTATTCCTTGTGGTCGTCACCGATGTCGCTACCCGACATGTTCTGGTGCTTCACGCAGGCGATACCCTGGCGGATTTCGGCGCGCTGGACGTTCTTGACGTAGCCCAGCATGCCCTGCTCGCCGAAGTATTCGCGGGCCAGGTTATCGGTGCTGAGCGCGGCCGTGTGGTAGGTCGGCAGCGTGATCAGGTGGTGGAAAATGCCGGCCCGCGCCGCAGCATCACGCTGGAAGGTGCGAATCTTTTCGTCAGCTTCGTCCGCCAGTTCGGTACCGTCATAGTCCACGCTCATCAGGCGGGCGCGGTCAAAGGCGGAAACATCGCGGCCCTCGCCCACCCACTTATCGTAGACCTGCTGGCGGAAATTGAGCGTCCAGTTGAAGCTGGGCGAATTGTTGTAGACCAGCTTGGCGTTTGGAATGACCTCACGGATGCGGTCGACCATGCCCGCGATCTGTTCGATATGCGGCTTCTCGGTCTCGATCCACAGCAGGTCGGCGCCGTGCTGGAGCGAGGTGATGCAATCGAGCACGCAGCGGTCCTCCCCGGTTCCGCTGCGGAACTGGAAGAGGTTCGAAGGCAGGCGCTTGGGGCGCATCAGCTTGCCGTCGCGGCTGATAAGCACCTCGCCGTGGCTCAGCGCGGCCGGATCGACCTCATCGCAATCAAGGAACGAATTGTACTGGTCGGCAATGTCGCCGGCTTCGCGGGTAAAGGCAATCTGCTTGGTTAGCCCCGCGCCGAGCGAGTCGGTGCGCGCAACGATCACGCCGTCATCGACGCCCAGTTCCATGAAGGCGTAACGGACAGCACGGATTTTCGCGAGGAAGTCCTCGTGCGGGACAGTGACCTTGCCATCCTGGTGGCCGCACTGCTTTTCGTCCGAGACCTGGTTTTCGATCTGGATGCAGCAGGCACCGGCTTCGATGAACTTTTTGGCGAGCAGGTACGTCGCCTCGGCATTGCCGAAACCGGCGTCGATATCGGCGATGATCGGCACGACGTGCGTTTCGTAGTTGTCGATGGCATGGCTGATGCGCTGTGCCTCAACCTCGTTGCCTTCGCTGCGCGCCTTGTCGAACTCACGGAACATCATGCCGAGTTCGCGGGCGTCGGCCTGCTTGAGGAAGGTGTAAAGCTCGGCAATCAGGTCCGACACGCTGGTCTTTTCGTGCATCGACTGGTCGGGCAGCGGGCCAAAGTCGCTGCGCAGCGCCGCAACCATCCAGCCCGACAGGTAAAGGTAACGGCCCTTGGTCGTGCCGAAGTGCTTCTTGATCGAAATGAGCTTCTGCTGCCCAATGAATCCGTGCCAGCAGCCCAGCGACTGCGTGTAGGCCGCAGGATCGGCATCATAAGCGTCCATGTCGCGGCGCATGATCTTCGCCGTGTAGCGCGCGATGTCGAGCCCGGTGTGGAAGCGATTCTGCAGACGCATGCGGGCAACCGATTCCGGCTCGATCCCGTCCCAGGTCTGGCGGAAAGGCTCAATGGCCCCGGCGGCTTCGACGATGCTTTGCTGGTAGGTCACGGCGGTAGTCCCTCGCAGATTGGGTGTGTCTTCGAGGCCGTTGCTAAGCAGGATTTGTGCAGTGCGGAATGTTGTTCAGAGTCGGATTGTCAATCTTGACAACATATCCTTGTAAAGTTGTGCAGATATGACAAACTGCACAGATGAACGTGTCACGCCCCCTCTACCTCGGACCGCGTCTGCGCCGCTTGCGCCGCGAACTTGGCCTAACGCAGCAGGTCATGGCCGATGATCTTGGCGTCTCGCCAAGCTATGTCGCACTGCTGGAACGCAACCAGCGGCCATTGACCGCCGAACTGCTGTTGCGGCTGGCGAAGACCTACCGTCTCGAAGTGTCCGACCTCGCCGGGGAAGATGCCGAGGACTATGCCCAGCGGCTGACCGCCATCCTGCGCGATCCGCTGTTTGCGGATATCGACCTTCCAGCCCTTGAAGTTGCCGACCTTGCGACCAGTTCGCCGGGCGTGACCGAAGCGCTGCTGAGGCTGCACGGCGCCTATGCCCGCGAACAATTGGCCCTCGCCGCGCTGCGCGAAAACGGCGGCGATGACGAGGCCAGCGACCCCGTGGGCGAAGTGCGCCGCTACATCGCCGCGAACCGCAATTTCTTCCCAACCCTCGATGCCCGGGCCGAGGAACTGGCCGCAGAGATTGCTGAATCGGGCGGCGCGCAGGACTGGCTCAAGGCGAAGGGCGTGCGCCTGCGCTTTGTTCCGCCGCACGTACTGGTCGATGCGGTACGGCGGTTTGACCGGCACAACCAGCAGGTGCTGATTGCCGACAACCTGCCCGGCCCGAGCCGCAAGTTTCAGGTGGCGCAGCACATCGCCTATACATCCATGCGCGAGGAAATCTCGGCGTTGCTCCGCCGCGAACAGTTCGCCAGCAAGACGGCGGAAGTGCTCACCCGGCGCGCGCTTGCGGGTTACGCGGCGGCGGCGCTGCGCATGCCCTATGATCGCTTTGCCCGCGCCGCGAGGGAGCGAGCCTATGACGTCGATGCCCTGTCCGGCCTGTTCGGCGCGAGTTTTGAACAGGTGGCGCACCGGCTGACCACGCTTCACCGCCCCGGCGCGGAAGGCGTGCCGTTCTTCTTCATCCGCGTCGATCCCGCTGGCAATGTGTCCAAGCGAATGGACGGCGCAGGCTTCCCCTTTGCCGCGCATGGCGGGGGCTGCCCCTTGTGGAACCTGCATTCGGCGTTCCGCCTGCCCGGCCAGATCCTTACCCAGTGGCTCGACCTGCCCGACGGCCAGCGCTTTTTCACGATTGCCCGCGCAGTCAGCACGGGTGGCACCCGCTGGGGCGAGCCGCTCGTCCAGCACGCGGTCGCACTCGCCTGCGCTGCCGAGCACGCGCCGGCGCTGGTCTATGCGCAAGGGATTGAACCGGCGAAGGTCGAGGCGACGCCCATCGGGGTCACCTGCCGCCTTTGCCCACGCGCCCAGTGCACCGCCCGCGCCGCGCCGCCGATCGGGCGGGAAATCATGGTGGATGACCAGCGCCGCGCACCGGCGCCTTACGTTTTCGCCGACGACTAATCCTTGGGGCGCATCCCCTGCGCCATGGCCAGCAACGCCAGCTGGCGCGGCATCGCGGTCATCCGCTCGAACAGCGCGCGGTAATGGGGGTTCGGGCAGAAGGTCGGCCCGTTGGCGAGGTTGTCGAGCGCTAGTGCCGCACATTCCCGCGCCGGCTGGACGTTCGTCATCTTCGCCGGATCGAACCCCTGCTTGGCCGCTGCCTCACTCTCGGTAGCGCCGGGGGTGAGAGTCAGCACATCGACGCCGGTACCTTGCAGTTCGCCCCACAGCCCCTCTCCCAGCGCCACGACCAGCGCCTTGGTCGCGGCATAAGCGGCGGAGAACGGTCCGCCCATCAATCCCTCAACCGAGGAGACCATCAGCAATCCGCCCCTTCCCCGCGCCTTGAGCCTCGGCAAAAAGCCATGCGCGATCTGCATCTGGGCGTGGCAATTGACGGTCAGCATTTCAGCGACCAGCGCCGCGTCGATCTGTTCGAACCAGCCCTTCGCGCCGAAACCGGCATTGCTGACGACGAGGCCGATGTCATACTTGGCACAGGCCTCGGCCAATCGCGCCGGTGCGTTCAGATCGGCAAGGTCGCATTCCATGACCTGCACCGAAACGTCATGCTCCGCCTCGAGCCTTACCTTCAGGTCTTCCAGTCGGTCGACCCGCCGCGCGGCGAGCACTAGGTCCATGCCGCGTGCTGCCAGTTCCTCGGCAAAACCGGTGCCAATCCCCGAACTGGCACCTGTGACGAGCGAGACCGGCCCGTAGCGATCCTTGAAATTTTCCATCGCCCGAAAGCTAAAGAAAACGGGCGGCGCTGGCTATTGAACCAGCGCCGCCCGAGCGATCAGATTTCAGGCCTGCTTAGCGCAGCGAAACAACATTGTCCGACACGCGCGGATCGCGGCGGTCGCCGAGATACTGGCTGAACATCGGCTCGTCAGTGGTTTCAACAACCTCGCCCTGCCCGAAGCCGTTGAACTTCGTGCGCATGGCAGCGCCGTAAGCACCGAGCATGCCGATCTCGATCCAGTCACCCGCCTGGACATCCGACGGAAGCGCGAAGGGCCCTTCCATGTAGTCCATGTCGTCGCAGGTCGGGCCGAAGAAGGCGAAGTCGTCCGAAGGCTCTTCCGCGCTGTCGCGCAGCAGCTTCACCGGGAAACGCCAGCCGATATGCGCTGCATCGAACAGCGCGCCATAGGCGCCTTCGTTGATGTACAGCTCGTCACCGCGGCGCTTTTCCACCTTGACGATCAACGAGTTGTACTCGGCACAGAGCGCACGGCCCGGCTCGCACCACAGTTCCGACGAGTACGAAACCGGCAGCGATTCAAACGCGCGATGGATCGAGGCGAAGTAGTCCTCGAGCGGCGGCGGTTCCATGCCCGGGTAGATCGACGGGAAGCCGCCGCCGACATCGATGATGTCGACCGTGACCGCCGCATCGACGATGGCAACGCGAACACGCTCCATCGCCTGGACATAGGCAAACGGCGTCATCGCCTGGCTGCCGACGTGGAAGCAGACGCCCAGCCAGTCAGCCACCTGACGCACGGCCTGCAGCAGCGAGGCGGCATCGACCAGATCGACCCCGAACTTCGCCGCAAGGCTCAACTTGGCGTGCTCGGATGAGACGCGCAGACGCACGCAGAGACGCAGGTCGGCGGCAACAGTGCCGTCTTCGCGGGTCGTGGCGGCGACGATCTTTTCGAGCTCTTCGTGGGAGTCGAGGCTGAAGGTCTTCACGCCGTGGTCGAAATAGGCCTCGCGGATAGCCGACGAGGTCTTGACCGGGTGCATGAAGCACAGCTCTGCCTCGGGCAGCGCGGTACGGGCCATGCGGACTTCAGCGATGGAGGCGACGTCGTAATGCGTCACGCCCGAATCCCACAGCACCTGAAGCAGTTCAGGCGAAGGGTTGGCCTTTACCGCATAGAGCGACTTGCCCGGAAACTTCTCGACAAAGAAGCGGGCGGCGCGCGCTGCAGCGTGCGGTCGATTGATGATGACGGGTTCGTCGGGCGAAAGGGCGCGAACTACAGCCGATGCGTCGTGGAAATGGTGCAACTCAAGGGACCCCCAATAGGCCTTTCGGCCGGATAACACAGAGACGACGCTGCCTTCCCGGTTATTGGAAGTCCCCTTGGGGCAGCGGGGGGTCGATATACGGGTGTGATTGTGAACTGCAAGTGAAAATGGCACCGTCATTTTCACAAAAATGTAACACACCAAAATCGTTGCAGATTTTTCCGCAAGCCATTGTCATATCACTGTAAAATCTCTGTTGCCGGCTGCGCTCCCCAGCACGACTTACGGGGGCTAGAACTCCACCTTCGGAGCCTGCGCGATCTGCTTTTCGGACTCGCCGATTCGCGGCATTTCCGCAGGCTGGAATCCCAGCGCCGATGCGAACATGACGGCCGGAAAAGTCTCTCTCCCCGCGTTGTACCGCGCCACTGCCGCATTGAGCGCCCGGCGCGCCGCTGCCAGCTTGTCCTCCACATCGGCAAGCTCGCCCTGCAGCGCCTGAAAGTTGCCACTCGCCTTGAGATCGGGATAGGCTTCGGCCAGCGCGAACAGCTTGCCCAGCGCCGCACCCAGTCCTGCTTCCGCCCCGGCATCAACACCGCCGCCAGCCTCGGCCCGGTTGCGCGCCTCGATCACCGCGTCGAAGGTCTCCTTCTCGTGCGTGGCATAGCCCTTTACGGTGGAAACGAGGTTCGGGATCAGGTCGTGCCGCTGACGCAATTGCGCATCGATATCCGCCAATCCCTGGTTCACCGTCTGGCGCATCCCGACAAGCCGGTTATAGATGCTGACGACAAACAGCATGAGCACGACGATAACAGCGATGATAATCAATCCTGTAGTCACGGCAATTTCCCCTTCACCACTGCGCAAGGGCTATCACAGCCGCGCCGCGGTGCAAGCCGGATGATCGCCCGATGATCGTCCGCCCTGATCCCGATGCCCTAATGGCGAGCGAGCTGGGGCAATGGCTTTCGGGCAAGCAGGGCGACCGGGTGGCGGCGAAAGCGCGCGCGTCGAAGATCCAGAAATGGGGCATCATCGCGGCCTGCGCCGTGGCCGCATTGATCGTCCTGTTCAGCGGCGACATCGGCGCGGCGGCGCAGTTCGGTTTCTTCGTCGGCGCCGGCGGCTTCGGGATCGCCGAATGGTCGAAGCGCGGCGTTACCCGCACGATCAAGGGCGGGATCAACGGCGCCATCGCCCGCGCGCTCAACATGACCTTTACGGTCGAGGTGACACCCGGCGCTGAATATACCCTCGCCCGCGAATTCGACATGCTGCCCTCGTTCGACCGGGAAAGCTTCGAGGACTTGTGGTGCGGCAAGCTCGGCACCCAGCAATTCCAGCTCTATCAGGCGAAGCTTGAGGAAAAGCGCAGCTCGGGCAAATCCACCCACTACGTCACCGTGTTCAACGGCTCGCTGATCACCGTCGATTTCGCACGGCGCTTCCACGGCGTTACCCTGATCGAGCGCGCTGGCCGCCGCCGCAGCTTTTTCGGCCTGCTGGGCGACAAGGACGAGATCACGCTGGGCGGCATGGCCCTGTCGCGAATCGATCTGGTCGACCCGCGTTTTCAGGACCTGTTCGCGGTCTGGTCGAACGATCAGGTGGAGGCGCGTTACCTCGTCCATCCCGAATACGTCGAACGCCTGCTGGCGATCGAGGCGGCGTTTGCCGGCGAAAAGATCCGCGCGTTGTTCCACGGCGGGCAGATGCTGATCATCGTCGAAACCGGCGACCTGTTCGAAAGCGGCGGGCTCGAATCGGACAAGGACCGGATGCTGCTGGAACAGACCATCGACCAGTTCGGCACATTGGCAGAGCTCGCCGTGCAGTTGAACGAGCGCCCGCGCTGATCGCGCTGGAGCGGCGAAAATCCTTATGGACTGGACACACTGGACACAGTCCTGAGGGCAAGTGTCACTTTGCGTGCTGGACGTGTCACCTTGGCCGGAATTGCGCTGTTCTAGGCAGGTTTGACGGGCGTGGGACATGTCCGAATCTTGCCCGTTTCACCCCGTGTAGGACAGGCCTACCTACCTTTGTCATTGCGAGGCCGTATACCGCAGCAATCCAGAGTCGTTGCACGCAGGGCTCTGGATTGCCGCGTCGGCTTCGCCTCCTCGCAATGACGAAGGTTTTGCATTCAACTGTGGAACCAACTGTGGAACTCAGCTCAACCGGTCACGGAAGGCATCCCATTCGAACCGCTTCACGCATTCCAGCAGGTCACTGTCGCTGTCCCACAGCCAGATCGACGGCAACGGAACGCCGTTGAAGGTCGTGGTCTTGACCATCGAATAGTGCGCCTGATCGAGGAAAGCGAAGCGTGCGCCCGGCTCGCAAGGCACCGGCAGGCGGTAATCTCCGATCACGTCGCCGGCGAGGCATGATGGACCGCCAAGTCGAACCGCCCCGCCCTGACCTTCATCGATGATCACGTCGTCTTCCACCGGCGATTCACCCAGCATCGCCGGCCGATAAGGCGCCTCGATCACGTCCGGCATGTGGCAGGTGGCGGAGATGTCGGTGATGGCCACCAGCATGCCGTTGAACTGCACGTCGAGCACTTCGCCCACCAGAATTCCGGCATCGAGCGCCACGGCCTCGCCCGGCTCAATATAGACCTGCGCGCCGGTATCTTCGGCCATATCAATGAGGAACTGGACCAGTTCATCGCGCTGGTAATCGGCGCGGGTGATGTGGTGGCCGCCGCCAATGTTGATCCACGAAAACTCGCCGAAGTGCGGTTCCAAGAAATCAAACACCTTGTCCCAGGTGCGCGCCAGCGGCTCGAAATCCTGCTCGCACAGCGTATGCATGTGCAGGCCGTTGACCATGGCAATGTGTTCCTCGGTCAACTGGTCGATTGGGAAGCCCAGCCGCGAGTGCGGCGCGCAAGGATCATAGCGCGGCACTTCGCCTTCGGCATGCAGCGGGTTGATCCGCAGGCCGATATCGAAATGCTGCCCCTGCGCGCGGGCCACCTCGATCAGCGGCTGGAAACGCTCGATCTGGGCGGGCGAATTGAAGATGACGTGGTCGGACAGGCGTAGGATTTCCGGCAGGTCCTCCGCCTTGTAGGCCGCGCAATAGGTGGTGATTTCGCCGTCATAGAATTCGGAGGCCAGCCGTGCTTCCCACAGGCCGGACGTGCAAACGCCGTCAAGGTATTCGCCAACGATCGGCGCGGTCGACCACATCGAAAACGCCTTGAGCGCCGCCAGCACCTTCGCGCCGGAGCGTTCCCCGACGTCGGCGAGAATCCGCAGGTTCTCTCGCAGCTTCGCGGCATCGACGACGAAAGCGGGGCTATCGACGCGATTCAAATCGAAGCGGGTAAAGGCGCCCGGATCGCCGGCTCTGGTTTCCATTTCAATTACCCCTGAAGACCAAGGCTGCACCGGCAATGATCAATGCGAAGCCGGCGAGCTGAGACAGGCCCGGCTTCTGTCCAAACATCACCCATGCCACCACCACGAAGCCAAGCAGCGAGAACACTTCCTGCATCGTTTTCAACTGTGCCAGCGAATAGGCCTGTGCGCCCATCCGATTGGCAGGAACCGCGAGGCAATATTCGAACAGCGCAATGCACCAGCATATGGCGATGGCTGCCCAAAGCGCCCGTGAGGGTGCCTTGAGGTGGCCGTACCATGCGACATTCATGAACAGGTTCGAACCTGCCAGCAACAGCGGCGGCAGGAGGAACGCAGGGTTCATCAAAAATCGACCGGCGCCGGCAATTCCTTCACCTGCCACGGCAGGCCATGCTTGTTCAGCATGTCCATGAACGGATCAGGGTCCATCTGCTCCATGTTGAACACGCCCTCACCAGCCCAAGCGCCGGTCAGCATCATGGCCGCGCCGATCATGGCGGGTACGCCGGTGGTGTAGGAAATCGCCTGATTGCCGGTTTCGGCATAGGCGTCCTCATGGTCGCAGATCTGATAGATGTAGAACGTCTTCTCACCGGCCCCGTCGAGTGCCTCGCCGGTGGCGATGTCACCGATATTGGTCTTGCCCTTGGTCGTGGCTCCAAGCGTTTCCGGCTTGGGCAGCACAGCGGCGAGGAACTGCAAGGGCACGATCTGCTGGCCCTGATATTCAATCGGCTCGATACCGATCATGCCGACATTCTTCAGCACGGTCAGGTGGTTGATATAGGCATCGCCGAAGGTCATCCAGAAACGGCCGCGTTCCAGTTCGGGGATGAACCGGGCGAGGCTTTCGAGTTCCTCGTGGTACATCATGTACATGTTCTTCGGGCCGACGGCGTCGAAGTCGAAGGCAACTTTCTTCGACAGCGGCGGGGTTTCGACGAACTGACCGTTCTCCCAGTGACGCGCGTTGGCGGTCACTTCGCGGATGTTGATTTCCGGGTTGAAGTTGGTGGCAAAGGCCTGCCCGTGATCGCCGCCGTTGCAGTCGAGAATGTCGAGCTGGCGGATGGTCTTCAGCTTGTGCTTCTTGAGCCACATGGCGAACACACTGGTCACGCCGGGGTCGAAGCCCGAGCCGAGTAGCGCCATCAGCCCACGTTCCTTGAACCGGTCGTGCAGGTCCCACTGCCACTTGTATTCGAACTTTGCGACGTCCTTGGGCTCGTAGTTCGCCGTGTCGAGGTAATCGACGCCGGCGTTCAGGCAGGCCTCCATGATCGTCAGGTCCTGATAGGGCAACGCCAGATTGACGACGAGCTTCGGTCCGATCTGTTCGATCAGCGCGGTGAGCGCCGGCACGTCCTCAGCGTCGATCGCGTAGGTCGCGACGTCAACTCCGCAGCGCGCCTTGACCGATTCGGCGATGGCATCGCACTTGGCTTTGGTGCGGCTGGCGAGGTGAATCTCGCTGAAAATGCCGGGATTGAATGCCATCTTGTGCACGCAAACCGAGCTTACGCCGCCCGCACCAATCACCAGAACCTTGCTCAAGACCCATCTCCTCTTGGGGGAAGCGAAGGGGCGTCATATAGATCGCTTCCATGACTTCTCAAGAACAACGGAAGCCCACGGCACAGGGCGTGGCCCACGCGGCGGCCAAGGTGGCGGCAATCCTGCCCGAAACGCCGCTGCTCGAACTCACCATCCACGGCGTTACCGTATGGTGCAAGGCGGAGTGCCTGCAGCCCATCGGAGCGTTCAAGATCCGCGGCGCATGGCACCGGCTGAGCGACCTGACGGACGAGGAAATGGCGCGCGGCGTGGTCGGCGTGTCGAGCGGCAACCACGCGCAGGGGGTGGCCTGGGCGGCGCGGCGGCTGGGAATTACGGCGGCGATTGTAATGCCGGTCGATGCCCCGGCGGTGAAACTCGCCAACACCCGCGCGCTGGGCGCAGAAGTAGTGCTTTATGACCGCCCAGGCGGCGAGGACCGCGATGCCGTGGCCGAAAAGCTGTGCCGGGAGCGCGGCGCGACGCTGGTCCATGCGTTCGCCGATCCGTGGGTGATCGAGGGGCAAGGCTCGGCCGGGCTCGAACTGGCCGCCCAGATGCAGGCGCGCGGCATCGGCGCGCCAACGCGGATCGTCATGCCCTGCGGCGGCGGCGGTCTGGCGGCTGGCCTTGCCCTCGCCTGCCTTGACGCGGAAATCGTGCCGGTCGAGCCTGAAGGCTGGGACGATGTGCGGCTCAGCCTTGAGGCGGGAGAAATCCTGCCGGTGCCCGATCCCTCTTTCCCGACGGCCTGCGATGCCCTGCAAACGCCTAGCACCCGCCCGATCAACTTTGCCGTGCTCAAGGGGCGCGTGCCCTTCGGCCTTTCCGTGACCGCAGCCGAAGTCCGCGCGGCGCAGCGACTGGCGTTCAGCGAACTGCGGCTGGTCGTCGAGCCGGGCGGCGCGGCGGCGCTGGCGGCGGCTCTGGGGGGCAAGGTCAGCCTCGACGGGCGCACGGCGATCATTCTTTCGGGTGGCAACACCGATGCCGCCGCCTTTGCCGAGGTGCTGGCGAGCAGCAACTAGGTTGCAATTGACAATCGATTAGCCGCACCGCAGTCTCCGCCGCAAAAGGGGAGAAACGTCGATGCAAGCGCAATTGCTCGCGCCAGCCACCGTGCTGGTGCTCTGGACTTTCGTCATGCTGTTCTGGATGGCCGGCACCCGCCTTCCCGCCATGAAACAGATGGGCGGCGGGCTGGGCAAGGCCAAGCCGGGCGGACGCGGGCAGGACCTTGAAGGCAAGATCCCAGACAGCATCAACTGGAAGTCGCACAACCACACCCACCTGATGGAGCAGCCGACGCTGTTCTACGCGACGGTCGCGATCATCGCGATCCTGGGGCCAGTGGAGCACGACGTTTGGTTCGCCTGGGCCTATGTGGTGCTCAGGATCACCCATTCGATCTGGCAGGCGACCGTGAACCGCGTACCGATCCGCTTCGCGCTGTTCCTGCTGTCATCGATCTGCCTGCTGGTGCTGGCACTTCATGCGGCGAAATTGGCCTTCACGGGCGCTTAGGGGGAGAAGCATAATGGATCTGATAAACATGGAAATCCTGAAGCCAGTCGTCGTTCTGGCGGGCTGGACGATGGTCATGTGGCTATGGATGTACGCCACCCGCCTGCCCGCAATGACCGCGGCGAAGGTCAACCCTGACGACCTCGTAAAGGGATCGCCGAAGAAGACGCTCGATGATGTGCTGCCCAGTAGTGTCCAGTGGAAAGCGCACAATTACAACCACCTGCACGAAGCGCCGACCGTGTTCTACGCGGTCGCGCTGGTGCTGGCGATCATCGGACAAGGCTCCGGTCTCAACGCGACAATCGCTTGGGCCTATGTCGGCCTGCGGGTGATCCATTCTTTGGTGCAGGCAACGATCAACAAGGTCGTGCTGCGCTTCAGCCTCTTCGCGCTATCCAGCCTGTGCCTGATAGCGCTCGTGCTGCACGCAGCGATCGCCGTTTTTCACTGATCCCGGATGAAGTAACTGGCCAGTTCCACGTGGGTTGACCACCGGAACTGGCCGACCGGGCGCACTTCGGCAAGCCGGTAGCCAGCCTCGACCAGCAAGGCCGCATCGCGCGACCAGCTTGACGGGTTGCAACTGATATAGACGATCCGACCAACCGTACCGGCGGCAACCAGTCGCTCCACCTGCTCACGCGCCCCAGCACGCGGCGGATCGAGCAGGATGGCATCGAACTTGGCCAGTTCGTCGGCGAGCAGCGGGTTGCGGAACAGGTCGCGGTGCATGGCGAACAGCGGCAATTGCGCCCGCTCGGCCGCCGACTTGCACGCCTGATGCAGATCGCGCGCGCCCTCCACGGCGAGCACCCGCGAACCCTGCTTGGCCAGGGCAAAGGCGAAAGTCCCCAATCCCGAAAACAGGTCCGCCACGTTCGCCGCGCCTGCCAGCCATTCGCAAGCCGCGCCAACCAGCGCTTCTTCGCCATCGATAGTGGCCTGCAGGAACGCGCCCGTCGGCAGGTTTACCTGCACGCCGCCAAGCATGACGGTGACCGGCTCAGGCTCCCAGATCGCTTCGGGGCCATAGCCTTGATCGAGCACGATGCGCGCAAGGCCGTTTTCCTTGGCGAAATCGAGAATCAGCTCGGTCGCGGCCAGCCCTTCCGCCTTCAAACCCTTGATGCCGAGATCGACGCCCTGCTCGGTCATGGCGAATTCAATGTCGGCAGCCATGCGGGCGTGCACATGCTTGCCCTGCTTGTCCCTGTTACCCTTGCGGCCCTTGCCGGATTCGCTTTGATGCTGGCCCAGCCGGATCAGCAGCTTGCGCAGCGGCACCAGCAGCGCGACGAATTCGGGCTGAATAACATGGCATTCGATGACTTCGACCAGCCGGTGCGACTTCGCCTCCCGGAACCCGATAACCACGCGCCCAGCCGAGCTTTCGGCGCGCAGCGAGGCGCGGCGGCGGCTGCCTGGCGGCGACAGATGCGGCGGGGCCAACACCTCCGCGCCCAGTTCCTGACTGGTCGAGGCATTGGCCACCCGCGTTTCGACAAAGTGGGCGAGTGATTCTTCGTCCAGCTGCTGCAACTGGCAGCCGCCGCACTGGCCGAAGTGGCGGCATGGCGGCGTAACGTGATGCGGTCCCGGTTCAATCGAGCCGTCCGCCAGCAGCATGTCACCGGGCGCAACGCCCCATGCGAAGCGGCCAGACGCGGTTATACCGTCGCCCTTGGCGGCGATGCGCAGGATCTCTTCAGCGGCGGGCGGGGTTTCGGTCAGGCTCACAGGCAGGCCGCGTAGGCTGCGCCCACGGATTCGGCAAGTTTTCCCGCCGTGAAGGCCGCTCCGGCCAGCCGCGCAGCTTCGCCGTGGAGCCAGACGCCTTCGCAGGCTGCGTCGAAGGGAGCCTCCCCAGTCGCGAGCCGACTGGCGATGGTTCCGGCAAGGACATCGCCAGTCCCGGCAGTCGACAGCCACGAAGACGCGCGGTGCGAAAATGCAACGCGGCCATCGGGCGCGGCGATCACGCTGTCCGGCCCCTTGGCGACGATGACCATGCCGCTCGCCTGAGCAAGGGCGAGCGCGCGGGCCGGCTTTGCGCCCTCCCCGCTGCATCCGAAAGCGCCCTCGAGTGCGGCAAGCTCGCCCTCATGCGGGGTCGCAATCAGTGGATAAGAGCGCCCGGAAACGAAACCCGGAAACAGCAGCATCAAAGCATCGGCATCGAGGACGGCGGGTACCGACTGGGCCAGCACCTCGACCAGGGCATCGCGCGCGGCAGCATGGCGGCCAAGGCCCTGACCGATCAGCAGCGCGGACCAGCGTTTGTCAGCTAGCGAAGCGGTGAGCGCGCGCGGATCAGCAACGATATCCATCGGCACGCCAGCGGGCACAGCGCCGAGCAACTTCACATAGCCTGCCCCCGCCCCTTGCGCCGCCCGCGCCGCCAGCAGCGCCGCACCGGGCATGGCTCCCGCGACCACACCGAGCAGCCCGCGCCGGTACTTGTGGGCATCGGCCGCCGGCGCCTTCAGGCGCGGTTGCGGGACAAGCATGGCCGCATAGTCCACGCGGCATACGCCGATCCCGACGAGCCGCAGATGGCCCATCAAGGCAGCGGCGGGCATCAGGAAATGCGCCGGCTTCCACGCGCCAAGCGATATGGTGAGATCGAATTGCGGCAATTCAGCATTGAGAATTGCCCCGGAATCGCTGTCCACGTCGGAGGGTACATCAATCGCGATGCGATAGGCGTGGCTCGCGGCCAGCCGCGCGACGACGGCCATCAAGTCGTCCGACATGGCCCGCGTCAGGCCGCTGCCGAACAGGCAATCGACGAATATCTCGCCCTTTGGCGCGGCATCCGGCCCCAGCACCTGCCCGCCGAACAGCGCGCGGGCATTGCGCGCCGCGTCGGTCTTGGGCTCGGTAGCGGCAATGACGGAGACGGCGCCCCCGCGCGTCCGAATCGCTTCAGCTATCACATAACCATCGCCGCCATTGTTGCCGGGACCGCAGAGCACGGTCACCGGGCGCCCGGCGGCAATCCGCCAGACCCATTCCGCAGCGCCGCGCCCGGCGATCTGCATGAGCGCATCCACGCTCGACCCGGCAGCAATCAGCGCCTCTTCCGCCGCGCGCATCTGGGCGACGGTCAGGATCTGATCAGGAACCGCTGGCATTGGTCTTTGGCGGGATTGTGGCTTCGGGCGCGGCAGGGAAGCGATAGCGATCACCTTCGACGCGCACTTCCAGTTCGCCGCCGATGCGCTCGGTGGCAACTTCCTTGTCGCCATCGGCGGTGGCGATGCGGGTGCCACCGTCGATCAGCACGAAGCGGCGGAACCCGCCATCGGGGTGGCGAACGATCCAGACCTCGCCAACGTCATCGCGCGACAATTCCCGCGTGCAGGTGCGGCCGAAGGTTTTCGCCCCGGCCAACGCGCAGGCGACAGAGGTGTCCTCGGGCTCAGCGGCGGCCTCAACCTTGGCGGCACTCGATGAACCAGCCTGTGCGTCCCCGCCACCAGAGCAGGCAGCGAGCAGGAACAGGGGCGAAAGGCAGGCAGCGCGCATCATGCGCGCACCAATCATGCCCCGCGCGCGCGCGTCAACTGCGAAACGTCGCGAATGGCTCCGCGGGCCGCGCTGGTGGTCATCGCGGCATAGGCCTGAAGCGCGACCGAGACCTTGCGTTTGCGCACTTCGACCGGCTGCCAGCCCTTGGCATCCTGCTCGGCGCGGCGCTGGGCCAGTTCCTCGCTGGAGACCAGCAGGTTGATCGAGCGGCCGGGAATGTCGATCTCGATCGTGTCGCCATTGCGGACGAGGCCGATGGCGCCGCCCTCTGCTGCTTCTGGCGAAGCATGGCCGATCGACAGGCCGGACGTGCCGCCGGAAAAGCGTCCGTCGGTCACCAGCGCGCAGGCTGCGCCCAGCCCCTTCGACTTGAGGTAGCTGGTCGGGTAGAGCATTTCCTGCATGCCGGGACCGCCCTTGGGACCTTCGTAGCGGATCACAACGACATCGCCGGCAACGACCTGCCCGGTAAGGATCGCGGCCACCGAGGCGTCTTGGCTTTCATAGACCTTCGCCGGTCCGGTGAACTTGAGGATCGAATCGTCGACCCCTGCCGTCTTCACGATGCAGCCGTCGCGGGCGATATTGCCCGACAGCACGGCCAGACCGCCATCCTGCGAAAACGCATGTTCGGCGGAACGGATAACCCCGTTCTCGCGGTCGGCATCGAGCGATTCCCAGCGGCGCGACTGGCTGAACGCGGTCTGCGTCGGCACCCCGCCCGGTGCGGCGAGGAAGAACTGCTGCACCGCCGGATCGTTGGTCCGCTTGATATCCCACTGGTTCAGCGCATCGCCCAGCGTGCGGCTGTGCACGGTCGGCAAGTCAGTGTGGAGCAGGCCCGCGCGGTCCAGCTCACCGAGGATCGCCATGATGCCGCCGGCGCGGTGGACGTCTTCCATGTGGACGTCGCTCTTCGCCGGAGCGACCTTCGACAGGCACGGCACGCGGCGCGATAGCCGGTCGATATCTGCCATGGTGAAATCGATCCCGCCTTCATAGGCGGCGGCGAGCAGGTGCAGCACCGTGTTGGTCGATCCGCCCATCGCGATGTCGAGGCTCATGGCATTCTCAAACGCCTTGAAGCTGGCGATATTGCGCGGCAGCGCGCTTTCGTCGTCCTGCTCATACCAGCGGCGGCAAAGCTCTACCGCGGTGCGGCCGGCTTGGAGGAACAGCTCCTTGCGGTCCGAATGGGTGGCGAGCTGCGAGCCGTTGCCGGGCAGCGACAGCCCTAGTGCCTCGGTCAGGCAGTTCATCGAATTGGCGGTGAACATACCCGAGCACGACCCGCAGGTCGGGCAGGCCGAGCGTTCGATCTTCGCTACGTCCTCGTCGCTGACGCTATCATCGGCGGCAGCGACCATGGCATCGACCAGGTCGAGCGCCTTGACCTTGCCGTCGAGGATAACCTTGCCCGCTTCCATCGGCCCGCCCGAGACGAAAACTACCGGAATATTGATCCGCAGCGCCGCCATCAGCATGCCCGGCGTGATCTTGTCGCAGTTGGAGATGCAGACCATGGCATCGGCGCAGTGGGCGTTGACCATGTATTCGACCGAATCGGCGATCAGGTCGCGGCTGGGCAGCGAATAGAGCATACCGTCATGCCCCATGGCGATGCCATCATCGACCGCGATGGTATTGAATTCCTTGGCAACTCCGCCCGCCGCCTCGATCTCGCGCGCGACCATCTGGCCAAGGTCCTTGAGGTGGACGTGGCCCGGGACGAACTGCGTAAAGCTGTTGACCACCGCGATGATCGGCTTGCCGAAGTCCGAATCCTTCATCCCCGTCGCGCGCCACAGGCCCCGTGCCCCAGCCATGTTGCGGCCGTGAGTGGATGTGCGGGAACGGTATACAGGCATGGGTGCGACCTCTGGATTCTTTACTGACAAGCTTGAAAGCGAGGCGGTGGCCTAGCGCAGAGCGGAGTGACAGTCGAAAGTAATATTTGAGACGATTTCGGCGGAAATCAGCCGCCTAGCTCGATCGCCACGCGGTTCGCTATCCACGATAGCCGTTCCGCCCAAATGGCCTGCCCCGCCGCATCGGCGATCTGATCCTGCCGCACTTCGATGCCCAGATAGGGCCGCCCGTCCGCCTCGGCATGGCGGTTCATCGTGTAGTTAAGCAGTTGGCCGGAATAGGGCTGCTGGTCGCCGACGATCAACCCTTCGGACTCAAGCAGCGGGATCGCCAGCCGGGAAGCGCGGTCGTCCTGATTGTACAGCACGCCGACCTGCCACGGCCGGACTTCTTCGGGATGGGATGAAAGATGCGGCGTAAAGCTATGTAATGACATAATAAGACCTTGCGGATAGTCATCGAGTAGCGCGCCGAGTGCGCGGTGATAGGGGTGGAAGAACCGCTCCAGCCGGTCGAGATGACCCGCATGGTCGATGGCATTGCCGGGTATCGCATGCCCGTCGCTGGCGATTGGCACGACTCCCGGCGCGTGTTCCTCGCGGTTGACGTCGCAGACGAGCCGGCTGACCGTCGCTTGAAACGCGGCAGTTCCGGGGCGCTGAGCCATAAGCTCACCCACTTCGCGCACGCCGATATCAACGGCGATATGCTGGTCCAGCAGGTTCGGCGCGATGCCGAGGTCGATGCCGTCCGGCACATGGTTCGAGGCATGGTCTGACACCACGAGGATACCGCCAAACCGCGGTGTGCCGGCGATGCGCCAAGGGGCGTCCTTCATCTCAGGTGTCCCGCGAGCTGCCACCAGTCCGGATGGCTCAGCGCAATGGATTCAGCGGCTTGCGTCATGGCGTCATCGCTATCGAACAGCGCGAAACAGGTCGCTCCCGAACCGGACATGCGGACAAGCCAAGCCGGAGTGGACCGCAGCACGGCGAGAACCTCGGTAATGTCCGGGCACAGCGCGATCGCCGGGGCTTCGAGGTCGTTGCGCCCATTCATCGCCACTTCGCGCAGTTCACCATCAGGCAAAGGCCCACGATCAACGCCGTCCCAGGCCTTGAACACTGGCCCCGTGGCAAGTGGAACGCGCGGATTGACCAGCAGCACCGGCGTACCTGCCAGATCGTTGGCGGCCGGTTCCAGCTCAATTCCGGTGCCGCGCCCGATGCAAGCCACCGAGGCGACGCAGGCCGGCACATCGGCACCAAGTTTCGCCGCGCGGGCGTGCCAGTCGTTCGGTAAGCCGTACTCGCGCCCGACCAGCCGGAATACCGCGCCGGCATCTGCCGAGCCTCCGCCCAGCCCGGCAGCGACTGGCAGGTTCTTTTCCAGCGTCACTGCCCAGCCATCAGAGCGCGGCAAGGCGTTCAGGGCTTGCATCACAATGTTACCAAATGGATCAGTCAGTTGTGAGGCAAACTCACCAACCATTCTGAATTCATCGCGCGATGAACGACTGACCGAAACGGTGTCACCTGCATCGACAAAGGCAAACACCGTTTCCAGCTCATGATAGCCATCCTCGCGCCGCTTGCGGACATGCAGCGCGAGGTTGATCTTGGCGTAGGCGGTTTCGATCACCGGAGCGGATTACATATTCGGATAGTTCGGACCGCCGCCGCCTTCGGGGGCGACCCAGGTGATGTTGCCGTTGGGATCCTTGATGTCGCAGGTCTTGCAGTGGACGCAGTTCTGCGCGTTGATCTGGTACTTCGGCTGGCCAGCCTCATCGACCAGCCATTCGTAGACTCCGGCCGGGCAATAACGGGTCGAAGGCCCGGCATAGACGCCCAGTTCGCTGGTTTTCTGCAATTCCAGATCGGCGACCTTGAGGTGGCAGGGCTGCTCTTCCTCATGGTTGGTGAACGAAAAGCTGACACTGGTCAGGCGGTCGAAGGTAATCACGCCGTCGGGCTTGGGGTATGCAATCGGCTTGTAGAGATCGGCGCGCTGCAGGGTCGAGGCATCGGTGTGATGCTTCATCGGCTTTATTAGCGGCATCTTGAGATAGCGCAGCCACATTTCGATGCCGGCGAGCACTGTGCCGAGCAGGTCACCGCCGAACTTGGCGAGGATCGGTTCGGAATTCTGGACCAGTTCCAGTTCCTTGGCGATCCAGCTGGAACGCACCGCAGCCTCATATTCGTCCAGCGCATCCTGTTCACGGCCAGCGCCCACGGCAGCTGCGATGGCTTCGGCGGCCAGCATCCCGCTCTTCATCGCGGTGTGGCTGCCCTTGATGCGTGGCACGTTGACGAAACCGGCAGAGCAACCCGCCAGCACACCGCCGGGGAAGGCAAGATGGGGCACGGCCTGCCAGCCGCCCTCGTTGATCGCGCGGGCGCCATAGGAAACGCGCTTGCCGCCTTCGAGAATCGCGCGGATTTCCGGGTGCTGCTTCCAGCGCTGGAACTCCTCGAACGGATAGACATAGGGGTTGGCGTAATCGAGCGTGACGACAAAGCCGAGCGCCACCTGGTTGTTCGCCTGGTGGTACAGGAAGCCCCCGCCGCCCGATCCGCTTTCCGAAAGTGGCCAGCCCTGCGTGTGCAAAACGCGGCCCGGGACGTGCTTGTCAGGGCTGATGTCCCACAGTTCCTTGATGCCGATGCCGTACTTCTGCGGCTGGCAATCATGTTCCAGATTATAGTTGTCTTTCAGACGCTTGGTCAGGTGACCTCGTGCGCCTTCGCAAAAGATGGTGTACTTGGCGAGCAGGTTCATCCCCGCCATGAAATCGCCCTTGGGGTTGCCTTCGCGGTCAACGCCCATGTCGCCAGTCTGGACGCCGATCACCGCGCCCTTGTCGTCGTAAAGGATCTCCGCCGCCGGGAAGCCGGGGAAGATTTCGACGCCCAGTTCCTCGGCCTTGCCCGCCAGCCAGCGGCACAGGTTGCCAAGGCTGCCGGTGTAATTGCCGTGGTTCGACATGTAGGGAGGCATGACGATGTGCGGGATCGGCATCTTGCCGGTCTTTGTCAGGGTCCAGTGCCAGTTATCGGTCACCGGAGTTTCCGCCATGGGGCAGCCGTCATCACGCCAGTCGGGCAGCAGCTCATCAAGCGCCTTGGGATCAACGACCGCACCCGAGAGGATGTGCGCGCCAACTTCGCTGCCCTTTTCCAGGATACAAACCGAAAGGTCAGCATTGACCTGTTTGAGGCGGATTGCCGCGGCCAGGCCAGCCGGCCCACCGCCTACAATCACCACGTCATAGGGCATCGATTCGCGTTCGATCATCGTCTTTTCCCGTATTCGTCCCGCAATCCGCGCGGTTCACGGCCTTGCGCCTTGATTGCTGCGCGCAGGCAGGTCAAGGGTCAAGGCGATGGTGGTGGGATCTCAACAGGTGCTCGCGGGCAATATCACGGCTGCAGTGGAGTGGTGGCGCGATGCCGGCGTCGATTGCGCCTTTGCCGATGAGGCGACCGCCTGGATCACCCCGGCCGAGCCGGAACCCGCACCCGGCCAAGATCGCCCGGCCCCGGTCGCGAAATTTGCCGCTCCGCCGCCCCCGCCCCCGCCCCGCCCGAAAATTGGCGGCGATCCGGCAGTCTGGCCGAAGGATCTCGATGCGTTTCGCCAGTGGTGGCTGGAAGAGCCGTCGCTTGATGGCGGGCAGCTTGCGCGCCGGATCGCACCATGCGGGGGCCCTGGCGCGCCGCTGATGGTGCTGGTCGAACAGCCCGAGCAAGAGGACGGTGATCAGCTCCTTTCTGGCAAGCAGGGCAAACTTCTCGCCGCAATGCTCGCCGCGATGGGGATTGATCGCAAATGTGTTTATCATGGGTCGGTACTCGTCCGCCACACACCGCTCCCCGATATACCGGCGTTGGCCGAGGCAGGGCTTGGGGAAGTGACCCGGCACCACGTCCATCTGGCCGCCCCACAGCGCCTGATTGTCTTCGGTGCGAACATCCTGCCGCTGCTTGGCAACGATCCGGCGCAAAGCGCTCAAAGTTTACGCTCCTTTAACCATGAGGGGCGGACAATTCCCTTGCTCGCGGTGCATGGCCTCGATGCAATGGTGCGCCCGACCGCGAAAGCGGCGTTCTGGCGCAAGTGGCTGGAGTGGGGCCAGTCGGAAGAGATCGGGAAACAATCGGCGTGACACAGTTCAGGACGATACTGCTGGCAGGCGTAGGCACCGCGATGGTGGCGGGTATTTCCGCGCCGGCACAGGCCAATTCCGCCGCGATCGAATATTTCCGGGGCCGGGCCGATCGCACCGCCGTGCCGAGCCTGCTCAGCGCTGACGAGCGTGCCTATTACAGCGACCTGTTCGGCGCGATCGACAAGGCCGACTGGGTCAAGGTCCAGACCATGCTGGCGCAAAAGCCCGATGGCCCTCTGCACCTTGTCGCCAAGTCCGAATATTTCCTCGACGCGCGCAGCCCGAAGATCGATCTTGCCGCGCTGGATGGCTGGCTGGCGCAGGGGACGCAGCTTCCCTCGGCCGAACAGATCGCCTCGCTCGCCGCCAAGCGCGGTTCGCTGTCGGTCCCTTCTCTGCCTGAGAGCCAGCGCTTCATCAGCCTGCAATCCAGCCCCAAGCGCCTGCGTCCGCGTGACACGAATGACGGGACGATGCCAGCATCGATATCTGCCGCGATCACCGCCAAGATCAAGGCCGACGATCCTGCCGCCGCGCGCCTGCTGCTGGACGGCATCGACAGCGCGCTCAGCCCCAATGCCCGCGCGGAATGGCGCACCAAGATTGCCTGGTCGTTCTATATCGAAAATCAGGATGGCAACGCCTTTGCCCTCGCCCGCACCGCCGCCGATGGCGCCGGTCCGTGGGTGGCGGAAGGCCACTGGACCACCGGGCTTGCCGCTTGGCGTCTGGGCGACTGCCAGGGCGCAATCGATGCCTTCACCAAGGCCGCCGACCTTGCCGAGAACAGCGAACTGAAAAGCGCCGCCTATTACTGGCAGAGCCGCGCTCATGTGCGGTGCCGCCAGCCGGAAAAGGCGAGCACGCCGCTGCGAATGGCCGCGGCGCGTGATGAGACCCTTTATGGAATGCTCGCCGCCGAATCGCTCGGCCTGAAGATTCCCGAAACCCATGCCGGCGCTGATTTCAGCCAGACTGACTGGCAGAAGCTGCGCGAAGTGCCCAACGTGCGCGCCGCAGTGGCGCTCGCCGAGATCGGCCGCGACGGCCTTGCCGATGAAGTGCTGCGCCATCAGGCTCGCATTGGCGAGCCTTCGCAGTATCAGCCGCTGACCCGGCTGGCGCGCGATCTTGGCCTGCCTTCAACCCAGCTGTGGATGGCGTTCAACGCGCCCAGCGGCGGCCAGCCCGAACGCGCCATCCGTTATCCGACGCCGAAGTGGACGCCCTCAACCGGATGGCGCGTCGATCCGGCGCTGGTCTATGCCCACGCCTTGCAGGAATCGGTATTCCGGACCCGGGCGATCAGCCCCGCTGGCGCCAAGGGCCTGATGCAGATCATGCCGGCAGCTGCAAAGGATCGCGGGCCTGAACTCGGCATTGCTGGCTCGGCGGCGGACCTCGCCAAGCCGGAAGTCAACCTCGCCTTCGGGCAGGCGCACCTTCAGGCGCTCAAGAACGCACCCGGCACGCAGGGCCTGCTGCCCAAGGTCATGGCCGCCTACAACGCCGGACCGCTGCCGATCTCCCGCTGGAACAGCGAAATCCGCGATGGCGGCGATCCGCTGCTGTGGGTTGAATCGATCCCCTATTGGGAGACGCGCGGCTACGTGAACATCGTGATGCGCAATTACTGGATGTATGAGCGGCAAGCCGGCGGACCATCGGAAAGCCGCATGGCGCTGGCGCAGGGGCTGTGGCCCACCTTCCCCGGCCTCACAGGCAGCGAAGGCATGCGCATGGCCGCCAACGGAACGCTTATTCGTGGCCGTTGACCCGTCGCGGCTGTTCAAGCCGATCAACATCGCCCTGCTCACCGTTTCGGACACGCGCACGCCCGAGACGGACACGTCCGGCGACATCCTGGCAGAACGGATCAAGGCCGCCGGGCACAACCTGGTGTTCCGCGCGATCGAGGTCGATGATGCGGCTCGTGTCGTCAGCCGGCTTAACAACTGGCTCGATGATCGTGCGGTTGACTGCATCGTCACCACCGGCGGCACCGGCCTGACCGGCCGCGATGTGACGCCCGAAGCGCTCGAACGCGTCAAGGCATCGAGCGAAGGCAAGGACATCCCCGGCTTCGGCGAACTGTTCCGCTGGATCAGCTATGGCACCATCGGCACCTCGGCCATCCAGAGCCGCGCCATGGCCATCGTCGCGCGTGGCAAGTACATCTTCGCCTTGCCCGGATCGAACGGCGCGGTGAAGGACGGCTGGGACGGCATCCTCGCCGAACAGCTCGACAGCCGGAACAGGCCCTGCAACTTCGTCGAACTGATGCCGAGACTGAAGGAAGTCTGAGCGCGCGGCGAGCCTACGTGGCTTGCCAATTTGTTCCGTTTATGTTCTGATACGGCGATGTCCCGCTTCGACATCACCCACGGTCGCGGTGCGCAGTCTGCGCAGGTGCCGCAGCGTTTCGGCCTTGCCGCGCGTGTGGCCGATGGTGACTGGCTTGATGAACGCGAAACCGTTGATGACGGTGCGCCGAAGCTGCGCACGACGGTTACCGAGGAAGCGGCGCGATCGATCATCAGCCGCAATACTTCGCCCGACATTCCCTTTGACCGCTCGATCAACGCCTATCGCGGCTGCGAGCATGGCTGCATCTATTGCTTTGCGCGCCCGACCCATGCCTATCATGACTTGTCGCCTGGGCTCGATTTCGAGACGAAGCTGTTCGCCAAGCCCAATGCGGCAGAGCTGCTGCGCGCGGAACTGGGGCGCAAGTCTTACCGCCCTGCCCCGATTGCCATGGGCACCAACACTGATCCGTACCAGCCAATCGAAGGGCGATACGGCATCACCCGCCAGATTCTCGAAGTCTGCCTTGAGGCGCGGCATCCGGTGACTATCACTACCAAGAGTGACCGGGTGCTGCGCGACATCGATCTGCTGGGTGAGATGGCGAAACTGACCCTCGTCGCGGTCGGCATTTCGGTTACGAGCCTTGATCCGCGCTTGTCCATGTTGCTCGAACCGCGTGCGTCATCTCCGGCCAAACGCATGTCAGCGCTCGGCAAGCTGGTTCAAGCGGGTGTGCCGGTGCACGTTTCCATTGCCCCCGTCATCCCGTCGATTACCGACGAATTCATCGAAGGCATCCTCGAAGGCGCGGCGGCCGTTGGCGTCACATCGGCCAGCTGGATCATGCTGCGCCTGCCGCACGAGGTCGCGCCGCTGTTCCGCGAATGGCTGGCGGCGCACTATCCGGACCGGGCGGGCAAGGTCATGTCGATCGTCCAGTCGGTGCGAAGCGGCAAGGATAACGACGCCAACTTCTTCAGTCGGATGAAACCGCAAGGAGTCTGGGCCGACCTGTTCCGCACCCGCTTCCGGCTTGCCACCCGGCGTTTGGGAATGAACGAAGCGCGGCTGGAGCTCGACAGCACGCAGTTTCGGCGGCCTGCGGTGGGCGGCCAGATGCAGCTATTCTAGGCCGGGCGGTAACGCACCAGCCGGCTGTCCTGCACCGCCGCCGTGCGGTGATCGACGACCTCGGCCTTGTATTCGGGGTCGGTCACCAGCGCGAGGAAAGCGCCGGCGGTGGGGAAGCCCATGACGAAGACCTTGTCCCATTCGAACTGTGCGGGGCCGGTAATCATGCTTTCGAAAGTGCCTTGCCATGCAATGCCCCCGCCGAGCCGCTCGATAAACGGCACTACGCGGGTGAAATATTCTTCGAATGCCCGCTCGCCGCTCCAGCCCAGACCAGCGCAGGGGTGGCCTTCGGAGTATAGGGCGGCCCCCCGAAAGCGGATCATGTTGAGCAGGTGCACCGGTTCATCGCGCGGAAGCGACTTGAACAGGTCGAAGTTCTCGCGGCTGGGATTGACCCAATCCATCGTGCTCAGGCCACCAGCCGCAGGTGCGCCGCGCCGCGCCGGGCGCTCAGCACGGGATTGCGCAGGCCGTCGATCATGGTCAGTCGGTCGACCAATTCGGAATCGAGCTGGAAGTCTGCGCCCAGGCGCATTGTCGGATCTTTCGACCCACCTGTACGCAGAACGGCGATCACTTCACCGGTTGCTTCGGCAGAGCGCGGCAACAGCATCGCGAGTTCGGTGATCGCCTCGATCCGGTCGATCTCCAGCCGCAGTTCCATGCGCGCCGCCTGCTTGGCTTCGGCGAGCGGCTGGGCGCTGCGCACGGTGATGCGCGGCGGTTCGTCCGGGCTGGGTGCGTCGAGTTCGACCTGCAGCAGAATACAGGTGCCGTCGCGCGCCCATTCGAGGAAGCTCGGCACCAGCGATTCCTCGAAGCACGAGGCGGAGAACTGGCCTGAGGAATCCGAGAAATCGGCCATGCAGAAGTCCTTGCCGCGCTTGGTCTTGCGCCGCTGTACGCCTTCGATCATCGCCGCCATCGTCGCCGGCAGTCGGCCGCCACCCGGCACGCCGCTCTGCATCAGGCTGGCATAGGTCCGCGCGCCGTTGGAATTGGCGATTGCGCGCCATTGTTCGACCGGGTGGGCGGCGAAGTAGAAGCCGAAATTCTCGCGCTCCTTGGCCATCTGTTCGGCGCGGCTCCACGGCGGCACATCGGCCAGCCGCAGCGCTGGTGCGGCATGATCATCCCCGCCGAACAGCGCGGCCTGCCCCGAATTGCGGCTGCGCTCGGCCTCGTCCGCCACTGCTAGCAGCATGTCGGCATTGGCCATGACCCGCGCGCGGTTGCTGTCGAGCGCGTCGAACGCCCCCGAGGCGGCGAGCCCTTCCAGCTGGCGGCGGTTCATCGAGCCATAGGGCGCGCGCTTGAACAGGTCTTCAAGGCTGGTGAACGGCCCGTTCGCCTCGCGCTCGGCAACGATGGCGTCCATCGCCTTTTCGCCGACATTGCGGATGCCAGCCATACCATAGCGCACCGCCAGCCCCTCGTCGGTCTGATCGACCGAGAATTCGGCCTCCGAATGGTTGATGTCCGGCCCGGCGAGCGTGAGGCCTGCGCGGCGCATGTCATCAACGTAGACCGCCAGCTTTTCCGACTGGTGCATGTCAAAGCACATCGATGCGGCATAGAATTCGTGCGGGTAATGCGTCTTCACCCAGGCCGTCTGATAGGCGAGCAGCGCATAGGCGGCGGCGTGCGACTTGTTGAAGCCATAGCCTGCGAACTTGTCGATCAAGTCGAACAGTTCGTTGGCCTTGGTCTTGTCGATGCCAGACAGTTCCTTGCAGCCATCGACGAAGCGTTGGCGCTGGGCGTCCATCTCCGCCTGAACCTTCTTGCCCATTGCGCGGCGCAGCAGGTCGGCATCGCCGAGCGAATAGCCGGCAAGGATCTGCGCGGCCTGCATGACCTGTTCCTGATAGACGAAGATGCCGTAGGTTTCCGCGAGGATGCCTTCGAGCTTTTCGTGCGGATATTCAATCGCTTCCAGGCCGTTCTTGCGGCGACCGAACAGCGGAATATTGTCCATCGGACCCGGGCGATAGAGCGAGACGAGCGCGATGATGTCACCGAAATTGGTCGGCTTCACCGCCGCAAGCGTGCGGCGCATGCCTTCCGATTCCAGCTGGAACACGCCGACCGTGTCACCGCGCTGGAGCAGCTGATAGACCTCGGCATCGTCCCATGACAGCAGGCCAAGATCGATCTCGATCCCGCGCCGGCGCATCAGCTGGATCGCCTTTTGCAGCACCGACAGTGTCTTCAGGCCAAGGAAGTCGAACTTGATCAGGCCCGTGTCCTCGACATATTTCATGTCGAACTGGGTCACCGGCATATCACCGCGCGGATCGCGGTAGAGCGGCACCAACTGGGCCAGCGGGCGGTCGCCGATCACCACACCGGCGGCATGGGTGGACGAGTTGCGCGGAAGGCCTTCGAGCTGCATGGCCAGATCGACGAGGCGTTTCACTTCCTCGTCATTCTCGTACTCGCGGCGGAATTCGGCGACACCGTTCAGCGCGCGCGGCAGCGTCCACGGATCGGTCGGATGGTTGGGC
The DNA here is from genome assembly GCF_037572715.1 of Novosphingobium aquae. NCBI lineage: Bacteria > Pseudomonadati > Pseudomonadota > Alphaproteobacteria > Sphingomonadales > Sphingomonadaceae > Novosphingobium > Novosphingobium aquae. The sequence goes on along the minus strand of NZ_JBBHJY010000003.1, from coordinate 220,857 downwards.
ACCATCTTGCACAGCCGGTCGACCTGGCCATAGCTCATCTGCAGGATACGCCCAGTATCGCGCAGCACCGCGCGGGCCTTCATCTTGCCGAAGGTGATGATCTGGGCGACGTGATCGTGGCCGTACTTCTGCTGGACATAGCGGATCACCTCGCCGCGGCGGGTTTCGCAGAAGTCGATATCGAAGTCCGGCATCGACACGCGTTCCGGGTTGAGGAAGCGTTCGAACAGCAGGCCCAGTTTCAACGGATCAAGATCGGTGATCGTCAACGCCCAGGCGACCACCGAACCTGCGCCAGACCCACGCCCCGGCCCCACCGGAATGTCGTTATCCTTGGCCCACTTTATGAAGTCGGCAACGATCAGGAAGTAGCCGGCGAAACCCATGCCGTTGATGACGTTGGTTTCGAAATCGAGCCGGTCGAAATAGGTCTGGCGATCTGCCGGATCCATCTCGCCATAGGGCTCAAGCCGCGCTTCAAGGCCCTTGCGCGCATCAGCGATCAGCATCGCCGCTTCGCCTTCCTTGTCACCGGCAAGGCTGGGCAACAGCGGTTTGCGCTTGGGCGGCATGAAGGCGCAGCGCTGGGCGACAACGAGGGTGTTGGCCAGCGCTTCGGGCAGGTCGGCGAAGAGCTCGCGCATCATTGGCTCGCTCTTCACCCAGGCGTCACGGCTGGTGCGCGGGCGTTCGGCGGCGTCGATGTGAGTCGAGCTGGCGATGCAAAGCAAGGCATCGTGCGCGGCGGAGAAATGCGGCTCGGCGTAATTGGCGGGATTAGTCGCCAGCAGCGGAAGATCGCGGGCATAGGCGAGATCGATCAGCGCCTCTTCGGATGCTTCCTCGATCGGATCGTTGCGGCGCGCGATTTCGATATAGAGCCGGCCGGGGAACAGCGCTTCCAGGCGTTCGCACAGGTGCTCCGCCTCATCCTTGTGACCTTCCGCCAGCAGCCGCGCAAGCGCGCCCTCGCCAGCGCCCGCGAGCGCGATCAGGCCATCGGTGCGGCCTTCAAGGTCGGACCAAACGACATGCGGATCACGTTCCAGAGGGCGATCGAGATGCGCGCGGCTGACGAGGTGGCACAGGTTGTTCCAGCCGTGCTCGTTCTGGGCGAGCAGCGCCAGCCAGTCGATAATCTTGCCGTCCCCCCGGCACACGCCGAGGAAGGCGCCGATCAGCGGCTGGATGCCGATATCCTTGCAGGCCGAAGCAAACTGCATCGCGCCGTAGAGCCCGTTGCGATCGCACATGGCGATGGCGGGAAAGCCGCGTTCCTTCGCCAGCTTGGCGATCGCCTTCGGATCGATCGCGCCGTCCAGCATGGTATAGCTGGAGAACACGCGCAGCGGGACGAAGGGAACGTAAGCCATTCGGCTACTATGGTCGGCAGGACGCCGGGTTCAAGGGCAGATGCGCTGGCGTTGGGGAAAACCGGGCGACCCGCCTCAGAGAAGGGCCTCGATATCCGCCGCAATGGACTTCGGCTTGTCCGTCGGACCATATCGCCGCACGACCTTGCCATCGCGACCGATCAGGAACTTGGTGAAGTTCCACTTGATCTTCTTGGTGCCGAACAAGCCCGGAGCCTCCTGCTTCAGCCAATGATACAGCGGTGTTTCGCCATCGCCATTGACCTCAACCTTGCCCATCAGCGGGAAGCTGAGGCCAAAGTTGACCTTGCAGAATTGGTCGATTTCCTCCGCCGTGCCCGGCTCCTGCCCGCCGAACTGGTTGCACGGAAAGGCGACGACTTCAAACCCGCGCTCCCCGTATTGCTTCCACAGTTCCTCCAGCCCGTCATACTGCGGGGTAAATCCGCACTTGCTGGCGGTGTTGACCACCAGCAGGACCTTTCCCAGCTTGTCGGCCAGGCTGACTTCCTGACCATTCGGCAGGCGGGCGGAGAAATCGGCAATCGTCGTCATTCCAGCACCCCGTCATGCAGGCGGACCACGCGGTCCATCGCGTAGGCCATCCGTTCGTTGTGAGTCGCCACCACAGCCGCGCTGCCATTGTCGCGCACCAGCTTGATGAATTCGGCGAGGACCTTGTCGGCCGTGCCTTCATCGAGGTTGCCGGTGGGTTCATCCGCCAGCACCAGCGCCGGCTTGTTCGCCAGCGCCCGCGCCACGGCGACGCGCTGTTGCTCGCCGCCCGAAAGCTTGTTGGGCCGGTGGTCCAGCCGCTCGCCCAGCCCCAGCACGCCCAGCAATTCGCGCGCCCGGACGTCACAGTCGGCGCGCGGGGTGTCGGCGATCATCTGCGGGATGATCACATTCTCCAGCGCCGAGAAGTCGGCGAGCAGGTGGTGGAACTGATAGACGAAGCCGATGTGATCGCGCCGCAGCGTGGTGCGTTCGTCACCATCGAGCGCGGAGGCATCCTGCCCCGCAATCAGGATGCGCCCGCCGAATCCGCCTTCGAGCAGGCCGATGGCCTGCAGCATGGTCGACTTGCCCGAGCCTGACGGGCCGAGCAGTGCAACGATCTCGCCGGGGCGAACCTCAAGGTCCACGCCCTTGAGCACGTCGATGCGGACATCGCCTTGCTCGAAGCTGCGGGTCAGCTTGTCCAATTTGACGACGGGATCACTCATAACGCAGCACCTGCACAGGATCGGTGCTCGCCGCGCGGTAGGCGGGGTAGAGCGTGGCGAGGAAGCTCAGCCCGATCGCGAGCCCGACGATGCCGACCACCTCAATAGGATCGGTACGCGCCGGCAGTTCGGTCAGGAAGCGGATCTTCGGGTCCCACAGCGATTGCCCGGTGAGCAGCTCTATACCCGTCACGATCGGCTGACGGAAAATGAGGATGATGAAACCGAGCGCGAGGCCGGCGAGCGTTCCGGCCGTGCCGACCACCGTGCCGGCAGTCACGAAGGTCCGCAGCATCGATTTGCGCGTTGCGCCCATGGTCCGCATGATCGCAATGTCGCGCGACTTGGTGTGAACCATCATCGCCAGCGAGGAGAGGATGTTGAACGCCGCGACCAGCACGATCAGCGACAGCGCGAAGAACATGGCGACGCGTTCCACCTGCAGCGCCTCGAACAGGCCCGAATTGATCGTCTTCCAGTCGGACACCACCGCCTGCCCTTCCAGCTTCGCGGCAATCGGCGCGAGCGTTTCGGCAGCGGTATCGGCGTCGTCGGTCTTCACCTCGATCATGCCGATTGAATCGCCGGTCAGCAGCAGCGTCTGCGCGTCCGCCATCGGCATGACGACAAAGCGTTCGTCATAATCGTAGATGCCGATCTCGAAAATCGCGTCAACGCGGTAGGCAATCTCGCGCGGGACCGTACCGAATGGGGTCGAGCGGCCCTGCGGGTTGATGATCGTGATCGTATCGCCGACACGTGCGCCCAAGTTTTCCGCCAGCCGCGACCCGACCGCCACGGCGCCGGATTCTGGGACGAGGCCGGACAAGTCGCCATCGACGACTTTCGGCTTGATCTTGGCAATGTCTTCAGGGGTGTTGCCGCGCAGCAGGATCGCCTCCACCCGGCCGTTGAACGTGGTCAGCAGCGGCTGTTCGATCAGCGGGGCGGCCTCGGTCACGCCGTCGGTGGCCTTGATCTGCTTGAGAATGTCCTGCCAGTTTTCCAGCCGGCCACCGTAAGCCTGAACGATGGCATGGCCGTTGAGCCCGACGATCTTGTCGACCAGTTCGGCGCGAAAACCGTTCATCACGCTCATCACCACGATCAATAGCGCGACCGAGAGCATCACGACGATGACGCCGATCGAGGCAACCAGCGCGATCATCCGCTCCCCCTTGCCGGGCAGCATGTATCGCTTGGCGATCATCCATTCGAAGGGGGAAAGCAGCAAGAGGTCCAACTTCCTTTTCGCTGGCGGGCAGATTTTCGCAGCGCAACCGGCATTTAGGGCGCTCCCCCGCACAGGGCAATGGTGAAGCGCAAAGCGGTGCTTGCCTTTCCCCGGCAAGCGGGCCAAAGCGCGGGCCAGGCAAGGTCCGGTGCGAATCCCAATGAACCTCACTCATCCCTTTTTCGACGCAGATGGCGACAAGCTGCGCGAAGAATGCGGCATTTTCGGCGTTATCGGCGCCAAGGACGCGGCGTCCATCACGGCGCTGGGGCTTCACGCCCTGCAGCACCGCGGGCAGGAAGCCTGCGGTATCGTCAGCGTGGACGGTGCCGATTTCTATGCCCGCCGCGGTATCGGTCACGTGGCGCAGGTGTTTTCCGGCCCGGCCATGTTCGCCGAGCTGCCCGGCACCATGGCATCGGGCCACGTGCGTTATTCCACCACCGGCGGACAAGGCCTGCGCAATGTGCAGCCGCTCCACGCCGATCTGGCGCGCGGGGCGTTTTCCATCGCGCATAACGGCAACATTTCCAACGCGATGGCGCTCAAGCGCGAGCTGGTGAACAAGGGTTCGATCTTCCAGTCGACCTCTGACACCGAGGTCATCATTCACCTCATCGCTACCAGCCGCTATCCCACGCTGCTCGACAAGTTCGTCGATGCCCTGCGCATGGTTGAAGGCGCCTATTCACTGATCTGCACCACGCCCAAGCGCATGGTTGCCTGCCGCGATCCGCTGGGCATCCGTCCGCTGGTCATGGGCAAAATGGGCGATGCGACGATCTTCGCCAGCGAAACCGTGGCGCTCGATGTTATCGGTGCCGATTTCGTCCGCGAAGTTGAACCCGGCGAAATCGTCGAGGTCCGCATCGATGGCCGGGTCACCAGCCATCGCCCGTTCGGCAATCATGCAGCGCGCCCCTGCATTTTCGAGCACGTCTATTTCAGCCGCCCGGATTCAGTTACGGGTGACCGTTCGATCTACGAAGTGCGCAAACAGATCGGCGTCGAACTGGCCAAGGAAACCCCGGTCGAAGCCGATCTGGTAATCCCCGTGCCAGACAGCGGCGTACCGGCCGCCATCGGCTATGCGCAGCAATCGGGCATTCCCTTTGAACTTGGAATCATCCGGTCACACTATGTCGGGCGCACTTTCATTCAACCGGAAGACGGTGCCCGTCATGCCGATGTAAAGCGCAAGCACAATGCCAACCGCGCGCTCGTTGCGGGCAAGCGCATCGTGCTGATCGACGATTCAATCGTGCGCGGCACCACCAGCCTGAAGATCGTGCAGATGATGCGAGATGCCGGCGCTGCCGAAGTGCACATGCGCGTCGCCAGCCCGCCGACCAACAATTCGTGCTTCTACGGCGTCGATACGCCCGAACGCAGCAAGCTGCTTGCCGCGCGCATGGACATTCAGGGCATGGCGGAATTCATCCATGCCGATAGCCTCGCCTTCGTTTCGATCGACGGGCTTTACCGCGCAGTTGGTGAAGCCAAGCGCGATGCGGCAAAGCCCAGCTATTGCGATGCCTGTTTCACCGGCGATTATCCGACGCGTCTGACCGACCTGATCGAAAAGGAATCGCCCGACCAGCTTTCACTGGCGGTTGACGAACTGACATGAGCGATCTGCCATTTGCCGGCCAGCTCGCCCTCGTCACGGGATCGAGCCGGGGCATCGGTGCGGCCACTGCCGAAGCGCTTGCTGCTGCCGGGGCGCACGTTATCCTCACCGGACGCGATACCAAGGCGCTCGAAGCGGTCGAGGAACGCATTTTTGCCGCCGGCGGCCATGCCACCATCGCACCGGTTGATCTTGCCGAACCAGACGGGATCGCCCGCCTCGCCGCTGCCCTGCGCGGCCGTTGGCAGACGCTCGACATTCTCGTGCTCAACGCCGCGGTCCTGCCGCAGCTGATGGCTGTAACGCAGATCGAATCAGCCGGGTTCAACAAGGCGTTAACAACCAACGTCCTGGCCCAGCAGGCCCTGCTTGCCGCCTTCGATCCGATGCTCAAGGCCAGCAAGGATGCGCGGGTGATCGCGGTCACTTCCAGCGTGGCAACCAAGCCCCGCGCCTTCTGGGGCGCCTATGCCGCGAGCAAAGCCGCGTTCGAAACTCTGCTGCTTTGCTACGCCGAAGAAGTAAAGAATATCAGCAAGATACGGGTCACCATTGTTGATCCGGGCGCGACCCGCACTGCGATGCGCGCCAAGGCCTATCCGGGCGAAGACCCGCAGACGGTCAAGCTTCCCGCGGAAGTTGCTGAACAGGTTGTTGCGCTGCTTGGTAAACAATTTGCCACCGGCAGCCGCCAATCCGTTAACACTGCTTCATAAACTCCGCGCAACCGCAATCTGGGATAATGCTTGCAGCGGACGCAAAGGGTCGCGTGCGCTTGTTGTCCGGTTTCCCGCTTTCGGGAGGTCGGCCTGCCAACACCGGAGCACGGCAATGAGCACAGACTATCTCGCCCCAGATCGCTATCATATCGCGGCACAGGAAGATCGCTGCGCCCCGCGTACGCGCATCCAGATTCCCGGCAGCTTCCGCGCGTCGGGCATGCGCAGCTTCACCACGGTCGTGCATGACTTGTCACTGGGCGGCTTCTGCTGCTCGGCGATCAACCGCCTGCACCCCGGATCGGTCTGCTGGCTGACCCTGCCCGGACTCGAAGCCCTGCCCGCCCAGGTGGTGTGGTGGGACAACAGCCTGGCCGGCTGCGCCTTCGAAAATCTGCTCAGCCCGATCGTCCACGACAATATCCTCGCCCGCTGGCGCGGCGATTCCGTCTATCGGCCCATCCTGTAAGCGTCCAACGCCCGATTGCGGGCGAAGGCGTGGTCCACGATCCGATCTGGATAACCAGAGGGTCGCACCGTGGGATCGTGGATCACGTCATCCCTGAGCTTTGCCAGTTCGGGCACCCATTTGCGGATGTAGCCGGCGGCATCGAACTTCGGACTTTGCGTCAGCGGCGCCATGATCCGCACGAACATGTTGGCATCGACCCCGCTTCCGGCTGACCACTGCCAGTTCACCGAATTCTGCGCATAGTCGGCATCGACCAGCGTATCCCAGAACCACTCTTCGCCACGCTTCCAGTCGATCAGCAGATGCTTGATCAGAAAGCTGGCGGCAATCATCCGTACCCGGTTGTGCATCCACCCGGTCGCCCAAAGCTGGCGCATCCCCGCATCTACAATGGGATAGCCGGTACGCCCCTGTTGCCATGCCTTGAGGTCAGCCTCCGCTTCCGGGCCGCTGCGCCAGGTGAAGTTGTCAAACTCCGCCTTGTATGATTTCGCACCGTAATCCGGGAATTGCTGGACCACGTTCGTCGCATAGTCCCGCCAGCCGATCTCGCCGAGGAAGGTGCTGGTGCTGCCTTTGTGCGAAGCGACTGCATGCCAGATCGTGGCGGGCGAAATTTCCCCGAAATGCAGATGCGGAGACAGGCGTGATGTACCCTCGACCGATGGCAGGTTGCGCTGGTCGGCATAGCGGGAGACCTTATCGGTGAAGTCCTCCAACCGCTCTGCCGCGCCGGCCTCTCCGGGGTTCCATTCGCTGAGAAAACCGCCGGCCCAGTCGGGTTTGGTCGGGAGCAGGTTCCAGTCGGCAAGATCTTCCGACTTCGGCCAGCTTTCCGGGGCGGACAGCTTCCCCAGCGCGGGCAGCGGATCGGGGGGCGGCAGGGTCTCGCTCAGCGCTCGCCAGAAGGGCGTGAATATCTTGTAGGGCGTCCCGCCGCCGGTCAGCACCGATCCCGGCGGCGCGAGGTAATTGCCATGATGAAGGTGCAAGTCGAGCGCCTTGGCCACCGCTCGCTCGGCATTGCGCCACCACGGTTCGTAGTGATGCAGGCCGTGAACCTCGCGCGCGCCGGTCTCTGCCGCCAATTCCGCCAGCACATCGCCGCTCGCTCCCCGGCGCAGCAAAAGCCGCGATCCCAGCTTTCGCAAGTCCGCATCAAGGCTGGCGAGCGAATGGTGCAGCCACCAGCGCGAAGCTCCGCCCATTGCGCGATGCTTGGGCGTGTCGTCGTCGAGGACATAGACCGGAATCACCGGTGCGCCGCTTTCAGCCGCAGAATGGAACGCAGCCTGATCGGCAAGGCGAAGGTCCCGGCGCAGCCAGACGATTACGGGGGCGGTCATGGGTTTGGCTTTCGCAGGGTCACAGTGAATTGGCCAGACGCGGGTGAGCCAAGGAAGCGCTGGTCGCGTAGGATGATGTGATCATCGTGGAGTTCTGCAACCGGCATCCGGCTCCAGAACAGGAATGCCTTCGCGGCAGGGTCGCTCTTCGACCATTCGGTGATGCGGGGGTCGGACATGTTTGTGGGGCCAAAGTCTTTGTAGTCGGACCAGTGGCGCTCATCAGTAATTGAACTTTGAGCGGCCCCAAAGAATTCCGGCCGGTCAATAACGTACCTTTCTCCATCGTCACGCCATAGGACTTCTCTTCGCCAGAACGCGATTGGCACTGGATTGTAAACTTGGACATTGGGGCCATCATATCGGAGCCCTTTGAAGGCCCCGGTGGTTATCGCCATGTTCAGCAGAACGTAGGCGCATATCCCTATCAATGCGCGTTTCGCTGGTTTCCGCCACTGGTCGGCCCCAGCCCGCTCCCTGCGTCGGGACAGCCAGATCCCGGCCCCAAGCATTGCCAATATCCACGGATCAACGATGAAGAGCGCATCCCCGTAGAACCACTGGTGCGAGAACGGTTCAAGCAGGCGGATGCCGTAGCTGTTCAGCCAATCGAAGAACGGGTGCGTGAGGATGCCGATGTAGCACAGCGCGATCAGCCAGCCGGTGTGGACCGGAAGCCTACCCTCGGGCCTTTTCCCCCGCCTCGCCTGCCAGCGATCGAAGGCAATCAGCAGCCCCGCCAGCACCAGTGGCAGCAGCACCAGCGCAATCGGCCCGTGGGTAATACCCCGCCGCATCGCGAGCGATTCGACGCCGTAGAGCACGCAAGGCGCATCGATATCCGGCAGGTTCGCCGCGATGATCAGCGCCGGCATGGCCAGCCCCGTCTTGCGCTTGAGCCCCGCCTGACCGAGCGCCGCGCCGATCAGCGAATGGGTGAGATTATCCATCGCCCGTGGTTGGCAACATTGCCGCGCGCTTGCAACCTTTGGCGAACCAATGCCTTATTGCGGACATGGATACGCCGCTTCCCGCCGAAACTGTCATCCTGCCAAAACGCGGCTGGCAGATCGATTCCCGCCATGCGGTACTGGCGGGCGCGATGTGTTGGATCGCTTTCGCGCTGATCACTTGGCTCGTCCATTCGGGCCGGACGGGCGCCTTCGACGATGCTGGACTCCGGCTGTTCCGCGGCGATGGCGACCTTGCCTTGGCCGGCTCGCCTGCATGGGCCGAAGCGGTACGGGATATAACTGCGCTTGGCGGCGGCGTCCTGCGCACGATTGTCCAGCTTGGGGCCTTCGTCGCGCTGTTCTTCCTCCGGCTGCGGCGCGAGGCGGTGCTGATGGTGGTGACGATCCTCACCGGCCTCGCCATCGAACTGGCGATCAAGGACCTCGTCGGCCGCCCCCGCCCTTCCCTCGTGCCGCACTTGGTCGAAGCCGGCGGCATGAGCTTCCCGAGCGGACACAGTTTCAATTCGGCGCTGGGCTTCATTGCCATCGCGCTCGCTTTTGCGACCTACAGCGTGCGGCGGCGGGTGCGTTGGACGCTGATCGGCTCAGCTGCCGTCCTGTCAATGCTGGTCGCCTCAAGCCGGGTGGCTCTGGGCGTCCATTACCCCAGCGACGTCATCGCCGGCTGGCTGGGCGGCGCCGGCTGGGCCTTCCTTGCCGAGGCGCTGTTCTACCGCCCCGCAAAAGCCATTGCTGACGCCGTACCCGAAAGCCCCTAGAGGTCCGGCCCGGTCGGCTCCACCGTCCAGGTCTGGCCCTTGGCGAGCAACTTCGCGAGGTTTGCACTCTTGCCCTCGTTCATCCGCGCGTCCTGTTCGAGAACGGCGGTTTCATAAGTCGGGCGCGGATCGTCATAGATCACGCCGAGCGCCATCGGGTATGGCCCGAACGGCATTTCGACCAGCATGTGCGCGACCGAGCGGTTGGTGACGTCATGGACGATCACGCCCGCCGCCTGCCAATCGCCATCGACGATATCGACAACCTTGAGGTTCAGCGCATCGATATCGAGCGCAATGCCCTGCGTGCCGCCGTTGAACAGCATCGGTTCGCCGTTTCTCAGCCAGAGCTGGCGCGCCTCGGCACCCTTGGGAGCGGCGAAATCTTCGAATACGTCCTTGTTGTAGACGATGCAGTTCTGGAAGATCTCGATGAACGCTGCACCCTGATGGCGGTGAGCGGCCTTCAGCACTTCGGGCAGGTTCTTCGACACGTCAAACCCGCGCGCAATGAACCGCGCGCCGGCGCCGAGAGCGAAGGCGCAAGGCAGCATCGGCCGGTCAACCGAGCCGCCCGGAGTCGTCGGGCTGGTCGTGCCAGTGCGGCTGGTCGGCGAGTACTGGCCCTTGGTCAGACCGTAAATCTCGTTATTGAACAGCATGATCTGGCAGTTCAGGTTGCGCCGGATCATGTGCATCGTGTGGTTGCCGCCGATCGACATGCCGTCGCCGTCGCCGGTTACCAGCCAGACATCGAGGTTCGGATTGGCCAGCTTGATGCCGGTGGCGAACGCCGGCGCGCGGCCGTGGATCGTGTGGAAGCCATAGCTCGACATGTAATAGGGGAACCGGCTGGAGCAGCCGATGCCCGATACGAACACCGTGTTCGACGGGTTCGATCCGAGTTCAGGCAAGGTGCGCTGCACCGCTTTCAGGATCGCGTAGTCACCGCAACCGGGGCACCAGCGGACTTCCTGGTCCGATTCCCAGTCCTTGAGGGTGGTCGTGAAGGGGGTCATGTCGTTCATTCGTCGACTCCCACAGGGTTGGGAAGTTGCATGTCGTTCGGTTCCACTTCGTCGCCGCCGGCATTGCCGGGAACGCCGTCGAAGTAGGTCGCAATGGCGGCCTCGATCTCGGCAATGGCGAAGGGTTGGCCCGACACCTTGTTGAGCGGCTGGGCATCGACGAGGAACTGGTCGCGCAGCACAGTCTTGAACTGGCCGGTGTTCATTTCGGGCACCAGGATCTTGTCATAAGACTTGAGCAGTTCGCCAAGATTGGCGGGCAGCGGCCAGATGTGGCGCACGTGGATATGGCTGACGTCCATACCCTTGCTACGTGCACGGCGTACGGCCTGATGGATCGGGCCGAAGGTGGAACCCCAGCCGACCACGGCGAGCTTGCCGCCTTCCTTGCCGAGCGTCACTTCCTGCACGAGGATCGACTTGGCGACGCCATCGACCTTGTCCTTGCGGGCATCGGTCTGCAGCTGGTGCGTGGCGGGCGAATAGTCGAGATCACCGGTTTCAGGCGCCTTCTCGATCCCGCCGATGCGGTGCATCAGGCCCGGCGTGCCCGGCTTGATCCACGGGCGCACACCGCGTTCATCGCGCTTGTAGGGCAGCACCTTGCCATCAGGGCCGTTGGCCTCCTCAAGGAAAGTTACGGGGAACGGCTCGAACGAATCCGGGTCCGGCACGCGCCAAGGTTCAGCGGCATTGGCGATGTAGCCATCGGTCAGCAGCATGACCGGGGTCATGAAAGTCGTGGCGATGCGACACGCCTCGATCGCGCAGTCGAAGGCATCCGACGGCGAACGCGCGGCGATGACCGGCAGCGGGGTATCGCCGTTGCGGCCATAGACCGCCTGATAGAGGTCGCTCTGCTCGGTCTTGGTCGGCAGGCCGGTCGAAGGGCCGCCGCGCTGCGAGTTGATGATGACCAGCGGCAATTCGGTAATCACCGCAAGGCCCATCGCCTCACCCTTGAGCGCGATGCCCGGGCCCGAGGACGAGGTCACGCCCAGCTGGCCGGCATAAGATGCGCCGATCGCCGCGCAGATCGCGGCGATCTCGTCTTCCGCCTGGAAGGTGGTGACGCCGAATTCCTTGAGCTTGGCAAGGTTGTGCAGGATCGAACTGGCCGGCGTGATCGGATAGCCGCCGAAGAACATCTTCAGACCCGCAAGCTGCGCGCCGGCGACAAGGCCATAGGCAATCGCGTCCGCGCCGGTAACAGTGCGATAGAGGCCGGGCGTCGATGCCGCCGGATCAACGTGCACCTTCTTGACCTGCCCGCCGATTTCCGCCGTCTCGCCGTAAGCATGGCCGGCGTTGAGCGCGGCGATATTGGCATCGGCCAGCACCGGGTTCTTGGCGAACTTGCCCTTCAGCCATTCGATCAGCGGCGCGCGGTCACGGTCGAACATCCACAGCGCAAGGCCAAGCGTCCACATGTTCTTGCAGCGCAGCGCTTCCTTGTTGCCAAGGCCGAACGGCTTCACCGATTCCAGCGTGAGCGCGGAAATGTCGAAGGCCAGCAGGTTCCACTTGGACAGGCTGCCATCGTCAAGCGGGCTGACCTCGTACTTCGCCTTTTCGAGGTTGCGCTTGGTGAACTCGCCGCTGTCGGCAATGATGAGCCCGCCTTCTTTCAGCGCCTGAACGTTGGTCTTCAGCGCCGCCGGGTTCATCGCCACCAGCACGTCGGGCTGATCGCCCGCAGTTTCGATCGCGGTCGAGCCGAAGTTGATCTGGAATGCCGAAACACCGAACAGCGTGCCCTGCGGCGCGCGGATTTCGGCGGGAAAGTCCGGGAAGGTCGCAAGGTCGTTGCCGGCCAGCGCGGTCGACAGGGTGAACTGCCCGCCGGTAAGCTGCATGCCATCGCCGGAATCTCCGGCGAAACGGACCACTACTGCATCGGGTTGTGCTGCGCTTGGCGCGCTGCCTTGACTATCGCTGTCGGCCAATACTGTTGCCATGATCTTCCTCTGCTGGCGGCTTGCGCTTCCTGCCTGTGGGCCTGCCCTATGCTCTCCCGCCCGGCCGCGCACGACAGAAAATCTGTTCACCGCCAAAGCTTGTTCCTGCAAACTCCTGCAAAGCCTACTAGTCAAGCGTGGAATGGCCGCTTACCTGTCCATCCCCGGCACGCCCCGGCGTTTTTCCCCAATCGGAGCATTTGCATGACGGATTACAGCGCCCTTCCCTATCGCCCCTGCGTGGGGGTGATGCTGGTCAATGCAGAGGGCCAGGTCTTCGTCGGCAAGCGCATCGACACGCGCGGCCAGCCGGATGAGGGCGGCGTGTACTGGCAGATGCCGCAAGGCGGGATCGACGATGGCGAGGACCTGCACGCTGCCGCCCTGCGCGAGCTGTGGGAAGAGACCGGTGTTGGCGAACACCACGTCACCCTACTCGCCACAACCCGCGAGGAGCTGCTCTATGACTTGCCCGAGGAACTGCTCGGCAAGCTGTGGAAGGGCAAGTATCGCGGCCAGCGCCAGCATTGGATCCTCGCTCGTTTCACTGGTGCGGACGAGGACGTGAAGCTTGATGCCCACGATCCCGCGGAATTTGACGCGTGGCAGTGGATGGAGCCTGACCTGCTGCCCGAGGTGATCGTGCCGTTCAAGAAGCGGGTCTATCGCTCTGTGCTGGATGAATTCCGGGCGTTGATCTGATCAATTCTCACTGACCGTGGGCGAAGGCTTCACTGCCTCGGCGGTCAGCACGCGGGGGCTTGGGCCCTTGGCAATCGCGGCGGACAGCGACTGCACCTGCGAGCAGTCCTTGCCGCAAAGGCCCTGCAGCCGGGTCAGGTTGCGGCGTGCCTTTTCGACCGCGCCCTTTTCGACCAGTGCGGTGCCTTCTCCGGCAATCGCGTCAAGGTTCTGCGGATCGCTGACCAGCGCCTTGCGATAATAGTGCAGCGCCTTGCCCTGCAATCCCTGCCGGCGGGTGGCTTCGGCCAGATCAAGCGTGAGCAGCACAGAACCCGGCTGGACGGTCAGCGCGGCCTCAAACGCATCGATTGCGGCATCGATGTTACCAGCCGCCAGAGCCGATTTGCCTTCAGATTGCAGCGCTGCGGCGCGGGGTTCGAGCACCATCGGCGCGGCAGAATATAGCACGCTCGACGACAGGGCGAGAGCCAGCGACAGGGCCAGCGCGGCGGGAGTGTAACGCATCAAAATCTCTCCAACCCGGGGCCGGTGAACCGCAGGGGCATCATGGGGTTCAGCGGTGGTCATTGGGCAAAGGCTAACATGGCGAAGATAAACTGGCGATGAAAAATCCGTCGGTCCCGTCATGCTGCGGGGTCAGCCGCAGGCCCGGTCCGCGCGGACGTCCGGCGGGCAGATCGATCGGCTCGGAGCGCCAGCCGGGATGATCGGCTAGGAAATTGCCGACCTGCCCCGCACCTTCGCCGTCAAGCAGCGAGCAGGTGACATAGACCAGTCGCCCGCCCGGCCGCACCAGCTTGGCCCCGGCAGCAAGCAGCCGCGATTGTAGCGCCATCAGCCGGTCGAGTTCCTTCGTCGTCAGCCGCCAGCGCGCCTCGGGATTGCGTCGCCATGTGCCGGTGCCCGAACATGGAGCATCGACCAGCACGGCATCGGCGCGCCGCTGCCAGCTGTCGAGCGAGGCCAGTTCGCGGCCCGGATCGAGCAATTGCGTGGTGATGATGGTCGCCCCGGCCCGCTCGGCGCGCGGCGGCAACTGCGAGAGGCGGCGGCGATCTGTGTCGCAGGCGATGATCTCGCCCTGGTTCTCCATCGACGCGGCGAGCGACAGGGACTTGCCCCCGGCCCCGGCGCAAAGGTCGATAATCTTTTCCCCCGGCCGCGCCTGTACCGCATTGCAGGCAAGCTGCGAGCCGGCATCCTGCACTTCAATCGCGCCAGACAGGAAGGCATCCCACTTGTCGATCGGCAGGCCGGCGGGGAAGCGCAGGCCGTTTGGCGCGATGCTGGGTTCGCCCGGTTCGGGCAATTCCAAAGGCTCGGTCTTCAGCCGGTTGATCCGTACGTCCAGCGGCGCGCGGTCGAGCAGCGCTGCGATCTCTCCGCCGCCCAGATCGGACGCGGTCAGCGCCTGCGTCAGCCACTTGGGTGCCGCGCCGCCGCCCGCCATCGATTCACGAATGCCGATCGGTGCCGGACCATGCGGTGAACCGTCGAATAGCGCAGTCAGCTCGGGATTGCCCCAGGCCAGCCGCAGCATGGCCGAGCGCCCGGTCTGCGGCACATCACCGCAAGCGCGGATCGCCGAATAGACCAGCTCGCGCACCGCGCGGCGATCCTTGCTGCCGGCAAAGCGCCGCGTGCGGAACCATTCGCTGACGATGCGATCCGCCGGCGCGCCCCCCGTGCGAGCGGCGGCGATGACGAGATCGAGGATTTCGATTCCGGCCTGGACCCGTGCAGCCGGGGTCATGCTGAAAGATCAGCCACGAGTGGGATAGTTCGGCGCTTCTCGGGTGATCGTAACATCGTGGACATGGCTTTCGCGAAGGCCCGCGCCGGTGATCCGCACGAACTGCGCCTTGGTGCGCAGGTCATCGATCGTGGCGGAACCGGTGTAGCCCATCGCCGCCTTGATGCCGCCGACGAGCTGGTGAATGACGTCCTTGGCAGGTCCCTTGTAAGGCACCTGACCTTCGATTCCTTCAGGCACCAGCTTCATCTGGTCCTTGATATCGCCCTGGAAATAGCGGTCCGCCGATCCGCGCCCCATCGCCCCGACCGACCCCATGCCGCGGTACGACTTGTATGCGCGGCCCTGATAAAGGAACGTCTCGCCCGGTGCTTCCTCGGTGCCGGCCAGCATGGAGCCGACCATGATCGAGCTGGCCCCGGCGGCAATCGCCTTGGCCGCATCGCCCGATGTGCGCAGGCCGCCATCAGCGATCACCGGCACACCGCACTTGTTGGCTTCTTCGCAGGCATCCATGATCGCGGTGAGCTGCGGTACGCCGACACCGGCAACGATGCGCGTGGTGCAGATCGAACCGGGTCCGATGCCAACCTTGAGCGCATCTGCACCGGCATCGATCAGCGCACGCGCCGCTTCGCCCGTGGCAATGTTGCCGGCAACAACCTGTGCGGAATTGGAGAGCTTCTTTACGCGTTCAACGGCGCGGGCAACGTCCTTGTTATGGCCGTGCGCGGTATCGATGATGATCACGTCGCATTCGGCGGCGAGCAGTGCCTCGGTCCGTTCGAAGCCCTTGTCGCCCACCGTGGTCGCAGCGGCAACGCGCAGGCGGCCAGTGTCGTCCTTGGTGGCATTGGGATAGGTCACGGCCTTTTCCATGTCCTTCACCGTGACCAGACCGATGCAATGATAGGCATCGTCAACCACCAGCAGCTTTTCGATGCGGCGCTGGTGCAGCAGACGCTGGGCATCGACCTGGCTGACGCCGGGGCGCACCGTGGCGAGGTTCTCATGCGTCATCAGTTCGCGCACGGGCTGGCTGGGGTTCTGGGCAAAGCGCACGTCGCGGTTGGTCAGAATGCCGACCAGCTTGCCGCCCGCTTCCACCACCGGGATACCGCTGATGCGGTTCGCCGTCATGATCGCCTGCGCCTCGCCCAGCGTGGCATCCGGGCCGATGGTGATCGGATTGACCACCATGCCGCTCTCGAACCGCTTGACCGCGCGGACGGCGGCGCACTGTTCGTCGATCGTCAGGTTACGGTGCAAAACGCCGATGCCGCCCAGCTGCGCCATGACGATCGCCATGTCAGCCTCGGTCACGGTGTCCATGGCTGATGAAATCACCGGAATATTCAGCGATATCGACCGCGTCAGCTGCGTGCGGGTATCCGCCATCGATGGCAGGATATCGGACTCGGCCGGACGCAGCAGCACGTCGTCAAAGGTAAGGCCGAGGGGGATGTCGAGGTTTGCCACAGGTACCGTCCGCTGGGAGAATCGTGGCGGCCCATGTAACCAAGCGAGGCCATTTGGGCTAGTGGCTTTGCCGGACGTGTTTTTGGCGGGCGGAACGGGGGAAGCGCTGGACACGGAATGTCGGCTTGAATGCGTGGAGCGAGCGCGGGTTTTGCGTGTGGCCGCAAGGGGTTGCATGCCGGTTGTGGGTTTCGGAGTGTGACCTTTCGGATTCGTACGGCTTCGTTGACTTTGGGTGTCTGTTTGAATGGCAGGCGCGCCAAAGCCAGTTTCGCATGGCTTGGAGTTTGTAGGACAGCACGTTTCACCATCCCCATCGTCGCCCCCGCGCAGGCGGAGCCCATCCGCCGTCGCCTGTTGCCTATAGGTATTCGTTTGAACGGATAGCTCGGATGGGTCCCCGCCTTCGCGGGGAGGACCGATTTGGCTATTGATTCGACCAAGCGCTAACCGAACCACTCCACCCAAGCGCCATGCGCGTGAGCCTCGCCCAGCAGCGCTTCCTCCTCTCCACCCGGCCAGAAGCGGCAGCGCAGTTCGTGGCGGAAGGTCTGGCGGTTGGTTTCGACTGTCACCCATGCCAGGGGCCTTTCCGCCGTCGCCCGCGCGCCCGCCTGCGCCATCGCAGTCTCTATCCGGGCGCGGCCGTTCTCGGGGATATATTGCCAGACAATCGAATGAAACAGCACGCGGGTGACACCCTCGGCCTGCGGCTCAGCCAACCGCCGCTCCACCCAGTCGGCGGCGTCCATCTGATCCACATCGGGCGGCTGCTGCGCGGCGAGCGCGATGGCGGCGTCGATCCGTGCCAGCCGCTCGGGAGCGTCGGGCCAGACGTAGGATTTGAGCCGCAGCGCCTCCGCCGGATCGGCAAGGTCAATCGGCTGTATATCGCAGCCCCGGATCGAGACGATCTCCACCGGCGCGTCTGGCTGCGGCGGACCGCGCCATTCCGGGCGGATCAGCATCGGTGACCCTTCCACCCCCGCCATCACCCCGCAAAGGTCAAAGGCAAAGCGGTCCATCATCGTGTTGATCCCCGCGCTCGATCCGATTTCGTTCAGCTCGAATCGCGGGCCGAGCCGCCCGGAAAGCCAAAGCAATTGCGCCATGATGCCCGCCGAGCGCCCTGCCTCGTTCGTCTGCGGCGGCCCGGCGAACCATGCCGCCAGCGCCGCGTCATGGTCTGCAACAACCGCTGCGACCACAGCCTCGATCTCATCCGCGTCGGTCATTTCGCCGCGATAGACCAGACCCAGCCGCTGCTCCGCCCCCGTCAGGTGGAGGTAGTGAAGCCCGCCAGCCAGCCGCAGCGGCATCGCGTCTTCAAGGCTCAGCCCCGGCCATTCGCGCATCCGCTGGCCGACCTTGCTCGGCCCGGCCAGAAGCGGGATGAAGGCGCGGACCAGCCGCCCGGTGCACGGCGCGCCGTTGCGGGTGGCATGGTCGGCCTGCCATTCGAGCGTGCGCACGACATTCTGTTCTTCCATCACGATGTCATGAGTTGACCTGTCGGTATCTGGCATATGTTGCCCTTTCGCGCGGCTCGCCCTAAGGCGCGCGCCATGTCCAAGCCGCTTATCTTCGCCGTGCCCAAGGGGCGCATCCTCGACGAGGCGCTGCCGCTGATGGCGCGTGCCGGTGTGGTGCCCGAGGCCGAGTTCCATGACAAGAACAGCCGCGCGCTTTCCTTCGCCTGCGAAGCGCCCGACATGGCAGTCATCCGCGTGCGTGCTTTCGACGTGGCGACTTTTGTGGCGCACGGCGCGGCGCAAGCCGGTATCGTCGGATCTGACGTGGTAGAAGAGTTCGCCTTTTCCGACCTTTACGCGCCGGTCGACCTCGATATCGGGCACTGCCGCTTGTCAGTTGCCGAACCGGTTGGCCAGCAAGGCGGCGGACCTGTCAGCCACCTGCGCGTCGCCAGCAAATATCCCAACCTCACCCGTCGCCACTTCGAAGGCATGGGCATCCAGGCCGAAGTCGTGAAGCTGAACGGCGCGATGGAACTGGCGCCGGGGCTCGGCCTTGCCAGCCGGATCGTCGATCTGGTGTCCACGGGCCGTACGCTCAAGGACAACGGGCTTGAGGAAACCAGCGTAATCCTGCCGGTCTCCGCCCGCCTGATCGTCAACCGCGCCGCGCTCAAGACCGATGCCCGCGTCGGCGCGCTGGTCGATGCCTTCCGCGCTGCCATGGGCACAAGGGACGCGGCCTGATGCTGCGGCTGAATACCCGCGATGCTGGCTTTGAGCAGGCCTTTCGCCGGTTGGTCAATGACCGCCGCGAAAGCGACGACGATGTCGCGCGCGATGTGCAGATCATCCTCGATGACGTGCGCAACCGCGGCGATGAGGCATTGGCCGAACTGACCGAACGGTTCGACGGCCATGTCCTTGCCAGCGATACCGACTGGTCGATATCCTCCGAGGCCTGCCGCGAGGCTTTCGACATTCTCCAGCCGGACCTGCGCGCCGCGCTCGAACTCGCCGCCAAGCGCATCCGCACCTATCACGAAGCCCAGCTTCCAGCCGACCGCGACGAGACTGACAAGCACGGGGTTCGCCTTGGCGCACGGTGGAATGCGGTTGATGCCGCGGGCCTGTACGTTCCGGGTGGCCGCGCGGCCTATCCATCGTCGCTGTTGATGAACGCGATCCCGGCCAAGGTTGCCGGGGTGGAACGACTCGTCGTCGTTACCCCGACACCCAAGGGCCAGATCAACCCGCTCGTCCTCGCCGCTGCACACCTTGCCGGGGTGGACGAGGTGTGGCGCGTTGGCGGGGCGCAGGCTGTCGCCGCGCTGGCCTATGGCACCAAGCGGATCAAGCCGGTCGACGTCATCACCGGCCCCGGCAACGCCTGGGTGGCCGAAGCCAAGCGCCAGCTTTTCGGCGTTGTCGGCATCGACATGGTTGCCGGGCCAAGCGAAATCCTCGTCATCGCAGACGGCAAGAACGACGCCGACTGGATCGCCGCTGACCTGCTCAGCCAAGCCGAGCACGACCCCACCGCGCAGTCGATCCTGATCACCGACGATCCGCTGTTCGCCGATACCGTGGCTGACCGCGTGGGCGTCGAACTCGCCATGCTGCCCACCGCGCGCGTCGCGGCCGAGAGCTGGAAGACGCACGGCGTGATCATCGAAGTGGCTTCGCTGGACGAGGCCCCCGCCCTTGCCAACGCGCTTGCCGCCGAACACGTTGAAATCGCCACTGACGATCCCGAGGCGCTGTTCAGGCAGATCCGCCACGCCGGTTCGGTGTTCCTTGGCCGTCACACGCCCGAGGCCGTGGGTGACTATGTCGCCGGGCCAAACCACGTGCTGCCCACCGGGCGGCGCGCGCGCTTTTCATCGGGCCTTTCGGTGCTCGATTTCATGAAGCGCACCAGTTTCATCCAGTGCGATGCAAAGTCGCTCGGCAAGATCGGACCCGCAGCCATTGCGCTGGCCGATGCCGAGGGCCTACCCGCGCACGCCCGCTCCATTGAAGTGAGGCTCGGCATATGAGCAAGTCCCGTTCCGCCGCCCGCCTTGCCGCTGTGCAGGCGCTGTACCAGCACACCATGGAAGACACACGCCTGCCGCGCCTGCTCGATGAATTCCACCAGCACCGGCTGGGCGCGGAGATCGAGGACATGCAGTTCGAGGAAGCCGAAACGCAGTTCTTCGACGACATCGTCAGCGGCACGATCGCCCGCCGCGACGAAATCGACGCGCTGCTTTCCGAGCGCCTGGCCGAAGGCTGGTCACTGGCACGGCTCGACCGCACCATGCTGCAGATCCTGCGCGCTGGCTCCTACGAACTGATGGCCCGCGCGGACGTGCCCACCGGCAGCGTGATCAGCGAATACCTTGACGTCGCCCACGCCTTCTTCAACGCGCGCGAGGCGAAGTTCGTCAACGGCGTACTGGATGCCGTGGCAAAGGCTGTGCGCTGAGCGGCGAATTCGCCTTCATTGAAGCTTTGCGGGCGCTGGCTGTCCATCCCGGTGCGCGCGGGTTCAATGATGATGCTGCCGTGCTGGAACTGGGCGGCGAGACGATCGTGCTCACCCATGATGCGATGGTCGAGGGCGTACACTTCCTCTCGGGCCAAGACCCCGCCGATGTCGCGTGGAAGCTGGTTGCGACCAATGTGTCCGATCTTGCCGCCAAGGGTGCCGAACCGATTGGCGTGCTGCTGGGCTATCAACTTGCGCAGGATGACGCCCGTTTTGTTGCGGGCCTCGCCGAGGCGCTGGATCACTATGGCGCGAAGCTGCTCGGCGGGGACACCACCGGCGCGAACGGGCCGCAATCACTGGGCCTCACCGCAATCGGCCGCGCGACCTTTACGCCGGTGCCATCGCGCAGCGGTGCGCGGCCTGGCAATGCAATCTGGCTCACCGGATCGCTCGGCGGAGCCATGGCCGGGCTGGAGGCCCTGAACGCCTGCTCGGGCGACAGCGCCGCCTATCGCCGCCCGCAGGCCCGCCTTGCCGAAGGGCTGGCGCTCGCCCCGCAGGTTACCGCAATGATGGACGTTTCCGACGGCCTGCTGCTCGATGCCCTGCGGATGGCGACCGCCTCTGCCGTTACCTTCGCCATCGACAGTGCCGCCGTGCCCATCGCCGTGCCCGAACAGCGCCGCGACGAGGCCTTGCGCTGGGGCGACGATTACGAGCTGCTGTTCACTCTGCCCGCCGGAGTGCTGCCGGCCACCCCGGCCACGCAGATCGGCGAAGTGTTGCAACGGTCCGAAAACGCGCTGCTTCTGGACGGAAAGCTCCTTTCCCCGGGCGATCGGCCCGGTTTCGTCCACAGCTAAGGGAAAACCGGGCGATTTGGGCTTGCGCAGGCCCCGGTGCCACTTTAGCCCTCCGCCCCGGGTGACTCCAAAAATCAAAAACGGGTCGCTTTTCGAGAGGATTCTTAAACAGGAGGGGCAACACCGTGAGCCTAGTCACGATCTCCATTATCCTGGGTCTGGTCGCCGTAGCATACGGCGCGTTTACCAGTACCCAAGTGCTCGGCGCTTCTGCCGGCAACGCAAAAATGCAGGAAATTGCTGCGGCCATTCAGGAAGGCGCTCAAGCCTATCTGAAGCGCCAGTACACCACCATCGCCATCGTCGGCGTGATCGTGGCGGCAATCGTCGCTTTCGCCCTTGGTACGATTTCGGCCACCGGCTTCATCATCGGCGCAGTGCTTTCGGGCGTGGCGGGCTTCATCGGGATGAACATCTCGGTGCGCGCCAACGTGCGGACGGCGGCTGCGGCGCAGACCGGCTTGCAGCAGGGCCTGACGCTGGCGTTCCGCGCCGGTGCCATCACCGGCATGCTGGTCGCGGGGCTCGCGCTCCTCGCCATCGCCGGGTTCTACTGGTACCTGACTCAGGTGGCAGGCTATTCGGTGGGCGGCGATGACCGCACCGTGGTCGATGGCCTTGTCGCCCTCGCCTTTGGTGCCTCGCTGATCTCGATCTTCGCGCGTCTTGGCGGCGGTATCTTCACCAAGGCCGCGGACGTCGGCGCCGATCTCGTCGGCAAGGTCGAAGCAGGCATCCCCGAAGACGATCCACGCAACCCGGCTGTTATCGCCGATAACGTGGGCGACAACGTGGGCGACTGCGCCGGCATGGCTGCCGACCTGTTCGAAACCTATGTCGTCACCGTCGGTGCGACCATGGTTCTCACCGCGCTGCTGCTGAAGGGCGTTGCCAATCTGGAAGCGCTGATGGCGCTGCCGTTGCTGATCGGCGGCGTGTGCATCGTCACTTCGATCATCGGCACCTACTTCGTTCGCCTCGGTGGCGGCAAGAACATCATGGGCGCCATGTACAAGGGCTTCCTGGTGACGGCCGTGCTGTCGGTTCCCGCCATCTGGTGGGCGATTGGCTATGCGCTGGGCGGCATGGAAACGGTGATCAACCCGGGCGCGGCCCAGGAATTCACCGGGCGCACGCTATTCTATTGCTCGTTCCTGGGTCTGGTCATCACCGGCCTGATCATCTGGATCACCGAATACTACACCGGCACCAATTATCGCCCGGTGAAGTCGATCGCCAAGGCATCGGAAACGGGCCACGGCACCAACGTGATCCAGGGTCTGGCCATCAGCCTTGAAGCCACCGCCCTGCCGACCATCGTCATCTGCGGCGGCATCATCATCGCTTATCAGCTCGCCGGTCTCATGGGCATCGCCTATGCGGCAACCGCGATGCTGGCGTTGGCCGGCATGGTCGTGGCGCTCGACGCTTACGGCCCTGTCACCGACAACGCTGGCGGCATTGCCGAAATGGCCGGCCTCGACGATTCGGTCCGTGAAAAGACCGACGCGCTCGACGCCGTGGGCAACACCACCAAGGCCGTGACCAAGGGCTATGCCATCGGTTCGGCTGGTCTTGCCGCGCTGGTGCTGTTTGCTGCCTACACGACCGACCTCAAGGAGTTCTTCCCGAACCTTGAAGTCAACTTCAGCCTTGAAAATCCCTATGTCATCGTCGGGCTTCTGCTCGGCGCCCTGCTCCCGAACCTGTTCGGTTCGATGGGCATGACCGCCGTTGGCCGCGCTGCGGGTGACGTGGTCAAGGACGTGCGCGACCAGTTCAAGAACAACCCGGGCATCATGACCTATGAGACCAAGCCGGACTATGCCCGCACGGTCGATCTGGTCACCAAGGCGGCGATCAAGGAAATGATCGTTCCGTCGCTGCTGCCGGTGCTGGCCCCGATCGCGGTGTACTATGTGATCACCTGGGTGGCCGGCGATCAGGCGGCAGGCTTTGCCGCACTGGGTGCCATGCTGCTGGGCGTCATCGTTGGCGGCCTGTTCATCGCCGTTTCGATGACCTCGGGCGGCGGCGCATGGGACAATGCCAAGAAGTACATCGAAGACGGCCACCACGGCGGCAAGGGCTCTGAAGCCCACAAGGCTGCGGTGACCGGCGACACGGTCGGCGATCCCTACAAGGATACTGCCGGTCCTGCCGTGAACCCGATGATCAAGATCACCAACATCGTCGCGCTGCTTCTGCTCGCGGCGCTGGCGGCACACTGATCTGACATTTCCGCTTCGCGAAAAACAATGCCCCGTCCGGTTCGCCGGGCGGGGTTTTTGTTTGTCGAGTTCATGCAAAGAAAAGGTGAAGGGGTTCACGCAGAGGCGCAGAGGAAGAAGGGGAGACGCAGAGGGGCATCGCTCGCGGCTATGCCGCTTTCATTCTCTGACGGTACGGATCAAGTGAAAGCGGATTGATGAAGGTGCCTTGCGGCAAAGCGCGACATCTCTGCGCCTCAATTTTTTCTCTGCGCCTCTGCGTGAACCCCTTCTAAAACAACTCCGCAAAAGCCCCCGCCCCCATCGGCTTCGCACCAAGGAAGCCTTGCCAAGCCGAGCACCCCTCAGCCTCAACCGCCGCGCGCTGGGCCTCGTTCTCGATACCCTCGGCCAGCACGCCTAGGTCCAGCGCGCGCGCCATGGCGACGATGCCGCGCAGCACGGCCAGATCACGGGAATCTTCGGCGATCCCCTCGACCATCGTCCTGTCTAGCTTGAGCTTCTGCAGCGGCAGCAATTTCAGGTAACGGAAGTTGCAGAACCCCGCGCCGAAATCGTCGAGCGCCACGCCCATGCCCTGCCCGACCAGCGTGGTAAGCGAGCGGCGGGCCAGCGCAATGTCCCAGACCAGCGCCTGTTCGGTGACTTCGAGGACGATCCGATCCGCCGCCATGCCGCTGCGCGCGACGATGCCGGACAGGACTTCGGCGTAATTGTCCGCCGCCAGATCGGCCGCCGTCACGTTGATCGACAGGTGCAAATGATCCGGCCAGCTTGCCGCCAACTTGCAGGCCTTGGCCGCGATATGGTGCGAAAGCTGCGCCACGTGATCCGCCCGCTCGGCAATGGCGAACAGCGCGCCTGCACCGATCAAGCCAAGTTTGGGATGCTGCCACCGGGCCAGCGCTTCCGCCCCGATTAGCGCATCGCCCGGCAGCGCATATTGCGGCTGGAACAGGATCTCGATCTCGTCACGGTCAATCGCCTGCAGCAGGTCGGCATCAAGACGCGCGGCGCTGCGGCCCACGCCTGATACCTTGCCTCCCACCCAGCCGATCCGCTGTGATGATTTCTGCCCCAGCGCCGATTGCGCCTGCCCCAGCCGATCAAGTACTGATTCGGCATCCTCGCCCGGCGCCGCCCGCAGCAGGGCAAGTCGGGGTGAGAGCCGCATGTCACCCGCCTGCGCGCCGATGGGCCGCGCGACCGCCTCAGCCAGCCCCTCGGCGATGATCGCCCAGCGTTCACGGCTGCAGGCTTCGCGCGACGCCAGCAGGAAACTGCCACCGCCAATCCGGGCGGCGAACCACGCGGCGTCGATCTCGCTACCGGCGTAATGGGTCAGCCGCGTAGCAACCTCGGCCAGCGCGCCATCGCCGGCGCTCGCGCCCCAGGCGAGGTTGATCGCATCAAGCCGCGGGAAAGCGAGTAGCAGCGCGTGCACCGGCCCTTCATCCAGCCAGCGCCCCAACTGCTGGCGCGCGGCATCGGGGCCCATCAGGCCGGTCAGCGCGTCACGTTCAGCCAAGGCAAGCACATCCATGGTCCCGGCCATATCCCTAATGGTTTGCAAAATGTTCAAGACGCAGCGATTCGTTGCCAAATTCCGGGGCACCCGATACGAGGCACGCACCATGGGCAAGGACTTCAAACTGGCGCTGGTCGTATCCGATACGGCCAAGGCGCAGGAAGGCGCAGAAGCGCTGCGCGGCGCACATGACTGGGTGCGTGCGGACAAGGCCGACGCGCTGGTCGTACTGGGCGGCGATGGCTTCATGCTGCACGTGCTGCACCGGATGCTCGATCATGGCCGGGTGGTGCCGGTCTATGGCGTGAACCTGGGCACTGTCGGCTTCCTCATGAACCGCCATCGCGGCTCGCGGCCGATTGCCGAGCGGGTCGCCCGCGCCCGCGAAGTGGCTGTCGTGCCGCTGGAAATGCGAGCCCGAACCATCGGCGGGAAAGAGCACAAGTACTACGCCATCAACGAGGTGTCGCTGCTGCGCGAAACCCGCCAGACCGCGAAACTTGAGGTCAAAGTCAACGGCAAGGTCCGCATGGCCGAACTGGCGGGCGACGGCGTTCTGGTGGCAACGCCCGCCGGCTCCACCGCTTATAACCTCTCCGCCAACGGCCCGATCCTGCCGCTCGGTTGCGGCATGCTGGCGCTCACCCCGCTCAGCCCGTTCCGCCCGCGCCGCTGGAAGGGCGCGATTCTGCCTGACAGCGCCGAGGTGTGTTTCTGCGTGCGCGAACCGGACAAGCGCCCCGTCGCCGCCGTGGCCGACCAGAAGGAAGTGCGCAACGTCGCCGAAGTCCACATTTCCGTGGCGCGCCAGCACCAGCTGACCCTGCTTTTCGATCCCGGCAAGTCGCTTGAGGAAAGGATTTTCGCAGAACAGTTCCAAGTGTGAACTTACCCTGTTGCCAAACGTATCAGCGCTGCTATAGGCGCACCCCTGCCCCGGCATTGACCGCAGTTGCCGGGTTTGTTCCCTGATAGCTCAGCGGTAGAGCTCTCGACTGTTAATCGAGTGGCCGTAGGTTCGAATCCTACTCAGGGAGCCATTTTTCTTCATCGCAATCAGCCGCGGCGATTCCGCACCTTGGTCTGTCAAGCGATGTTCCCAGCAGCCTGTGATGCTGCCCATCGAAGATAGAGACCATGACTTTCAACACGACTTTCACGCTGCTGGGCGATGCCCTGACCGCCCGTGGCTATGCCGCGCCCACCGCCGTTCAGGCCGCCGTGCTCGAACCCGAAGCGGTCGGCCGCGATTTGCTGGTGTCCGCGCAGACCGGCTCGGGCAAGACCGTCGCATTCGGCCTCGCCATGGCACCGCAACTGCTCGACGATGGCGGCCGAGCGCGTTTCGCCATGGCGCCGCTGGCGCTGGTTGTTGCTCCGACCCGCGAACTTGCCCTGCAGGTCAGCCGCGAGCTTGACTGGCTGTTCACCGCTACCGGCGTACGCGTTGCCACCTGCGTTGGCGGCATGGACCCGTCGAAGGAACGCCGCGCGCTGAGCCAGGGCGCGCATATCGTCGTTGGCACCCCCGGGCGCCTACGCGATCACCTTGAGCGCGGCTCGCTCGACCTGCGCGAACTCTCGGTCGCCGTCCTCGACGAGGCCGACGAAATGCTCGACATGGGTTTCCGCGAAGACCTTGAGGAACTGCTCGACGCCACACCCGAAGGCCGCCGCACGCTGCTGTTCTCGGCAACGATGCCCAAGCCGATCGTCGCGCTCGCCAAGCGCTATCAGCAGGACGCGCTGCGCATCTCGACCGTTGATTCGGAACGCGGACACGGTGACATTGCCTATCAGGCGATGGCCGTTGCGCCGGCTGACATCGAAAACACCGTGGTCAACGTCCTGCGCCTGCACGAAGCCGAAACAGCGATGCTGTTCTGCGCCACGCGCGACAATGTCCGCCACCTTCACGCCAGCCTGACCGAGCGCGGCTTCGCTGCCGTCGCGCTTTCAGGCGAGCACAGTCAGAACGAACGCAACCACGCCCTTCAGGCCCTCCGCGACCGCCGTGCCCGCGTCTGCGTTGCCACTGACGTTGCCGCGCGCGGCATCGATCTTCCCACCTTGTCGCTGGTCGTCCACGTCGAAATCCCGCGCGATGCCGAAGTGCTCCAGCACCGTTCAGGCCGTACCGGACGTGCCGGCAAGAAGGGCACGGCGATTCTTATCGTGCCTTACCCGCGCCGCCGCCGGGTCGAATCCATGCTGCGCGATGCCCGCGTTCCGGCCGAGTGGATCAACGCACCGTCGGCTGCCGAAATCCGCGCGGCTGATAGCGAGCGCCTGCTTTCCGCCCTGCTCGCGCCGGTTGAGGCCGGCGAAGGCGACCGCGAACTCGCCGCGCGCCTGCTCACCGAGCGCAGCGCCGAAGATATCGCCGTGGCCCTCGTCCAGGCGCACCGCTCGCGTCTGCCCCAGCCCGAGGAACTGCTCGCTGCCGAGGCTTCCGCCCCGCAGCGCGGTCCGCGCCCGGGCTTCGAAGGCAGCTCGTGGTTCCGGCTCAACGTCGGCCGCCGCCAGAACGCTGATCCGCGCTGGATCCTGCCGCTGCTGTGCCGCCGCGGCCATGTCAGCCGCACCGATATCGGCGCGATTCGCCTCACGGCGGACGAGACACTGTTCGAGATTGCCGGCCCGATGGCTGCGCGCTTCCTCGATGCCGTGAAGCGCACCGCCGAAGAAGATCCCGATGTCGAGATCGTCGCCATCGAAGGCAAGCCGCGTGACGAAGCGCCGCGTTCGCACGAAGGCCGCCGTGACAATGCTCACGGTAATCGATCGTACCGCGATGGCCCCCGCAATCACGGTCCACGCGACAATGGCCCGCGGGGCGATGGTCCTCCCCGTTCCGGCCCAGGCGGCAGCGGCGGCAAGCACGCGCCGCGCGCACAGCGCAAGTTCGTCCACCGCAAGGGCCCCAAGACGCCCAAATGATCGCGATCCACGTCGATGCCGATGCCTGTCCGGTAAAGGAGGAGATCTACAAGGTCGCCTTCCGGCATGGCGTTCCGGTTACCGTGGTCAGCAACAGCCCGATCCGCGTGCCGCAGCACGAACTGATCAGCCGCATCGTTGTCAGCGATGGCTTTGACGCCGCGGATGACTGGATTGCCGAGCGCGCCGCCCCCGGTACCGTCTGCATCACCGCGGATATCCTGCTCGCCGACCGCTGCTTGAAAGCCGGTGGCACCGCGATTTCGCCCACCGGCAAGCCCTTCACGCTCAATTCCATCGGGAGCGCCATCGCCACCCGTGCGATCATGGCCGACTTGCGCGCGGGCGGTGACGTTATCGGCGGTCCGGCCCCGTTTTCAAAGACCGACCGCTCACGGTTTCTGTCCGCGCTGGATGAAGTCCTGGTTCGGCTGAAGCGCCGCGGCTAGGCCCCGTTCAGCAGCGACGCGATATGAGCGATGCCTGCGGGACTCGCGGCATGATCCTTCATGCTGTCCAGCACCGGATCGACCTTAACCCCGGGTGCCGTTTCCAGCACCGCCGGATTGCCGCCCCACCACTGCATCCGGCAGGATCGGCGCGCGATGCGCCAGCCTTCTGGGTGGCGGACCAGACGGTCCTCGTACCAGCCGGTCGATTCGAACATCGATCCACCTTGCGGGACAGTCCGGATGAAACGTCCGTGGACATAGCTGATCGATGAGGCGTCATTCCCCGAAACCGAAACGTGATGATTGGTCGTGACGTGCTGGGTTGAGGCAAAGGATTCATGGATCATGGCAAAGGCGGCTTTCAGGTCTGTCCGGCCTTTCCACACCGCCTGCCCACCAAAGTCCGCCGTGATATCTTCGGTGAAAACCTGGTCGAACAGGTCCCAGCACTGGCTATCGACGGCGATGGCGTAAAGGTTGAGGCAATTGACGATGGCAGAAATCTCGGTGGCTTCAGCCATTGTGCTTCTCCCGGTTCAGATGGTGACGACGATCTTGCCGATCTGCTGGTTGCTCTCCAGTCGGCGGTGCGCCTCGACAATGGCTTCAAGCGGATAGATGCTGTCGATCAGCGGGCCCAGCGAACCGCTCGCCAAGCGTGGCAACAGCCAATCGATCATCCTTGCCCGCGCGCCGGCATCGCGAACGATGCTGTCAGCAGAAAACCCCCGGACGGTCAGATTGGCGAGCATCATGGCCGGCAACGGCAGTTCCACCGTGTAGCCGGCAAGCATGCCATAGGCGATAACGATGCCGCCCGGTGCGACCGCCGGGATCATGGCCGCCAGCGGCGCGCCGCCCAGCGCATCGAACAGGATCCGGACTCCCTGCCCGCCGGTAAGGTCCAGCAAGCGCGTAGCCACATCTTCTTCATCGCTGGCAATAACGTGTGCCGCGCCGGCAGCCAGCAGCGCCTCCGCCTTCTCACGGCCGCGCGTGACGGCAATCGGAAAGGCCCCGCAAGCGTTGGCGAGCTGGATGGCGGCGATACCGACCGACGAAGAGGCCGCAGTTATCGCGACCACATCGCCCGGCGCGATGCTGCCCGCGGCAATGAGCGCCCAAGCGGTGCCGCATTGCATCCAGCTTGCCGCCGCCTCCTCGAAGGTTTGCGACTGTGGCACGGGCACCAGCATTTCGGCTGGATAGACAATCTCTTCCGCATGGGTGCCAAAGTCTTCCATCGACAGTCCGTAGAGTGTCGCAACCCGGTCGCCGACCTTCCAGTCGCTGACCCCTGCGCCGATTGCCGTGACAATTCCGGCGGCTTCATAGCCAATCCGGCTAGGAAACTGGACGGGGCCCATGGCGCCGCTGCGGAACAGGGCCTCCACACGGTTGAGGCCAAATGCCGCGACGGCAATCCTGACTTCACCCGGCCCGGGATCGCGGACTTCGGCTTCGTCAAGCGAGAGAACTTCCGCCCCGCCGAACGCATGAAACCTTACGACGCGGGCCATCAGAGCTTGAACCCGCCGCTGGCGTCGATCGTCTGCGCAGTGACCCAGCGGCCAAGCGGCGAAGCGAGGGCGAAGACAATGTCGGCAATCTCTTCGGGCGTGCCGAAGCGCCGCAGCGCCGTATTATCGGTAACCGCTCTGGCAGCGACCGGATCTTCAGTGACATGCAGGTTCGTCTCCCCCGCTGTAAATCCGGGCGCAACGCCGTTGACTGTGATGCCGCGCGGTCCAAGTTCGCCGGCAAGGACCCGCGTGAAGGCATCCAGCGCGGCCTTGGCCATCGTGTAGAGAATGATCCCCGGATCGGTCAGCCTCGCCCCGACAGAGGACAGATTGATCACTCTCCCGCCGTCTGCGATCCGCGGGTGCAGCGCCTGGGTAAGGAAAAATGCACCTCGCACATTGTTGCTGAAAACCTGATCGAACTGGCCTTCGTCAACATCCGTGATCCGGCCGTAATCCCCGCCTCCGATGTTGTTGACGAGGATATCCAGCTGGCCCGACCCCTTATGCTCGATCAGGGCGGCATCAAGGCCCGCAGCCAATTGCGCGGCACCGGCAGCACCGCCCAGCTTCGCCTGAACGGCAAAAGCCTTGCCGCCGGATGCCGCGATCAGATCGAGCGTCTCCTGCGCCGCCTTCGCATTTTCTGCGTAGTTGACAGCAACCAGCGCACCTTCGCTCGCCAGCTTCAGGGCAATCGACCTGCCCAGTCCGCGACTTGCCCCGGTGACCAGCGCGGTCTTACCGGCAAGCGCGGTCATGGCGTCGCGACCAGACGTCCAACGACGCCGCCGGCCTTGAGGCGGTCCAAACCCTGCGGAATTTCATCAAAGCCCAGCGCGTTTGCCTCGATCTCAAGCTCGCCCCGAGCCATATGTGCGATCACGGCCTCAGTCGCGCCGGGCATGGCACCGCCGCGCGATCCGCGCAGGGTGACCATCTTGCCGGTAAGTTCGGCGGTGTTGATCGTCGCTTCGGTCTTGCCGAGCCCGACCTGAACCACAGTGCCGCCGGGTTTCACTGCGCTGATGGCACCCGCAGTCGTCGTGCCGAAGCCAGCGAAGTCGACGATCAGATCACACTGAAACTGCGCCAGTTCGGACACGTCGGCCACGATTTCGCGAAGTCCCAGCGCCCTGGCCTTGTCCCACGTCTCGCGGCGCGGTTCCGCGGCATAGACCTCGCCGCCATTGACCACTGCGATGCGGGCGCCCGTCATGCCCAGGCCGCCAAGGCCGATGATACCGACTTTCTGTCCCGTCTGCATCTGTCCGCTGCCCATGATCGCGCCATAGCTTGTCATGCCGGCATCTGTTGCCGCGGCGCCTTGCATATAGCTGACCTCTGGAGGCAGCTTCACCAAGCCGGATGCCATGGCAAGGCACTTGGTTGCATAGCCGCCATCCACCCGCCAGCCGGCGGCAAATTCCTCGGGTCCGTTCAAAACCACGCGCTCGCCAACTTCATGGTCGGTGACACCATCACCCACGGCGCTGATCTCGCCGGCGACTTCATGGCCGAGGATCATCGGAAGGCCGGGCAACATCCAGGTCAAAGTTCCATCAAGGAACCCGCAGTCGCTGTGGCACAGGCCTGCTGCCTTTACATCAATCACCACCTGCCCCGGCCCGGGAACAGGGTCGGCACGATCGATCATCTGCAAAGGTTCGCCAACGCCGGTGAATAGCCAGGCCTTCATCGTCTTTCTCCCGCTGTGTCAGTGCGATCACTGTATCTCTTGCGTTTTTGATACATCGTGTATCATAGATCGCAACTGGAAGCTCGACCTGTTCCGATGCAGGCAAGTCGGATGATCGCCGCAAGCCATCTGGGAGACAAACGATGACAACACCCACATCGCAAATCATGACCGAGCTGGCCGACCGGGAGGCTATCCGCGAATGTCTGTATCGCTATGCCCGCGGCGTGGACCGGCTCGATGCTGAAATGATCCGCAGCGCCTACTGGCCCGATTGCGATGATCAACACCTGGCCTTTCGCGGAAATGCCGAGGAGTTCATCGACTGGGCCTTTCCGATCATGGGCCAGATGGACCAGACACTGCACATGATCGGCAACATACTGATCGCGATCGAAAGCCATCAGGCGTCGGTTGAATCCTATTTCTACGGCTACCACCGGATAACGGTTGATGGCGTGAAGCAGGACGTCATCGGAGCGGGGCGTTACCTCGATCGTTTTGAAATGCGCGGAGACGAATGGCGGATTGCCGAGCGGCTCGTTATGACGGACTGGTTCCGACACTATCCGGACTCGGCAGATTGGGATGCTGGCCTTCTGGGCATGCAATGTCCGATGGGCTCAAGAAGGCCTGACGATCCGAGCTATCGCACCTGTGGTCCCGCCCTGATCTAGATTCGCATTAGCGAATAATCATTCCCCTTTTCGATCTTTCTGGACAAGCGCGGTCTGCCCGTGGCATTTCTGTCGCCTGTCAGAACGTGTTTGGGAGAAGCCAGTGGTCGATACGTCGAAAGTCCAGTCCGTGCCGGGCACCGACCTCAGCCTGAAGGGTGAGGAGCACGTCCGGGTCTACCGTGAAACCAATGGCGAAACCGGCTATATCTGGAACGGGGTCACCACCCTGCTGCTGACCTTCACCGGCCGCAAGAGCAAGCAGAAGCGGACCATCGCGATCATCTATACGCAGGTCGGCGATGCGCCGGTGATCATCGCCAGCAAGGGCGGTTGGCCCGAACATCCGCAGTGGTATCTCAACCTGCTCGAAGACCCGGACTGTGAAGTCCAGATCAAGGACCGCGTGTTCAAGGCTCGCGCGCGCACCGCTGAATCCCCCGAACGCGAGGAAATCTGGGCGCAATGCGTGAAGAACTGGCCGAATTACGACATATACCAGTCGCGCACTGAGCGGCTGATACCGGTAGTCGTGCTTGATCCGGTGTAAGACTGGCCCCGGCCGAAACCGGGGCGCCTCATTTCATCAAGCAGCCGCCCCGTGGCAGTGCTTGTACTTCGCGCCTGAACCACACGGGCACGGCGCATTGCGCGACAGGCCCAGCGCTTCATAGGGATCCTTGCCCAGCGCGGCATGTTCCGCCGTCGGCGCTGCCGTGCCGAGCGTTGCCAGCATGGCTTCCGAACCGACCAGCG
The DNA here is from genome assembly GCF_037572715.1 of Novosphingobium aquae. Lineage (NCBI taxonomy): Bacteria > Pseudomonadati > Pseudomonadota > Alphaproteobacteria > Sphingomonadales > Sphingomonadaceae > Novosphingobium > Novosphingobium aquae. The sequence continues at coordinate 187,582 of NZ_JBBHJY010000003.1, read as the reverse complement.
GCTTGTAGGCATCGTTCTCGCCGGTGAACGGATCGATGTGACCCGTCAGGAAGTCGGGCAGGTCGGGCAGCTCAGGCTGGGGTGCGAATTGCAGCTGGCTCGTCGACAGGATCTTGGTCACGTCCTCGCGGATCGCCTCAAGCATGCGCTCGAACAGGCTGAACGCTTCGCGCTTGTACTCATTGATCGGCTGCTTCTGCGCATAGGCGCGCAGGAAGACCACCTGGCGCAGCGCGTCGAGCGTGGCGAGGTGTTCCTTCCAGTAATGGTCGAGCCGTTCGAGCAGGACGCTCTTCTCGACCTGGCGCCAGATCTCCTGATTGTCGATCATCTTGGCATCCATCGCCTCGTCAGCGAGCCTGGACACGCGTTCCTCGACCTCTTCGGGATCGATGCCGTCTTCCTCGATCCATGCCTCGAAGGGAATTTCGATGCCCAGCACGTCGGCAAGGCGGTCTTTCAGGCCTGCCACGTCCCACTGTTCGGGATAGGACCCGGGAGGGCAGGCATCGCCGACCAGCGCGTTGACGGTATCGCGGCGCATGTCGACAACAACGTCATCCACAGCATCGGCGTCCATGATGTCGGCGCGCTGTTCGTAGATCACCTTGCGCTGGTCGTTCATCACGTCATCGTATTCGACGACCTGCTTGCGGATGTCGTAATTGCGCGCTTCGACCTTCTTCTGCGCGGTCTCGATCGCCTTCGACAGCCACTTGGAGCCGATCGCTTCGCCATCGGCAAGGTTCGAATTCATCATGCGGCTGAACAGCGTGTCGGGGCCGAAGATGCGCAGCAGGTCATCCTCGAGGCAGAGGTAGAACTTCGACATGCCCGGATCGCCCTGACGGCCCGAACGGCCTCGCAGCTGGTTATCGATACGGCGGCTTTCGTGGCGTTCGGTGCCGATCACGCAGAGCCCGCCTGCGGCCAGCACGGCCTCCTTTTCGGCGGCGACTTCGGCCTTGATGCGTTCGACCCCGGCATCATGCTTCTCGCCTTCCGGAAAGTCCCTGAGCTCATCATTGATGCGGAACTCGGCATTGCCGCCCAGCTGTATGTCGGTGCCGCGGCCGGCCATGTTGGTGGCCACGGTCACCGCACCGAGCCGTCCGGCCTGAGCGACGATGTGGGCTTCCATTTCGTGGAAGCGTGCGTTCAGAACCGCGTGCTTGACGCCCTCCTTGTTGAGGTAATCGGACAGCAGCTCGCTCTTCTCGATCGAGACCGTGCCGACCAGCACCGGCTGGCCGCTGTCGCTGCGTTCGCGGATCAGCTTGGCGATGGCGGCGAACTTGTCGGCCGTGTTCTTGTAGAACTCGTCCTCTTCGTCGATGCGCTTGACCGGGATGTTCGTCGGGATGGTGACGACATTCATCTTGTAGATGTCGAAGAATTCGGCCGCTTCGGTCGCCGCCGTGCCGGTCATGCCGCCCAGCTTGGGGTACATGCGGAAATAGTTCTGGAAGGTGATCGAGGCCATGGTCTGGTTCTCGGGCTCGATCTGGACGCCTTCCTTGGCCTCAACCGCCTGGTGCAGACCGTTCGACCAGCGGCGGCCGTCCATCTTGCGGCCGGTGAACTCGTCGATGATCACGATCTTGCCGTCTTCGACCACATAGTCGTCGTCACGCTTGAACATGATCACGGCGCGCAGCGCTTCGTTGAGGTGGTGGACGACCTGCGTGTTCTCGACGTCGTAAAGGTTCGACCCTTCGAGCAGCCCGGCGTTTTCCAGCTCACGCTCGGCCCATTCGACACCGTCTTCGGTCAGCGTGATCGACTTGGTCTTCTCGTCCTTTTCGTAGAGCTCCTCGGGCAGGCGCTTCACGATGGCGTCGACCGAGACGTAAAGGTCGCTCTTGTCGTCCGTCGGGCCGGAGATGATCAGCGGGGTGCGCGCTTCGTCGATCAGGATCGAGTCGACTTCATCGACGATGGCGAAGTTGAAGGGGCGGTGCACCATCTGCGACCGTTCATGCTTCATGTTGTCGCGCAGGTAATCGAAGCCAAGTTCGTTGTTCGTCGCGTAGGTAATGTCGGATTCGTAGGCGACGCGGCGCTCTTCCTCGACCAGGTTGGGCACGATCACGCCCACGGTCAGGCCGAGGAACTTGTAGATCTGGCCCATCCAGTCGGCGTCACGGCGGGCGAGGTAATCGTTGACCGTGACGACGTGGACGCCCTTGCCCTCGATCGCGTTGAGATAGACCGCCAGCGTTGCCACCAGCGTCTTGCCTTCACCCGTGCGCATTTCGGCGATTTCGCCGCGATGGAGCACGATGCCGCCGATCATCTGCACATCGAAATGGCGCATGCCGAGCACGCGCTTCGAAGCTTCGCGCACCGTGGCGAAGGCTTCGGGCAGGATATCGTCGAGGCTCTGGCCCTCTGCCAGCTGGGCGCGGAACTTATCAGTCTGGGCGCGCAGTTCGTCATCGGAAAGCGCCTCGAGCGTGGGCTCGAAGGCTGCAATTTGGCGGACGATCTTGTCGAGGGACTTTACATAACGGTCGTTGGATGAGCCGAAAATGCGCTTGGCAATGGCGCCGATCATAGGGATTTCCTGAATTTACGGGGGCGCCGTCGGGCGCGAAAATGCGATGGTATTGGAGAGGGCGTCAGGCGCAGACGCGCGCTGACTGGCATCCGTCAGAGCTGCACATCGGCGCTATTCGCGCGCGCGGTCGCTTCCGAGCTGGACTGCGGGGATATAGACCGGGCGCTTGCGCTCCGCCGCAGCGGGGGTGCAATCGCGATCTTTCCGGTCAGGCTTGGCGACAGCGGCGGCGCTGGGCGCCACTTGTGCGGTGAGCGCCTGCCGCTGGACGCGAACAGAAGAAACCGCTCCGACCTGCTCGCTCCCGACCCCGCACATGCGCGCCTGAACCGGCGCGCTTTGTGCGACGAGCCCCAGAAGGGCGAGAAAGGCGAGAATGATGCGCTTCATCGGTGGCTGCAAGATAGGACTTTGTATCGGCAAGGTCCAGCCCTGTCAGGTGGATTTGCCCCAAGGTCCATCGGGATACCCGGGAACCCGGTCAACGGCGCTTATCTACCGGGGCTATCACCGTCGTTTCGGTCATCCGCACCAGCGTGGGCACCAATTCACCGTTCGCCGCCGCGTAGCCGCGTTCGTAACGTTTGGGGCAGTCGTTCGTGCCGAGTTCGACCTGCGCGGCAATCGGCCCGGTAAGTTTTACGATACGGCAATCGCTGACCTTGCCGTCGGTTTCGACAATAACCTCGGTTACGCGCGTTCCTGCGATTGACAGTGTGTTGGTGCCGCGCCAAGTCCGCGGGGCCGGGGGGCGCGCATCGGTCCCTGTTGGCGCATTGGCGAGCGTGACCTGGTATTTCACCAGAACCCGCCGAGAAACGGGCTTGCCAGCGGAGTCCTTGAAGCTGCCGTCCATAATCTCGGCAGGGCAGGCCGAAGTTCCCGAACTCTCCACGCCATCCGTTTCTTTCACGCGGCAATTGGAAAGCGTTCCATCAGGGCCGACCACATAGCTTTGAGTTGAAGTCCCTGGCTCCGGCGGCAAGTCGAGCGGGATCATCCACCGCACATTGGTCGTATAATAGCCCGATGTCGGGTTGCCGCCCTCGTCCAGCGCCGGATTGAACCGCGCGCGCCGGACAATCAGCCTGCAAGTCGCCGCGTCGAGAACATTGGAACCGCTCGTCTCGATGACTTCGCAATCGCTGACCCGCCCGTCCGGTCCCACGATTGCGCGAAAACGGGCGACGCCAGAGATTTCATTGCGGAGCGCTGCCGAGGGGTAGTCATTGGTGGTCACCCAGGCTCCCGGATTTCCCTTTGGCGAAGGCGCCCGGACCTAGGGAGCAGGCGGCGGCGGCATTGTCAGGATCATCGGCGGCGGGCAAACGGCCAGCACATTCGGGAATTCCTTGGGAATCGGCACCCGCTTCGGCGCGGGTTTGCCCGCTACCGGTCCACTGACAATCGCTGCGCCAATTGCCGCGACCCACAGATAGCGCATTGAAATCCCCCCGAATTCCGTTCCGGCAATCTTGCTAACACACGCCGCGCCAAGGGCAATACTTGCTCAGCCTGCCAAGCATCAATAAGGGCTTGGCCCATGTCCGACGCCGTCTCCCCGCTCGCCTCGCCCTTCCCAGCCATGCCGCCGGTCGCCGGCGTCACGCTGCGCGTCGCCCGCGCCGGGTACAAGGACTGGGGACGCTGCGACCTAACCTTTGCCGAACTGGCCGAGGGCACGGCCGTGGCCGGAGTGTTCACGCGCAATGTCTGCTGTTCCAGCGAAGTCGAACTGGGCCGCGAGCAGATCAAGGCCGGACGCGCACGCGCGCTTGTGGTCAATGCCGGCAATTCCAACGCCTTCACCGGCTATCGCGGGCGCGAAGCGGTGGAGCAGATCATGGTGCAAGTTGCCGATGGCCTCGGCTGCGATGCGGGCCAGGTTTTCGTTTCTTCCACCGGCGTGATCGGCGTGCCCCTGCCCAAGGACAAGGCACGCGATGGCGTTGCGGCAGCGCTGGTGGCAGAGCCGTGCGGTTGGGAAGACGCCGCCCACACCATCGGTACGACCGACACCTTTGCCAAGGGCGCTACCGCGCAGGCCGTGGTCGATGGCCGCACGGTTACGCTCTGCGCCATCATCAAGGGCAGCGGCATGATCGCGCCTGATATGGCGACGATGCTTGGCTACATTTTCACCGATGCCGCCGTTTCGCCGGCGTTCCTGCAGGAATGCCTGTCAGCCGCGAATCGCGAGACATTCTCGTGCATCACGGTCGATAGCGACACCTCGACCAGCGACACCGTGCTCGCCTTCGCCACCGGCAAAGCGGGCAATGCACCGCTGACCGCGTTCGACAGCCCCGGCGCTGATGCCTTTGCAAGCGCACTGCAAGACGTCTGCAGGCAACTCGCACACCTCGTCGTCAAAGATGGCGAAGGTGCGCAGAAGTTCATCGCGATCAGCGTGAGCGGAGCAGTCAGCGATGCCAGCGCGCGTACGGTCGGACTCGCCATCGCCAACTCGCCGCTGGTGAAGACTGCCATCGCCGGTGAGGACGCCAACTGGGGCCGCGTTGTCATGGCCGTAGGCAAGGCGGGCGAGCCTGCCGACCGTGACAAACTCTCCATCGGCTTCGGCGGCACCTGGGCGGCACGCGATGGCCTGCCGCTCGCCGATTACGACGAGGCCCCGGTCGCGGCGCACCTCAAAGGGCGCGAAATTTCAATCGAGGTCGATCTCGGGCTTGGTGAGGGCCGCGCCACCGTGTGGACCTGCGATCTGACGCACGGCTACATCTCGATAAACGCGGACTACCGCTCTTGAGCGATGCCCTCACCCGCGAAGTTCGCCGGTTGATGGGCCTGGCGAACGAACGCGCAATCCTGCCGCGCTACCAGACGCTTTCCGCCGAGCAGATTGACGCCAAGGCGGCAGACGATGTTGTCACCATTGCCGATCACGAGGCCGAGGCGATTCTTGCCGAAGGTCTCGCGAAATTACTGCCCGAAGCGGCAATTGTCGGCGAGGAAGCCTGCCACGCCGATCCCTCGCTGATGGAGCGACTGTCCGACGACCTGTGCTGGATCATCGACCCCCTCGACGGGACCAACAATTTCGCCGCCGGTAAACCGCCGTTCGGCGTGCTGGTCGCGCTGGCTGAGCGCGGCGAGACCATTGGCGGGTGGATCTATGACTGCCTGTCGGGGCGCTTTTGCCATGCGCAGATCGGCAAGGGCGCTTACGTTGACGGGGAGCGAATTTATGCGCGGCCCAGCGGAGAAAATCCGCCAATTGCCGCGATTTCGCTGGTCTTTGCCGATCCTGACCGACGCGAGGCCCTGAAGACCGGGATCGCCCCGCATTACACCTGCGTCGACATTCCGCGCTGCGCTGCCGAGCAATGGCCGCGGCTTGCCCTCGGGATCAACGATGTCTCGATTTTCGAGCGCACCCTGGCCTGGGACCACGCCGCAGGGGTGCTGCTGCTTAACGAGTCTGGCGGCAAGGCGGCCCGGCCCGATGGCCGCGCCTACCGTGTTGAAGAGCATTTGCAGAAAGGCCTGATCGGCGCGTCCAGCCCTGCCTTGTGGGATGAACTGGCTGCGCGGATGGCGTTGATTTGACGTCGTAAAGTAACCGTCATCCCGGACCTCATCCGGGACCGATGGCCTCATCGAAGAAAGGTTGCATCCAGTCCAGCGGTCCCGGAACAAGTCCGGGACGAAGAGGAGGAGAAGCCCCGGGTCAACCCCGGGACGACACCAAATCAGATAACGCTTTCGATCCAGCTCTTGATCTGGCTCTTCGGCGCGGCGCCCAGCTTGTGCGCGACGACTTCGCCGTTCTTGATCAGCACCATCAGCGGGATCGACTGCACGCCGAACTTCGCGGCGACATCGGTGTTCTCCATGATGTCGACCTTGGCGATGGTCAGTTCGCCGGCCATTTCCTCGGAGATTTCCTCAAGGCTCGGGCCGATCATCTTGCACGGACCGCACCAGTCCGCCCAGAAATCGACGAGCACCGGCTTGTCGGACTTGAGCACATCGGCTTCGAAGCTGGCGTCGGTAACGGCGATAGTCGGCATGGAATGTCTCCTGAAATGTTGCAGCCAATTTAGGCACTCGGCGGGCGGACGCAACTCCCGGCCAGCGAAAGGTTTACTCGGGCGCGGACAAGCCGGGCTTGAACCGCGCCAGAAGGTCGGCCGGAATTTCAATCAGCGCCGGAACCGACGTGTAAAGGACCGCCGCGTTAATCTGCCGGCCCGGATAGGCGACTTCGAGCGCAGCGGCATAGGCGGCCATCTGCCGGATTACGGATTGCGGCACACCACCAAGGTCCTGCGGCGGGCGCCGGGCAGTCTTGAAATCGACCAGCCGGATGCGGCCGGGTTCAACCAGCAGCCGGTCGATCGTGCCGGCAACCACCTGATCACCGACCAGCGCGGCAATCGGCACTTCGGCCAGTGCCTCAGGCCCGAACAGGTCGGCCCAGGCCGCCTCACCTAGAACACGGATGGCGGCATCGACCATTTCGCCGCGCAAGTTCTCCGCCAGATCGGCAGCATTGCGCGCCAGCCAGGCCATGGCCCCCGACGAACGATCCGCCGGGGCAAGTTCGGGCAGCCGTTCGAGCAGGCGGTGAATCAGCACCCCGCGCCGCGCGGCTTCCACCCCCGTGCCCGGAGGCCACGGCGGATCGGAGGCCCGCTCCTCACCCAGCGCACTTGGCGCGAGCGGGCGCGGCGGGCGAGGCTCTTCGGCAATTGCGCGTTCGGCCCACGGCGGATTGAGCGCGAGCGGCTGCATAACCGCGACGTCGCCAGAACCGAACGGCATCGGCGGTAGCGAGCCATATTCAAGGCGGCGGCCCCACAACGGATCGTCGAGCGCGCGCTCGTCCCCCATGACTTCGGCCAACCGCGCGTACCAGCTATCTGGGGCGAGCTCCTTTTCGTTGCTCGCCAGCGCGCCGGTAACAAACAGCGCTTCCTCGGCGCGGGTCATTGCCACATAGAGCAGCCGCCAGTGCTCTTCGCGCTCCTCGGCCTTGACGCGGGCTTCCTCGTTTTCAAGCCGGCCGCGCTTCTCTTCGGCGCGCAGCCCCGGCAGCGGGATGCGCCGCGCCTTGTCCAGCGGATCGCTCAGTTCGAGCGGCGATGCCAGCGAGCGGTCGGGATTGTCGGCCGCATCGGCGAGGATGACGATTGGCGCCTGCAGACCTTTCGATCCGTGGACCGTCATCACCCGCACCAACCCGCCGCTGCCCTCGGCCTCGCGCTTCAGTTCACCGTCGCCGGCATCGAACCAGTGGAGGAGCCCGACGAGGCTGGGCACATCGGTCATCGCATAGGCGTGGGCGGCGTTGACCAGTTCGTCGATCGGATCGTTGGCCTCGCTACCCAGCCGCGCAACCAGCTTTTCGCGCCCGCGCCACGGGCCGACCAGCAACCAATGCAGCAACGCTTGCGGGGTCTCGTAGTCGGCGAGGCGCAGCAGATCGAGCAATTGCTCCATCGCCGCCAGCACGACGGGTTCACGCGATTGGCGCAGGTGCGCCCATAGCCGCACCCGTTCACCGCGATAGCCATGTTCAAGCAGCTGTTCCTGGCTCCAGCCCACCAGCGGCGAAACCAGCAGTGCGGCCAGATTGAGGTCGTCGAGCGGCTGCACGGCAAAGCGCAACGCGGCGACCAGATCCTTCACCGCCAGCGGGGCGCCAAGCCGCAAACGGTCGACACCCGCCACCGGCACGCCCGCCGCATGGAGCCGCGCGACGATTAGGCCAGCAAGGTCCTTGCGCTTGCGCACCAGCACCATGATGTCGCCCGCCTTGGCCAGCCGGTGCTGTCCCTTTTTCAGCGGGAAGGAACTGCCACCGTGCAGCCATGCTTTGACCTGCTTGGCGATCTTCTCAGCCAATTGCCGATCCGGCTTGGCGATCCAGCCTTCCTCACCTTCATCGCCGTCACCGCTGTCCGCGCTTTCGCCGTCGGTCAGGCCCACCGGCTGCCACAGAGTGACAAGACCTTCGCGCTCCTCCCCGACGTGGCGTTCGGGCAGTTCCTGCAGGCCGAACCGGTCCGGTCCGATCTGATCAATCGCACGATCGACGAATTCAAGGATCGGCCGCGCCGTGCGAAACGACTGGCCAAGACCGAGGTCCCGGAACCCGCGTACCGACTGCGAACTGCGCAGCTTGATGACGTTGTCCGCCACATCTTCCAGATAACCGCGCACACGTTCCTTGGCGCGCTGGAAGTTCTCCGGGCTGGTGCCCTGAAAGCGGAAGATCGCCTGTTTGTAATCGCCCACGACGAACAGGGTGCGCAGCTTCTCACCGTGCTGCCCCTCGCCCGAGAAGAAATCCCCGGTCAGCGCGTTGATGATCTCCCACTGCGCGGCATTGGTATCCTGCGCCTCGTCGATCAACACGTGATCGAATTGCCGGTCGAGCTTGTAGCGGATCCAGTCAGCCACATCGCGGCGATTGAGCAATTCGGCGGCCTGCCGGATCTGGTCGTCGAAATCGATCAGGCCTTCGCGCTTCTTCGCCTCATCCCAGGCATGGGCAAACGCGCGGCCCAGCGTGAGTGCGGGGACGATGTAGTCGGCTGCAGCGAGCAGTCCGCGCATGTCCCGCACGCGCAGCATGGCTTCGAGCACGCGCCCTGCCGCATCGCCGAAGTGCGTCTCAAACTTTTCGAGCGAAGGGACGTCCTTGATCGTGTCTTTCTGCGTGAACAGCACGGCGAAAAGCTGGGCAAAGCTCTCAAGCCGGTCAGCCGGATCGCCAGCGAGCCATGCGGCTATGACTTCGCGGCCGGCCATGCCCTTTTTGCCGTTCCATTGTCGGTATGCGGACAGGCACAATTCCAGCGCATCGCATTCGAATTCGGCGTCGCTGCACAGTTCGATCAGACTGTGCTCGCCCGCATCCTCCGGCAACCCCAACAGCCGCATAACGCGCGGTCGCAGGTCGCCGAGTTCCCACGAACCGGGGCCAAACCACGCCGAATGGGCCGAGGCGCAGCGCAGGAGGAACTGCTCCACCTCGCCGCTATCCTTCATCCGCACCGCCAGCGTGGAAAGCGCCGCCATGAAGGCATGATCACCGCGCGCTTCGGCCTCGACCAGCAAGTTGCCAAGCACGTCGCGCAGCAGCAGGATGCGGTCGCGGTCCTCCATCGGGCGCGTACCGGGGGACAGCCCCGCCTCTTCCGGGAAACCCGCGAGCAGCCACTGCGAAAAGGCGTGGATCGTATCGATCCGCAGCCCGCCGCCCGGGCAATCGAGCACCGAGGCGAAGAGGGTTCGGGCACGGTCACGCGATTCCGGATCGACCGGCGCGCCGATGTTTTCCATCTCGCGGTAGAGCTGCGTGTCGGGCATGCGCACCCAGTTCGCCAGCACCTCGTTCACGCGCACGGCCATTTCGGCGGCGCCTGCCTTGGTGAAAGTCAGGCACAGCAATTGCGACGGGCTGACCCCGGGCTGCAGCAGCAGGCGCAGCACGCGGGCGGACAGCACCTGCGTCTTGCCGGTGCCGGCCGAGGCCGAGAGCCAGACCGTATCCGCCGGATCGACCGCCAGCCGCTGGTTGCCTTCAAGCGGGAAGACCTTGCTCACTGGTCTTCTCCTTCGCGGCCCTGCCACTCATCGAGCCGCATCAGCTGGTCGTAATCGGCATAGCCCGGATAGGCCGGGTTGAGCCGCGCGGTGAAGGCATCGCTGCCCTTGATCCAGCGGTCGATTGCATCGCCAAGGAAGCGTTCGGTTTCCGAGAGAAACTCGCCGCGCGGAATGCCCGACTTTTTCGCGCCTTCAAGGATCGGCTCGCTGAGTTCGCCAAACCCGGTCGCACTCTTGCTGTTCTTCCGCAGCGACCAGTATTCAAAACGGGTCGGCTCGCCCGCAACCCCGGCAAAGGCGCCATCGCGCGCCATCAGTCCGATCAGGCCAAGCTGCAGCGCAAACCCTTCCTGCACTCGGCGCGCGGTTGGCGGCCCGCCGGTCTTGTAATCGACAACCGCCAGAGTGCCGTCCGCCAGCGCATCGATCCGGTCGGCGCGGCCCTTGATCGTCACGCCCTTGAAGGTGATGCTGCCCTTGATCTCGCTGGCGAGGACGCGCCGGCCCTGCCCGTCCTGCGCGGCGATCTGTTCCTCGATCCATTGCAACCCGGCGATCAGGCGCGGCCACCACAGGCCTCGCACCAGCGGGTGCGCGCTCATCTTGTCGAGCTCGTCGCTGGCGATGGCGCCCAGCGAACCGCCTTCCTTGTGCCAGCGTTCGAGGATCTGGTGCACCGCTGTGCCCTTCCACGCCGCGGTGGGCTCGGCATCAAGCGCGTCGAGCGCGCGCAGGCGCAGGATATCGCAGGCGTAGAACTGGTAAGGATCGCCGCGCAGCCGGTCGAGGCCGGTCACGGCAATCGGCACGTCGCGCTGTTCGGGCGAGGGCATCGGCTGCGGCCGGGGATGCGCCGCCTTGCGTGCCGGCTCGTTCAGCCGCCGCGCGAGCGCCGGGGTCTCACGGTCGAGATGGCGGTCGAGCAAATCTGCGCCAAGCATGGCGCGCACGCGCAGCACGAAGCGCGAGGGGATCGCCGGGCCAGACGTATCGCGCCGCGCATAGCTCAGCACCACCTCGGGCGCACCCAGCGCGGCGGCAAGGTCATGCGCGGCAAGGCCGATACGGAAATCCGCCCCCGGCACGCCGAGCGCGCGCAGCACCGGCGCGGCGAGCAGGGCATCGGGCGACGGCGCTGCCGGCCAGGTGCCCTCGGTCAGCCCGCCGCAGATCACCATGTCGGCGCGGCTCATCCGCGCCTCGATCAAGCCATAGATGGCAACGCGCGGATGGCCGCCCCACGGCTTGCGCACGGCAACGCGCTCCATCGCATCGCGCAAAGCGACGGCGAGCCCGTCGCGCTCGATCCGCGTTCCGGCAGCGCGGGCCGCATCGCGCAGGTCCTCGACAAAGCTGGAGAGCGAACGACCATCCGCTTCGCCCCAGATGCGCCCGCCGCTGATCGCCTCGCCCGCCGCGATCAGCGCGTCGAGCGCGGCGGCGAGCGGCATGTCTTCGCCATCGCCGAGTAGCGGTGTGAGCAGATCTTCGACCACGCCCCACCAATCCGCAAACCCGCGCACATGCTTGTCGCGTTCCTCGGCCAGAGCGCGAAGCGGTGCCAATCCCGGCCCGGGTCGCGGACCGCGCAGCGCCAGATCGAGCGCTCGAACGTGGTCCAGCCAGTCAGGGCGTCCGAACGTCTCACCCGAATAGGGGTGACCAAGCAGCGCCAGCAGCGGCACCGGCGCGGCATTGCTGGCGGCAACTTCGGCGAGCAGCAGCAGCAATCGGCCCGCCGGGGTCAGCGGCAAAGGCTCGCCTGCTGTATCGTCGGCCTCGACATTCCAGCGGCGGAGGTGCGAGATCACGCGCGCGGCCAGCGCACGGTCAGGCGTGATCAGCGCGACACGCTTCCCAGGCACTTCCAGCGCCTCGCGGATCTTGAGCGCGATGGCCTGCGCCTCATGCCCCGGATGGTCGCTGACCATCAGAGTCACTCCGGTGAGACGCCGCTGTTCTGCGGCCAGAGCGACCCAACGCGCGCTGGCGGCGGGCGGCAGGAACAGGTTGGAGATTGCCTTGCTGCGTTCCGGCGGGGCAGCGGCCATGCCGGCGCGGTGCCACGGCTGCACTTCGCCGCGCTGCACGCCCATGCGGTTGAGCAGCAGCTTGAGATGGTATTGAGGATGGGTGACCGCATCTTCGCGTGCAAAGGGCGGATCGTCAGGGCTTTCGCCCACCCCCGCCCGGCCCAGCGCCGCCCAGGTCTCGGCATCGAGGCTGAGATCGAGATCGGGCAGGATCACCGCTCCGCGCGGCAATTCACTGACCACCCGCAGCAGGCGGGCCAGAGAAGGCGAGGCGCTGGTCACGCCTGCCGCAACGATTGGTGTGGCCGGAGCCTGCGCCGCCCATTTCGCCGCCGCCCGATCAAACAGGCGATTGCGCCTCGCCGGGGCATCGACCAATCCTGCGCTTTCCAGTTCCGACAGCCAGCGCAATTGCACGCGCGCGAAAGTCAGCGTCGAACGTTTCCAGTGTTCCGCAAGCTCACCAACAACGTCGACGACACGCGGTTCGAGCAGTTCCTCGGGACGAATGCCTTCGACCAGCAGGCGGTCCATCGTGCGGCCCAGATCAAAGGCCTGCCGCAGCAGCGCGGGGCCTTTGGGGGCGCGGTCGCCCAGTTCCTCGGCGAGCAGGACCGCCAACCGCAGCCAGCGCTGTGTCGGTTCGACCGCCGGGGGGATGTCATTGCCCGCGCCGAGCGGATCGAGCAGCGGCCCGAGGGTTTCGTCGATGTCGAGATCGCCCACCGCCGCCATGCGCGGCAGCAGCAGCCCGCGCAATTCGCGGGTCCCTGAAAGCCGCACGAAAGCCTCGGTTACGGTCCTGATCGCGCGCTGGCTGGGGAGCAGAAGAGTCAGCCGCGCCAGGCCAAGCTGGTCATCACCGTAACGCGGCAGCAGTCCAGCTACCAGTGCATCGGCAAAACCCCGGTGCGCGGCAATCGAATAGACCTGCGGTCCTTTTTCCGTGGTTTCGCGCTCAGCCGGCATAGCCGAGCGCTGCCTCCGTCATGTCGATCGCCTCGGGATAACCGACATCGAACCACTGGCCTTCGTGGACCAGTCCGTGACAGCGCTCGGCGGTAATCGCGCGGTCCCAGAACAGGTTGGTCGAAAAGACGTCCTCGGGCGCGTCGGCGATCAGGTGCTTCGACAGCATCTGGATCCCTGTCCAGACATAGGGCCGCGCCCGTTTTCCGCCTTCGCGGGTCAGGCGGCCGTCGTCCTCAAGGTCGAAATCGCCTTGCCCCTGCGTATTGCCCGCTCGCTCGAACGGAACGACGAGCATCAGCACGTCCATCCTGTCGCCGTCCCAGGCTGCCGCGAGCCGGCGAAAGGCATTCTCGCCTTCGTCAGTCCACCAGTTGTCGGCATTGACGCAGATGAACGGATCGCCGGCGATCAGCGGCTTGGCGCGCACCAGCCCGCCGCCGGTATCGAGCAGCAGGTCGCGCTCGTTCGAGATGGTCACGGCGAAATCCTGCGCATGATCCGCCAGATGCGCCTCTATCTGGTCGGGGAAGTAATGCACGTTGACGACGATCCGCCCCACCCCGGCATTCCGCAAATGGACCAGCACATGATCGAGCAGGGTCGTACCGGCGACGCGGACCAGCGGCTTGGGCCGGTCCTTGGTCAACGGCATCATGCGGGTGCCCTTGCCCGCGGCCATGACCATCGCGGTTTCGGGCATCTTGAATGTCATGCCTGCCAGTCGCCGCCCTGCGCCTCGCGGAGTTCGGCGGGGATATTGGCATCGAACCAGCGCGCCACCGGGGCAAGCGCCGGATGGGCAAGGTCACGCTCCATCTGCGCCCAGACACGCGGAATCATCGAGAGGTAGCGCGGCTTGCCGTCACGCTTCCAAAGCCGCACGAAAATCCCCACAATCTTGGCGTTCCGCTGCGCCCCGAGCATCGCGTAATCGGCGAGGAAAGCGGCGCGGTTCCCCGCATAGCCTTCAAGGTAACGATCCAGCATTTTCGCTTCGAGTTCAAGGCTGACATCGCGCCGCGCATCCTGCAGCAATGACACCAGATCGTAAGCCGCATGACCAATCAACGCGTCCTGAAAATCGAGCAGGCCCTGCTTGTCGAGGCTGCTGAGCAGCATGATGTTTTCGGCGTGGTAATCGCGCAAGACCGTCACGCCCGGGCGCTGGTTGGGCATCAGCGCGGCGAAAGCCTCCTGCCAGGCCGCCGCCCAGCCGCGGCTGTCCACGTAAAGCGCGCGCGCAGGCACGTACCAATCGATGAACAGCTGCGCCTCGCGCTGGTATTCAGTCAGGCTGTAACTGACGAACGGCCCGGGCGGCAGGCGGTGCAGCGCCGTCAGCGCATCGACCGCACCGGCATAGACTTCTTCCTCGTCCGCCGGCCAATCATCAAGGTAATCGCGCATTCGCGTCTCGCCGAAGTCTTCCAGCAGGACGAGGCCGCGATCCGGTTCGGCATGAAGGATACGCGGCGCGCGCATGCCGTTTTCGTCCAACCAGCGCGCGGCGCGCAGGAACGGACCCGGATCCTCGTTCGGCGGCGGCGCATCCATCAGCATCGCCGTCTTCTCGCCCATGCGGAGACGGAAATAGCGGCGGAACGAGGCGTCGCCCGGCAGCGGTTCGATCACCGCGTTCGGCCAGCCGGCATCGGCGAGAAAGCCATCAAGGCCTTCGGGCAGGGTCACTTCCATGGCTCACGCCCTAGCCAATCGGACCCGGCACTTACAATGGCAATCCGCCCCGTTTCCGCAGTTTCCAGCGTAATTTCAAGGCAGGCCGGCTCGGATGCGAATCCACCGGCGTGATCGGGCCATTCCGCTATCAACGCGGCGCCCTCTCGGTAATCGTCAAGACCCAGCTCTTCCGCTTCGCGCGGATGCTCCAGCCGGTAGAAATCGGCGTGAACCAGCGGCAGGCGCACGGCGGGCGGATCATAGGTTTCGATGATCGCAAAGCTGGGGCTTGGCACCTCGCCTTCGTGACCCAGCCCGGCGATGATCCCGCGGGCCAGCGTGGTCTTCCCCGCGCCCAGCCCACCGGACAGCGCAACCACGTCCCCGGCGCGCAAGACCCTGGCAATGGCGCGGCCAAAGCGGTCCATCGCGGCGAGGTCCGGCAGGTCGATCGTCACGGCAGTTCGATGAGCGCGGCGGTGCCCTGCCCCGGCTCCGACACCAGTTCGAGGCTGCCGCCGTGCGCGCTGATCAGCTGGCGGGCGAGCGGCAAGCCGAGCCCTTGCCGGCGTTCCAGCGCCGTCCCCACCGCGCCGACCTTCACCCCGCCAATCGCGCGGGCAAGCGCGGCGGGGTCCATGCCCGGGCCATTGTCCGAAATGACGATCCGCGCGCGCCCGTTCTTGAGCCGCGCCAGTTCAATGAGGATGCGTCCGCCGCGCGGCGTTGCGGCAATCGCGTTGTCGATGAGGTGCCCGATCGCCCGGCCAAGCCGCCGGCGGTCTGCCGTGACCCGTCCGGCACCCTTGTCACCGCGCAGGTCAAGCTGCAGATCAGACTGCTTGAAGCGATCGCGCCGCTCTTCCACCACGGCGGTGATGAAGGGCAGCAGCTCCAGTTCCTCCATCGCCAACGGGAGCAACCCCGCCTCGCTTTGCGACAGATCGAGGACCGATTCGATCTGCTCGCCCAGACGCGCCACCGAGGTCAGGATATCGCCGACATATTCGCGGCCCTGGTCGTTAAGATCGCCGCCAATGCCCGCCTGCAGCAGTTCGGCAAAGCCACCGATAGCGTTCAGCGGATTGCGGAATTCATAGGACATCGAGGCGAGGAAGCGGGTCTTGACCTCATCCGCCTCAAGCAGTGCGGCATTGCGTTCGCGCAGCGCCGTTTCCGCCTTCTGGCTGTCGGTAATGTCGAGCACCGTCAGCAGCCCGTTGCCATCTGGCAGCGGCACCCCGGCGAACTCGAGCGTCCGCCCATCGGCCAGACTCACCCGCCCGCCAGTCTGCTTGCGATCCAGCGTGGCGGCACGAACGACCTCGCCCACGGCCTTGGCCTGCGCCGGCCGCTTGAGCCGCGCGCCGATGCGTTCGAGCAGGGTGTCGATCTTCGGGTGAGTATCGAGGAAATCGCTGTCGAGCCCCCAGTCCGCGGCAAAGCGCCGGTTCCACTGTTGCATCCGGCCATCGGGGGCGAAGACCGAGACCGATTCGAACAGGCTGTCGAAGGTCGCCGTGCGGGTGCGCAGCAGTGTATCTCGCGCGGAGGACAACTGGAGCTGTTCGGTGCGATCCTCGACAATCAGCAGCAGGCCGCCATCGGGCATCGGGTGCGCAACGACGCGCAAATGCGTGCCATCGCCGAGCGGCCACGCCTCTTCCTGCGCCTCGCCCTTGTGGAACCAGCCGGCCTTTTCCTTGCGCCAAGCTGGAAAATCGCGCGCCTCAGGTACGCGGCCAGCGTCGTGCGCCAGATCAAGCAGGCGTTCAAACGGCGGCGGATCAAGCATGGCGGCGGGCTTGAGCGCGAAAATGCGCTGGAACGGCTGGTTGGCGAAGGACAGGTTATGCTTTGCATCAAACTGCGCGACCCCGGCGGACAACTGGTCAAGCAGCGAGCGCTGCGCCTTGCGGAAGGCATCGAACGAGCGTGACAGCTCCTCCATATCTTCGACGTCGACCGCGTATCCGGCCACACCGTCATCGCCCAGCGGCAAGTCGGTGACCTTGAGTGTGCGGCGTTGCCCGCCGATGGTCGCCGCAACCATGCGTTCGATCGACCGCTTGCGCGACAGCGCCTGCAGCGCGACTTTCGAGGCGCTGACTCCGTCGACCGCTTCGACCAGTTCGGTCCCGGCATCGGCCACTTCGACCGCATCCTCGCCGCCCACGGCGGTCACATAGGCCTGGTTGACGAGCCGTAATTTGCCATCGCTGGACCGGAACCACATCGGCATCGGCGCGGCTTCGATCAGGCCGACCAGCGCGGCAAAATCTTCACGTGCGCGGGCGGCATCAGCACGCAGTTGCACAAGCTCGCTCTCGCTGTCGGAAAAGTCGAAGATCCACACCAACGCCGCACCACCGGGGGAGACCTGCGGATCCGCGAGCACACCGCGCAAGGCGAGACTGCGGCGCGATCCCACCGGAGTGGCGACCATGTGGAACGGCGCGCCGGTCTTCTGTGTGCGCAAAACCGCTTCGTTCAGCGCGGCCAGTTGTTCGGGCGGCAGGCCCCGGCCCTCTTCGGACAGCTCGGTAAGGAACTGCGGCACGCCATCGAGCCCCAGCCAGCCGGCCAGCTTGGGCGCCGCCTCGATCTTGCCGTCAGTCCTTACCAGCAACGGCAAGGCCGGCGATTCCTCGACCATCCGCGCCATGCGCCGGGCAGCGCGCTGGCTAGCCTCAGCCCGCTTGAGCCGCCGCCGCGCGGCAAGAAACGCCCACGCTGCCAGCGCGGTCCAAGCCGCGAGCAACAGGCCGATCAGAACAAGCGCGGTCTGGTTGAACACCATGCTGCTTCGCTATGCGGGCGACGGGCGGATGGCAAGGCAGGCGCAGGAATGATCCGCGCGATTTTTGCCCTGCTCATGCGGCTCAAACAAAAAAGGGCGGAGCCATCGCCCCGCCCTTTCCTTCATTCCTGAACCGTCAGCTCAATAGCGGTAGTGATCCGGCTTGAACGGGCCTTCGGTCGGCACGCCGATGTAGTCGGCCTGGCGCTGGCTCAGCTTGCTCAGCTTCACGCCGAGCTTTTCGAGGTGCAGCGCGGCGACCTTTTCGTCGAGGTGCTTGGGCAGGACATAGACTTCGTTCTTGTACTGCGCCGGGTTGGTGAACAGTTCGATCTGCGCGAGCGTCTGGTTGGTGAAGCTCGACGACATGACGAAGCTGGGGTGGCCGGTGGCGCAGCCCAGGTTCACCAGGCGACCCTTGGCGAGCATGATGATCTGCTTGCCGTCGGGGAATTCGACGAGGTCGGTGCCAGGCTTCACTTCGGTCCACTTGAAGTTCTGCAGCGCGGCGACCTGGATCTCGCTGTCGAAGTGGCCGATGTTGCAGACGATGCTCATCGGCTTCATTGCACGCATGTGATCGACGGTGATGACGCCTTCGTTGCCGGTGGCGGTGACGAAGATGTCGCAGCGAGTGACGGCTTCTTCCATCGTCACGACTTCATAGCCTTCCATCGCCGCCTGCAATGCGCAGATCGGATCGACTTCGGTGACCATGACGCGCGCGCCGCCCTGGCGGAGCGAAGCGGCCGAACCCTTGCCGACATCGCCGAAGCCGGCAACGCAGGCAACCTTGCCGGCGAGCATGACGTCGGTGGCGCGGCGGATCGCGTCAACCAGCGATTCCTTGCAGCCATAGAGGTTGTCGAACTTCGACTTGGTGACCGAATCGTTCACGTTGATCGCGGGGAACGGCAGCTTGCCGTCCTTGGCAATCTGGTAAAGGCGGTGTACGCCGGTGGTGGTTTCTTCCGACACGCCCTTGATGTGCGCGACCGACATGGTGAGGTAGCCCGGCTTGGCCTTGAGGAAGGCGTTCAGCGCGCGGACGAATTCGATCTCTTCCTCGTTCGAAGGCTCGAACAGCGTCTCGCCTGCTTCAACGCGGGCGCCCCACAGGGCGAACATCGTGGCGTCGCCGCCATCGTCGAGGATCATGTTCGCGGTCTTGCCCGAACCGTCCTTGTCCCAATCGAAGATCGAACCGACGTAGTCCCAGTAATCGGCGAGGCTTTCACCCTTGATTGCGAAAACCGGGATGCCGGCAGCGGCGATGGCGGCTGCGGCGTGGTCCTGAGTCGAGAAGATGTTGCAGGTCGCCCAGCGCACTTCGGCGCCAAGGGCAACAAGGGTCTCGATCAGCACGGCGGTCTGGATCGTCATGTGCAGCGAACCGGTGATCCGCGCGCCCTTGAGGGGCTGCGAGGCGCCGAATTCCGAGCGCAGAGCCATCAGGCCGGGCATTTCGGTTTCGGCGATATTGATCTCGGCGCGGCCGAAGTCGGCAAGGCCGATATCGGCGATCACATAGTCGTTCTGGGCGCTCGACACTTGGTAGTCTCCTGATTGCGGGCGCCGGAAAAGCAAAGGACGGCACCAAAGAATGGAGCCGCCCTTAGCCTCTCGCGTCAGGAATATAAAGATGTCTTTATATGTTCATTTGCGGATCAGCGCCGCACCCATGTCAGCTGGGCCGGACTGCCGCTGCCAGCGAGCAGTTGATCGGCCGCTTCGATCAGCGCTTCGGTGCCCTGCATCTGCGCCAGGCTCCGTGCGACAATCTTGAGTTCGCCGCACTCCAGCCAGGGGTGCCCCGCGCCGTACTGGTTGGCCATGACCGTGCTCATCCGGTCAAGAGCGCGTTCGGCACCATTCGCGCCGTGGCTGGCTTCGAAGCCATCGCGCAGCTGAGCCGCCGCACTGTTGAGCGCCGGCAAGTGCGCCGCCTCAAAGTTCTGGAAATCGGCCTGGAAATCGTGCGCTCCGTTGCGGC
Source organism: Novosphingobium aquae (assembly GCF_037572715.1). Lineage (NCBI taxonomy): Bacteria > Pseudomonadati > Pseudomonadota > Alphaproteobacteria > Sphingomonadales > Sphingomonadaceae > Novosphingobium > Novosphingobium aquae. Next base: position 167,966 of record NZ_JBBHJY010000003.1, on the reverse strand, counting down.
AGCGCAGCCCCGTAACCATCAGCATGATGTCCAGTCGGCGCAGCTTTTCAGCGGTGCCGCCAGTTGATGCTTGTGACGGCGTTGCCAAAAGCAAACCGCTGGCGGCCAAGCTGAACGCCGCTTTCCTGATAAATGATTTCATGACCCCGTTGCTCCCACAAGCAAGTTGTACCGTCCCGTCTCCCCACCAGACTCCGCCAAGTCCTTTACCGCCCGCTGAAAGAGCGCGGTAAAGCGGATTTAACCATGGATGACTGGTGCAATGGCGTGTTGCGATTCGCTCGCAATCCGGCCTATGGATCGCAGCGAAGCGGCCAATCCCGGCCCTGACAGGAGCCACCCCATGACCATCGCAACAGGCGACCAGATCCCCGACGTCAAGCTCACTAAGGTAGGTGCCGAAGGCCCCGAACCGGTGCAGACCGGCGAATATTTCAAGGGCCGTAAGGTCGCGATCTTCTCGGTCCCCGGTGCATTCACGCCGACCTGCTCGGCCAAGCACTTGCCGGGCTTCGTGGAAAAGGCTGCCGACTTGAAGGCCAAGGGCATCGACGAAATCGCCTGCACTGCCGTCAACGACGCCTTCGTGCTGGGCGCATGGAATCAGCGCGACGGTTCGGGCGATGTCACCATGCTGGCCGACGGCAATGGCGATTTCGCGCAGGCACTGGGCCTGACCATGGATGGCACGGGCTTCGGCATGGGCCAGCGCGGCAGCCGCTGGTCGGCCGTGATCAACGACGGCAAGGTTGAACAGCTTAACGTCGAAGGTCCGGGCGAATTCAAGGTGAGCTCGGCCGACTACATGCTCGACCAGCTTTGAGTTTTTCCTGATGTGGGGGCAGCTGGCAGCGAAGGCCGTAATTTCCGGCCTGATCGTGGCGGCTGCCTCCGAAATTGCGCGGCGCAATCCCGGCTGGGGCGGCCTTGTCGCCTCGTTGCCGATGACTTCCATGCTGGCCCTGCTGTGGCTGTGGCGGGAGAGCCCTGACCCGTTCCGTGCCGCCGATTTCCTGCTGGGCTCGACGCTCTACGTCATCGCCTCGCTTCCCGCCTTCGTCCTGATGGCATTGCTGCTTCGCCGCGGTGTGGGCATCGTGCCCGCGTTGGTTGGTGGCGCGGTTCTTGCCATTGCCGGCTATGTGCTCTTGGGGTGGCTCGGCCGCCGTGCGGGCTGGCCGGTATGAGTCAATGGACGAGCACAAGGGCTACCCGGACCCCCAGACTGCACTGATGATCACCATCGCCGCCCTCACGGCGGTGCTTCTGGTCACGCTCGATTCGACCATAGCCACCATCGCGCTGGGCCGCATCCAATCCAACCTTGCCGCCAGCCCCGAACAGATCACCTGGGTGCTGACCAGCTACCTGATCGCCGCTGCCGTCATGACGCCACTGGCCGGCTGGCTGGCGGACCGCTTTGGCCGCCTGCGCACGATGCGAACCTCAGTGTTCTTCTTCACGCTCAGTTCGCTGGGCTGCGGGCTGGCGCCCAACCTTGAAACGTTGACCCTGTTCCGCTTCATCCAGGGCGCATCGGGGGCAAGCCTGGTGCCGCTCAGTCAGGTCCTGCTGCTCGATATCTGGCCAGAGGAAAAGCACGGAACGGCGATCTCCGCCTTCGGTGTCGGCACGTTGATGGGCCCGATGCTCGGCCCGACGCTGGGCGCGTGGCTTATCGAATATATCTCGTGGCGCTGGATCTTCCTGATCAACGTGCCGATTGGCGTGCTGTCGCTGACCGGCTTCGCGGTCTTCGCTGCGGGCCATGACAAGCTGCGCGAAGTGAAGTTTGACATGCGCGGGTTCATTTACGTGTCGGTGGCGCTCACCGCCTTCCAGCTGATGCTTGACCGGGGGCAACTGCTCGACTGGTTCTCCTCCACCGAAGTGGCAATTGAAGCCGCGATTGCCGCCCTGTTCGGCTATCTCGCGGTGGTCCACGTGTTCACCACCGCGGACCCGTTCATCAAGCCGGCGATCTTCAAGGACCGCAATTTCGCACTGGGTACGGCCTTCATGATGGGGGTCGGCATTTTCATGGTCGGCGCGATCCCGATCATTACCACGATGATGCAGCAACTGATGGGCTATCCGGTCATGCTCACCGGCGTGGTCTCGCTGCCGCGCGCGATCGGCAACATCCTGACCGTGGTGATTGCCGGACAACTGATAGGCAAAGTGGATTCGCGGCTGCTGATGATCATCGGGCTGAGCGGCATGATCGGGGGGTTCTACATCCTGTCCGGCGTCACGCTGGAAACGGACCCCTGGACCATGGCGCTGGTCTCGTTCGTGCAGGGGCTTGGCTCGGGACTGATGTTCCTGCCGCTGATGATGATGGTGTTCACCACCCTGCCCGACAAGTTCAAGAACGAAGGTGCAACCCTGACCGCGCTGATGCGCAATCTGGGCGGCGCGGTGGGCATTTCGGTGATCCAGACACTCACCCTTCGGGACCTTACCGCATCGCAGTCACGCCTTGCGGAGAAAGTGACGCCGGACAATCCGCTGGTCGGTTGGCGTTATGGCGATGTGGACTTCACCGACCCTCTCGACGTCGCCGCGCGCAGCGGCGAAGTGGCGCGACAGGGGCTCATCCTGGCCTATCATCACACCTTCGAGATGATGTTTGTGCTGTCGATGGTGATGGTAGTGATCTGCCTGCTGATGAAGCGGAAAAAAGAAACCGGCGCGAGCCGCAAGCCGGCGCCGGTTTTCATGGACTGACAGGAAACGTTGGGCGGTCGCCCGCTCAATAACCCATCAGGCTGAGCACTTCCTTGCGGCTGCGCGAATCCTCAAGGAAGCAGCCGAGCAGCCGGCTGGTGACCATGCCCACGCCCGGCGTCTTTACGCCGCGCCCGGTCATGCAGCCATGCTGCGCCTCGATCACCACGGCCACGCCGTGCGGATTGAGGTTTTCCCAGATGCACTGCGCCACTTCGGCGGTCAGGCGTTCCTGGATCTGCAAGCGCTGGGCAAAGCCGTGGAGCACGCGGGCGAGCTTGGAAATGCCGACCACGCTGTCACGGGGCATATAGGCGATGGCCGCCTTGCCGGTGATCGGTGCCATGTGATGTTCGCAGTGCGACTGGAACGGAATGTCCTTGAGCAGGACGAGTTCGTTATAACCGCCCACTTCCTGGAACTGGCGCGACAGGTGCGCGGCCGGATCGGTGCCATTGCCCTGGCAATATTCCTTCCATGCACGGGCAACACGCTTGGGGGTATCGATCAGGCCTTCGCGCTGCGGATCATCGCCCGACCAGCGCAGCAGGGTGCGGATCGCTTCCTGCACCTCTTCGGGAACAATGACCTTGCCACTGTCGTCCAGTTCGTCGTGATCGTGGCCACAGGCCATGGCAGGGTCTCCTTACTTCGGTCGGCGCAGCAGGCTGCCCAGCCGGAACAGGCCGCGACGACGGCCCATGGGTTCGAACAACTCACCCGGGCGTTCCGGATCGAGCAATGCGGTGTCAGCAATTGCCTTTTCCGTTTCGCTTAAGGGCCGCAAGTGAAAACGTTCCAAGCGCTTACCCTTTTTCGCCTCGGCGTCGTCGATGCGCGCTTCGATCAGCGCTGTCATTGATCCATATTTCTCGATCATGCGGCCGACATGTTGCGGTTCAATCGCGGAATGTTCAGCAATCAGGCGATAACGAATGCGGCGGATCGCCTCACGCACCTCGTCGCGGTCATTGGCCGGGCGGGCGCAGTCGATATAGGCATCCGCCTCGGTATCGAGCCCCATCGAACGGTTGTTCATGTTCGCCGAGCCGATGCGCAGTATCTCGTCATCGACGATCATCATCTTGGAATGGATATAGATCGGCGTACCGCCGGTGGTGACCGGGATATAGATGCGGAAACGCCGGTCCGGGTCCTTCTGGGCGATCGCATGACACAGCCGCACCCGCGCGCCGTCCATCGCGGTCTGTTCCAGCCAGCCATCGGCATTGCGCGGGTTGATCAGCACCACTTCGGGCGGGTTTGGCTGCGACAGCCGCTCGGCCAGCGCCTCGGCAACCCGGCGCGAGGCGAAGTACTGGCTTTCGGCGTAGATGAACTTTTTTGCGCGACGGATATGTTCGGCAAAAAGCTCCTCAATCTCGTTGATCCCCGCCGCTCCGTCATAGGCCGCCTGGGTACGCGCGATGCCGAGTTCAACGTCGCGGAACTCGGCGCGCAGCTTGGCTGGCCAGGGGCTGTCATCCTGCGGCGCGCAGGGCTCCATCGGCTCGCCCCCTGCGCGTTCCCAGCGCATCCGGCCAAGTAGGCCAAGCTGCGCTGCTGCATCGCCTTCGACCAGCAAGGTCATGTCGTGCCAGGGACCATAAGGCTTGCGCCCCGGCGCCATGCGGCGCGGATCATCCTCGATATGTTCGGGCGTGTCCCAGCGCTGGCTGGTCATGTCGATGCCGCCGCAGACTGCGAACTGGTCGTCGATGACCACGATCTTCTGATGATGGCTGGAGCCGAACGGATGAGCGGAATCGAACTTGAAATCGATCGACCGATTGAGCCACCAGCGCCACAGATCGAGGATCATCGAGCCGCGGAAGACGAATTTCAGCGCGCCGAAATTCCACTTGAGTACGCGCACCTGCAGGCCTGGGCGGCGGCGCACCAGCCACACCACGAATGCACCCAGCCGCGCCGGGTTCGTGCGCCGGGTCGGCCGGTTCCACCAGCGCCGCCCCGGCCCCAGCCGCACCCGCGTGTCGAAATCCCAACCGATCAGGTGAATGCGCTGCTGCGCCTGCAGCATGGCCTGCTGCATGACCGAGAAATAGGCCGCCGCATCGATGACGACATGCGCACGGCTGGCCATGGCAAATCGCCACGTCGATGGGCTGCAGCCCTCGGCAGCGTCCTGATCCGCGTCTTCTGTCATTGGCATCCCCGCTGTGCGTTCAGGCAAACGCTTCATTCAACATCGGGTTCCCAGGCCCGTTTCGCAAGAACTCCTTGCGAAACAGGATAGATCAAAAGTTGAACTGGTTAGTCCAATCCGCTATGCCGCGCCGCATAGCCGCCGCGCGTTGTGGTGAGCTTGACGAAGAGGATGCCCCCGATGTTTCGCAAAGTCCTGCTTGCCGGTCTGCTGGCCGTAACTTCCGTTCCCGCCATGGCTGCCGGCGCGCCTTACACTACTGCCGACACCACCATCGGCACGCTGGTCGACGATGCCGCCGCCAAGGCCGTTATCGACAAGCACATGCCGGGCTTCTCGACCAACCCGCAGCTGGAAATGGCCAAGGCGATGACGCTGAAGCAGATTCAGGGTTTTGCGCCCGACATGATCAAGGACGAAGTGCTCGCCAAGATCGACGTCGATCTCGCCAAGCTGCCTGCCAAGCCGTAATTCGCCGCCCTTGTGGCAAGACAGCGCTCGGCCCGCCATCTGGCAGGCCGGGCGTTTCTGTTATTGGCGGACCGCGTCTGTTATTGGCGGACCGCGCCGATCGCCTCAGGCGCGAGGTAGCGCGTCGTGGAAATCCCGCCATCGACCGCGATCGTCTGCCCGTTCACCATCGCCGCTTCATCGCTGGCGAGGAAGGCGACCATATTGGCCACATCCTGCGCCGAACATTCGCGGGCCAGCGGCGTCAGTTCGTGATTGGTCCGGCGGAAGAAATCGAGGTCCCAGTAGGCGTCGGTCATCTCGGTACGGACGACCGTTGGCGCGACGTAGTTCGAACGCACGCCCTTAGGCCCATATTCCGCCGCCATCGTCTGCATCAGGCCGATCTGCCCGGCTTTCACCGTGGAATAGGCGCCGCCGCCTGGCGTGCCGTAAAGCCCCCAGGTCGATCCGATGAACACGATCGAACTGCCTTCCCTCATATGGACCAACGCCTCGCGGCACAGGCGGAAAGGCGCGCGCAGGGATATGCCGAACACCTCGTCGAGCATGTCGTCCGTCGTCGCGTGAACCGGGCCGAAGTTGAACGATCCGGCGTTGTTGACCAGCGCATCGAGCCGGCCGAACTTCGCCATGGCCGCATCGACGATGGCCTTCGGAGCGTCATCGGCCTGAATGTCGGCGGCGTGGAATTCGAACTCCATCGATCCGCCCAGCGCATCTTTCAGCGCCTGCAGCTTGCCCGCATTGCGTCCGGTGCCGAGCACTCGAAAACCTTTCTCGCCCAGCTTGCGGACGATCGCCTCGCCAATACCTCCAGCGGCACCGGTGACGATGGCTACCTTCTTTTCACTCACGAACTTCTCCCGAAAAATCTTACTTGGCGCGCTGGTTGCCCGAGCGCTCTGCAATGTCGTTGGCAGCGATAAAGCCGAAGGTCATGGCCGGGCCGATGGTCCCGCCCGCACCAGGATAACAATCGCCGAAGGGGTTGCCTGAGCAGTTGCCAGCGGCATAGAGACCCTCGATCGGCTTGCCGTTCACATCGATCACTCGCGCCCGTGCATCGGTGCGGATGCCACCCTTGGTGCCAAGATCGCCGTTGTTGATCGGCACGGCATAGAACGGCGGCTTGTCGATCGGGCCAAGGTTGGGGTTGGGTGCCACAGTCGGATCGCCGAAGAACTGGTCATAGATGTTACCGCCGCGCCCGAATTCCGGATCGACGCCGGTCTTCGCGTAGTGGTTCATGTTGTTCACCGACTGGCGCAAAGCATCGACCGGCACGGTAATCTTCGCCGCCAATTCCTCGACGGTATCGGCGCGGAAGATGTAGTTGTCCCACCAGTCCGCCGGTACCTTGTGTTCAGGCGTATGCGCCCAGGGCATCAGCCCGCCGGCACTAAATTTGGCGCGGAACTTGGCGTCGAACACCAACCAGCACGGGCAATTCGCCCCGGTTTTTTCCTGATCGGCGACCATGGCCTGCCCGAAAGAATCATAACCCGTCGCCTCGTCCACAAATCGCACACCGTTGCGGTTGACGCAGACCGACCACGGGCGGCCGACATCGAACGCCGCCTGATGGATCTCGTGATAATTGGATGCCTTAGGCATCGGCAGGGTCATTGTGGGGATCCACCAGCCTTCGCCGGTGTGCTCGGTATCGGCGCCCAGCTTTTCGGCGGCGATCAACGCCTCACCCCGGTTGGCATCTTCGGGCGAGGAGGAGTGCCGGGTCAGCCCCGGCACCTTGAAAAAGCGGTCGCGCAGTTCCTGGTTCCATTCGAAACCGCCAGCCGCCAGCACGACCCCGTGCCGTGCGCCGATGGTCGAGGTGCGGCCGAAGCTGGAAACTTCGACTCCGGTCACCTGCCCGCCGGCATCGACCACCATATTCTCAAGCTTTGTCCCGGTCCGCAGCTTCACGCCCGCCTTGAATACCGCCTCATAAGTCGCGCCCATCAGCGCCGCGCCTTGCGTAAAGCGCCGGTCGCGCGCGGATACCTTGCGGGTTGAACGGTCCATCCAGTAGCGCCGGATGATATTCGCCGCGACCCGGCGCCAACCCTTCTGCTGCATCATAAGGGCAAAGGTTTCAGTTAGATCCATCGCATAGCGGTGAAATAGCTTGAAGCGGTTGAACTGCTCGCGCATCAGCGGATAGCGATCATCGCCCAGCCGCCGACCGTCATAGGTCGGGCAGATCAGCGACCGGTCGGCTCGCGCTCCGGGCTTGTCAGGGAAATAGTCCGGCCACGGCGAGACAATCAGTTCCACACCGGCGGCCTTCAGGTATTTCGCCATCTGCGGTGCTTGATCGACATAGGCGGCCAGCTTTTCCGGGTTCACCGGGCCGGAGGTCACGCTGGCGAGGTATTCCATCACCTGCTCGCGGCTGTCACCCTCGCCGCCGAGCCCGTGGTTGGGAATCCACATGACCCCGCCAGACGTGGCGCTGGTGCCGCCGAACTTGTGCGCCTTTTCGACGATCAGCACCGAAAGGCCCTGCTCCGCCGCGCGCAAGGCCGCCATTGCCCCCGCCGCGCCCGAACCGATCACCACGACATCGTAAGTCTCGCCGCTTGCCACGGATTTCTCCCAAAACTCCGCGCGCAGGTGTCGCGGTTCCGGCCAGACTATCGGGCGTGCGATGCTGCGGTGAAATGACTTGGCCGGTATGACAAATTGCTTGCGCCCGCCCTTGCCCGCAACCACGGATTGCGGCAGCCCCCCGCAGCCTTCAAGGAGCCATCGATAATGCCGATGGAAACACCATGACCGATACCGTCTTCACCGCCGCCGCCGCCGTCTCCGATGTGCCGCCGGGAACCAAGAAATTGGTCACGGTGAACGGCGTCGACGTGCTGCTGTGCAACTCCAACGACCGAGTCTTCGCGGTCGAGAACCTGTGCAGCCATGCGGAGGAAAAGCTCGATTGCGGGCGGATGCGCTCAGGCTGGATCGCCTGCCCGGTCCACGGCGCGCGGTTCGATCTTGCCACTGGCGAAGCGATGAACCCGCCCGCCACCCAGCCTATCCAGACCTTTGCTGTGCGCATCACCGGCGACATCATCGAAGTCGCCGTCTGATGCTGCCGCGCTGGCTTTCCCCGTTCCCGGTCGTGCCGGAACGCTGGGAAAGCCTGGATGCGGACTGGTTTACAAAGGCGCTGGGGCGCGATCACCCCGGTGCCAGGGTCAGCGCCGCGCGGCTGATCCAGTCAGACGACGGCACCAACCGCCGCGCGCGGTTCGCGCTGGAATACTCAGCAGGCAGCGGGCCGGCACAACTCTTCCTCAAGGCCCATTCGCCCCACCACCGCTGGGTTCACCTGCGCAACGGCAACCTTTTTCTCGAATCGCGGCTGTTCGCGGGGAACACGCCGCTGCCGCTCGAGCACCCGCACGTGTACCTCGCCGTGCCCGACTATCCTCGGCTCGATTTCCTGCTGGTTATGGAAGACCTGACGCTGCGCGGAGCCGATCCGCGCGATGCCCTGCGGCCCTTGACGCCCGCGCAGGTCGCCAGCGGCCTCGCCGGTCTGGCCGCACTACACGGACACTACTGGGGCATGACCGCGCGCAGCCACCGGGGGCTTGGCTGGATCAGGCAGTGGGCACCCTCGCAGGGTTGGCAGGTCGGCTTGCGCAAACGCGTTCCGACTGGACTTTCCCGTTCTGGCAATGAGTTACCGGATGAAGTTCGTGCCCTTTCGGCAGATCGTGTGGTGGACCTGTGGGCGGCGAATGTCACAACGCTCGTCTCTGGCCACCAGACCCTGCTCCACGGCGATGCCCATGTTGGCAACACCTATGTCATACCGGATGACAGCACCGGCTTTCTCGACTGGCAGGTGGTGCGGCGGGGGAACTGGATTCAGGATGTCGGCTATTTTCTCGTCGGGGCGCTGACGGTGGACGACCGGCGCCTGCATGAACGCGACCTGCTGCGCGGTTATCTGGATGCGCTCGGCCTGCCGGATGCCCAGCGTCCATCGTGGGACGAGGCGTGGCACCGCTATCGCCAGTCACCCGCCTATGGTCTCGCCATCTGGCTTTCCACACTTGGCACTGACGGCTGGCAGCCCCACGCGATCAGCCGCGCGCTGACCGAGCGGTATGGCGCGGCCTTTGGCGATCACGGCACGGCGGCCCTGCTCGCCTGACTCGCTTGGGCGATATTGCCTTGGCCCCCCTTCCCCATGATCGCGGCGCAAGGCATGACGCTGCCCGTGACTGACCAAGCATCCCTCGACACGCTGCGCAGCGACCTGCGCACCTGGCTCGCCGCCAACAAGCCGCAGGGCTGGCGCGACATCACCGATCACAAGGCCTTCGCCGAAAGCCAACGCCAGTGGTTCCTGAAACTTGTGGAAGCCGGCTATGCCGTGCCGCACTGGCCCGCTGAATGGCCCGGCGGCGGCCGCGGTCTGACAGAACAGAAGGTGATCTACGAAGAGCTGGCCGCAGCCGATGCACCGCGCCTCCTGCTCTCGTTCCTTTCAACCTACCACGCCTATGCCACGCTGCACGAATGCGCGAATGCCGAGCAGAAGGCCCGGTACCTTCCCGCTATCCTTGAAGGAGAAACCTGGTGCCAAGGCTTTTCCGAGCCGGGCGCCGGATCGGACCTCGCTGGCATCAAGTGCAAGGCAGAGCGTGTTTCACGGCCCGAAGGCGACGTCTATGTGGTCAACGGCCAGAAGGTCTGGTCGACCATGGCGCAATACGCGGACATGTGCCTGCTTCTGGTTCGAACATCGACCGAAAAGGCGAAGCAGGCGGGCATCACCTACCTGTTGATGGACATGAAGACCCCGGGGGTCACCGTACGCCCGATTGAGCAGATACAGGGGGACGAGGAATTCGCCGAGATCTTCCTCGACAATGTCGAAGTCCCCGTCTCGCAGCGCGTCGGTGAGGAAGGCGCGGGCTGGGCCGTTGCCCAGGCGACCCTATCCTCCGAACGCGGTCTGACCCTGCTCGAACTGTCGAACCGCATGCACAGCGCTCTTGCCCGCGTGAGCGAGCTGATCCGCGCCCATGGCCACGGCGACGATCGCGGCGTTCTGCGCGATTTCGGCGCGCTGGTTACGCAGGTCGACGCCGTCTGCGCGCTGGCCGACCGCTTCCTCGAAAACCGCATCGCCGGTATCGAGCGCGTGGGCGACGCCTCGATCGTCAAGAACGCCTACAGCCGCGCGCTGCGCGCCTATTCCGCGCTGGGTGTGCGGCTGGGCGGGATAGCTGAGCAATACCGCGCGCCGATCACTTTCGGTGATCTCAACACCGGCAACTGGATGGCCGATTTCATGAACTCCTATGCCTGGACCATCGCAGGCGGCAGTGAGGAAATCCAGCGCAACATCATCGCCGAACGCATGCTCGAAATGCCGCGCGAACCCAAGGGGTGGACCCTGTGATCGAACTTTCGGAACTCCGCGACTCCGCCACAAAGGCTTTTCCGGCGGGCGCAATCTTGCCGAACCGGGAAGAAAGCTGGCAGCTGGCCGCCGAAATGGGCTGGCTGCTGGTCGACCTGCCCGAAGACCTCGGCGGCCTTGGCCTGGGCCGCGACGCAGCGGGCGCGATCGTGCAGGAACTGGGCAAGGTGCTCTGCACCGCCCCGCTGATTCCAGCGCTGCTGGCCCTGCGCGGCTTAGCCTCGGCCCCCGATTTTGACGGCAAGGCCGAGCTGATCGAGCGTATCTGCGGCGGCGAATATGTGCCGCTCAACATGCTGTCCGCCAAGGTGAGCGCCAACGGAACCACGCTCAGCGGCACGGTTTCAGGCCTGTTTGATGCCGACATGGCCGGACAGGTTCTCGTCGGTAGCAGCGAGGGTTATCACCTCGTCGATCTGGCTGCACCCGGCGTGCAACTGGTCGAAAGGCCGCTGTGGGACGAGAGCCGCAAGCTCTACGATCTTGAGCTGAACGGCGCCGAAGCGAGGCTGATCGCCGGCGGCAACCAGTCCGCGATCCTGCACGACGAAATCGCCCGCACCGCCCACGTGCTGGTCGCCGCGGACAGTCTTGGCGGGGCTTCGGCGACGCTCGATCTGACGGTCGAATACCTCAAGGTCCGCAAGCAGTTCGACCGCCCGCTGGCAATGTTCCAGGCACTCAAGCACCGCTGCGCCGACCTGCGCATCGCGCTCACCGTGGCCGAGGCGCTCTACGAAGCGCGCGCCGCTGCGGCAGACAGCGCGCCGGTCGTCGATCTCGGCGCAATGAAGGGTCTTGCGACCGACACCTACCGCTTGATCACCGAAGACGCGATCCAGCTGCATGGCGGCATCGGGCTAACACAGGAATATCCGGTCCATCACTATATGAAGCGCGCGATGCTCAACCTGCAGCTCTGCGGCAGCCTTGACCACTGGCGCGAACAGGCGGGGCGTGCGGCGCTGGCGGCATGACGTCGTCCCGGGCCCGACCTGGGACCGCTGGCGTTAAGTAGCAAGGCTGGACAATCCGGCCACCGGTCCCGGATCAGGTCCGGGACTACGGACCTTCCTTCAAACGCGCAGCCGCCTTTTCGCGGATGTCGCTGGCCTTGGCCTTGCCGCTGCCGGTGACTGCGAAATCCTCGTCGGTGAACATGAGGACCCGGCGCGGCACCTTGAAGCTGGCGAGGTCGCGCTTGAGGAAGGAGATCAGTTCCTGCTCGTCGATGGCGCAGCCCTCGACCGGGACGAGGCAGGTCACCACCATTTCACCGAGCAACTCGTCAGCCACGCCCACGGTCTGCGTCCGCTTCACCCCGGGGAAGCGCGCAACCGCCGCATCGACTTCCTCAGGTGCGACATTGGCCCCGCCGGTCTTGATCATGTCGGTCAGGCGGCCTTCCCAGAAGAAGCGGCCATCGGCATCGACATAGCCGCCATCCCCGGTGCAGTAATAACCATCATTATCAAGGCATTGATCAGGCTTTTTCCCAAGATAGGTCATCATCAGGGTCGGCCCCTTGATGCACATCTCCCCCCGCTCCCCAACCGGCACCAGCGCGCCGGTGAGTGGATTGACGATCTTGAGCCAATTGCCTGGCAGGGGCGGCCCGCAGGAGCCTTGATAGTGCTCGGCCGAAACATCGCGGCCGAACGAAGTGCAGATCGTCATCGTCTCGGTTGTGCCGAACGACATCGGCTCTTCCCAGTCGAACCGGGCGGTCGGATGGCGCCTCAGGATCTCTCCCCGGGTGACGTAACGCAGGCTGGAAAGGTCCGCTCCCGCCCAGCCCTTCGCCGCTTCCAGCCGCGCCCACTGGTGCGGACGGCCGGCGAGGAAGGTCACCCGTTCTTCGCCGATCAGCCGTAGGGCTTCTTCCTCCTCGAACCACGGTTGCAGCACCACCGCCCCGCCGCTCGAAAAGGCGGTGCCGACGATCATCGAAACATTGCCCGACCAGAAAAAGCCGTTCCCCGTCCAGCTACGCACCGGCTCGCGCATCGCGAAAACGCGCGGCCAGCGCCACCACTGGATGGCAAAGGCCTTGTGCGAATGGACGATGCCCTTGGGCAGGCTGGTCGTGCCCGAGGAGAAGAAGATTCCGCCGATATCCTCAGGGCTGACGGCATCGGCGCGGGACAGGACCTGCGTGTCGCTTACCCCGTCGCCGCGCGCCACAAACTCGGCGAAGGACGCGCCCAGCGCGACCGCTTCGCGCAGATCAGGCCACCTGTACGCGTCCGGTGCTTGCCCCAAAATGGCAGCAAAGTTTTTGCCGGCCACGCGAGCCTCATAGATCACCACTTCAACCTGCGATGCAGTCAGCAAATGATCGAGTTCGCTCTCTGTCGAAAAGGTACTCAGCGCCACCGGCACGCAACCGGCCAGCGCCGCTCCGAACAGCGTGCCCAGGAATTCCGGGCGGTTGCTCATCAGGATGCCGATCCGTGCGCCGGGGTGGAGATCGCTGGCAATCAGCGCCTTCGCAAAGTCCAGCGAACGCGTCAGCAGATCGTCATAGGACCAGCTGATCCGCTGCCCATCGCCCTGGAAAACCAGTGCTTCGGCTCCGCCATGCCGCGCGGCGACGTCACGCAAGTAGCCGCCAATTGTCAGCGCGCCCATCAGCGGTTCGCTTTCCAGCGACCCGCCATACACGACAGAAAGTTCAGCCTCGCCCATGGCGTGAGGAATACTCTCCCCGCCGGCACGATCAAAGCCTCGGGAGGCCACCGCGAGGCGCCAGTCACATTGACAAGCCGCCGCAGACAAGCACCTTGCCGCCAAAGGGAGTTTGGACATGAAAGCCGCCACTATCGTCGAAGGCCAGGGCATCGATGCCATCGAATTGCGCGATGTTGATGTGGCGCCCCCTGCCCCCGGCGAAGCGCAAGTGCGGCTGCACTGCGCGACGATCAACTTCCGCGATCTGATCGTCGCCAAGGGCCTGCTGATCCCGTCGATGGGCGGCATCACCGGCGGCGGCACCCGTATTCCCATGTCCTGCGCCGCTGGCGTTGTCACCGCTGTTGGCGAAGGCGTGAGCCGCGTGAAACCGGGCGACCGCGTCAGCCCGATCTTCGCACAAAGCTGGTTTCACGGACGCGACCCGACGATGGACATGCTGGGCGGCATGGCGGACGGTGTCGCGCGGCAGATCGCCAATTTCAGCGCCGAGGGGCTGGTCCATAATCCCGACGAACTCGGCGATCTTGAGGCGGCAACCTTCGCCTGTGCCGGCCTGACCGCTTGGAACGCGTTGTTCCTCGCCCGTCCGCTGCAGCACGGCGAATGGGTGCTATGCCACGGCACCGGCGGGGTGAGCCTGGCCGCGTTGCAATTCGCCAAGGCGCACGGCGCGAATGTCATCCTCACCTCATCAAGCGATGCCAAGCTGCGGCGCGGCAAGGCGCTGGGCGCGGATGTGACGCTCAATTATCGCACCGATCCGGACTGGGCGGCAAAAGCGCGCAATGCTTCGGGCGGCGTGCACGTCGTGATCGACGTGGCGGGCGCTGAGCAGCTGGATGATAATGTCTCGGCGCTCGCCCCGGACGGCCTGATCTCCGCCATCGGCATGCTGGGCAGCGCCTTTTCGTGGACCCGCATCGGGCAGGTTCAAGCGCAGATCGTGCCGGTCAACGTCGGAAACCGCGACGAACACGAGGCGATGGTGGCCTTTGCCGCGAAGCACGGCATTCGCCCGGTGGTCGACGTGGTCTATGATCTGACCCGCATCCACGATGCGTTTCGCCACGCAGAAAGCGGGCAGTTCTTCGGCAAGGTTGGCATCAATCTCTATTGATGCCTGTCTGCACGGTATGACCCGCCACACCTATCTTATCCACACGTTCACCATGGCCGCGGACGGCTGGCGGACTATTTCGTCCCGCTTATGGCACAGCGCGCGGAAAAGGCCGTGGCCGGCCCGATTCCCAGCGGACTTGTGCTGGACATCGAGCAGGAAAAGCTGCGGATGGAACGCGACAGCAATCCGCAGGCCCCGGTTGAGACCGTGCCCGATGCCCGGCCATGGCTGTGCAAGACGATCCACATGTGCGACCGCGAAGAAGGCGGTGTGCAACTGACCTTTACCGACGAGGCCTCGATCGACGCTTACCTGATTCTCGACGAGCAATCGCTTCGCGCCACGCTCGACGTGTTCCTGATCTCCTACCGTGCGCTTGAGTGGGGCGAGCAGGTCTTTCCGGACTGGGTCGCCGCGCGGGGGAACGCACCGGTGGTGGAGCGCGGGACGCTCAACTGATCAGATCGAATTATCCACTCCGGCGGCGTGCTTGGCAGCGATGTAGCCAAAGGTCATCGACGGCCCCACACTGGCACCCGCGCCCGGGTAGACCCCGCCCATGATCGACGCGGTGGAGACGCCGCAGGCATAGAGCCCCGGTACCGGCGTACCATCGGCCTTGATCACCCGTGCGCGCGCATCGATCAGCGCGCCGCCATAGGTAGAAACGTCACCGGGAATGATGTCGATGGCGAAGAACGGGCCCTTGTCAATCCGGGCCAGCGCCGGATTGCCGTCCTTGAACGGATCGCCCAGCCACTTGTCGTACTCGCGCCCGCCGCGGCCGAAATCCTCGTCCACGCCCTTGTCGACGAAGCCGTTCCAACGCTCGAGAGTGCCGCGCAGGGTAGCCGGATCGACCTTGATCTGGGCGGCAAGGTCCTCGATCGTTTCTCCGACCTTTAGGTAGCCGCAATCGACCAGATCCTTGCGGACTTCCGGCTTGCCCAGCCACTTGTTCAGCACCTTGTAGTTCTCGGCATAGTTCTGGTCGAACACCGCCCAGCTGGGCACGGCGGGAACCGTGCGGTTCCGTTCGAGCATGTTCTGACAGTAGAGTTCGTAGGACCCGCCCTCGTTCATGTAGCGCACGCCTGACTGGTCGACGAGGATGCAACCTGGCTTGCCGGTGATGCCCTGCCCGCCCGGCTTGACGAAATCCTTGTCGAAACCGGGGGCGTATGACGTCTGGTAGCCGACCATCTGGTCCATCTGTGCCAGCACGCCGCCGACGCGTTCCATTTCGCCAAACAGGTCGCCGGTGTCACCGGGCGGTGTGTTCGACCATGCCGCCTTAGTGCCCGGCATATACTTGTCGCGCATGGCCTGATTCTGGGCAAAACCGCCTGCGTTGACGAGCACGCCAAGGTTCGCGCCGATGCGTCGGGACTGGCCGTTCACTTCGGCGATCACGCCCACGACCTTGCCTTCCTCGACAATGAATTCCTTCACCGGGGTCTGCGTGCGGATATCCACGCTATCGGCTAGCGCCGCCTTGAGCATCCGCCCCTGCAGCGCCGCGCCAGCGGTGGTGAAATGCTTGCCGGTGAGCTTTGCACCAACCACGCGGAAGGCGATTTTCAGGAACTTGAGCTTGATGCCCCAACTCTTGTGCATGAAGTTGGTCACCTTCATGCCGTCGTCCAGCTTCGCCGGGAACGGCGCGAAACCGGGGGCGAGTTTGGTGCGCCATTCGCCCAGTTCGTTGGTATTGAAGAACTTTGCAGTAACGCAGCGAGAGGTTTTGCAGCCGCCGGGCAGGTCATCGTAATAGTCCGGCCAGAAATCGGTGGCGCGCTCCATCTCCACGCCTTTGCTGATGATATATTCGAGCATCTTGGGCGCTTCGGTGACATAGGTCAGCCGTTTTTCATGGCTGGTGCCGGGCGCACTAGAGCCATCATCGCAGACAGCATCGAGGTAGGTGATCCCCTTTTCCGCGCTTTCGCCCGGCTCCTCTGCGCGGATGAAACGGTTGTTCGGGATCCACATGACCCCGCCCGATTTCGCCGTAGTGCCGCCGACGTAGGGCATCTTTTCGAGGATCACGACCGATTTACCGGCATCGCGCATGACCATGGCCGAAGACATCGATCCGGCCCCGCTGCCGACCACTACCCAATCGAAAGTCTCGTCAAAACCGGACATCGCATACCTCTCCTCATTGCCGCCAATTGAGCCCGGAAGCGTGCGGCGATCAAGGGCTTGGGGGGCCTATATCGCAGGGGCGCGGATTGGCGGATTGCCGAGGCGCACGGCGGTGCTAGACAGGCCCGATGAGCGAAGTTCCCCAGTTCGAAACCGTCCAGCTCGTCCGCAAGGGACGCCGGCTCGACATCGTCCTCAACCGGCCAGACGCGATGAACGCGGTCAATCTGCAGTTGCACGACGAGCTTGCAGAGGCGCTGCACTTCGCGCGCATCGATGCTGCATCCGACGTGATCGTGCTGACCGGCGCTGGCCGGGCATTTTCGGCGGGCGGCGACCTCGACCACATCCTGAAAAACGCAACGACGCCTGCGCTGTTCGACCATGAGGCGGAAGTCGCCAAGCGCATCGTCTATACCCTGCTCGATATCGACAAGCCGGTGGTCTGCCGCCTGAATGGTCACGCGGTCGGCCTCGGCGCGACGCTGGCGCTGTTCGCGGACGTCATCTTCGCATCGGAGAAGGCCAAGATCGGCGATCCCCACGTGCACCTCGGCCTTGTCGCCGGCGATGGCGGCGCGGTGATCTGGGCGGCGCGGATCGGGCTGGGCCGGGCGAAGGAATACCTGCTCTCGGGCGACCTGCTAACGGCGCAGAAGGCTGCCGAAATCGGCCTCGTCAATCACTGCCTGCCAGCGGAAGAGCTCGACGGCGCGGTCGATGCCTTCTGCGACAAGCTGCTCACCGGCGCGCAATATGCCATCCGAGCGACCAAGGTGCTGGCCAACATGGAGCTCAAGCGCGTTGCCCATTCGCTGATGGAAGCGGGCATCGCGATGGAATCGGTCAGCGTCCGCAGCGCCGATCACATGGAAGGCGTGATGGCGCTGCGGGAAAAGCGGGCTCCGAAGTTCGGGGGCTGATCAGCCCTCCACCCGCTCGCCGAATTCCTCGAACACCACGGTATAGGCATTGGCGCTGTCTGCCGCGTCGCACGGCGTCATTTTGCCTGAGGCCGATGCCGCGCCGATCGCGCCCAGTGTCTGGCGGATGTCATCGCATTCGATGTCGTAGATCGCCAGGTAGGGCCGCTCGTCATAGCCCTGCAGCGGCGCTGCCAGCTTGTAGCGCTGGGCGCCGGTAACGCCCGGCATGGCGCAGAGTTCGACCAGGTGGACGTTCTGGTACCAGTCGTTGAATTCCTCATCGCGGCCTTCGACCGGACGTGTCAGCGCGATCATCTTGTAGCGGGGCATGTGGGTTCCTCTCTCCCGGTTTCTGCGGCGAGACTACGCTGCGCCGGTCAATCGGCAAGCCGCTCCATGAGCGCTGCCGCGTGTTCCCGCCAGCGCGATACACCGGCCTCCTTGACCTCACCGAATCCGGCGACTTCGCGCGGGGATGAAGCAAGTTCGACCGCCAAGACCAGTTTTGCCGGGGACAGCGAGGCAATCGCCGCGTGAAGCATCGCGAGATATTCCCCGGCCAGCGCCCGTTCCATGCGCCGCTCCGCCGTGTGGCCGAACGGATCGCACCAACGTCCGCGCAGGCCCTTCATCGCCGCGAGAACACGGAAAACCGGGAATATCCAGCCGCCGAAAGCAATCTTGCGCGGCCTGCCCGTGCGCGCGTCCTTGCCGAGCGGCAATAGCGGCGGGGCGAGCCAGACCTTCAGCTTCGGCGCGCCACCAAAGCGGTCGCCCAGCGCGGCGCTGAATTCCGGCGCTGTGTAGAGCCGGGCGACTTCGTATTCGTCCTTGTAGGCGATCAGCCGGGCAAGATGGCGCGCGGCTTCGATCAGGAACGGCTCGCGGTCGGCGATGCCTTTTGCCGCCAGCGATGCGTCCAGTTCCTCGATGTCCAGGCGGTAGCGCGCCGCCACCTCCGCATTCTGCCACACGGTCAAGTGTCGCACCCGGCTCTCAAGCATGGCAGCAAGCGACTTTGGCTCGCCCGCAGGCTCCAACCCATCACCCGCCAGCGCGAACAGCGCCTGCGGATCGACCGCCGCCAGCCGGCCCATGGCGAAAGCATCGAGATTGTCCTGAACCTTGACGCCGTTAAGCCCGATTGCCGCCTCTACCGCCTCGATTCCGACCGGTAGAAGTCCCTGCTGTGCCGCGAAGCCCAGCATCATCAGGTTGGTGTAGATCGAATCGCCGCACAGCCGCGTCGCCAGTGATGATGCACGCAGGGTAGAAATGCCCTCGGGCGTGATGCGTTTGCCGATAGCGGCAAGAAAGCGCGCCGCCGACAGATCGAGATCGCGGTTGGTCTGGAATTCGCCGGTTGGCTGGACATCGGCATTGGCCAGCAGCCGCGTATCGCCCCGCGCCATGGCCAGCACGTCGGGCGCGGATGCGACGACAAGGTCGCAGCCGATGACGAGGTCCGCTTGGCCCGCGCGCAGCCGTGCCGAGGGTATGGCCTCCGCCGAAGTCGCGATCCGGACGTGGCTGGTCACCGCCCCGCCCTTTTGCGCCATGCCGGTCATGTCGAGCACCTTGGCCGTCTTGCCCTCCAGCTGCGCCGCCATGGCAATCAGCGCACCCACGGTCAGCACCCCGGTGCCGCCAATTCCGGTAACAAGCATGGCATGCGGCCGCGCGCTGGTGTCCATCACCGGCGGCACCGGCAGTCCAATCACCCGGCGCGCCAGTTCATCACGGTCGAAACCGTGGCGCGCAATCTTTCCTCCGCGCACCGAAACGAAGCTGGGGCAAAAGCCCTTGAGGCAGGAATAGTCCTTGTTGCAGCTGGACTGGTCGATCGCGCGCTTGCGGCCGAATTCGGTCTCGACCGGCTCGATCGACAGACAGTTCGACTGGATGGAGCAATCGCCGCAGCCTTCGCAGACAGCCGGATTGATGAACAGGCGGTGGTCGGGATCAGGGGTCAGCCCGCGCTTGCGGCGGCGGCGCTTTTCGTTGGCGCAGACCTGATCGTAGACGATGGCCGAAGTGCCGGGAACTTCGCGCAGTTCGCGCTGCACTTCGTCAAGATGGTCGCGGTGCAGCACGCGCTGGCCAGGAGGCAGATCGGCCGCCTTGAACCGTTCCGGATCGTCGCTCACCAGCACCACCGGATGCACGCCCTCAACCACCAGTTCGCGCACGATCTGCTCTGGCGTCAGCGCGCCTTCCGCGGGCTGGCCACCGGTCATGGCAACGGCATCGTTGTAAAGGATCTTGTAGGTCAGCCGGCTCTTCGCCGCGACCGAGGCGCGGATCGCCAGCAGGCCCGAATGGGTATAGGTGCCGTCGCCCAGGTTCTGGAACATGTGGGGCGCATCGACGAAATGCTGCGCGGCAAGCCAGGGCATCCCCTCGCCGCCCATGCCCACGGTCTGCATCGTGTTTCGCGACGGCATGTAATGCGCGAGGCCGTGGCACCCCGTGGCACCCATCGCCTGCGAGCCTTCGGGCACCAGTGTCGAGATGTTGTGCGGGCAGCCCGAGCAGAAATAGGCCGGACGACTGGCGGTGATCGACAGGCCCTTGGCGCCGTCCTCCAGCGCGGTGAGCGCAGCGTGGCGGGCGCGGAGATCGGCATCGGCCATGCCCAATGCTTCGAGCCTCTGGAACAGCGCGCGGCGCACCGATCCGGGGTCAAGCACGCCGACCGAGGAAAGCAGCGGCCTGGCCGCACCATCGGTCTTGCCGGTCAGGCGCGGGATTTTGGCCTCGCCATAGAATGTGCGCGCGAGTTGCTCCTCGATCATCGGGCGTTTTTCTTCGACCGCGAAGACTTCTTCCGCGCCAAGGCAGGCCTCGCGCGCGAAGTGGGGTTCCAGCGGCCAGACCATGCCGAATTTCGCTACGGCCAAGCCCAGCGCCTCGCACCGCGCCGCGTCCAGCCCGAGATCGTCGAGCGCCTGGGACACGTCGAGCCACGCCTTGCCCGCCGTCGCGATCACCAGCCGCGCGCCGGCCCGGCCATGCGACATCCGGTCAGTCCGGTTGGCACGCGCAAAAGCCTGCGCCATTGGCAGGCGGCAATCGACCACGATCGCTTCCTGCTGCAGGGCCGTCATGCCCTGCCACAGGTTGAGCCGTACGCCGGGCGGCGCATCGGGCATGATGATCGGAAAATCGGTTCCCGGCAGCGTTACCGTACTCGTCAGGTCGAGCGTATCGGTCACCGCCTTGATGCCGATATATAGCCCGCTGGCGCGCGACATGGCGAAGGCCAACTGGCCAAGGCGCAGCAGGTCCTCGGTCGTCGCGGGGTAAAGCACCGGCACGAAACCGGCGATTAAAGTGTGTTCGCTCTGGTGCGCGGTCAGCGAGCTTTTCGCCGCGTGGTCGTCGCCGGCAAGGATCAGCCCGCCGCCCTTCACTGCGGTGCCTTCGAAGTTGGCCTGCTTGATCGCCTCGCATGCGCGGTCGACGCCGACGCCCTTGGCGTACCAGAGCGAAAATACGCCATCGACGCGGGGCTTGCCGTACCAGTCGATCTGCTGCGTGCCGCGCAGCGCCGTGGCTGCAAGTTCCTCGTTCAGGCCGGGCTCGAAACGGATATCGTGCGCGGTGAGCAGCTTTTCCGCCGCCCACAATTGCGCGTCGAGCGTGGTGATCGGTGAACCGCGATAGCCGGTGACATAGCCCGCCGTCTTCAACCCCGCCGAGGCATCGCGCCGCGACTGATCGAGCAGCAGACGCACGACCGCCTGCAGCGAGGACAGGGTTACCTGCCCTTCGCCCTGCAGAAACTTGTCGTCGAGCGAAACGACATGCTTGGTCATTTAGATCGCATCAGGGAAGCGCGATGCCGGTTTCATCATGCTCGGCGTCATTGTCCGCAAGCCCGCGGTATTCGCGTGGATTCTTGTTGAACACGCGCTTGAACATGCGGCTGAAATGCGCCGGGCTCTTGAAGCCGACGCCATAGGCGATCTCGCTGATCGATATGTCGCGGGCATCGGTGGCGGTGAGCCACGAGCGCGCCTTTTCCAGCCGCTGTTCCCAAACCAGTTCGGAAAAGCTGGTGCCCTTGAGCCGCAGCAGGAACGACAGGTAGCGCGGCGAAATCCCGCAGCCACGCGCGACCATCGTAGTGGACAATTGCGGGTCGGAGAGGTGGACCTCGATGAAGCGCAGGACTTCCTCCAGCCGTCGGTCAGCGATGGTCTGGCGTGTGGCAATGCCATCGCTGTCCGCCTTCACCGCATTGCCGATAATTTGCAGCGCGCAATCGACCAGCGCGCGGGCGCTGTCTGGCGTCAGGTTGCCGTCATCCTCGAACACGTCAGTGAACAGGTTCTCGGCAATCGCCATTTCCGGCCGCTCGCAATGCAGGAACAGCCCGGTGTCGAAATCGCGGGTGATGTGCGCGCGTAGGATGTGGGTGGGCACGGTAACGTGCAGCGTCTGGTTCACGCCTTCCTCGTCAACGTTGCATTCGATGAGGAACGGCGACATCGACCGGGTGATCGCGAAGTCGCCGGGATGGGCCACCTTGTTGCCGCACTGGTTGGACAGGCCCAGGCTGCCGCGCTTGACGAACCACAGCACCGCCAGATCGGTCGCATCCTCGCGGATGTGCTGACGGGTCCGGCGGAAATAGCTCTTGGGGCTGGTCGTCATGCGGATGATCGAGATCGGCCCGACCGACTTGCGCTCGGCCTTGACCTCTACCGAAGGGCCTTCGTCCAGCCAGTAATCGCCCAGGTAGTATTCCTGGGACCGTTCGCCGCGAAACAGTTTCTGACATTCGCGGACGTTGCGTCGATCGAGTGAAAACAGTGTTTCTGCCATGTGCCCTCTCCCAAAGGCGCCCTCTCCCAAAGGCGGTTTCAGTGCTTATCCCTTGCGACCCTTCATCGAGAGTCGCCATTCGGGCGGATAATTGAGGTCGTTGTTCTTCACGACCTTGCCGATGCCCTGCTCAAAGGTCGCATCCTTGCCGAGGTTGACGTCGTTCGCGCCGTCATCCTTCATCAGCGGCAACATGCCTTCGAGCCAGCCGGTGAGCAGGCTGCCGAAGTATTCGCCGCGGTACTGCTTGTAGGCCTCAATAAAGGTCTTCTGCGCCACGACGACATCGGTTGGCCGGGTGATCGAGCAGGCATTGGCGTACTTGGCCGTCTCCGCCTCAAGGCTCTCGCGCGATACCACCGAATTGACGAAGCGGTTGCAGGTGAACATTTCGGCCGCGGTGAACGGCCGGCCGGTGAACAGCATCTCCGAAAAGGCGCGCAGGCCCACGGTTTCCAGCCATTGCCACATGCGCGGGCCCCAGCCGGCATAGCGGAAGCTCGGGTGGCCAAACAACGCATCGTCCGAGGCGACAATGATGTCGGCATCGGCGCACTGGTAGAAGTGCCAGCCATAGCAATAGCCCTTGGCCTCGATGATCGAGATCTTCTTGAACTCCTGCAGCGGCCGGTTGCCCGAGCGCGCCTTGGCATAATAGTCGGTCAGCCCGTGGAGGTACCGGTACGATCCCGGCGGCGGGTATTTCACGTCCTCATCGTCGATTTCGAGGTCGGTGAGGAAGCCGTCGCCTGGCTTGGGATTGAGATAGAGATCGCCATGCTCGTCGAGATCGCCGCCCGAACCCAGGTGATCACCCTCGCCCCGGATCACGAGGACCTTCACGTCATCGTCGATGTTCGCCTTGTGCACCAGTTCGCCAAACCGGGCGCGCATGCCGATGGTGGCCGTGTTGTGCTTGTCGATCCGGCTGAAGGTGATCGTCGCGATGCGAGTCGCCTTGTCCTTGACGTAAAGGACGTGCTTTTC
The DNA here is from genome assembly GCF_037572715.1 of Novosphingobium aquae. Lineage (NCBI taxonomy): Bacteria > Pseudomonadati > Pseudomonadota > Alphaproteobacteria > Sphingomonadales > Sphingomonadaceae > Novosphingobium > Novosphingobium aquae. The sequence continues at coordinate 144,447 of NZ_JBBHJY010000003.1, read as the reverse complement.
AGCTTCGCGCTTGTGATCGGCGATCGTCTTCATGGCGTCTGGCTCTCCCTCCGGGACTATGTTTTCTTGGACAGTGGTGTGCCACAGGGCGAAAGGCAATCACCTGCAGTTCGCGCAAGCCAATCGATAGGAAACGCAGGACATGCTGGACACCGCCCCCGCGCGTGGTAGCTTTCACCCATAACGAATTGAGTTCCCCGCGCAGACGGGGACTCGGGAGTGGGTGATGCCGGACGAACCGTTTTTCAGTATCGATGGTCCGCTGGACGTCTCGCCGGCGAGCGGACAGGTGCGCGCGGCCAACTTCGCCGGGCTAGCGCAGCTTACCCGCACGCTTGGCCGCGATGCGCGCGGGATCATGGAACGCCACGGCATGGAAGCCCGCGTGCTCTCCGACCCGGAAAGCCACATCGGCGCGCAGCAGCTGGCCGACGTCTTCGAATACTGCAGCGCGGCCTTTGACGACAGCCTGTTCGGTCTGCACTTCGCGCAGAACCAGGACCCGGACGTGTTCGGCTGCATCACCGCCCTCGCCCGCGCTGCGCCGACCGTGCGCGAGGGGCTGGGCGCTTTCGTCGAATATATGCCAGTGGTCCACTCGCCCGATAGCGAAGTCCTGCTGATTGAGGACAAGGAAACTGCCGAGTTCTGCTGGCAGGTCAACACCGACCTCGGCATCAACGATCAGGCGCATTATCAGGCGGCCATGCTCAACGTGAAGCTGCTGCAGATGCTCGGCGGGCCGAACTTTCGTCCCACATGGGTCAGCCTGTCCGCCGAACCGCGCGCCGCCGACCTGCCCGAGATGGAGCGTCTGCTCGGCTGCCGCGTCCACGCGCGGCGCAACCGCAATTCGATCGCCTTCCCGCTCCACACGCTCGATCAGCCGCTGGCGACCTCGAACCGGCTGCTTTACCGCCTGCTCGGCGGCTATCTGGAACGCGTGCGTGATACGCAGAAGGTTGGGCTGGCGGAAAAGGTGGAGAGCTATGTGCGCGGCGCGCTACCGGCGGGCAATTGCTCGGTCGAACGCTGCGCCGCCAAGCTGGGACTGTCCGTGCGGACGCTGCAATCGCGGCTGGCTGAACAGGGCCTGCGCTTTTCGGAACTGGTTGAAGGTCAACGCGAAGCCATCGCCCGCGATTTCCTGCGCGCCTCTGTGCTGTCGCTGGACGAGATTGCGGAACGGCTGGGTTACGGCGACCAGACCAGCTTTGGCCGCGCATTCAAGCGCTGGACGGGGATGACCCCGCAGGCGTTCCGGGTGATGGACGCGTCGTCCCAGACTTGATCCGGGACCGGTGGCCAGATCGATCCGAGCTTGCGTCCAGTCTCCAGCGGTCCCGGATCAAGTCCGGGACGACGGTCACCCCATCTCCAGCACAACCCTCCCAGCCGCCTTGCCCGAAAAGGCCAGTTCCATCGCCGCGACATAGTCCTCTAACGGGAACTTCGCAGCAATCGCCGGGTGGAAATGCCCCTGTGCCGCCAGTTCCATAACCTTCACCCGGTTCGACGCCGCTTCCTCGGGCCGGTTAAGCGCATGGCCGCGCATCTGCACGCCGACGAGGCTGGCGCATTTTAGCAGGGGCAGGTTGGTCTTGAGCGCGGTGAGCCCGCCCGTAAAACCAATCACCAGATGCCGCCCGCCATAACCGAGCGTTCGGAATGCAAGATCCGTCGCCTCGCCGCCGACCGGATCGAACACGATATCCACGTCCTTGCCGCCGTTCGCCGCCTTCACCTGATCGCGCCAGTCCGCCGCGCCCGTCGTCACCACGGCATCGGCGCCGCCAGCTTTTGCCGCCGCCTGCTTTTCCGGGCTGGAGGCCGAGGCGATGACGTGGAGGCCAAGGTACTTGCCCACCTCTACCGCCGCATAGCCCGTACCGCCCGCCGCGCCGAGCACCAGCAGACTCTCGCCCGGCTTGGCAGCCGCGCGGTCAACCAGCGCGTGCCATGCGGTCTGGTAATTGACGGGAAAGACTGCTGCTTCTGCAAAGCCCATGCCCGCCGGGATCTTGCTGACGTTGGCGGCATTGAACAGCGCGGCTTCGGCAAAGATGCCGCCAAGGCCTGATCCGAACACCCGGTCGCCCGGTGCGAAGCCCGTGACGCCCGGACCAACGGCCTCAACCACGCCGGCATATTCGCTGCCCGGAATATACGGCAGCGGCGGCTTGAACTGGTATTCCCCGCGCGCGGTCAGCACATCGACGAAGGAGACGCCGGCGGCCTTGATGGCGACACGAAGCTGGCCTTCGCCGGGCTGGCCGGGGTCGTATTCCCTGAGCGCATAAGTGTCAGGCGGGCCGAACTGGTCGGCGATTACGGCGCGGGGCATCAGTGCTGGCCCCCGTCACACCGTATCAGCGCGCCGGTCACATTCACCGAGGCCGGGCTGGCGAGGAACAACGCAGCGGTGACGATGTCCGACGGATCAGCCGCCACCCCGCGCGGGGTCGGGATCGGCCCTTCGCCCTTGTCGGGCCACGCCTGCACGATGTCGGTCTTAAATGCCCCAGGCGAGAGCGTGTTCACCCGCACGTGCGGCGCATACTCGTGAGCGAAGCTTTCCGACATGGCGTTTAGCGCCGCCTTCGACGATCCGTAAGGCACCACCTGTGGCAGTGGCATCAGCGAACCGGAGGAGGTGACGTTGATGATGCACCCCCCTCCTTCTCCCTTGGCCCCGGCATCATACATCCGCTTGCCAATCTGGCTGGCGAGGCGGAACGGGCCCTTGAAATTGAGGTTCACCACCGAATCGAACAGCGCCTCGCTTACCTCGTGGCTGGGCGCCCGCGGGCTCATACCGGCGTTATTCACAAGGATATCCACACGCCCGAAGGCGGCATAGGCCCCCTCGACCAGCCGGTCGCAGTCGGGCCACTTGCCGACATGGGCGGAGATCGCCAGCGCCCTGACTCCCAGCGCGCGGCATTCCTCGGCCACCGCCTCGCAGTTTTCCAGCTTGCGGCTGGCGATGATCACGTCCGCGCCGCGCTCAGCAAAGGCCTTGACCATCTGATAGCCCAGCCCGCGCGAACCGCCCGTGACGAGCGCCACCTTGCCAGTGAAATCGAACAGCGGGTCCATCACAGATTCCTTTTTCACAGCCGACCCTGCCCGGGCACGCCCTCAGGCCGGGCATCGGGATAGCGTTCCAGCGCGGCCTTGAGCCGGGTGGGGATATGTTCGGAAGGGAACATGCCCTCGACCGCCTTGGCCTTCTTGAGATAGGCCCGCGCCAGCTGGCTCTTGTGCGCATCGGTCGGCCCATCGGCAAAGGCAAGGCCCATGCCGCCGCCGAACCAGTTGGCCAGCGGCATGTCGAGGCTGATGCCCAGTGAGCCGTGGATTTCCAGCGCCTTGCCGATCACGCTCATCCAGACATTGGCCATTGCGACCTTGCACATGCCGATGTGGTTGCGCGGGGTGCCGTGGGGCATCCGTCCCGCCTCGGTCTCGTCGATCAGCCATGCGGTCTTGAGCGTGAGCAGGCGGAACTGTTCAAGCTCGATTACGCTTTCAGCGATCTTGGCTTGCACCATCTGGTGATCGCCCAGCTTGCGCCCGCGGGTGACACGGGAAACCGCGCGCTCCAGCATCATGTCGAGCGCCCGCTGGCATTTGCCGACCGTGCGCATGGCGTGGTGGATGCGTCCGCCGCCGAGCCGCGCCTGCGCCACCTTGAAGCCCTCACCCGGCCTGCCGAGGATATGGTCGGCGGGGATGCGCACCTGATTGTAGCGCACGTGACCGTGAGCGCCCTCCTCATACGGATTTTCGCCGGCAATCGCGACATTGCGGATAATTTCGATGCCCGGAGTTTCCGCCGGAACGACGAACATCGACATCCGCTCAGTAAGTGGCGCGCCTTCGCTGGTGACGGCGATGACAAGGAAGAACGTAGCGAAGCGCGCGTTGGAGGAGAACCACTTCTCGCCCTCGATCACCCATTCATCGCCGTCCAGAGTAGCCTTGCAGGTGAACACGCCCGGATCCGCCCCTCCCTGCGGCTCGGTCATGGAAAAGCATGAAACGATGTCGCCGGCCATCAGCGGTCCGAGGTAGCGCTGCTTCTGCTCGGGCGTGCCGAACAGCGCGAGGATTTCGGCGTTCCCCGTGTCAGGCGCCGCGCAGCCGAAGACCACCGGTGCCCAGTTGGACCGCCCGATGATCTCGTTCATCAGCGCCAGCTTGACCTGCCCGTATCCCGGCCCGCCAAGATTTGCGCCAAGGTGGCAAGCCCATAGCCCTTGCGCCTTGACCTGATCCTGCAGCGGCTTGGCATGGTCACGCGCCGATTTCAGCGATGGATCGAATTGGCAGCCCTGTTCCGGCCACAACAAGTCCATCGTCTCGCACTCCTCGCGGACGAATTTCGCCATCCAGTCGAGCTTGGCCTGAAATTCGGGTTCAACGGAAAAGTCGATCATTGTCATACTCCGCGGGGCAAATGCCCCAATCATCCTATTCGTCATCACCGCGCAGGCGGGGATGACGGGTGTTTATGTCCGTCGCTATTTCAACCGCCGCACCTGGGCCGCGGTTTCGCGGAAACAATTCTCGCTGATGCGGGCAAAGAAGCGGCCGACATCCTTGGGCAGGTGCCCTGCCTCGGCCGCAGCAACCTTGTACTCAAGCAAGCAGCCCGATTTGAACTTGGCGAGGACCGAGAGGTATTCGAAATCGCGGAAATCGCGGCCCGTCCCTGCGCAGTAATAGCGGGCGAGTTCCTGCTTGGTGGGGAACAGGTTCGGGTCCTGCAGCGCGGTCGGGAATTCTTTCTCCGGATCGTCCTCGTCGCGCAGGCCGCCAGTGAACCAGCCCATGTCGATCATCGGATCGCCGATGGTCGAAAGCTCCCAGTCGATCATCGCGGCAAGGCGCGGCGGCGGGCCGTGGTGAAACATCATGTTGGGCGTGCCGACATCGCCGTGGATGATGCCGGTCGATTCCTTCGCTGGGATATTCGCCCGCAGCCATTCCTCGGTCTCGGCAAAGCCTGCGAATGCTCGTGCTTCGTAACCGGCGTACTTTTCCGGATAGCTCCTGAGCTGCCCAACCCAGCGATCGACCTGCCGTTCGAGGAACTTGCCCGGCTTGCCATAATCGCCAAGGCCAATGGCTTCGTGATCGACATTGGCCAGCTTGATCAGCCCGTCGACGATGGCGAAGGGGATGCCGTAGATATAGGGCATCCGGTCAAACGGTGGTTCGTTGAAGATCTTTTCGTCACGCAGGTTGGGCGCCCAGCCCTTGACCATTTCCATGACGTAGAAGCGCCCGCCGATCACCTCTGGATCGTCGCAGGAGCCGTAACAGCGCGGGTGCGGCACGTCGGTCTGGCCCAGCGCAGTCAGGATGCGCGCCTCACGCAGCACGCCCTTTTCCGCGCCGGGCGGCGGCACGGCGGGCGGGCGGCGCAGGACCATCGGCCCCTCGCCCCGGTCGAGCGTGAGCACCACGTTGGACGTGCCGCCCGACAGGATCGCGGTCTGCAGCGGTCCCTTGCCGAGTTCGGGGACATTGGCATTGAGCCAGTCGGTCAGCGGACCGATTGGCGCGAGTTCGTCCAGATTGTGCTCGATCTTGCTCATTCGAGGAATCCCAGCCCTTCGACGTTCGGCGCATAGCCCGGCTGCGCGGGTTCGCGGTGCGCGGCGATGATCGCCTGATGGCGCCGCTCCACTAGCGGCGCGTGATCGGGGTGCGACATGACGTAAGGCTCGTTTGCCTCGACCGCGCGCACCACGGCGCGGCCCAGCCAGATCGGCTCCATCATGTTGGCGCTGAACGCGTCCCACGATGCATCGTCCATGCCGAGTTCGTCCTTCATCGCCATCGACATGCGGCTGCGGGTGAGGCCGGGGAACAGCACGGTGACGCCGACGCCGCTGTCCTCAACCTCCTGCCGCAGCGAATCCGACAGGCCGAGCACGGCGAACTTGCTCGCGCAATAGGCGGCGAAAGTACCGTGCGGCAGCAGGCCGTTGGTCGAGCTAGTGTTGACCACGTGGCCGCTTCTCCGCGCCTTCATCGCCGGAAGATAAGTGAGCACGCCGTTGAACACGCCGCGCACGTTGACCGCCATGACCCGGTCAAACCCCTCGGGCGAAAGCTGCTCAAGCGGTTCGAACTTGGTCGCGATCCCGGCGTTGTTGCACAGGATATCGAGGTCGCCCGTCACCGCCTTCGCCGCCGCCCAGCTGCTGAGCGAAGTGACGTCAAGCGCGATGGCTGTTGCCCCGATCCGGGCGGCGGTTTCCTCAGCCAGCCCGGCATCGATATCCGCTACGAAAACCCGCGCGCCCGCTTCGGCAAAAGCCTCAGCCAGACCTCCGCCAATACCTCCGCCACCGCCAGTGACGAGGACGGTTTTGCCCGCGACCTTCACTTGCTAGCCAGCATCGCGCGGGACAGCGCCAGAATCGCGTTCAGGTCGTCCTGCGCCGAAGGCAGCGCCTTGCGGAAGGTGGCGAAGCCGTGGATCGTGCCCTTGGCCTCGTAATAGCTCACCGGCACGCCCGACTGCGCCAGCTTGGCGGCAAAGGCGCGGCCGCCGTCGCGCAGCGGGTCGAACCCTGCGGTGGCGAGGACGGTCGGCGGCAGGCCATGCAGGTCCGCCAGCAACGACGAATGGCGCGGGCTGTTGACGTCGGCCGCAAAGGCCTTGCCGTAGTAGTCCATGTCCGCTTGCGGCAGTCCGAAATCGCCAGAAAAGGCCTGCATCGAAGGATAGGGCTTCGACGCATCGGTCATCGGGTAAAGCGGGATCATAAGCTTCACCGGCGCGGCGGCGGGCTTGTCACGCAGAGCGAGAGCAGTGAGGAGGGTCAGCGTGCCACCGGCGCTGTCTCCGGTTAGCACCAGCCCGTTGACCTCGCGGCCCAGCGCCTTGCCATTGGCGGCGACCCAGCGTGCGGCAGCCTCGGCATCATCGGGCGCGGCGGGCCATTTGTGTTCAGGCGCGAGGCGGTATTCGACCGAAACCACCGGCAGGTCGAGCTGGCGCGACATTTCCGCTGCCAGCGCCGCGTGCGTGCCGATCGAGCCGACAACGAAGCCGCCGCCGTGATAGAACACCACCACTGGGCCGGGGCCGCGATCCGCACGGGAATCGAACAAGCGAAGGTCCATCGTTCCGCCCGGTCCCGGCATGGTCAGCTTGCGGTCGACCGCCAGCGTGCCCAGCGGCACTTCGGACGCGCCCATCATCTGTTCGATCATCTGCGGCGGGATCTTGCGGATCTGCGCGATCATCGCATCGCTCATTGCAGGACGCGGGGTCTTCTTCAGGTTATCGAGGTAGGCCTTGGCATCGGATCGCAGGACTTGGCCCTGGTCCACCTTCACGGCGGCCGCGTCCTTGGCGATAGCGGCGGGGATCGCCACGGGCGCAAGTGCGATAGCAACGGCGGCAAGCAGGCTGGCGGTAATGCGCTTCATCAAGTGTCTCCCTTGGGTCGGGCCGCATCGGCCCCGCCCGCGCGCAATTGCGCTTCGAGCTGCTGGCGGAAAGCTCGCAGGCCATCGCTCAGCCTGCAAGCGGCATCGAGATCGAGCCCGGCAGAGAGCGCTTCGGCGATGGCAGCGGCGCGCGCGTCGGCCTGGCGCTTGAGCGCGGTGCCGACCGCGGTTGCGGTGAGCAGCGGCGCGCGCTTGTGATCCGGATTGGGCGCGGTTTCGATCAGGCCCGCTGCAACCAGCGCATTGGCCGCGCGCTGGACGATCTGGCGCGGCTGGCCGAGCGACCGGCCGATCTGCGACACGGTCGGCGCGCGTTCACCCTCAACCACGGCGGTGAGGACGAGCATTTCGGATTCGCCCAGGTCAACGCCGCGCCGCGCCTCGGCAAAGGCGCTTTTCAGGCGGCCGCCAAGGCGATGGAACTCATCCATCAGGCCAATCAGGGGGTGGCGCGAATCGAAACGTCCGGACATGACCCGAACGTGTCATTTTGACATGATCGTGTCAAATTATCTCGGCGTGACCTCTAGCGCCGCGACCACAGCATTGCCGCCCTGCCCGCTGAAATCGAGCTTGAGCACGCCGCCCTTCACCGTCACAGAGAAGCTCTTCGCCAGCCCCTTGAGCGGGCCGCCAGCCTCCTTGCCGATAGCGAAGGGCGCGAGGCCCGGCTTTCCATTGGCGGTAATTGCCATCGTCGCGCTGCTATCTGCCAGAGCGGCATCCGGCTGGAATGTGTGCACGGTCACGGTCCAGTTGCCGTCGGCTACCGGCAGGGCATAGGAAAAGGCCTCACCTTCGCGCCAGTAAGCGTAGTGCTCGGGCCGTTCGGCAATGACCTTCTTCGAAGGGGCGCGATTGGAACCGAAGCCGCCCATCGACAGAGGCACGGTGCGGCCGCCGGTGACGAAGGCATCCGACCCGAACGGCTTGCCAGCCACGACCTGTCCAGCAAGATCGCCGGCATCAAGCGCCAGCCCGCGCGCAGTGTCCGGGCCAGTCCACACCGCTTCGTCACGCAGCATCTTGCTGCCATGGCTCGCGGATACCACCACGCGGTTCTCACCCTTCGCCAAGGCAACGCTGGGCCACAGGCAGATGCGGTCCGCGCAGGCGACCTCACCCAGATCGCGCCCGTTGATGCTGAGCGAAGCGCGCTCCGCGTTGGAATAGGCTTTCACCTCGGCGGTCGGATAGGGCCGCAAGGCATGGCGCTTACCGGTGATCCACACCATCGGTTCGGGGTTCCAGTTGGCCTTCAGGAAGTAGAACGCATCCTTGCGCAGCTTGCGGTCATACGTGACCACGCCCTTGGTGTTGACGTCCACCGCGTCGCCTTCGCCGCGCAGGTCGCTGGCAAAGTCGAACATGTTCCACAGCCAGGTGGCGTAAAGGTACTTGCGGTCCTTCATCGCCAGCCAGTTCTGCTCGATGGCGTAGGACTGGTATTCTTCGGGTTGCGGACGGCCGATAAAGTTGAGGAAACCCGATTTCACGTCGTCACTATGCTGCGTCGTCGCCCCGCCCGCGCCCCATTCTGAGATCGAGATCGGCAGCGTCGGATGCTTGGCGTGGAGGCGATCGAACTCCGCCCCGGCCTGCGCGCGCGCTTCCAGATGCTTCGGCATGTACCAGCCGAAATAGCGGTTGTAGCCAATGAGGTCCGCAGCGCCCGCAAGCATGCTGCTGCCGTCCATGCCCAGGATCTGCAGACCCTCGCAGCAATCGGCAAAGGTGGTCGGGCGGCTGGGGTCTTCTACCTTCGCAATGGCGTTCAGGTGCTTGAGCAGGGGCAGCGGATCGCCTGCCGCCTTGCCGAAGCCCTTGGCCGAATCAACCTCGTTGCCCACTGACCACATTACTATCGAGGGGTGGTTGTAGTTCTGACGGATCAGCTCCTTCAGTTGCTGTTCGGCATTGGCCCACAGCTCCGGGCTGCCCTTGCCGCCGGCAAGTCCGGGAGAGGTGACATAGGGCAGTTCGGCCCAGACGATCATCCCCGCCTTGTCCGCCTCGTCCGACCATTCATCGGCGTGCTGGTAGTGGGCGTGACGTACGGTGTTGGCGCCCAGCTCCTTCATCAGTGCCATGTCCTCGGCATGGTCAGCTGCGGTCAGCGCCGCGCCTTTGCCCTGCTTGTCCTGATGGCGCGAGACGCCGTGGAGCCGGACGTAGCCCGAGCCGGGAACCATCGGGTGCGGGTTGAGGAAGAAGCCCTCGTTGGCATCGACGCGGAAATCGCGGATGCCAAAGGTCTGGGTCACACTGTCGATCAGCTTGCCCTTTTTCCGCACTTCGACCGTGGCGGTGTAGAGGTAGGGATCGCGCGTGCCGTCCCAGTAGCGCGGCGAGGTCAGGGCAATCCTGCCGTCGGCGGTGCCAATCTCGTCGCCCGTCATCACGGCAGCATCATACTTGGCCGGCATCGGCGCGCGGTCAGCCACCACAGCACCTGCGGCATCGCGGATCGTAACCGAAACCCTGGTCCTGCCGTTGCGGCGCGGTTCGCGCAGGCGCGCTGTAACATCGAGCACGGCTTCATCGGGCAGCCCCGATTTGCGCACGATGCTGGCCGTGCGCACGAACACGCCGGGCGAGCCATAGTCCAGCAGGTCGATCCCGGCTGCGTTTGCCGTGATCAGCTGTACCTGCCGGTACAGCCCGCCGTAAACGAAGAAGTCGCCTGCCAGCGGAATCGTCTCACCTGTCGGTTTGCCCGCCTCAGGCTTCGAATTGTCGGCGCGAACGGCGATCAGGTTCGCCTGTCCAGGCTTCCAGTGCTTCGTCACTTCAAAGCGGAAGCGGCCATAGGCGCCGCGGTGTTCGCCGACGAATTGCCCGTTGACCCAGACCCGCGCGATCTTCCCGACCGCTGCGAAATCGAGGTATTGCCGCCGGCCCTTGGCTGCGGGCGGCGCGTTGTAGGTCAGGCGATACCAGCCGATGCCCTGCCGGTTGTCCGTGCTGGAATCCCGGGTGGTGCCGTAATTGCCGACCTTGTTCCAGGTGTGCGGGACCGAGACCTTATCCCACCCAGCATCATCGAAACCGGCCTGCGCGGGGGCATCGCCCACATCGCCGAACTGGAAGTGCCACCCTTCGGACAACGAAGTCACTTCGCGCGGAGACGGTTCCGCCGCAAGCGCAGGCGCACCGAGGCTGAACAGGGCGATGGTCAGCAGAACAAGCCGGTGGAGCATGGATCAGGCCTTCAGGCGCGAGAGGAAGGTGAAGCCCTTGGCAGCGGCATCGATGCGCGGCATGGTGAACGGCGGTTCCTGCTCAAGGTAGAAATGCTCGACACCGGCGGCGCGGGCTGCGGGCAGAATTCGCGCCCAGTCCTGCTTGCCTGAGCCGACTTCGGTCGGGTCCATCGACAGCACAAAATTGGTCTGGGTGCTCGCCTTCACATCCTTGATGTGCATCCACCGGCAGCGCCCGGTGTGCTTGCGGAAGAAAGCTACAGGATCGAGCCCAGCGGCGGTGACCCAGCCAACATCGACTTCGAAATGTACCAGCTTGGGATCGGTCTCGCTGACCAGCACGTCCCAGCCGGTGGTGCCATCAACCGGCGCGAATTCGATGTTATGGTTGTGATAGCCGATCACGATGCCGAACGGCCTGAGCGCGGCGGCGCGCTCGTTCAGCGTGGCGGCGGTGCGCTGCCAGTGGCCCTTGCCGGCGGCGGCAAAGCTGCGGCCGATGGCGGCTTTCATGTCCTCACCGTGTTGCGGGCGGAAGTTCACGGGGAATGGCGCAATTGGCGCAACGCCCTGGAAGATACCGAGCGCGCCAAGATCGTCGGCAATGCGTTGCGGATCGCTCATGAGAGAGAGGCTACCGCCTCCCGGCATGCCCTGAAACGGCAAGTGGATCGAACTGAAACGCAGCCCTGCCCGGTCAGCCGCGGCTTTCAGCGCGGCCGGCGTCTTGCCCAGCAGTCCCGGAAGCTCGAGATCGCGGTAACCGATCTGCGAGAGCCGCGCGAAAGTGGCGTCGATGTCCTTACCGGCCTCGTCACCCAGCGTATAGATCTGGATGCCGATGGGCTTGCCGATGCGGTCAAAAAAACCGCGCCGTCCGGCGGCGAGCGCAGATCCGCCCAGCACTATCCCTGCGGCACCGGCCGAAAGTCCTGACAGGAATTGGCGGCGACCAAGTGCAGGTGCTTCAAAAAGGTTGAGTGACATGCGCGCCTGATCCTCTCCACGGAAACTGGTTTGACCAGTTGGCGCATTAGGGGATGAGTCGCAAGCCTGCTCTTCAGGCCATCGATCCCGCTTAGAGCGTTACCTCGATCAATGACGGCCCCGGCTCACCGCAGGACCGGACCAGAGCGGCATAAAAATCTTCCGCCGTATCGACCCGCGTTCCGGGAACGCCCATCCCCTTGGCCAGCGCGACAAAGCCCAATGTTGGCCGATCAATCTCCATCATTTCCGCCGCGCGCGGCCCCGGCGTGCCGAAGCCCATGTTGGCATATTCAGCTTCGAGGATCTTGTATTTGCGGTTGGCGAAGACGATCGTCGTCACGTCGAGGCTTTCGCGCGCCTGCGTCCACAGCGATTGCAGGGTATACATCATCGAGCCATCGCCCTCGAGGCAGAACACCCGCCGCCCCGGGCTGGCCATGGCCGCACCCGTGGCCACGGGGGTACCGAAGCCGATCGAACCGCCCATGTTCTGCAGCGTATCGTGCGGCATCGCCCCTGCCGTCAGCGCCATCGACGAGCGCCCGGTGGTGAGCGATTCGTCGACCAGGATACAGTTCTCCGGCATCGCGGCGGCCAGCGCATGGGCAATCGACACGGGATCGAGAGGTCCGCTGGGTGCCGGCGTTTCGATCCGTTCCTGCCAAACTGGTTTCGTCGATGACGCGCCCAGCGCATCAGCCAGCATTTCCAGCGCGGCGGTTCCGTCCTCTCCCGGCAGGGCGAGAGAGTGGACCTGCGCCTCGGGATGCTTGAGCAGGCTTGGCCAGCCGGGATAGGCGAAAAACGCGATCGGCTCGCCGGTTTCCACCGTGACGATGTGGCGGAACGGTTTGAGCCATTCGACCGCCGCTTCGACGAAATAGGGAATACGCTCAAGCGTCACCCGGCCTGCGCCGCGCTCGATACGGTTGGTGAAGAACTGCGTGGCGATACGGCAGCCGGTGGAAGCAGCGACTTTTCCGGCGAGTTCCGGCCCGCGCCCCCGGCAGGTCCGATCGGCAAGGATAAGCAGGACCGGACCGTCGGCTTTACGGATCATCCGCGCCACGTGATCGATGCGATCCGCCGGTGCCGCAGCGCGGACCGGATTGGCAGCGGGACTGGCGCAAACCTCGCCCGCATCACCCCATGAGGCATCACCCGGCAGGACTAGCGTGGCGATCTGGCAATCGCGCGCCGCCGCTACCGCCTGCGCCGCATCATGCGCCAGCGTATGCGCGCCGTCGGTCGTGCGCAGCCAGTGGCTCAGCGGGCGGGCGATGCCTTCCAGGTCGGAGGTCAGCGGCGCATCGTATTGCAGGTGCGTGGTCACGTGATCGCCGACCACGTTGACAATGCCCGAGCGCGCCCGCCGCGCGTTATGGAGATTTGCCAGCCCATTGGCGAGGCCGGGGCCGAGGTGGAGCAGGGTCGCTGCCGGGCTTTCCTTCATCCGGAAATAGCCGTCCGCCGCCCCGGTAGCCACGCCTTCGAACAGGCACAGCACGCTTTTCATCGCCGGATTGTCGAGCGCGGAAAGGAAGTGCATCTCCGAAGTGCCGGGATTGGCAAAGCAGGTATCGACACCCCCGGCGATCAGCGTCGAGACAAGGGCTTCCGCGCCGTTCATGACAAAATCCGTTTCATCTGGAACCACATTGCCCGAGCCATAGCGGCGCGTTGGTCGATGCTGCAAGCGCGGACTGGTAGCCGGGTCGAGTGGTTTGTTACCGTCCGCACATATTTGTATCGACCAGTTACAAAAAACTGATTGTCGCCAAGGCGCAATCCGGGCCATGAACGCCCTCGAATTTCAGGAGGGTCTATGTCCTACAAGAAGCTTATCGTGCTCGCCGCCGTTGCCGGCAGCCTTGGCCTTGGTGCCGTGACCATGGCCGCATCGCCGCAGCAGACGATTTCCGAACGCCAGGCCAATTTCAAGGTCATCGGCAAGTCGTTCAAGGCCATGCTCGATGAAGGCCGCAAGCCTGCGCCCAGCATCGCTGTCTACCGCGTTAATGCCGACGCGGTGGCCAAGGCTGCAGCCAAGGTCTCGGGTCACTTCCCCAAGGGCACCGGCTCCGAAGCCGGCGTGAAGACCGCCGCCCTGCCCGCGATCTGGCAGAAGAACGTCGAATTCAAGGGTGCCGCCGCCAAGCTGGTTGCAGCTTCGAGGAAGCTCAGCGCCGCTGCCAAGTCCGGCAATGTCGACGCTACCAAGGCAGCGGTGATGGGCCTTGGCCCGACGTGCAAGGGCTGCCACGATCCGTTCAAGGCGAAAGATTGATGCAGGCGCCGCTGCGCAAGACACGGCTATGGGACCTGCCAATCCGGCTGGTCCACTGGTCACTGGTGGTGCTGTTGCCGGCGATGTGGTGGACGGCGGAGAACGACAACCTCAGCCTGCACATGACGCTGGGCTATGTCGTGCTCGCCATCGTGGCGTTCAGGATCATCTGGGGCTTCGTCGGTTCGTCAAACGCGCGTTTCAGCCAGTTCCTGAAGGGCCCGGGCGCGGTTGCCGGCTATCTGCGCGGCTTTTTTTCCGGCGGTCCGGCCAAGGCCCACGCCGGCCACAATCCGGCCGGCGGCTGGAGCGTGCTCATCCTGCTGGCGCTTCTGGCCGCTCAGGTCGGGCTGGGGCTCTTTGCCCTTGATGAAGACAATGTCGGCAGCCCGCTGACGAGCATGGTCGAATATGACACTGCCCGCTCACTGGCCGAAATCCATGAGCTGGGCTTCAACCTGATCCTGGCCTTTGTCGTGATCCACATTGCCGCGGTGCTTTACTATTCGCTGGTCAAGAAGGACCGGATCGTTCCGCCGATGGTGACCGGATCGCGCGATCTGCCTGACGATGTCGAAGCTCCGCGGATTGCGCCGCTGTGGAAGGCTGCCGTTGTTCTGGTGATCACCGGGGCCTTTGCCTGGTGGATATCCAAGGGCGCGCCGACCAGCCTTGAACAGCTCAACCAGCCGCCGCCGGCCAGCATGGAAGATTTCATGTAACCGTGCCGCAGGATTGGTCATGCCAATTTTGCCTGTTCAGCATCCCGAAAGTGCATTAAGTCCATTCCGGCGATCAAAGCCGATCCGAACTGGAGTCCCCCTCCCGATGATTACCCGTTTCTTTGCCGTTTCCCTTGCTCTCATCGCCGGTGCCACTGCCCTTCCCGCTGCGGCTCAGGCCGGCGATCCGGGCGAAGCCGCGTTCAATATGCGCTGCAAGGCCTGCCACACGGTCGCCCCCGGCGGCGCATCGACGGCGCTGGCCCCTAACCTGCGCGGCGTGGTTGGCCGCAAGGCTGGCGCGAGCACCTACAAGAACTATTCGCCTGCACTTAAGGCTGCGCCGATCACCTGGAATGCCGCCTCGCTGGACAAGTTCCTCGCCACCCCGACCAAGGTCGTGCCGGGCACCCGCATGGTCATGGCAGTGAGCGATGCGAACCAGCGCAAGGCGATCATCGCCTGGCTCACCAAACAGCGCTGATTTCCGATTTTCGATCGATGGACGGCCCTGCGATTGCGGGGCCGTTTTTCGTTGGGCCATCTTCCTTAAGACGGGCGCTCAGGTGAATTCCTCGGTGTCGATCGTCTTCTGCATATTTGCAGGATAGCGGGGTCCTGACACCGTCTGCTGGTTGATCAGCGCGCCGACTTCATCGAGCAACGCTGCATCGGGCTGCCAGTCCTGCCGCGCCATGTTCTCAGCCAAGTGCGCGATGTTGGTGGTGCCGGGGATGACATGCACATTGTCCCCGCGAGACAGCACCCACGCCAGCGCCAGTTGCGCCGGCATCACGCCTTCACGCCGGGCGACAGCATTGAACCCATCGATCAGCGCGAGATTACGGGGCCAGTTGTCCGCGTCAAAGCGCGGGTGCGAATAGCGGATATCGCTTTCGAGCAGGGTCGAAGTATCGCGGATACCCTCCGCCAACGCACCGCGCCCAAGCGGCGAAAAGGCAACGAGAGCAATACCCAGCTCAGCGCAGGTATCGCGCACCGCGATCTCGACGTTGCGGGTCCACAGCGAATATTCGGTCTGCACCGCCGCCACTGGATGGACCGCATGAGCTTCGCGGATATGCGCGGCGGACCATTCCGACACGCCGTAGGACAGGATCTTGCCCGCCTCCATTGCACGGACCAGTGCGCCAATCGAATCCGCGATCGGCACCGACGCATCGAAGCGGTGCAGGTAGAACAGATCGAGATGATCGGTCTTGAGTCGCGCCAGGCTCTCGTCGAGCGACTTCAGCACGGCATCAGGGTGGCAGTTCGTCCCGCGCTTCGGCCCATCGAACATTATGCCGGTTTTCGACGCGAGAAAGAACTCATCGCGCCGGTGCGCCAGCGTATTGCCGATCAGCGTCTCGCAGCGGCCGGCGCCATAGATGTTCGCCGTATCGAAATGATCGACGCCCAGATCGAGCGCGGCCTCGAGCACTTTTGCCGCATCTTCCGGCGCGGGCGGCACGCCATAGCCATGGGTCAGCCCCATGCAGCCGAGGCCGAAGGGATTGACTTGCCGCCCCGCCAGAAGCCGCTTCACGACCAGCCGTCCTGCGCCTCAAGGCTGGTGGCGAGCTCGCCGATCACGCGGTAGCAATCGAGCACCTGCGACACGCTCGAATTCGGCTCGCGCCCTTCGCGGATCGCCGCGACGAATTCGCGGTCCTGCAGTTCGATGCCGTTGTTGCTCACCGTAACGCCGGTCAGATCGATGGGCTCTTCCTTGCCATTCACCAGATCATCGTAACGCGCGATGTAGGTCGCGGTGTCACCGATGTAGCGGAAGAATGTGCCCAGCGGGCCGTCGTTGTTGAACGACAGCGACAGCGTGCAGATCGCGCCGCTTTCGCTTTTCAACTGGATCGACATGTCCATCGCGATGCCGAGTTCGGTATGCTTGGGCCCTTGCATGGCATGGGCCGAAACGATCTTGCCTGCCTGATAGGCGAACAGGTCAATCGTGTGCGCGGCGTGGTGCCACAGCAGGTGGTCAGTCCACGACCGCGGCTGGCCCTTGGCGTTCATGTTCTTGCGGCGGAAGAAGTAGGTCTGGACGTCCATCTGCTGGATGTTCAGCTCGCCCGCGACGATCTTGTTATGCACGTACTGGTGCGAGGGATTGAAGCGGCGGGTGTGGCCGACCATGCAGGTAAGACCGGTTTCCCTGGCCTTGGCGACAACAGCCTCGGCATCGGCCCAGGTATCGCACAGCGGGATTTCCACCTGCACGTGCTTGCCGGCGTTCATGCAGGCAATCGCCTGTTCGGCGTGCATCTGGGTCGGCGTGCAGAGGATCACCGCATCGACGTCATCGCGCGCAAGAGCGTCGGCAAGCTCGGTCGATGAATGCCTCGCCCCGTACTTTTCGGCAACGGCAGCAGCTTGTTCGGCGGTGCGGCTGATGATCGAGACGATTTCAACGCCGTCGATATTCTTCAGGCCATCTAGGTGCTTTTCGCCGAATGCGCCGGCACCGGCCAGAGCGATGCGGAGGGGTTGGGTCATAGTTCAGGCTCCAGAACGAGATGGCCGATGGCCGTATTGCTGCAAGGGATGTGATAGTGGCGGTGGAGCGTTTTCACGCGCTTGCCGAGCGCGCCGCGCATGATCAGCCACATCACCATTTCAATGCCTTCGCTGCCGGTTTCTCGCAGATACTCGATATGCGGGATATGGCGCGCGTCGTCGGTGTCGCTTTCCAGCATGTCCATGAAGCGGTTATCCCACTCCCGGTTGAGCAGCCCGGCGCGCGGCCCCTGAAGCTGATGGCTCATGCCGCCAGTGCCCCAGATCTGCACGTCGAGATCTTCGGGGAAGCTGTCCACCGCGCGGGCAATGGCCTCGCCAAGCGCCCAGCAGCGGTTGCCCGATGGCACCGGATAGGTGACGACATTGACCGCGAGCGGAATGACCTTTGCGGGCCACTTCTCGGGCTGGCCGAACATCATTGACAGCGGCACTGTCAGGCCGTGATCGACGTCCATCTCGTTGATGATCGTCATATCGAAATCGTCGAGGATCAGGCTCTGCGCGATATGCCAGGCAAGCTCCGGCGCGCCTTCGACATCGGGCACCGGGCGCGGCCCCCAGCCCTCATCGGCCGGCTTGTAGCTTTCGCCGCAGCCGATCGCGAAGGTCGGGATGATACTGGCGTCGAAGGCCGAGGCGTGATCGTTGTAGACGAGGATGATGACGTCAGGCCTCTCAGCCTTTTCCCACTCGCGCGTCCACTCATAGCCCTTGAAGATCGGGCCGAAATAATCGTCCTGCCACTTGCCCTGATCGACCGCGACGCCGAGCAGCGGCACATGGCTGGAGCCAACCCCGGCGGTAATGCGCGCCATGTCAGTAAGACTCCTTGCTGTCCGTGGCGCCTTCGGCGGCACGGTTGGCTTTAATAGACCGATTGCCCTCAGGCGAACGGCCGCCATCGAGCATCATTTGGCGGTATTCAGGGAAAGTCATGTCGGTCATGGTTGAGCAGGCCTCGGCAAAGGGAATCCCGTCAGTCGAGAATATCTTCGACAGGAAATAGATGTTCCCGCCCAATTCCAGCATGCGGTTGTAATCGCGGGCCAGCACGGCCTGCTTCTGGTCTTCGGACAGTTTCCATTCGTCGAGGTAGGCGCGCTCGTCCGCTTTCCACCGCTCGCGGTTGTCCGGCTTCATCAGGCTCATGGCGAACTGGTTGAGGTGATAGCCCTGCCGCGCGCGCATCGCCGTGAAGACGCGCGTGCCGGGAATATCGTCGAACTCGGCCAGGTAATCGTGGATCGAGACGGGGCCGCTCATGGGACAAGTCCTTCGCTCTCGCGCTTCATCGCCCGGGTTATGATCTGGCGCGACCTGACGCCGCCTTCGTCGATCTCGTATGCCATCAGCCGCAGGCCGGGGTTGTCGTCGATCGACTTTTGCTGTGCCTCGAGAATGGCTAGGTCTTCAGCAAAAACGCCGCCCTGCTGGCGCTTCATCCGCGCGGTCAGGCCGACATCGTCGATGTCAAAATTGCGCGCCATGCCCCAGAAGTAATGATGGCTGTTTTCGGTTTCGGGGGTCATGAAATCGACCACCATGCCGCGCACGCCGCTATCATGCTCCTCGATTGTCGCGCCGGCCTCAACCGGAGCCACGCCAACGTCGATCATCACCGCAGAAGGCAGGAGGAAGCGGCAGACCTGCCAGCGATCGACCGCGCCTTCCTTGCCCAGTGCGCTGCGCCAGAACGGCGGCGCATCGACGCCCGGCATCCAGCGCGTGACATAAACGTCCTCGCCCTCAACCCGCGTGGCAATCGGCGCCTCAAGGATCTCGGGCTGGCCGATCGAGCCGACATGGACATAGGTTTCGTGCGTCAGGTCCATCAGGTTGTCGATCATCAGCCGGTAATCGCAGGCGATGTGGTAATAGTCGCCGTCAAACACCCAGCCCTCGGCCGAGCATGGCCACAGATCGGGGATGAGCGCCGGATCTGCCTTGTCGCGGTCGCCAATCCACACCCAGACGAAGCGGTGCCGTTCGTGCGTGACATAGGCTTCGGCGCAGACCCGGCGGTTCACCGGCGCGTCCTTCAGCGGCATTTCCAGCGCCGCGCCATCAGGTCCGATCAGCAGGCCGTGGTACTTGCAGCGCAGCGAATCGCCTTCCTTGAAGCCCATCGACAGCGGCAGAAGCCGGTGCGGACAAGCATCGCGCAGAGCGACAACCGAGCGGTCGAGCTTGCGGTAGAACAGCATCGGCACACCGCAGATGGTGCGAGCCAGCGGCGCGGAATCGATGTCGCTATCCCACCCGGCGACGTACCAGGCATTGGTCAGCCAGGTGCTCACAGTCCGCGCTCCTTCAGTTGGGCGTCAAGCCGCGGGAAAACCCGCCGCGCGTTGCCTTCAAAAATCGCGTGACGCTCGGCATCGGAGATATCCAGCGCGTCGACATAGCGCTTGGTATCGTCAAAATAGAACCCCGTCGTCGGGTCGATCCCACGCACCGCGCCGACCATCTCGCTGCCGAACAGGATGTTCTTGTTGTCGATCACGTCGGCCAGCAGGTTCACCCCCGGCTGGTGATAGACGCAGGTATCGAAGAACACGTTGTTCATCAGGTGGCCCGAAAGGTCGGGCTTCTTGAGCATGTCGGCGAGGCCGCGATAGCGTCCCCAATGGTAAGGCACCGCGCCGCCGCCGTGCGGGATGATGAAGCGCAGGTTCGGGAAACGGCTGAACAGATCGCCTTCAAGAAGCTGCATGAAAGCGATGGTATCGGCGGCGATGTAATAGGCGCCAGTCGCGTGCATCGCCGGGTTGCACGAACCCGAAACGTGGATCATCGCCGGTACGTCCAGCTCGCACATCGCCTCGTAGAACGGGAACCAGAATTCATCCGTCAGCGGCGGATGCTTGAAGTGGCCGCCGCCCGGATCGGGATTGAGGTTGCAGCCGATAAAACCCTTGTCGACGCAGCGGCGCAGTTCGGCAATCGAACTCGTCATGTCCGCCTCGGGCGACTGCGGCAGCATGCAGACGCCGGCGAACACTTGGGGATAGAGGCCGACAACGCGGGCGATAAGATCGTTGCACACCTGCGCCCATTTCACCGCGACCGACTGGTCGCCGACATGCGGGGCCATGGCAGACGCGCGCGGGGAGAAGATCGTCATGTCCGCGCCGCGTTCCTTGATCAGGCGCAACTGGTTCGATTCGATGGTTTCGCGAATCTCGACGTCCGAAATGTCGGGATAGGGCGGCGCGGCCTCCCCTGCTTTGAAAGCCGCCTTCTGCGCCTCGCGCCAGTCATCGTGGGCCTTGGGCACCACGGTGTAATGGCCGTGGCAGTCGATGATCATGGTCACGTGGTCGAGCTCCTCTTGATCGGTTTTCCGGCCTGTTCACGCTGGCGGCGCACAGTGCCGGCGGTCATCACCGGCTCCACGCCCAGCCCTTGCAGGGTCTTGGCCGATTCTTCCATTTCAGCGGCGCGGCGCAAGCCGTGAGTGACCATGCGCTCGATGTTGTATTCGGCGCGCTCGCGCCAGGGGCGCGGCTTTTCGCTGGCATCGAGCGAGGCGAGCACTTCGTCCGCCACCCCGGCCTGTTCGGCAGCCAGCATCATTTCGGCGGTCAGCGCCTCGATGCCCTTGACCATGACCGAGCGGATCATCTTGATCGCTGAGGCCCTGCCGACCGCATCGCCAACCACGCGAACATTGGTGAAGCCCGCCGCCCGCAACGCCACCTCAGCCTCAGGCGCGGCCTTTCCGGCGAGCAGCAACGGAACCGCCAGCCGCGCCGGTTCGACCGGAGCCAGCACAGCAACGTCGACATACCGTCCGCCCGCTGCCTCAACCAACTTTGCCGCCGCCCGCTTCGTGTCAGGCGCAACGGAATTCATATCGCACCAGATTGCGCCGGGCTTGAGCATTGGCGCAAAATCGTTCGCCGCAGCCAGCGCCTGATCTGCAGTCACGAGACACAGAACCAACTCGGCCTGTTCGAGCGCGGCGCGCGCATCGGCGCAAGCGGTAATCCCGGCCCCGGCCATCGCGGCGCGGCGCTCTGCAAGCAGATCAAACCCACGCGCACCTTCGCCCCACTGCCCTGCGGTAGCGAACGTCGATCCAGCCTCTCCGAAGCCGACAAGTGCAAGCCCTTGCGTCATGGCAAGCGGACTGCGCCCTGTCCGCTTGCCGAGCAAATTCTTTGTGACCAAGCGCTATTAGATCAGGCTAAGCGGGTTCCGAACGCCGTGCGTCCGCCGTGTTCTTGACCTCGATCAACCCGCCCCGCCTCCGCCGCGCTAGGCAGGGCCATCGGATACCCGTTCGAGGAGCTTCAGCCATGACTATCACAGCGATGACCGGCGAACCCGGCAAGCCGATCCCCGGCACCCACCTGTTCGATGGCGATGCGGCGCAAAAGGGATATGCCCTCAACGCCATGTGCTATTCGTTCAACCGCGCCGAAAACCGCGAGGCTTTCCGCCGGGACGAAGCCGAATATTGCGCCCGGTTCAACCTCACCCCGGATCAGGTGAAGGCCGTGGCAGACCGCGACATCCTCGGCATGATCGCGGCTGGCGGCAACATCTATTACCTCGCCAAGCTCGCGGGAATATTCGGCCTGAACGTTCAGGATGTCGGCGCGAGGCAGACCGGCCTGAGCGTCGAAGCCTTCAAGCAACGCCTGCTTGATCAGGCATAAGGAGAAGCGAAATGGCCGAAATCGTTGGTGCCTATTTCACCAGCCACGTACCCGCTATCGGCGGCGCGATCCATCGCGGCGCGCAGGAGGAACCGTACTGGAAACCGTTCTTCGACGGCTTCCCGAAAGTCCGCGAATGGCTGGCCGAAGTGAAGCCCGATGTCGCGGTCTGCTTTTCGAACGACCACGGACTGAACTTCTTCCTCGACAAGATGCCGACCTTCGCGGTTGGTGCGGCCGAGCAATATGCCAACGCCGATGAAGGCTGGGGCCTGCCGATCTACAAGACGATGCAGGGCCATGCGCCGCTGTCCTGGCATATCATCGAACAGATGGTGGAGGACGAATTCGACCCCGTCACCTGTCAGGACATGCTGGTCGATCATGCCTTGTCGATCCCATTCGAGCTGGCATGGCCGGGTGCGGAGGAATGGCCGGTGCGTGTTGTGCCGATTGGTATCAACACGGTGCAGCACCCCCTACCCTCTGCCAAACGCTGCCTTGCACTCGGCCGTTCAGTCCACTGCGCGCTGCAAAGCTGGCAGGGTGCGGAGCGCATCGTCATCATCGGCACCGGCGGCCTGTCACACCAGCTAGACGGCGAGCGAGCAGGTTTCATGAACCGAGATTACGACATGTTTTGTCTCGATAATCTCACCAGTGATCCCGATGCCCTGACCCGCGATTCCATCCATGAAATCGTGCGCCTAGCCGGCACGCAGGGAGTCGAAGTGCTCAACTGGATCGCCGCGCGCGGCGCACTGGGGCCGGCAGCGCGGGAGATTCACCGGAACTACCACATCCCGATTTCGAACACGGCAGCGGCAACCCTCTTGCTCGAAGCAGCCTAACCGGCAGTCACCGCGTCCAGATCGTGCAGGAACTCGAGCTGGATGGCGGTCGGCCGCCACGAAGCGCGCGTGGTGACCGCTATGGTGCGGTCGAGATCGTTTGGCAGGTCGGCGATCCGGTCGACCCAGCCTGCCTCAAGCTCAACCGCAATCTGATCAGGCGAAAGCAGGGTCAGGAGATCGCTCTCGATGAGCAACTGGCGGATGGTCATGACCGACCCGGATTCGACCGGGACCGGCGGCAGGGCAACGCCTGCCCGGGCGAACAGCTGTTCCCATATCAGTCGCAACGGCGCTCCCGGCGACGGCACGACCCATGGATAGGCGGCGAGCGCGCGGGCGTCTGGCGTGGAGCCGGAAAGCGGATGTCCCTTGCGCCCGATCACGACGAGATGGTCGCGGAACAGGCCCTTCTGGACGAGGTCAGGCTCCAGCAGCGGCTCGCGGCTCGCGCCGATCATCAGGTCGATCGCTCCGTTGCGTAGCGGATCGACGAGTTCGGCGCGCGAGCCCTCAATGATCGTCACGCGCACCTGCGGATTGCGCTTGAGGAACCGCGTCACGGCGGCCGGTAAAACCCGCGCGCGCGACAGCGGCATGGCGCCAATCGAGATGCGCCGCGTTTCATGCCCGCGCGCAGCGGCGAGTTCAGACAGGCCGGTCTCGATCTCTACCCGGGCGAGCCGGAAGGAGCGCGCCATCGCCTCGCCCGCGTCGGTCAGGATAACAATCTTGCCGCGCCGTTCGGCCAGCGAGCGCCGGGTGGCCAGCGCCAGATCGCTCACCGCGCGGTGCAGCGAGGGGAGCGACAGTCCCGTCACCATGCCCGCCCCTGAATAGCTGCCCGAATCCGCCAGCGCGAGCAGGGCGCGCATCCGGCTCATCGTCACGTGCGGGCTGGCGATATGGTCAAGCGCAGCGGCGATGCGCGGCACGAACAGGTCTGCCGCAGGCGTGGTGGCCATGCCGTTATGGCGCCGCTCAAACAGCGTTGCGCCGAGCATTCCCTCGATCCGGCTGAGCGCCTGCGTTATCGCCGGCTGGGTGAGATTCACCGCCTGCGCCGCGGCATTCATCGTGCCGAGTTCCGCGATTTTCACGATCGCGCGCAGGTGCCGCAGGTTGAAATCCCAGATTTCCATGGCAGCCATCTTAGCGAAATCTAATCACGATGCCAGACTTGTGCTTTCACCTGTCCCCCGCGAGGACTAAGCCTCAATCCAAAGCCGGACTTGCCGAGGAGAGATGCCGTGAGTGGAATTGTCGTGCAGAACATCGAGCGCGCGCCCATCGACGTGGTCAACGGCTTGGCCGAATGCGGTGTTGCCACTGTCCACGAAGCGCAGGGCCGCACCGGCCTGCTCGCCAGCTACATGCGCCCGATCTATTCCGGCGCGCGGATCGCCGCTTCGGCAGTGACGATCTCCGCCGCACCGGGTGACAACTGGATGGTCCATGTCGCCATCGAACAATTGCAGGACGGTGACATCCTGCTGCTCGCGCCAACCTCTCCTTGCGAAGACGGCTATTTCGGCGACCTCCTCGCCACATCGGCGCAGGTGCGCGGGTGCCGGGGGCTGATCATCGACGCCGGGGTGCGCGACGTGCGCGATCTCACTGAAATGCAGTTCCCTGTGTGGTCGAAGGCGGTCTTCGCGCAAGGCACGGTCAAGAACACGCTGGGATCGGTCAACGTGCCGGTGGTCTGCGCTGGAGCGCTGGTCAATCCGGGTGACGTGATCGTTGCCGACGATGACGGCGTCTGCGTCGTCCCGCGCCAGAACGCCACAAAAGTTCTCGAAGCCGCCCGCGCTCGCGAAGCCAATGAGGCGGACAAGCGCGCCCGGCTGGCTGCCGGAGAGCTGGGGCTCGACATGTACAAGATGCGCGAGCGGCTGGAGGCGGAAGGGCTGAAATATGTCTAAGCCCCATTCCGCCCCGTGCATGTGGATGCGCGGCGGTACTTCGAAGGGCGGTTACTTCCTCAAGTTGGACCTGCCCGCTGATACTGCCGAGCGCGATGCTTTCCTGCTCGCCGTGATGGGCTCTCCCGACCCGCGCCAGATTGACGGCATGGGCGGCGGCGACCCGCTGACCAGCAAGGTCGCGGTGGTCTCGAAGTCGGCCCGCGAAGGGATCGATGTCGATTACCTGTTCCTGCAGGTCTTCGTCGATCAGGCCATCGTCACCGACGCCCAGAACTGCGGCAATATTCTCGCCGGCGTCGGGCCATTCGCCATCGAGCGCGGACTGGTGGCGGCGACGGGCGACGAAACGCGCGTGTCGATCTTCATGGAGAACACCGGTCAGGTAGCCGTTGCCACGGTGCAGACGCCGGGGGGCGTAGTGACCTATGCCGGAGACGCCGCCATCGATGGCGTTCCTGGAACCCATGCCCCCGTGCCGACCCTGTTCAAGGATACCGCCGGCTCCTCCTGCGGCGCGCTGCTGCCCAGTGGCAATGCGGTCGATGTGGTGAACGGCGTGCCGGTCACGCTGATCGACAACGGCATGCCCTGCGTCGTGATGAAGGCCGCCGATGTCGGCATCACCGGCTATGAGGAGCGCGACTGGCTCGACGCCAATCCCGAGCTTAAGGCGCAGATCGAAGCGATCCGGCTGGCAGTGGGCGAAAGGATGAACCTTGGCGACGTGCGCGAGAAATCGGTGCCCAAGATGATGCTTGTCGCCCCGCCGAAGGATGGCGGCGCAATCTGCGTGCGCAGTTTCATCCCACACCGCGCCCATGCGACGATCGGCGTACTCGGCGCGGTCAGCGTGGCGACGGCCTGCCTGATCGAAGGATCGCCTGCTGCGGAAGTGGCCGTGGTTCCGGAGGGGCCCACCAAGACGCTTTCGGTCGAGCACCCGACCGGCGAAATGAGCTGTGTGCTTGAAGTCAACGAGGCGGGCGACGTTGTCTCCGCCGCCCTGCTGCGCACCGCGCGCAAGCTGATGGATGGAGTGGTTTTCGCATGACCGACCGGATCGTTTCCTGGCACGCCAATCCCAGCAAGCCGCGCTACACGCCGCCACCGGGCGCGGTAGATGCGCACTGCCACGTGTTCGGCCCGATGGCGCAGTTCCCGTTCAGCGCCAAGGCCAAGTACCTGCCCGAAGACGCCGGGCCGGACATGCTTTTCGCCCTGCGCGACCACCTGGGGTTCGCGCGGAATGTCATCGTTCAGGCGAGCTGCCACGGCACGGACAATTCTGCCACGCTTGATGCCATTGCCAAGTCGAACGGAAAGGCACGCGGCGTGGCCGTGGTCGACCCCGCGATCAGTGAGGCCGAACTGGCCGCGCTGCACGACGGCGGCATCCGGGGCATCCGCTTCAACTTCCTCAAGCGCCTCGTCGATGACGCGCCGAAGGACAAGTTTCTCGAAGTCGCAAAGCGCCTGCCCAAGGGCTGGCACGTGGTCATCTATTTCGAAGCCGACATCCTCGAAGAACTGCGCCCCTTCATGGACGCGATCCCGGTGCCGCTGGTGATCGACCACATGGGCCGTCCAGACGTGCGGCAGGGACCGGACGGGCCGGACATGAAGGCCTTCCGCGCCTTCCTCGATGCCCGCGACGATGTGTGGTTCAAGGCTACCTGCCCCGACCGGCTCGACGCGATCAAGGAAGGCGGCGCTGGCGACCCGTGGAACGCCTTTGCCGACGCCGTCGCGCCGCTGGTCGCCGACTATTCGGACCGCGTGCTCTGGGGCACGGATTGGCCGCATCCCAACATGGATAACGAGATCCCAGACGACGGCCATCTCGTCGACATGATCCCCCGCATCGCGCCAACTGTGGAGCTTCAGCACAAGATGCTGGTCACCAATCCGATGGCGCTATATTGGTATGACGCATAGTAAAAACTGGAGAGTGAAATGACTGCACGCCCATTCCGCGCCGATCATGTCGGAAGCTTCCTGCGACCCAAAGCGCTGCTAGATGCGCGAGAGGCTTTCAAGGCCGGAACCATCGAAAAGGCGGCGCTTCGCATTGCCGAAGATGCGGCGATTGCCGACGTGGTGAAGATGCAGGAAGACCTTGGTTTCAAGGGCGTAACCGACGGCGAATTCCGCCGCACTTTCTTCCACACCGACTTCCTGCTCCAGCTGGACGGCGTCGACGAAGCCGGCGGCACGCAGGTCCATTTCCACCGCCATGACGGGCACGAGCTGGAATATGCCCCGCCGGTCATGACCATCACCGGGCCTTTGCGTCACGCGCGTGATATCCAGCGGGCCGATTACGAATACCTCGCCTCTTGCGCCACGCAGACGCCGAAGGTGACGATCCCTTCGCCGACGATGCTGCACTTTCGCGGCGGGCGTGAAGCCATCGATGCCGGGGCCTATCCCGACCTCGACCAGTTCTATGAGGACCTGTCCGCCGCATACCGCGCCGAGATCGCCAGTCTGGCCGATGCCGGGTGCCGCTATCTCCAGCTCGACGATACCAACCTGGCCTATCTCTGCGACGATACCCAGCGCGAAAACGCGCGCCGCCGCGGCATGGACCCGGACGATCTGCCGCGGCTCTACGCCAAGGTCATCAACGATTCGATCCGGGACCGGCCAGCCGACATGACCGTTTGCGTCCACCTCTGCCGCGGCAATTACCGGTCAAGCTGGGCGGCTGAAGGCGGTTACGAACCGGTGGCAGAAGTGCTGCTTAACGAGCTGGCCGTCGACGGTTATTTCCTGGAATATGACGATGCCCGTTCTGGCGATTTCGCCCCTCTGCGCTTCCTGCCCAAAGGCAAGCGCGTCGTGCTTGGCCTCATCACCACCAAGCTTGGCGAGCTGGAAGACCCGGCCAGCATCAAGGCGCGGATTGACGATGCGGCGAAGTTTGCACCACTCGATCAGCTGGCGCTCAGCCCGCAGTGCGGCTTTTCGTCGACTGTCCATGGCAACGAGGTCAGCTTCGCGCAGCAAAGCGCCAAGTTGCAACTGGTGATGAACGTGGCACAGGACGTCTGGGGCGAGGTCTGACCCCAGCCCCGCGTGGGCCTGACCTTAGACCGGCAGGCCCACGTAATTCTCGGCAATAGCGGCCTGCGCGGCGACGCTTGAGGCGATGTATTCAAGCTCGGCGACCTGCATCTTGCGTTCGAACGGACCGTCTTCGGGGAAGCGGTGCATCAGCTTGGTCAACGACCATGAGAAGCGTTCGGACTTCCAGACACGGGCGAGCGCGCGCTCCGAATAGCCGGCCACGGCATCGGCGTCATTGCGCTTGAACCAGCCTGCAAGCGCCTCGCAAGCATAGTGCACGTCACTTGCGGCGAGGTTGAGGCCCTTGGCCCCCGTCGGCGGCACGATATGCGCGGCATCTCCGCAGAGCAGCAGGCTGCCATGGCGCATCGGTTCGAAGACGTATGACCGCAAAGGGGCGATCGATTTTTCCAGCGCCGGCCCGCGCGTCATGTTGGCGGCGGCATCGGGGCCGAGGCGGATCGCCAGTTCATCCCACAGGCGGTCGTCGCTCCAGTCCTCGACCTTTTCGGTGAGCGGCACGTCGATGTAATAGCGGCTGCGGGTGTGGCTGCGCATCGATGCGAGCGCGAAGCCGCGTTCGTGGTTGGCGTAGATCAGTTCATCATGGCACGGCGGTACATCGGCGAGGATGCCGAGCCAGCCGAACGGATAGACCCGCTCAAATTCGCGCGCGGCGCTCGCCGGGATTGCCTTGCGGCTGGGGCCGTGGAAGCCGTCGCAGCCGATGATGAAGCGCGCATCAATGCGGCCGGCGCTGCCGTCCTTCGTCCATGTGACATAGGGCGCATCGCTTTCGATGTCGTGCACTGCCACGTCGCCGACGCCGTAGATCACTTCCAGTCCGCGAGAGGGGGCGGCTTCCATCAGGTCGCGGGTGATTTCGGTCTGGCCATAGACGACCACGGTCTTGCCGGTGAGGCCCTGACAATCGATGCGGATCAAGCGTTCGCCATCGGCCAGGTTGAATCCGCCCTCGACCAGTCCCTCGGCCTTGAGCCGGGCATCAAGGCCGAGCCGTTCCATGAGGCCGACGGTCACCTGTTCGAGCACCCCGGCGCGGATCCGCGACAGCACGTGATCCGGGGTCTGCCGTTCGATCACGACGCAGTCGATGCCTTCGGCCTTGAGCAAGTGGCCGAGGAACAAGCCTGCCGGTCCTGCACCGATGATGGCAACCTGGGTCTTCATGGCAAACTCCCGTCCGCTGCTGGCGCGCGCCGCAGCCTGTCATGCTTTCCAACAGCAAGGCGGCGGCAAAGTCACGGCTATTAGGCATAGCCTTCGCAGTTCTTATCGAGCCTCTTGCCCGGCACCGCTCCCGACGTTACAAGAATACAAATTCTATTTATAAATGGGAGAGTGCGATGTTGCGTTTTTCACGCCAGCTTGATTACGGCCAGCCCGCGCCGGACTTCGCCCTTCCCGACACCGATGGCCGCATCCGCACTCTCGCCGAATTCGCAGGCAAGAAGGCGCTGCTGGTGGCCTTCATCTGCAACCATTGCCCGGTGGTGCTGCACATGCTGCCCAGCCTGTGCGACTTTGCCCGCGAATATGCACCCAAGGGGCTGCAGGTGATCGCCATCTCGTCAAACTGGCCGGATGAGTTCCCGGAAGACGATTACCCGCACATGCAGGCCTTCGCGAAGGAGTGGGACCTGCCCTTCCCCTACCTCTACGACGAGAGCCAGGACGTTGCCTTGGCCTACAACGCCATCTGTACGCCCGACTTCTTCCTCTACGATGGCGACCGCAACCTGTCCTATGCAGGACAGTACTGCCCTTCCCGGCCGAAGCTGCCGCACCCGCCGCTGCCCGGTGTACCGCCGATGCGTACGGACCTGCCGGTGACAGGCGAAGACATGCGCCGCGCGGTGGACGCCGTGCTGGCGGGCAGATCGATCCCGGTCGAGGACCAGACGCCCAGTTCCGGTTGTTCGATGAAATGGCAACCCGGCAAGGACCCTTGGTGGGGTTGAGGCCATGACCATCGTCGCGCGCCACTGGGTTCCCTCCGCCGCCGCCGTCCCGCAGGAGCGGGGCAGCGAATTCCTCGCCGCGGTTGACGGGGCCGAGTGGTCCGAAGGCGTCGGCTTTCACCGGGGTTTCTTCTCCACCTTCCGTATCCGTGCGGGCAAGGCCGTGTGGTTCCATTTTCCGCTGCCAACCCCAGTCGAAATGGGCGGAAAGCCGCTCTATCTCGCCGAAGTTTCGCTGCTCTGGGAATGCCTCGATGGCGCCAAGATCGGCTGGATGTGCCTGCAGCACGGCGGCATGGAGCGGATCGAACTGACGCCGCGCCTCACTGAGCCGGCCTCCGTTCCCATCCTCCACGAAGTGCCCGAGGAATGGCGCGCCTATCACCCGACAGGCGATCGCCGCCTGACAGAGATCACCCTGCCCGCGCCGCTGGCGCTGCGCTTTGGCGTGCAGCTTTGCGTGATGATCACCGCTGATGAAGCCGACTCAACGGTCCGCTTCTATGGCGCCGGCGCGGCATTTTCCGACCAATCCTGATTCCGCATAAAAAATCGGGCCCCGAAAGGGACCCGTCAGTTGCAGGAAATCGTTTCTGGAAAACGAGGGGACAGCGCCGAAGCGCCGCCCCCTGCCCCCATCGCGATCAGAAATCTACGCCGACGCGGATGCCGTAGGTACGCGGCGTGCCGAACTGCCAGTTGAAGATGTCATCCGGACCGGCCGAGACGAAGCTGCCATAAGTCAGCGGACGGGTGTCTTCGATGTTCTTCACATAGGCAGTCACGCTGAAGCGGCCATTCTCCGGCTTGTAGACGAGGCTGGCATCGGTCTGCGTGAAGGCCTTCTGCTCGCCGTCGCGGTAATTGTAGAAGTCAGTGAAGTAGCTGCTCTTGAACGTGGTGTTCACGCTGGCGGTAACGCTGCCGGCGCTGCCAAGCTGGAAGACGTGGTCATAACCGGCGGTGATGATGAACGAAGGCGAGAAGGCTGGACGGTTGCCCGCAAAGTTCGGCTGCTGCACGCCGGCCTGCGTCGGGTTGAGGTCGCCGATGCCGTTCAGATCGGTGCCGGTACCCGGGACCGTGTAGACGTTGAACTGGGCAAGCAGTTCGCCGTACTTTGCCTTCAGGTAGTTGAACGACGCGTGGAACGTATCGTTATCGCTCAGCTTGATGTCAGCCGAAGCTTCGATGCCCCAGATCTTTGCGCTACCGGCGTTGAACGTCTGCCCACCGATGGTCGTGTCCAGCAGGACCGAAACCTGCAGGTCCTTGTAGTCGTAATGGAACGCGCCAAGGTTGAACTGGTGTTCGCCAGCCGGACCGAAGCTCTGCTTCCAACCGGCTTCAATCGCCGTATTCGATTCAGGCTTGTAGTTGCCGACCGAGTCAAAGCCGCCACCCTTGAA
The DNA here is from genome assembly GCF_037572715.1 of Novosphingobium aquae. Classification (NCBI taxonomy): domain Bacteria; kingdom Pseudomonadati; phylum Pseudomonadota; class Alphaproteobacteria; order Sphingomonadales; family Sphingomonadaceae; genus Novosphingobium; species Novosphingobium aquae. The sequence continues at coordinate 113,328 of NZ_JBBHJY010000003.1, read as the reverse complement.
ACCGGTCGACGCCTTGGCAAAGAACAGCGTGTCAGAGTTGGGCTTGTAGTTGATGCCTGCCAGCCAGGTCGTCTTGCTTTCCGACATGGCAAGGTTGAGCGTCGACAAGAACTTCAGCGACGAGAAGGCCTTGCGTGCGAGACCTGCTCCCAGCAGAGCCGAGTCCGGGGCGCCCGGGCCAAACGGCGAAGCGTTCTTATAGACCGCCTTGCGGCTGTTGTCGGTGTAGCGAAGGCCGCCGACGAGGGTAAGCGTTTCACCCAGCGGAACCTCGACCTGGCCGAATGCCGACTTGGATTCGCTGCTCACGTCACGTCCGAAGTACGAAAGGCAGGTGCCCGCCGGGCCCCCGATGGGCAAGCCAAAGCAGGATTCACTGTAGACGTCTTCCTTGAAGTAGAAGCCGCCGACCTGGTAGATGATGCCGCCGATGTCACCGTTCAGGCGCAATTCGTGGCTGTGCGTATCAGCCGTGAACTCGTAGTTGATGGAGCGGTAGGAAATCGGCAGCGTGCGCAAGCTGTTCGGATCACCCTTCAGTTCGCGATAGCCGCCAGTGTAGGTCAGCGTTGCCGCATCGCTGAATTCGTAGGCCAGACGGCCACGAAGCGCCCAGGTGCTGTCACCGACCTTGCCGAGACCGAAGCCGGGTGCGGCATAGGAGGCACGATTGATCGATGCGAGATAGTTGGTGCTGTTGGGAATGCACAGCGTCTGAGCATAGGCGGTTGCAACGCGAGTATAGCCGTTCAAGTTGCAGCCCGGACCAGCCGGGGCACGGCCACCGGAATTGAGGTCGGCAGCAGCGAAGACTTGCGGGGTATATTCACGGTCAGCATATTCAGCGGCGATATTGATCGACAGCTGGCTAGTGGGATCGAAGCGCAGCGAAACGCGACCACCATAGGCCTTGTTGTCATCGGTACGGCCGGCTGCATAGGCCGGGAACGGACCGAAGCCACCGCCTGCGGGGTGCGAGACATAACCGTCGTGGTCATCATAGAAACCAGCAACACGGATCGCTGCGGTTTCGCCGAGCGGCAGGTCGACGCCGCCATCAAAGCGGATCGCGTTGTAGTTGCCATAGCTCGCCGTCGCGTTGACGCCGAAATCGTTGCCGGGCTTGCGAGTGATGAAGTTGATCGCACCGCCGGTCGAGTTACGACCATAGAGCGTGCCCTGCGGGCCGCGCAGCACTTCGACGCGGTCCATATCAAACAGCGAGATGCCCAGCGCCTGCGGGCGGTTGATATATTCACCGTCGATGTTGACGACGACCGAGGTGTCCTGCGCTTCGTCGTTGGAATTGGTGCCCACGCCGCGGACGGTCACCTTCACAGTCCCCTGATCCTGGTTGAGCTGAACTACCGGCGAGATCTTGGTGATGTCGTTCATCGACCCGAAGCCAGCCTGCTGCAGCTCTTCGGCACCGACCACGTCGATGGCGATGGGAACGTCGTTGACGTCCTGCGCGCGGTTCTGGGCGGTGACGACAATGACGTTTTCGTCGACGGTTTCCTGAGCTTCCTGAGCCCAAACCGGCGTGGCGGTTGCTGCGCAGCAAACGCTGGCAAGCAAGACGCGACGGAACAGTGATTTTTGCATTCTGGTATCCTCCCCTTGTCGACCTGTGCACCTATCTTGGTGCCGCAGCGTCAAATTAGAACGCTAGAAATTAGAATGACGGTTTCATGTATGATAGCGCAGAAGTCAAGGCTTTCGCATCGAAAATGGCGATACGCAGCTATCTGATCCATCAATGTGACCATGGCGCGGACGGCCAAAAGTCACGCTCATGTTCATGATTTAAAGCAGTTATTTCCTATATCGGCTGAGCCGTCACTTCGAACATCTCGCGCGTCACCTTGGTCATGTCCACAGGAGGGCCGCGCCCGATCTGGCCGAAGCAGATGGCAAGGCTGGTGCTGACGATATAGTCGCAGCGGTCGAACCGGCGCTGGCGATAGGCGGCGAAAGCCTGCTCGATGTCGGCGTGGGCATCGACTTCCTCGGCCAGCACGATCGAATCCTCGATCGCCATGCCGCCGCCCTGCCCCAGGTGCGGCGTGGTGGCGTGGACGGCATCTCCCAGCAGCACCACGCGTCCCTTGTGCCACGGTCCGCGCACCATCATCCCTTCTAGCGGGCGATAGACGACGCCGTCGTTGTCAGTAATCTGTTCGGCCAGAGAGGTGATGTAAGGCGCGGTCCCGGCGAGCTTGGCGCGCATCGCCGCCGCCAGTTCCTCATGGGGATAGCGCGGATTGCCCGGCTCGGGCGTGGTAACGAACATGTACATCACGTCCGGGTTCATCGGCACGAGGCCGATCCCGGTCGGGCCGTTGAAGGCGCGCAGGCAATCGACCTCGGGATCGCGCGGGAAGTTGTACCGCCACACGCCCTGCCCGGTGAACTCTGGAGTTTCGGAATCGGGCAGGATCGCCGCACGGGTCTGCGAATAGACGCCGTCCGCCCCGACGACAAAATCGTATGTGCCTGAGGTGCCGTTCGAGAAGTCCACGTCCACCGCCGCGCCGGTGTCAGTGATCCGGTCAGCCGTAACGCCCAGCCGCACCTCGGCCCCAACCGCCTGCGTCCGCCGCGCGAGCAGGTCATGCAGCGCCGGTCGACCCATGCCGAGGTTCGGCGGATAACCCTCAGCCAGCCGGGGCGACGGCACACGCGCCACCCGCGTACCGTTGGGCGCGTAGATCTCCACCGCGTCAAAGCCGAAGCCCGCCGCGAGGTAATCGTCGCGGATGCCAAGGTCCGCCACGGCGCGCACCACGTTGGCCTGCTGGGTAATGCCCACGCCATAGACCGACCATTCGGGGTCGCGCTCGATCACCGTCACCCGGTGGCCGTGCTGGCCAAGCGCGATGGCGCTGGAAAGCCCACCGATCCCTCCGCCGATGATCAGGACATCCTTTGGCACGTGCATTTCCCCTCACCATTCACGGTCAGCCTTGACGGCTCCGCGATTTAATAGAATATCTGTTTTAATAAGTAGCGGACGTCAAGCCGCAAGGCGCTTCGCGGCAGGGGCTGCGCAAGAGCCGACCATGGGAGCGGGTGATGTCACCAGCAAACGCGATACCGGTCAGGCTGACCCTGCGCGAGCGGCTGAGCTACGGCTTCGGCGACCTCGGTTTCAGCCTGCCTTACAACATGGTGAGCGGCACGTTGCTGTTCTACTACGTCAACGTCATCAAGTTGCCCGCCGCCGCCGTCGGCACGATCTTCCTGATTGCGCGGCTGATGGATGCGGTGATCGACATGGGGGTGGGCATTGCGGTCGATCGCACGCGGACCCGGTGGGGGAGAACGCGGCCCTATTTCCTGTTCATGGCCCTGCCCTATGCCGCCGTTTACGTCGCGCTGTTCTCGATGCCGGACTGGAGCCAGCAGGCGCAGCTTGTCTATGCCTTCGTCACCTTCAAGGCGCTGGGCATCCTGATGTCGATGGGTGCGATTCCCTACACCGCGCTGATGCCGATGATGACCAACCATACGGGCGACCGGCTCAAATTGAGTGGCATGCGCTCGCTCGGCACTTCGGTTTCCGTAGTACTGGGGACGGCCGCAGTTGCGCCGCTTCTTGCCGCATTCGGAGGGGAAGCCAACGCGGACGGCTATCGCAAGGTAGCGATGATCTTCGCGGTCATCTCGCTCGTCTCGATCCTGTCCCTCTACGCCAATTGCCGCGAACGGATCGTCGAGGAGCGCAAGGAATCCGCACCGCTTCTGCCCGCCATTGGCGAGATGTTGCGCAACCGGGCATGGCTGGTCACGTTCTTTTCGTGCCTCGCCTATTTCGTGCGTTTCGGCGGCATGATGGCGGTAACTTTCAACCTGGCCATCGACACGTTCCGCGAACCTTGGTTGATCGGCTGGATGCTGCCGGGGGTGGCGGGAACCTTGCTGCTTTCCGCCTTCGTTGCGCCGCCCATCCTGGCGCGCACCGGCATTCGCAAGGGATCGCTCGGCGCGGTATTGCTGGCCGCTGGGCTGTTCCTTGCCCTGCCATGGCTCGAGGGCAACTGGACGGCCTTCCTGATCGTCTATTTCGTCGCCTGCCTGACCACATCGATCACGATTACCGCTGCTTTCGCCATGATAGCCCTGACCGTGGACTATCACGAGTGGCGCTTCGGATCGCGCAATGAAGGCCTGCTTTCGGCCGGCGTCAGCCTCGCCACAAAGGTGGGCATGGCGCTGGGAACGGCGGGCGTAGCCTTCATGCTCGCGGCGTCCGACTATTCCCCGGAAGCCGTCAGCGAAACCGCGCGCCAAGCGATCCGCTGGACATACTATGGCGGCACGGTGGGCATGCTGCTGCTCCAAGCCCTGATTTTCTGGTTCTGGCCGATGGACGGCATGGAACAGCAGATCCGCGACGAAATTTCAGGCCGGGGAGCCAAATCATGAAGCGGCTGATCCTGATCATTTCCGTGACGCTTGCTGCCGCCCCTGCGCTCGCCCAGCCGATCATGGTCGTGCCGTACCGCCCGCCCGAGACGGTGCAGCGCATTGCCGTGCCGGTCGATCCCAAGGAGGATCGGCTCAAGCTGCTGATCATCTCCGGCCAGAATTCGTACGAGCATGACTGGACCGGGGTGAATAACCTGCTGCGCAAGCAGTTGCAGGATACCGGTCGCTTCGATGTGCGGGTGACCGAAGATTTCGACGATGGCACACTGGCCATGCTGAAAAAGTACGATGTCGTGCTTCTAAACTATTCCAGTCGCTGGAATTACGCGGATGAAAAGCAGCATCTGTGGTCGCCAGCCGCGTTCGAGGCGCTGTACCAATATGTGCGCGAAGGCGGCGGGCTAGTCGCTTACCATTCCTCGTTCACCTGGGGGCGCGACATTCCGGAATACAAGCGGCTGATCGGCGCGGTGATGCAGCCGGGCTTAAGCCGCCGCTCGCCGCCGGACAGCTTCATGTTCGAACTGACGGACCGCGAACACCCGATCACCAAGGGCCTGCGGCGGTTCCACTGGACCTTCACCGAAGACATGTACACGAACATGGTCTTCGCGCCCGATGCCAAGGTCCACGTGCTCGCCACCGCCTATGACGATGCCGCGGCCTATGCTCCCGAAAGGGCGGGCCCGAAGTACCCCGCCGCCGCCTATGCGCCTGACAAATTGAAGGCGATGAAGGGCATCAACGCCAGCCATCCGCAGATCTGGGTGCAAGACTATGGCAAGGGCCGCGTCTTCTCGTTCACGCTGGGCCACGGCCCCGACACGATGATGTACGACGGCGTGCGCACCCTGGTGGCGCGCGGCGCGGAATGGGCGGCGAGCGGCAAGGTGACGATCGCGCCGTTCGACAAGGCGGCGGACTTTCCCGTCGAGTCTGCCAAGTGATTTGGTCGCGGCGCGGAGCGGTTGGCGCGGGGATCGCCGCGGCACTGGCCACCGGAGCCCGGCTCTCAGCCGCTGCGCCCCGCATGATCCCGCAAAAGGTCGGCGCCCGCGTCATCGTCGATAATGACTTTGCCGGCGATCCCGACGGGCTTGTCGCTCTCGCCCACCAACTGCTCGCGCCGCGCTCACACGTCGTGCTGGTCACCAGTTCGTTCCTCAGCAGCGAGTTCAAGGACCCGGCGAAGATCGAAGGGCAGACCGCCCGGCAGGGCTACGATATCGCGCTGGAGACGATAAGCCGCCTCAAGCTGCCGCACCCGGTGCCGGTCGTCGGCGGCGCGGAAGGTCCCGTGTCTCCCACCCGCGAACCGAGCGTGGCCGCCTATGCCATCGTCGCCGAAGCCATGCGCGACCATTCCCTTCCCCTCATCTTCACCTGCGGCGGACCGCTGACCAACCTGGCCGAAGCCCTGCGGCAGGAACCAAAGATCGCCACACGGATGAAGGTCATCTGGATCGGCGGCGGCGGCTATCCCGACGGCGGCTGGGAATACAATCTGGCGATGGACGCGGAAGCGGCGCGCGAGGTGATTGAGCGGAGCAAGGTGCCGCTGTGGCAGGTGCCGCAGCCCGCCTATCGCCAGATGGGCTATTCGATCGCCGAAATGGCGGCGGACCTGCGCCCGATCTCGCCGTTCACGGAGTGGCTCTATGACCGGTTCACCACCCCGCCCGACTTCGTCGAACTAGGCGGCGTCTGGCCGATGGGAGACAGCCCGCTCGTCCTGCTCAGCGCGATCACCTCGGAAACCAGCCAATCGCACGAGATTCCCGCGCGGCGGATCGGCAAGGACCTGCGCTATGGGGAGGCCATCCCGGGCCGCACCATCCGGGTTTTCGATGTGCTCGATGCGCGCACCACCCATGCCGATTTTCTTGCCCGCCTGCGCTTGCATTCCGCCGCCAAAGTGAAATGACCTGCGGCACACGCTTACACGTTCCTGGGAGATTCGAACCGATGCGCCTTAAGACAATCGCTGCCACCCTTGCTTTTGCCATGGCCACCTGCTCGATTCCGGCAATGTCCCAGACACCTCCCGGTTTCGTGCCGCCCAAGCGGCTTGCCATCCAGCCTGAGCCCGACGCCATCCCGCTCTATTCCGGCGCCGCGCCGGGATCGGAAAGCTGGAAGCAGAAGGAAGTGTGGACCGGCATGGGCAACCAGGTCTGGATCCGCAATGTGACCAAACCGACGCTGACGCCGTTCCTGCCCAAGCCCGGCACGGCAACCGGCGCTGCCGTGCTGGTCGTGCCGGGTGGCGGCTTCCGCTTCGTTTCGGCCAGCAGCGAAGGCTGGGGCGTGGCGCGGTGGCTCGCCGATAATGGCGTGGCCGCTTTCGTGCTCAAGTACCGGACGATGGAAACGCCCGATTCCGAGGCGGATTTCATGGGATCGATGTCGAAGCTGTTCGCGCCGCGTGGCTCTGCCGATGTGGTCCCGCCTGACATGAACGCCGCAACCAATGTTGCCGCCGCCGACGCCCAGGTTGCGCTGCGGATGATCCGCGCCAATGCCGGCAAGTGGGGCGTCGATACGGGACGCGTTGGCATGATCGGCTTTTCCGCCGGCGCCATGACGACAATCCGCACCACTCTGCTCGATGCACCCGATGCCCGGCCCGATTTCGTCGCGCCGATCTATGGCTCGATGCAGGCGATCACGCCGCCCAAATCGCCGCAGCCAATGTTCGTCGCGCTCGCCTCGGACGATCCGCTGTTCAACAAGGAAGGCTTCGGACTGGTTGAATCGTGGCAGAAAGCCGGGGGTGCGGTGGAGCTTCATTATTATGCCAACGGAGGCCACGGCTTTGGCAGCCAGACTCAGGGCACCACCAGTGACTTGTGGTTCAATCAGTTCATGACGTGGATGAAGGCCAAGGGCCTGCTCAAAGCAAAACCGTAATGCCAATGGCCCCGGGCCTGCGTCCGGGGCCTTGGACTTTCTTCAGGCGCAAAGCTCGCGGATATAGGCGACCGCTTCGCTCGTTGGGCGGGTGGGTGAACATTCAAGACCGATGAGTCCGGTGTAACCAACCTGTTCGAGCAGGCCGAGAATTGCCTTCCAGTCGATCGTCCCAGTCCCCGGCTCGCCGCGACCCGGAGCGTCGGCGATCTGCACGTGGCCGACCATGTGCGCGATCGGCGGCAGGATGGTGAACGGATCCTCGCGCTCGGTGATCGAGTGATAGACGTCGTAAAGCAATTTGACCGACGGGCTGCCCACGCGCTCGATCACGCCAACCGCATCTTCGGTCATGGCAAAGAGCACACCGGGATGGTCGAAACGGGTGTTCACTGGTTCGAGCAGGATCGTCAGCCCATGCGCCTCTGCCACCGGCAGCACGCTGGCGATGGCCTTGGCGACGTTGTCCAGCTGCATCGGACGGCGCAGGAAAGGCACGGCGGCGCCTGAAGGCACGACCACGTTCTTACAGCCAAGAAACTCGGCATCCTTCGCTGCTTGCGCGAACATTTCGCGGAAAGCTTCGTGATTCGGTTCAAGGCAGATCTGCTGCCGCGGATCGGTGACCACACCGACCAGCGTGCAGCCGTTGTCATTCAGCGCCTTGCGCAGCGATGGTACGTCGCGGTTGGACGTGGTGAAGATCTCCACCTTGGTAAAACCCACAGCGGCGGCGGCGGCCATGCGGTCCTCAAGCCGTTCGCCGGCTTCAAGGAACATGTATTCAAGGTTGACCGAAATTTCGAAAGACATGGAAATTCTCCGTTGGGCCTACATGAGGCCGAGTGAACCGCCCGCCGCAGCATAGGCTCGGAATGCTTCGAAACGTGCGGGGGAAGATACGGCGGGCCGCATTCCCGGCTTGTCGCCGATCACCATGACGCTGGTGCTGGCGAGAGTAACGCGCGGCCAGGCGCCACCCTTGATCGATGGATTGCCGCTGCGCATGAAGGCGAGCAGCCGGTCCTGCCATTGGCGGGAGATGGCGGCATCGGCAGCGGTAAAGGTGCGCTCGCCGTGGCCAAGTTGGCCGAAGACATAGGGCAGCCCGGATGTATGGAACGCCCCCCAGGCCATGCCGCCGCGCGCTGGCGGATAATGATGATCGTAGAGATAGGCATGGACCGGCTGGCCAGAAGCCCGGGTGCGTGCCTGCGACCACAGGATCAACCCCGTCATATAGCGATCGCGGCTGATCAGCAGGTTGGAAGCGGCAACCTCGGCATCTGTTGCGTGCGGGTAGAGCGCCAAAATCCGGTCAGCCGACGGTCCATAGCGGCGCCGGACCGCTTTTTCGAAATCGGAGGACGTTCGAACCGAAAAGTCCGTCATCTCGTCAGCATTGTATCCGCCCAGCATCGGCACGGGCGAAGCCACCTTCGCAGTGCCGTCGTTCGCATCGACCGGAACCGCATAATCATCGCGGTGGGGCTTGAACAGGAACGGCGGGCGTCCGTCAGGCTGCGGCGGAACGTTGAAGGCCTCAGTCAAAAGCTTGTCGGAAGGCACTGCGCGCAACTCGGCCAAGCTTGCGGCGCCAAGTCGGCTGGCAAGGGCGGCTCCGTTGGCCTCGCCCTGCTTTAGCGCGGGCAGACCCATATCCATGGCCGGACCACTGAACGAAATGGCTTTGGCGAATAGCCCTTTCGCGAGCGGCGAGATCATCAAGTGGTTTACCGAGGCTGCGCCCGCACTCTCGCCGGAGATGGTGATGTTCGCCGGATTACCGCCGAAGCGCTCAATATTTTGCCGGAGCCAGCGCAGCGCTTCGATCTGGTCCAGCAGGCCGTAATTGCCCGACGTTTTATGCGTAGATTCGGCATTGAGGCCCGGAAGGGCAAGGAAACCGAATACGCCGACGCGGTAGTTGAGCGTAACCACCACCGCCCTGCGGGGGGCGAGCTTGCTGCCGTTGTAGATCGGCAGGCTCCCAGCGCCGCCCTGAAAGGCTCCGCCGTGGATGAAGACGAGGACCGGCAGGCCCTTTGCCTTGCCCGCCGGCTTCCAGATGTTCAGAGTCAGGCAGTCCTCGCTAAATGGCCCACCAGCGATGAACTCTGCCGTATAGGGCCCGAACGGACCGGGAGACCTTTGATAGCAGTCCGCACCGTACCGTGTCGCATCCCGCTCACCGGTCCAGGCCGTAACCGGCTGCGGATCGCGCCAGCGCCCCTCGCCCACCGGCGGCGCGGCATAAGGCACGCCGAGGAACGCCTCGGACCCGCCCTCAACCTTGCCGCGCAGCGTGCCCGACGCCGTCGAAACCACTGTGTCAGCCATGGCGGGCGAAGCTGCGAGCAAAGCCGCAATCGCCAGTGGGAAAATGCGCATCTTTCTGCCCCTCAGTACGCAAAGGTTTCGCTGAACGTGCGATAGGGAACCGGCGGCTTGAGATCGAGCGACTGGCCCTTGTCGGTGCGATAGGGGTTATGGCGAATCGTAGCCGGGCCATCGGGCCTGGGCATCATCACCGGCTTGCCGTCCTCGCCGAAGTACATCAGGTCATCGGCAAAGGGGCTGTCCTGCGCGGCGGCGGCGAAGGGGATCCAGCCGAGGCCATAGGGCGCACGGGCGACTTCGAAGCAGTGGAAGTGCCAGATTTTCCACTCGCCATCCTGCTTGATGAAATCGACGCCGTACTTGGCATAGACCGTGTGCATCCACACCTTCTTGCCATCGACCGTGACGTTCTTCTCATACATGAAATCGGGCGCGCCCTTGGCGGCTTCCGGTGCGGTCAGCCCACTTTCAAGGCCCGACATCAGCCACATACCCTTGGCCGTCTTGCCGTCGGCAGCAACCTCGATGATCGGGCTGGCGAGGAAGTGATAGATCAGCTTGCCCGGCGGGTTCGGACGCTGGGCATGGTAGGACATGATGTTGTCCCAATTGGTATAGACGCCGTTGTTCGAATACTGGGCACGCACATCGGGCGTGCCCTTCTTCACCCACAAGGGGATGATTTCCGGATCGCGGAAAGCGTTGTGCAGCGTCATGTAGCGGCCGAACAAGTTCTCAACGGCGGCGCGGTCATGCGCGCGGGTATTGTCGAGCGTCAGGACATTGAGCCGCGCCTCAAGCGCTGCGATGCGGGCATCGGCAGGTGCCTTTGCTGCGGCGACCTGCGGCAGAAACGCAAGGGCGGAGGCAAACAGCAGCGTGCGGGTTTTCATGGCATGGCTCCTCTGGCGAAATTCGGACGGGCAAAAATGGCGACGGCGAAAAGCAGCGCGATCAGCACGCCGTTCTGCGGCAAGGCAGCGGTCTCCCCGTGCGTCAGATGGACCAGCGCGGCAACGATCTGATTGGCGATGAGCAGGAGCGCCGACCAGCGCGCGACGGCGCGGCGGCGGGGCACGAAAATGGATAGCAAACCGGCGGCCAGCGCTATCTCGCTCCAGCCGACCACCCGTCCGGCCCATTCGGGCAGGAACACCGTCCACGCGCCATACCGCGCAAGGTCTGCGAGCGAGGCGAAGGCCTTGTTCCAGCCGACAAAGGCGAAGAAGGCGGCGAGCAGCAAACAGAGCGCCGCGATAAGCGCGCGGCACACAGCGGATGGCATTTCGGCGATTCTCTCCCGGCCGTTATCGCAACTAACAGTAATGGGAATTCTAATTCTGTCAATCGGGCAAGACTTGCGGTTTTCCGGCAAAAAATCCCCCTTGACCGGCCAGCACAATTATAAGAATATAGGTTCCAATTAGGGCCATGGCCCGAGGGGAGACGATGCCAGCCGGATGCAACCGGCCCACCGGATTCCCGCTCCCGACAGATGTGTTCCCCAAGTGGAGAGGTGATTCGTGACCAGTCAAATCAAGCGGGGCGTCAGCCTCTATTCCTTCCAGAACGAGACTTTCCAGGGCAAGATGACCCTTGAAGACTGCATCCGCACCTGCGCCGAACTGGGCGCGCGCGGCATCGAGGTTATCGGTGAGCAGAGCTTCTGGGGCTGGCCCGAAGTCGGCGTCGCGCAGGAAGACATCGCCAACTGGCACGCGCTGATCAAGAAGTACGACTGCGTCCCCGTCAGCCACGACTACATGCTCGACTACAAGCGCTACAAGGACCGGCCGATGCCGTTCGACGAGCAGGTCGCCAGCGTGAAGAAGGACATCGATTTCGGCGTGATGCTGGGCACCCCCTTCATCCGCAGCCTTGTTTCGATTGCGCCCGAAGTGCTTGTCGCCGCAGCGCCTTATGCCGAGGAAAAGGGCATCAAGATGCTCACCGAGGTCCACGCCCCGCTGCACTTCGACCACCCGTGGATCATCCGCATGGCCGAAATGTTCCAGAAGTCGGGCTCGCCGGCGCTGGGCTTCCTGCCCGACATGGGCATGTTCCTGAAGCACTACCCGCGCGTCTGGGCTGACAAGTTCATGCGCATGGGCGTGCCTGCGAACATCGCCGACTACATCATCAAGGCCTATGACGACCGCGTCCTGTCGGAATACGTCATCCTCGAAGTGCAGAACATGGGCGGCACCGGCCCGGCGATCGGCATGGCCGAGGCCATGCGCCACAACGCAGCTTTCGAGCCCAAGCGAATGCTCGATTACATGCCGATGATCCACAACATCCACGGCAAGTTCTACGAAATGACGGAGGACTATGTGGAGCCGAGCATCCCTTATGACGAGATCGTCGCGGTGCTCGATCAGGGTGGCTACGATGGCTACATCTGCTCCGAATACGAAGGCAACCGCTGGATCGAGGACGCCGAGGAACCGGATTCGGTCGAACAGGTCCGCCGCCAGCAAGTGATGCTTGCCCGCCTGCTTGGCGAACCCGAAAACCCCGCCCTCAAGGCCGCAGCGTAAGGAATCCGTGCCATGATGGACAAATTGATGATCGTCGAGGACAGCCTCGAAAACGTAGACGGCGGCTTCGCCTTCCTCGGCCGCCTGCCCTATTACCGCGGCCTTGGCCTGTCGATGGTTGAGGACATCCAGGTCACCATCGACGGCGAGAAGATCGCCCGCGAAGACGTGCGCTTCTCGGTGCGCGGCAAGACCTACACGCTCGACGAAATGGAAACCGTCTACGACGACCGCTGGAACTTCGGCGAAAAGGCGAAGATCACGGCGCTCAAAGCCGGCGGTCTGGCACCCGGCCAGCACAAGCTGGAACTCGCGGTACGCAACCGCGTGAGCTACCTACCCTTCGTGCCCACCACGAAGTGCGTGAAAGAGGTCGCTCTGGCTGCGTGAAGCGCGCGCTGAGCCTTCTGCTGCTTGCCCTCGTCCCCGTAATGGCGGCGAGCGGCAAGCCGCATGACAAAGGGCCGCATGACAACCGGGCGATCATCACCGAATTCGCCCGGTTGTTCTACACCGAGCGCGATGTTGCCGGCGCATTCGATAAGTACGTCGAGCCGGACTACATCCAGCATAATCCCGGACTGGCCGATGGCCGCGAGGCGGCCGTCGCCGCGCTGGCGCCGATGTTCGCCGACCGGGTGAAGACCTTCACGATCAAACGCATAGTTGTCGACGGTGATATGGCCGTGATCCACGTTCACGTCCGACCCACACCAGACTCGCGCGGCGCGGCGGTGTTCGACATGTACCGCCTGAAGAACGGCAAGATTGTCGAGCACTGGGACGCGATCCAGCCGATCCCGGCCGAATCCAAAAACCCGCACCCGATGTTCTGATTTCAGGCGGCCGCCTCCGCGCGGCGCATCTGCATCAGCTTGCGCCGTGCGCGGATGGCAGCGGCATCGCTTGGCAGGATGACCGGGCGCGCTTCCCAGAAGTCTTGCCCAGCCATTGCCTCGGCCTGCGCAGCGACCATCGGTTCGTCTTCTTCCAGGAACACCCGCCGCGCCTGCCTTGCCTCTTCCTCACCCGGAGGATGCGTGAAGAAGTAGTGCGTCGACGTCTCCGTCTCGGGCGTCAGGATGTGCGGATTGGCCATCGGCGGGAACATCGGCTCAAGCTGCGTGCACGCGCGTGCGATGCCGATGAACAGCGCCAGACTGGCCGGCGCGTGCCAGCGGATGTGCAGCCACTGATCGACCCGCTCACCCTCGCCCAGCATCGGCGTGGCCCAACCCGGAGGCACGGCATTGGTGATGTCCCAAAGGTTCCAGACGGCGCCGTCCTCATCCTGCTTCACCGTCTGCTTGCCGTGGGTGTGCAGCGAGCCGTTGGTGCCAAAGCTTTCGACATGGAGATATTCGGCGTGGCTCAGGTCGAGGAGATTATCGGCGATCAGCTCGTAATTGACTGCCATGGTGTAGACTGCCCGTTCGCAGGGATTCCCCTCGTCGATAAAGGCGAAATCGGGGATCAACGCGGGGTCGGCGAGCTTTGCTTCACTTGGCCAGAACCATAGGCCGCCGTGCCGTTCCTCCACCTTTGGCGCGGCAAGACATGCAGCCTCGGGCGGTTCACCGCCGAAGGGGTTGTGCACGCATTTGCCGGAAAGATCGAAGCCCAGCCCGTGATAGCCGCAGAACAGCCGGTCGCCTTCGCGCCGCCCCTTGCTGAGCGGCACGAAGCGGTGCGGGCAGCGATCAGCCACCATGGCCGCGCTGCCGTCCGCGCAGCGCATCAGCAGCCATGGCTGGCCGAGCAGGCGCCGGGCGAGCCAGCCCTCCGACGGAACTTCAGTGCTCCATGCGGCAAGGTACCAGGCATTGCGAACGAAGCTCACCAAGCACTCTCCCGATGTTCTATTTGAAATGAAAGTTCTAGTCTGATAGGCGGGCTGAAATCAAGTGCGGAGAAGCCAAATGCTTGCCGCTGGGGAGAGAATGATGAACGCGGTGCGTGCCTTTTTCCATGACCTGACGTTGAAGCCGCAAGGCATGGTTGTCGTCATCGCGGCCTTCCTGCCGATCATCGCCATTGTCGCGATGGGACCGGCAGTTCCGGCAATGATCGCCCACTTTGCCAGCGACCCCGAAGCGCGTGCGCGCATCCCGGCGATGATCGGCGCGCCGGGCCTGACCATGGCCCTCCTCGCTCCCTTCGCCGGGCTGCTGGTCGACAAGTTCGGGCGGCGGCCTCTGCTGCTGGCGGGCACGCTGTCCTACGGCGTGTTCGGCGCGGCACCGCTGCTGCTCGACAGCCTCGACCACATCTATGCCTCGCGCCTGTTGCTGGGCGTGTCGGAAGGCATCATCCTCACTGTCGTCAACACTCTGATCGGCGATTACTGGGACGACAAGGGGCGCAGGAACTGGCTGTTCCTGCAAGGCCTGCTCGGCCCGTTCATCGCCGGGATCGTGGCGCTGATCGTCGGCTATGCCACAACATTGCAGTGGAACGGGGTGTTCTATGTCTATCTCATCGCCTTCCCGATCTGGGTGGCGATGGTGGTGTGGATTTTCGAACCGTCCAAGGCGCAGAGCCATGGCGCTTTGAATGCAGCCGGCACCGCTCCTGCAAAAACACCTTTCCCTTGGGGGCCGACGCTGACGATTGCCGTCGTCACCTTCTTCTTTTCGATGCTGTACTACGTGTTCATCATCAATGGCTCGCTGGTCTTTGCCGAAGTCGGCGTCACGGATTCCCGCGCCTATGCGGCCATCATCTTTGTGCCGCAGCTGTTCATCCTTGCCGGCGCGGTTCTGTTCAGGCTGATCGCGCACCGCAGCTACACGCTGCAGATCGGCGTTGTCCTTACGCTGCTGGGGAGCGGGCTCGCCGGCATGGGCTTGGCGACGACGCCAACGATGATGGCCGCCGCGCTGATTATCCAGCAGACCGCCGCCGGGATGACCGTGCCGACCCTGATCGGCTGGGCGCAGACCAAGTTCGATTTCCAGCACCGCGGCCGCGGCATGGGCATCTGGACGGCGGCGTTTTTCCTCGCCCAGTCACAGTCGCCGCGTCTGGTCCATGCGCTCGATACCTACGCCGGGTCGATGCAGGGGGCATTCCTCACCGCCGGGCTGGTTGGGTTGGCCGGCGCGCTTTGCACCTTTACCCTTTTGACCATGGGCAAGCGGGCTTGAACGCTGCACTTTCCTTGACGCTCGCAGCCGTGCTGGGGAGCAATTGGAGTTGATATTTGAATTCGTAGCAAAACCCGGTGTATCTTTGCTCATGGCTGGCGCATGGACGCGTCTGCAAAGGCTGGTGAGATAAACGCATGTCGACAGGATTGAAGAAGAAGGGCGCTACCCAGACTTTTGCTGTCGCCGATGTCAGCCGCAAGCCGCAGCAGGGCCGCTCCAAGGCTTCGCTCGAACGCATGCTGGTCGCCGCGCGCGAACTGATGCTGGAGCGCGGCAGCGAGGAGTTCACCCTCCAGGAAGTCAGCGAGCGCGGGCAGGTGTCGATCGGATCGATTTATCTGCGCTTTGAAAGCAAGGACAACCTGGTGCGCGGCGTCATTGCCGAAGTACTGGACAGCCTGCGCGCCGAGGAAACCGCGCTGCTCGCCAAGCTGGGCAAGGATTGCCCCGACCTCAACAGCTTCGTCCCCGCCTATGTCGAAGGCTATGCCGAACTGCTGCGCCGCCACGCCCCGCTGCTGCGCATGACCATGGAACGCGCGGCGTTCGATCCGCTGGTCTCCGGCCCCGGCAAGGAAAACGCCCTGCGCGCCGAAGCCGACGCGACCGAAGCTTTCCTCAAGCATTCCGACCAGTTCGGCGGCAGCGACCACCCGGTGAAGGCGCAGTCTGCCTACCATATCATCTTTGCCACCCTCGCCCGCCAGCTCAGTCTGGGTTCGACCGGCGAATCGGCACACGGCTATGACTGGAGCCTGCTCAAGCGTGAGCTCGGCCGCATGTGCCTCGCCTACTTTTACGCCGATTGACATTCGCCCGACCTCAATTAGAAATCATCATTCTAATTGAGGCGCCAAGGCAGCGCCCGTTCTACCGGGAGAGGCTGACATGGCCCAAGGAGCACCTCCACTCGCGCGCCTGACTTGGCCGGAACGATTGGCATGGATGGTCTGCGCCATGCCCGAACTGCTCAAATCGTTCGCCTGGGATGCCTTCGTCCTGTTCTTCTACGCGCAGGTCGTCGGCCTCAACGGCTGGCTGATCGGCTTGGCCATCAGCGTCATCGTGGTCTTCGATACGCTGGTAGATCCGTGGATCGGCGCACTGTCTGACCGGTTGACGGGAACCCGACTTGGCCGCCGCCACAGCCTTATGTTCGCCGCCATCCTGCCGTTCACCGTGGGCATCGCCATGGTCTTCGCCCCGCCCGCCGCAATGAGCCAGATGCAGATCCTCTCCTGGCTGCTCGGCTGGGGACTGCTGGCGCGCATCGGCATCTCGTTCTGGACGGTGCCGGCCTATGCCTTGGGCGGCGAACTTACCTCGAGCGAGAAGGAGCGCCGCCTGGTCGCCGTGCTGCGGAACCTTGGCAATCAGGCGATCATTCTCAGCGTGCCTGCCGTTGCCTTTGGCGTGTTCTTTGCCCACCGGCCTGGTTTTTCACGGCCGCAGCTTGATCCCGCACCCTACCCGTCATTCGGCCTGTTCGTCGCCGGACTTGGCGGGCTGCTGATGCTGATCGGCGCGCTGGGCACCTATCGCCGCGCGCGCATGATCGAGGCGGCGGAGCGCCCTTCGCCCGAAGCGAGTGATGCCGGCGCCGGGCCGCTCGCAGTCCTGCGTGCATTGGTCCAGTCGATCCGCATCACGCCAAATGTCGGCAAGCTGCTGGCGGTCGCTTTCCTCGTTCTGTTCGTCAATTCGGTGATCAACCAGTTGTCGCTGCACCTTGCGACCTACTTCTGGCAACTCGACCAGACCTGGACGCCCCGGCTGCTGATGGCGGCGACATTCGGCTCGATTCTCGCCATGCTGATGGCACCGCTGTTTCTCAAGCTGTTCAGCAGCCGGCGGGCCATGGTCATCGGCCTTTCCGCCTTCTTCACTTGTCAGGCGCTCGCCGTCCTCCTGCCGCTTGGCGGGTTCGCCCCGGCAGCCGGCACCGCCGCCATTGGCGTGCTGATCGCAGCGCTGCGTTTCCTTGGCGGGCTGGCTTACGGGCTCTATGTGGTGCCGTTCAACATCGTCACTTACGAGATTGGCGATGAACACGAATACAACACCGGCCGCCCGGCGCAGGGCACGGTTGCGGCGATGATGTTCGTCGGGCTGCAACTGGGCAGCGGCGCGGTGGCCCTGCTCGCCGGATCGTTCCTTGGCCTGATTGCCTTCCCGGTCGGCCTGTCGGTGGAGTCCATGCCGCAAGCCAAGGTCGAGGCTCTGGCCTGGTTCATCCTCGCGCTGATCGTCGTGGCTGGCGGCGCGATGGCCTGGCTGGTCAGCACTTTCCGCACCGACGCGGCCAAGATCGCCGCCATCCGCAGTCGGCGCGAAGGCAATTCACGCTCAGAAAGCTGATCGCGCTTTTGCTCGCCGCGCAGCGGTGCTAGGCGCGCGCCATGCTTAACCTGACCGGAATCACGGTTCGCCTTGGCGGGCGAACGATCATCGACGATGCGACCGCCAAGTTGCCGCCGAACGGCCGCATTGGCCTGATCGGCCGCAACGGCGCTGGCAAGTCCACGCTGGTGCGGGTGATCGCCGGCATGCTTGAGGCGGACGCCGGCGATGTCACCATGCCGCGCGGCAGCCGGCTGGGCTATATCGCGCAGGAAGCCCCCGGAGGTGATTCCACGCCGTTCGAGACCGTCCTCGCCGCCGACACCGAGCGCGCCGAACTGATGCTGAAGAGCGAAGACTGCAGCGATCCGCAAGCGCTCGCCGAAGTCCATGACCGTCTGATTGCCATCGACGCGCACTCCGCGCCGTCACGCGCAGCCCGGATTCTCGTCGGGCTTGGCTTTGACGAAGCGGCCCAGCACCAGCCGCTCGAAAGCTTTTCCGGCGGCTGGCGGATGCGCGTGGCGCTGGCCGCGCTGCTATTCTCGCAGCCTGACCTGCTGCTGCTCGACGAACCGTCGAACCACCTCGACCTTGAAGCCGTGCTGTGGCTTGAGGATTTCCTGCGATCCTATCCGGCCACGATCCTTCTGGTCAGCCACGAACGCGATTTCCTCAACAACGTCGTCGATCACATCCTGCATCTGTCGGGCGGCAAGCTGACGCTCTACCCCGGCGGCTACAACGCGTTCGAGCGCCAGCGTGCCGAACGGCAGGCGCAGATCGCCTCGGCCCGTGCCAAGCAGCAGGCGCAGCGCGATCACCTGCAGGAATACATCGCGAAGAACTCCGCACGCGCGTCTACCGCGAAGCAGGCCCAGTCACGCCAGAAGGCGCTGGCCAAGTTGCAGCCGATTGCCGAACTCATCGACGATCCCTCGCTCAGCTTCGATTTCCCGCCTCCCGACGAATTGCGCCCGCCGCTGATCACGCTCGACCTCGCCGCTGTCGGCTACAGCGAGACGCCGGTGCTGCAGCGGCTGAACCTCCGCATCGATCCTGATGACCGCATCGCCCTGCTGGGCCGCAACGGCAACGGCAAGACCACGCTGGCCCGCCTGCTAGCCGCTCAGCTGACACCGATGGAAGGCAAGATGGCCGCCAGCGGCAAGATGCGGGTCGGTTATTTCACCCAGTATCAGGTTGAAGAGCTGGACCGCTCGGAAACCCCGCTCCAGCACATGACGGTTGCGATGCCCGGCACCAGTCCGGGCGCGGTGCGCGCGCAGCTTGGCCGGTTTGGCTTTGCTGGGCCCAAGGCGATGACCGAAGTCGGCAAGCTGTCCGGCGGCGAACGCGCCCGACTCGCGCTGGCGCTGATCACCCGCGACGCACCGCACATGTTGATCCTCGACGAACCGACCAACCACCTTGACGTCGATGCTCGCGAGGCGCTGATTCAGGCGCTCAACGACTACACCGGCGCCGTGGTGATCGTCAGTCATGACCGGCACATGCTGGAAATGACCGCCGACCGGCTGGTGCTGGTCGATCAAGGCACGGCGCATGATTTCGACGGTTCGATCGACGATTACATCGCCTTCGTCCTCGCCAAGGACCCGGCCTCTGCCCGCAAGGGCGGCGAGAACGGCGGCGAAAGTCGCGGGATCAACAAGAAGGAACAGCGCAAGGCCGCCGCAGCGGCGCGTGAAAAGGGACAAGAAATTCGCAAGCGCGCGAAAAGCGCCGAGGCGGAGCTGGCAAAGCTTACCCAGCAACTGAAGGCCGTCGATCAGGCCATGTTCGACCCCAAGAGCGCCGAGGCAGCGTTTGCCAAGCTCACCATGTCCGAACTGATGAAGCGCCGCGCCGAGATCGAAACTGCCATTGAAGCAGCCGAGGCGGCATGGCTCGAAGCCAGCGAAGCGCTCGAAATGTTCGCCGCGTGAGCACCTTCCGATGAGCGTAGCCTTCCGGCGCGAGGGGGACGAGGAGCACCTCGAGCCCAAGTTCGAAATCCCGATTCCGCCGGGACCGAACCTTGTCACGCCTCGCGGGTTGGCCTTGATCGGCGAACGTGTGGCAGCGGTCGAGGCGCAGGTTGCCGAACTGGCCGACCGCGCGGATGACGACCCGCAGTTGAAGTCCGCCAAGCGCGACCTGCGCTATTGGCAGACCCGCCAGATCACCGCAGAACTCGTCCCGGTGCCCTCGGGTGAAACTGTGGAGATTGGCACCCGCGTCACCTTTCGCATGAACGGCAAGGAGCGAACCCTCGGCATCGTCGGCGATGACGAGGCCGATCCCGCCAGCGGCCTGATCTCCTACTCCGCCCCCCTCGCCCGCGCTCTGATGGGCGCGGAAGCGGGTGAACTGCTCGATTTCTCGGGCAAGGACGGCGCGATCGAGGTTCTGGCTATCGCGCCCATCGCCTGAACCGGCGAAATAACCTAACCCGCAGCCTTGGCAATGGCGGCAACAATCCGCGGATAGGTCCCGCAGCGACAGATATTGGTGATCGCCGCGCGGATTTCGGTAACCGATGGCTTGGGATTGTTCTTGAGCAAAGCCGTGACCGCCATGACCATCCCCGACTGACAATAGCCGCACTGGGGCACCTGCTCGGCGATCCACGCCACCTGCACCCGGTTGAGGCCGCCGACGCCAAGGTCTTCGATCGTCGTCACCTTGCGCGCGCCGACGTCGCTCAGCGGCACCTGGCACGAGCGGACGGCCTCGCCATCGATATGCACGGTGCAGGCGCCGCAAAGCCCGACGCCGCAGCCGAACTTGGTTCCCGGCAGGCCAAGGTCTTCACGCAGCACCCATAGCAGCGGGGTATCGGTATCGGCTGTCACCTTGCGGGATTTGCCGTTGACGGTCAGCTCGGTCATGCCCGCGCCTCCTTGATGTCCAGACTGTTGGCGATCGGCAGCCGGCGGATGCGCGGCCCTCCGGCATCGGCGATGGCATTAACGAGCGCGGGGGCAATGGGAGGAACGCCGGATTCGCCAACGCTGCCGGGCCGCTCGGACCCTTGAAGCAGGGCCACGTCGATGCGCGGCACGTCGGCCAGCATGGCCATGCGATAGTCGGAGAAATTGGCGCTGCTCACCGCGCCATCGGCAAAGTGCACTTCGCCCCACAGCGCTGCCTGCAGCCCGAAAACGATCCCGCCTGACATCTGCGCCTCCACACTTGGCGGATCGATGGCAAGGCCGCAGTCAAAGGCGCAAGTGATGCGGTCAATGGTCAGCGCCTTGCCCGAAAGCGAAACTTCGGCAACCTGCGCGCACCAGGCATTGTCGGCATAGGACAGCGCCACCCCGCGCCCCTTACCTTTCGCGCGCTTTCCGGTCCAACCCGACATTTCCGCCACCTTGTCGAGCACGGCGAGCGCCCGCGGGTGCTTGGCGAGCATGGCCCGGCGATAGGCCAAGGGGTCGGCCTTCACGGCACGCGCAACCTCGTCAATCATCGATTCCGCAAAAAAGGCGTTCTGCGACAGGGTCACGCTGCGCCAGAAGCCGACCGGGATGGACAGGTCGGCCGGGTGATATTCGATCAGCTTGTTGGGGAAGTCATAGGCCGCATAGATCAGCATGGCGGCGGCGGAAGGATCACCCATTCCGGGCGGCCCCTTGCGCTTGTGGAAGCGGTTGATCGACTGGCCGGCGATGCGCGATGACATCGCCAGCAGCTTGCCATCCGTGCCGATCCCCGCCTTGTAACGGGCGACGAAAGCGGGGCGGAATTCGTCCTGCGCGAAGTCTTGTTCGCGGGTCCAGATCGTCTTCACTATCTGCCCCGGCGCGGCAAGCGCGGCCTGCACGGCAACCTCGACGAAATCCGTCGACCATTTGCGCCCGAACCCGCCACCGATGAAGGTCACCTCAACGCGGACCTTGTCGACCGGCAGGCCGGCGATGGCTGCGGCGAGATCGCGCGAGGCTTCAGGTGCCTGCAAGGGCCCGCGCACCAGCAGTTCGCCATCCTTGAACCGTGCAGAGCAGCAGAGCGGTTCCAGCGCCGCATGGGCAAGATAGGGCACGGCATATTCCGCCTCCAGCCGGCGCGGCGCGGCCGTCAGGGCAGCGGCTACCGCAGCCGGATCGCTGGGGGGGCCCCTGACTGGAAAGGACAGGACATCGATATTGGGGAACGGTTCGGCGGGAACCGCGTCGAAAGCCTTGGCGATGGTTGCCGCGACCATTGCGTCGTCGAGGCCGGCAATCGGCGATGCGCTGGCCGTGACTGTGAGCTTTGCGGCGGCCTTTTGCGCGCGCCAGTAACCGTCGGCGATCACGGCATAGCCGCCGTTGACCCGGGACACGGTTTTCACCCCCGGCATGGCCCTCGCCTCGTCGATTCCCGACGCCGTCACCTCGGCATGGCGGTGCGGCGCGAGGGCGAGCGCGGCGACCAGCATTCCCTCCTCGTGCACGTCGATGCCATATTCGGCAGCGCCGGTGACCTTGACGGCAAGGTCCTTGCGCGGCTTTTTCGCGCCGATCAGGGCGAAAGCGCTGGCCGGCTTCAGCGGCGGATCAGCGCGCAGCGGCAGGGCAGCGGCGGCCTCGGCAAGTTCGCCGTAACCCAGCGCTCGGCCGGACGCGGCGTGGCGCACTTGTCCCTTGGCCGTGGTCAGGTCCGCCGACGGAACGCCCAGCCTGTCCGCGCCAGCCTCGACCAATGAGGCGCGCGCTGCGGCTCCCAGCTTGCGGAGCGAAGGGAAATAGCCGGTGACGGTCATCGAATTGGCGGTCAATTGCCGCTTCGCCGCCGGATTGATGAATGCGCGGTCCGCCCATGGCTGGCGGATCGTCACCTTTTCCCAGTCGCAATCCAGCTCTTCCGCGATGATGCGGGCCAGCGCCTCCTGCGTGCCCTGCCCCATTTCAGAGGCAGGGCAGACGATCATCACCGACCCGTCGGCGCCGATGCCGAGGATCGCGCCGAACTGGCCCTTGCCCGATTGCGCGACTCCCGGTTGCGCGCGCGCCGGTCCGATGCCCAAGACCAGCGCGCCGGCGCCCAGTCCCAGCACTTGCAGCAGCCCGCGCCGGTCAATCCTCGAGAGGTCATCCATCACTTACCGGCCCTTCGCATCAAGATCGCGCGCCACGCGCATGCCGAAAATCCAGCTCACCTGATCCTCCGGATCGCGACCGCGCCAGGCCGGGCGGTTGCGGAACGGCACGGTCATCCAGCTGCCGCCGCGCACCGCCCGGCGCGCGCATTCGCCCTTCACCTGATAGGCGCTGCCATCGGTGGGCACGTCAGGCGCATAGGGCGCGGCGTAGCAATCCTCGGTCCATTCCCAGACATTGCCGGTCATGTCGTAAAGCCCGAAGGCGTTGGGCTTGTAGCTGCCCACCGGCGCGGCACCCGCTTGTGCATCGTCGCAGCGGGCGTGAGCAGGCTCGCCCGCTTTCTCCTGAAAGGCGGGCAGCATGCCCGATGCGATCGCGCGCCTGTCCAGCGTGTTGGCCCAGCCGCAACCGGCGGCAGGGTCCTTGCCCCAGGCGTAGTCCTCTGGCGATCCGGCGCGAGCGGCATATTCCCACTCGGCCTCGGTGGGCAGGCGATAGGGTTTGCCGGACTTCTTCGCCAGCCATCCAACATAGGCCTTGGCATCGCGCCACGAGACGCAGACCACGGGAATCTGCGGCGCGCCATCACCTGCACCAATGCCGGGCTTGCGAAAATCGGCGTCGGCACCTTCGCTCACGGAATTCGACTTGCGATCCCACGAACGGCAGCTCTTGGTCGGTACGCGGCCGGTATCGGCGATGAAACGCTCGTATTGCGCGTTGGTCACTTCGAAGCGGCCGAGCGCGAAGGGCTTGGCGATAGCGACATCGTGCGGCGGGCCTTCGGGCCGGCCCTCTTCGCCGCCGTCTGCGCCCATGCGGAACTTGCCGGGGGCGATGACGACCATCTCGGGGCAATCGAGCTTGCAGTCGGTGAAGGTCTTCGCCGCAGCAGGGGCTTTCAGGAAGCCGCGAGCCTCGATCCACCAGTAGAATTCGTCGATCCAGTAATCGCTGGTCAGTCCCTGCTTCTTCAGGACAAAGCCGTGACCGCCCTTTTCGTAAATGTGAGCTTCCGGCCGGTAGCCTGCCACGTAGAGGGCCTCGTAATAGTCCCGAAAGCCGTTCCCGACGGCGGTGTCATCCTGCGCGACGACCATGAAATGCGGTGGCAACGCACCCGGTGCCGGCGTCGCTGCGGGGCGAAGCCATGGCTCCTTGGGCGTGCCCGGAGGCCACGGCAGATTGGCCGGCGGCAATGGCGGCGGCGGGGTAAGGAAGGGCATGCCATAGATCAGCCCGACCAGATTGGGCCGCTCTGGTTCGGAAGCGAGCGCCATCATCCCGGCGACATGGCCGCCGGCCGAAAATCCGACAACGCCGATGCGCTGCGGATCGATCCCGTATTGCCCGGCGCGGGCGCGGATCAGGCGCAACGCCTGAATGCCATCCTCGGCAGCGCGCGTACCGCGATCCTCGCTGCGCATTGTGGCGTTGAGCCGGTCGCGCTGGGCCTCCGGGGTTTCGCCCGGCAGGCGAGTGACGAGCCGGTACTTGAGGACAAACGCCGCGACACCGCGTTCGACGAACCATTCGGCCACCTTCTGGCTCTTGGCCATGGAAAGCAGGCGGAACCCGCCGCCCGGCGCGATGATCATGGCGGCGCCGTTGCCCTTGCCCTTGGGCGGCAGGAAGGCCTGATAGCTGGGTGTCGTGACGTTCCACACGTCCACTGCGTTCGACTCTTCCTTGACCGGCTCGGCCCCGCCCGGAACCCCATTCGGCCAGACCAGCTCGGCAGGCAGGACTCGCGGCTTGGCCATGGCCGGCAGGGCCACCAACGCAAGCGCCGCAGCGAACAGACGCACAATCATGCTGTTACCTCTCCCGGCGCAAAGGCCGTCAGTTCATTCATGGGGAGCCCGATCATGCGTCCTCCAGCGAGGCAGGATCGAGATCGTATGTCGTGATGGAAAATATCGCGCAGAGCAGCGCGAGCGCGGGCACGACAGACACGCAGAGGCGTACGGCCAGCACGGCGGACTCGCTTTGTGCTGCCGCCGCGCCGCTGCTCGAAGCGACATAGCCCATGGCCGCGAGGAACCAGCCCATTGCCGCCAGCGCAATCGCGGCGGAGAGCTTGTCGAACAGGGTGGTGAAACCGGCGAATGCCCCTTCCCGGCGTTCCCCGCTCTGGATGAAATCATGGCGCACCGCGTCGGACAGCAGCGAATAAGCGCAGAGGATCATACCCGCCGCCGCCGTGCCGATCACAGCGGCTCGAAGGCCCAGCAGGATTTGCGATTCGCCTTCGTGCGCGGAAAGCCACAGCAGGTGCATCGCGCCATAGATCGCCATGGCAGACATGTAGCAGGCCTTCTTGCCGATCGTTCGCGACAGCCAGACCCAGGCCGGAGTTGTGACAAGGTTGGCAATCGTGGCGACAAGGAAATAGCTTCCCAGCCAGCCATCACCCGCCTTCAGTACATAGCGGCTGAAATAGGCCATCCCCGCCGATCCTGCCGCCGTCCCGAACAGCAGGAAGATATGCGCGAAGGCGAGCAGCCGGAATGGACGGTTGGCCCAAGCCAGACGCGCCTGCCGCGCAAGGCTGTAACGTTCCTTTGCGGCCTCCCCGGAAGAGGTGCGCGGGGCATCGCGCAGCAGCCAGACGGCGGCGAGCGTGGCTGCCAGCACAATGGCGCCAATCACGAGCGCCATGACGAAATGGCCGCTGCGAGTCGCCCCCGTGCTCGCCAGCAGCCAACCGGGCAGCGTGGTTCCGAGCATGGTCCCCGCAGAGTTGCCATAGACCCGCCACGCCATCAGCCGCGTGCGTTCGTGATGGTCCGCCGATGCCTCGACAACCATGGCAAAGCCAGGGATCGTCAGCAGCGTGAAACCGGTAGCGTGGATCGCGAGGGCCAGCGCGACGAACAGTTCCGCCAGCAGCAGCGATTCGAAAGATGGCGTGCCGAACAGCAGCGCCAGCCCAAGCGGCATCGCCAGCCCGCCAGCGAACAGAAACGGCAGTCGCCGCCCCCAATTGCTGCGGAACCGGTCGCTCCAAGCACCTACTGCGGGATCGAGCAGACCGTCGTAGATCTTCACCGCTGCAAAGATCGTGCCCGCGACCCCGGCGGAAATGGCCAGACTGTCGGTCAGGAACCGCAGGCCCAGCATGGTCACCACGTTCATCCCCGCAGCATGGGCCAGCGGCACCAGCAGCGAGCCGATGCGAATCCGCCAGGCGCGCGAATCAGGCGGGGAATGCGGGGTGGCGACAAGCTCCATCCCGGAAGTCTGGACCCGGCCACTGCGCGGACAATGCGGCGAGGTCCGCTATCCGCTGTGCGGATTGGCCGGCGGGCACGATTGTCTGAAGCGCGGCGCAGTCCTTGCTAACGGCAGGGATAAGGAACCACACAACCATGGCAACAGCAGCCGCAAGATCGATTGGTGAGCCCGGAGGCGAACGGGGCGAATTCGGCCATGGCTGGAAGGTCGTCACGGCGGCGCTGATCGGCATCGGCTGCGGACTTTCGCCGCTGCCGTTCTACACCATGGGCGTCTTCGCACCGCATCTGATCGCCGCGTTCGACTGGTCGGTGGCGGAAGTCATGGCCGGGCTAATGATCACGACCTTTTCGGTGGTAGTCGGCGCCCCGCTCGCCGGGGCCCTGTCGGAACGGTACGGCACCCGGCCGGTGGCGCTGATTTCGATCGTGCTTTTCAGCCTGTCGTTCATGTCGATGGCGCTGCTGCAAGGCTCGCTTGTGCAGTTCTATATAACCTGGGGCGTGATCGCGCTGGTCGGCTCCGGGACCCTGCCAATCACGTTCACCCGTACGGTCAACCGCTGGTTCGACAAACGGCGAGGCATTGCGTTGGGGCTGGCAATGTCAGGCACTGGAGTCTTCGGCATCCTGTGCAAGCCTTATCTCGCATGGGTGATCGGCGATTGGGGCTGGCGCGCGGGCTATGTCGCGATAGGCGCGATCCCGCTGGTTCTGGCGCTTCCGATTGCCTGGGCATGGTTCCGCGAACCGGCTGGCGAGGCGGCGGAGCACCTGACCGCCGCAGAAAAGCTGATCGGCGTGACCAAGGGCGAGGCGCTGAAAAGCTGGCGGTTCTGGACGATTGCGCTGGCCATGCTGATCGTTTCGTTTGCCCTTGGCGGACCGGTGCCGAACCTTGAAGGCATCCTCAAGGATCGGGGCCTCGATGCTGCGACGATCCTGTCACTGACGCCGCTGATCGGGCTTTCGGCCATCGCCGGACGCATTGTCGGCGGCCTGCTGCTCGACCGGTTCTGGGCTCCCGCCGTTGCCTTCGTCATCCTTGGCCTGCCGAGTGTGGCCTGCTGGGTCCTGTCGCAAGGCACTTACGATGCCTCGACTGCTGCCTTTGCCATCCTGATGATCGGCTTTGCCCTTGGTATCGAATACGATGTGCTGGCCTACCTCACCTCGCGCTATTTCGGGCTGAGGGCCTATTCCGGGCTCTATGCGATCCTCTACGTCTTCTTCGCTCTGGGATCGGGCATTGCGCCGCTGGTGTTTGGGCGGATCCGGGACGTGACCCAAGGGTTTGGACCTGCGCTGCTCACCTCCGCAATAGCCCTGCCGCTGGCCGCCGCGCTGTTCCTGCTGCTTGGCCGCTACCCCCGCTTTGAGGAGGACGCAGCATGAGCGAGATCATCGGCACCCGCATGGTCAGCGACGGCAAGACCGCGCGCCAGCTGTTCGAAGAAGTCATGGCCAATCCGGCGCGCACCAAGTTCGGGTTTGGCGAGAAGCTGGCCATCGTCAACGTCGACTTCCAGAACGCCTATACCCGGATCGACCGCTACAAGACTGCCTACGAGACCGATCCGCGCCAGATCGAGCACACCAACACGATCTCCGCGCTCGCCCGGGCGCGCGGTATGCCAGTGATCTGGACTCACGTTGCCTATGCCGAGGACGCATCGGATGCCGGCGTCTGGGGCACCCGCACCAACACGCCGGATTCGCTGCAGAATATCAAGTACGACAGCGACCGCCACGCCTTTGACGAGCGCTGCGAGATCGATCCCGCCGACATGATCTATACCAAGCGCATGCCCTCGGCCTTCTTCGAAACGCCGCTACAAAGCCTGCTAGTTTGGCACAAGGTCGATACCGTGGTGATCACCGGCGGCAGCACATCCGGTTGCATCCGGGCAACGGCGGTGGATTCCCTCTCACGCGGTTATCGCACCATCGTCCCCATCGAGACCTGCGCTGACAAGCATGAGTCCTATCACTTCGCCAACCTCACCGACCTGCAGCTCAAGTACGCCGACGTTGAACCGGTGCAGACCGTGATTGACTGGCTGGAGGCGCGCCCGTGATCGAAGGCGCTGCCGATCCCGGCCTGTATGATTACGTGCCCTACCGGGGGCGCAAGCCGTTTGCATGGCCAGGCGGCAAGAAGGTGGCGGTCTGGGTTTCGCCGAACCTTGAATATTACGAGATCGATCCGCCGCTGAACCCCCACCGCAAGGCCTGGGCCATGCCGCACCCGGACGTGGTCGGCTATTCGCATCGTGACCATGCCAACCGTGTAAGCCACTGGCGCATGGCCGATGTGATGACACGCCAAGGCTTTCCCGGCTCGGTATCGCTGTCAGTGGCGCTGTGCCAGCACCACCCCGAAGTCGTCGCCGACGCCAATGCGCGCGGCTGGGAGTTCTTCAGCCACGGCATCTACAACACCCGTTATTCCTACGGCATGGACGAAGCGCAGGAGCGCGCGATCATCGAGGATTCGATCCGCACCGTGCGCGAGGCGACCGGGCAGGCAATCCGCGGCTGGCTCGCGCCTGCTCTCACGCATACCCCGCGCACGCTCGATCTGATCGCCGAATACGGGCTCGATTACACCTGCGACCTCTATCACGACGATCAGCCGTTCCGCGTGAATACGGCCAGCGGCGACCTGATTTCGATGCCCTACAGCCTGGAAGTCAATGATCACTACGGCTTCTTCATCTACAACATGAGCCCGCGCGAATATGCCCGTACGCTGATCCGCCAGTTCGAACGGCTGGCGGACGAGCCGAGCGGCACGGTGATGTGCATCCCGCTCCATTCCTACCTTATCGGCCAGCCGCACCGCATCGGCGCCTTTGAGGATGTGCTGCGCCACATCGCCGCCGATGGGCGGGCCTGGGCAACCACATCCGGCGAGATTGCCGACGCGTGGAGGGCTGCACAGTGAGCCTCGATCCCAGCTACCTCGAATACCCGCGCCGCCGCGCCGGATACGACCACAATCTCTATCCATACGCGCCGCTGCATCGCCGCCGGCCACTGCATTGGCCGGGGGGCAAGACCCTCGCCGTGTGGCTTTGCGTCAGCGTCGAGTGGTTCCCGATCACCCCGGCGGACAAGCCATTTCGCGCACCCGGCCACATGCAGACGGCCTATCCGGATTACCGCCACTATACCGCGCGCGACTATGGCAATCGGGTCGGCGTCTACCGCCTGCTTGATGCCTTCGCGAAAGCCGGAGTGACCGCGAGTTTCGCCGTCAACTCCGCAATTGCCGAGCGCTATCCGGCGCTGGTGCAGGACATTTCCGAAGCTGGGCACGAGATCATCGCCCACTCGACAGACATGAACGGCACGATCGCCTCCACTCTCCCCCGCGAGGACGAGGCCGCGCTGATCGCGCATTCGCTGGACACTCTGACAAAGGTCACCGGATCCCGCCCGCGCGGCTGGCTGTCCATTGCCCGATCGCAGAGCTTCGCCACGGCGGACCTGCTGAAGGAAGCCGGCGTCGAATATTGCTGCGACTGGGCGAACGACGAATTGCCGTGGACCTTCAACAACGGTCTGATCAACCTGCCGCTGAACCACGAATTGTCCGACCGGCAGATCCTGAACGTCCAGCAGCAGACCATCGACAGCTACGCCGAGCAGGTCCTCGACGCGCATGACTGGCTGTCGAACGAGGCCACGCAAAGCGGCGGCGGGCGGATGCTGCCGCTGCACCTCACGCCCTACATCACCGGCCTGCCTTACCGCATGGACACCCTCGAGCGCCTGCTGGCCGACATGGCAGCACGCAGCAGCACCTGGTTCGCACGCGGCGCGGACATCATCGACAGTTTCAGGAGCACCAAGTGAAAGCATATGAAATCGGCGCGCAGGACGGCATTTCCGCTCTGACGGAAGTCACCCGTCCCGATCCGGTCGCCGGCCCCGGCGAGGCGGTGCTCAAGGTGCGCCTGGTCGGCCTCAACAACCGCGATGTGCAAGTCATCGAGGGCCGCTATGGCGCGAAGAAGGCCCCCGAGCGCGTGCCACTGTCCGAAGGCGTCGGCGAAGTTGTCGCGCTGGGCGAAGGTGCGACAGGCATCGCCGTGGGTGACCGCGCAGTCTTCGCGCATTTCGCCACGTGGATCGATGGGCCGTTCGCCATGAGCGCTTTCGGTCACGACGTTGGCATCACTCATGACGGCTGGCTGGCCGACTATGTCAAGGTCCCGGCCGCCGCGCTGGTCAGCGTGCCCGAGGGCCTGTCCGACGAACAGGCCGCCCCGCTCGCCTCGGCGGCAGTAACTGCGTGGAATGCCATTGTGGCTGTCGGACAAGTCAAGCCGGGCGATCTCGTCCTCGCGCTCGGCACCGGCGGTGTAGCCATCTGGACACTACAGATCGCCAAGGCCCACGGCGCGCAGGTGGCCATCACCTCGTCCAGCGACGAGAAGCTGGAACTGGCCCGCAAGCTGGGCGCAGACTTTACCATCAACTATGCCGAGCACCCCGACTGGGCGGCAGAACTCTTGCGCCAGACCGGCGGACGGGGGGCAGACATTATCGCCGAAACCGGCGGTCAAGGCACGCTGCCGCTATCGATCAACGCCGCCGCTGCCAATGGCCGCGTGGTGCTGATCGCGGTCGGTTCCGCCGATGGCCCGCTGCCCAATTACGGCGGCATCATCGGCAAGAACCTGGCAATCAAGGGCATCACCGAAGGCAGCCGGGCGATGCTGGCCGGCCTTG
The DNA here is from genome assembly GCF_037572715.1 of Novosphingobium aquae. NCBI lineage: Bacteria > Pseudomonadati > Pseudomonadota > Alphaproteobacteria > Sphingomonadales > Sphingomonadaceae > Novosphingobium > Novosphingobium aquae. Next base: position 82,549 of record NZ_JBBHJY010000003.1, on the reverse strand, counting down.
TCGACTGTATCGCGGCGAACGGCATCCAGCCGGTGGTCGACCGGACTTTCGGTTTCGATGACGCACGCGAGGCCTATGCCTACCTGAAATCAGGCGGGCACGTTGGCAAGGTGCTGATCAAGCTCTAGCGCGTCAGCTCAACGAGCTCATACCAGGTCTGCATGTAACCGCCGACGCCGCCTTGCACGAACAGGGCATCATCGTCGGCGGTCACCCACATTTCATAGGGCGGATGCGCGCCGTTGGCATTGACCATGCCGCCATGCGGATCGCTCCATTCGAACTTCCAGCAATCGAAAGTTCCGGCGGCAACGGTCACCGTTTCCTCGCCGATATAGCCAAGCTGCATCAGCGATTCGGCGAGGAACGGCGGTGTTGCGCCGCGGTGATCAGGCGATGGCAGGAAGCAGCGGAACTTGCGCGAATGCGGCCCTTTGGAACGGTCGATCCGGCGTGCATTATAGGCGTCCGCCACGATGGGGTGCGTGCCGAACCCGTCGAACTCACCGATCACCGGCAGCTTCTGCGAAACACGGCCGATCGACGGCCCATAGCTTTCGCATTCGATGTAGTCGCCGGCATTTCGGATCCAGCCAGAGCCCATGAAGCGGTCGCCCACGGTAAGGCGCACAAACAGGTCCATGGGCACATCATATTCATCCAGCGAATAGACGATGTCGCGATGGACGGTGGGATCGGGCTCGTCGATCTCGCAGCGCGCGCGAAGGGTTTTCTTGCCATCGGAATGGTGCGTCCAGGTGAAGAACTCACGCCCGCGCTCCTCCCCTTCACGCCCCGGCTTGCGCGATGTGTAGAGGATGCGGCCGGTTACGGTGCGGTGTTGTTGCAAGGGTCTGACTCCGGATTCAAAGGGGTGTGGCTATGCCGGCAAGACTGGCGACCAGGACGATCACCCAGATGCACATGACGCTTCGGGTGGTGCGAGAAAGGACGCTGGCGATGGCGGCGTTCGTGCCCTCACTCGCCCCTTGCGCGCGCAAGGCTCCCACAGCGGGGAACAGCGGGGCAAGCTGACGGCGGATCAGCAGGCCCAGCGCGATGCCGCCGGCGAGCAGCAGCAGCTTGATGGCGATGAACTTGGGCAAGGCAACCACTCCGGCCAGCCCGGCAATTCCCGCAGCCAGCAGCGCGACCTGCACGCCATAGCGGATAACGAAGTCCACCTTGCGCCAGGGATTGGCCGCCGGGCCGTGCTTGAGGTGGATAGCCCAGGCAATCGCCAGCCATACGAGGCCTGCGGCCCATGCCAGCGCGACGCTCCAGCCCGGCGCTGCCAGCCAGCCTTTGGCCACGGCGAGGGCAAACCCGGTCGGGAAAGCAAGGATCAGCGCCGTGCGCGGGCCCATGTCGCAGTTGAGCAGGATCTTCAGCGCCAGCAGCCGCTCCTCGGGACTGTGCTTCGGATTTTTGAGCACCTGTCCGGCGAGGAACGTCCCAAGATCGCCGCCCAGCCAATAGATCGGCACGAGCAAGTGAAGCAGGGTCAGCAGGGCGAGAGAGTGGTCCATCGGTCAGGCTTCCGTGGCGAAGAATTGGATCATGGCGGCCTGTCGCGCATCGGCAAAAGCCGGATCGGTAAGCGGCGGCAGAGGGGCGAAGCGACTGCCGCTGGCAAGCACAGCAGTATCCTCGAACAAGGGATCGCTCTCGCTAGCCATGAACAACGCCGGGCGCGTCACCAGCGGCAGGCGTCCGCGCGCGTCCCACAGGAACGCGGCCCGGTAATTACAGTGAAAGGTGGTGGCGGCTTTCATGACCTCGGTGAACAGCCCGTGGAAATCCTCGGGCGGCGGCAGGCCGCCGGTGCGGCGGGCCTCCTCGGTGCGCCGATACCAGGGGTAGAACAGATACTGGTTCTGGCAGAATTCCAACACGCGCTTCAGATAGTCGCCTTGCGTGTCCGGCGTGAAGGGGTGGGCGTAATTGGCAAGGAAGTCGGCCAAAACCTCGCCTTCCCAGTGCCCCACGCCGTCGTAGACCAGCGAACGCACCCGGTCCGGTGCGAGCAATGCCAGTTCCGCGCCGATGGCCGAGCCGGTGTGGCTGCCATAGACATGGGCAGAAGCGATGCCCGTCCGGTCCATGAATTCGAGCGTTACGGCGGCGAGTTCGGCAATCGTCGGCGCATCTGTCGGCAGCGGTTCGCTATCACCATTGCCCGGTGTATCGGGCGCAACGACGTGCATGGTTGGGGCAAAGCGAGCGATCAGCCGCACCAGTTGGCGCGAACTACCAGGGGATCCGTGGAGCAATAGCAGCTTGTCGCCCTCACCCGCCTCGCGGTAGTGGACTTGCCCATACCTCAGATCGGCAAAGCGGCGGCGGATGGCGGGTTCAGGCGGCATCGATCACCTCCAGCAAGGCACCTTCGGGCGTTTGCAGGACGCCGACAGCACGGCCTCCATAAACTGGACCTTCGCGGCGAACCGGGGGCGATAGCCAATGCCCGGCCAGCCGCGCAATGTCGGGATGCAACATCGTGACAATCGCCACACCCGGCGGCAGCGCGCCGGGGTGCCTGGGGCGCTCGGTCGCGGCATCAGGGTACTGATCGAATTCGAGGAAAGTCTCGCCGCCCGGCCACTGCGCGGTGGTGATCGCCGTCTTGTCTTCGGGCGTCAGGTCAAAGGCGCGCTCGATCATGGTGTAGCGGATGGAAACCGGATCGATCGCCAAGAGTCCGAGCACATCGCGCAGCCATGTGAGGCCGGCGGAAAGGTGCTTGCTGGCGTGAACGATGATGAAGGGCCGGTCGATCAGCGTCTTCGGCCTTGGCAATGCGAGTGCCGGATCGTCGCCGGCAAATTCGGTGAGGTAGACGATCTCCGCATCGGGACCGCGCACCTGCATCGGCTTGATCGTGGCATAGCCATCGAGCATGCGCGGCGGACCAATGACATCGAAGGGGCTGGCGAGCATCCGCTGGTGGACCGCCTCGACATCGGTGACGCAGATTTCCGTGGCCGCCCAGCCGTAGGTGCGGATCGGCTGGTAGCCCGGCACCGGATCACCTTCGACAAAACGCAGGAAGACCGGCTCGCCGGATTGCGGCTGCATGACCGCATAGCGCCGCCCGGCGCTGGCGTGGGCCAGCCATGCAGCGGCAAGGTCAGTGGGAACTGAGCCGCTTTCGACCACGGAATAGTCCATCCACTCGGCATAGCGGGCCGTAGTTGCATCAAGGTCCTCGACGACCAGAGTGGCGCAGCGCAGCAGGGTCATGCGATCACCCCGCTGGCGCGAATTGCGGCGAGCGCATCTGGCGCATCGGCAAGGGTATCGACGGCGTGAAGCAGGCTTTCCAGCCGGTCGCCAAGCCCGGCGTATTCGAGACAGGCAGCGGCTTTGGCTTCCTGCTCGGCGCAGGTCAGAGGGTGGCTTGGCGATCCGAGCAGCGCTGGCACGGCTTCGGTTAGCGTCGTCCCGTTGGAGAGCTGCGCTGTCGCCACGGCTGGCACAAAAGCGGCCTGATCCGGATTGCCATCGTTCAACACCGCTACCTTTGCGGCGAGCGCCAGAAGTTCACGATCTTGCAGCCAATCTGCCCCGAAATCCGCCAGCGAAACCGTGCCCCGCGTCAAGGTAACGGCAGCCAGATAGGACAAGCAAAGCCGCGCATATCCGGGAGCCATGTCGCTATGCGCGGGCCGTCCGACAAGCCGCTTGATCAGCGGCGGCGCGAGGTATTCAAGGCTGGCAAGATTGCTGGCAGTGAGTCCCTTTGCCATCAGCTTCTGCACCGCCCCAATTCCGCCGTGGCCGGCGCGCCCGGTGGGGAACGGCTTCCAGCTAACCTCCTCGATCCGGTGCCCCTGCCCCAGTTTCGCGAGAGCAGGGGCCAGCGCGGCTTCGCCTTCGAGCAGCGAGAGGTAGCCGAACGCCCCCTCTACCGTGCCACGAATTCCGGGCATTCCAGCGCGCGCCAGATCGACTGCAACCAAGGCCCCGCGCGCCGCATTGGCGACCTGCACCGGCAGGGCCGGCTTGCCCTCGAAATGGGCCTGCATCGTGCCCGAAGCAAAGGCGAGCGCATGACCAAATGCGTCGAGCGCCTGCTCACGCGGCATCGCGCGCAGGCTGGCAATGGCCGCAACGCAGCCGAAAATGCCGGCGGTTGCGGGGCGGAAGAATGTCAGCGCTCCGGGCGCCGCGAGGCCTAGCGTCACGGCCACATCGACACCCGCAACGATAGCGGTGAGAAAGGTTTGTCCGTCCACCAGTTTTCCCCGCGCCAATTCGGCTAGCAGGGCGGAGAGGACAGTCGCCATCGGGTGCAACACCGCCGCCTCATGCACGCAGTCGTATTCCTGCCCGTGTATCTGGAAGGCGTTGACGAATGCAGCGGACGGCGCAGGCAGCGTCTGGTGCGGCCGGCCCAGCACCCCCGCCGCGCCGCCTTCGCCCCAGCCTTGCACCATGGCCAGCACGCCATCGGCATGAGCAGCATTGCGGCCCGCCGCGCCAACCGCGAGGCTATCCAGCAGGAAGGCCTGCGCCGATTGCCTCGCGCGCTCAGAAATCGCATCCCAGCGCAGGCCCAGCGCGTGATCGATCAGGCGTTCGGCGGCGTCGCTCAATGCGGTTCTTCCCCGCCAGAGACGTTCATGCTCTCACCCGTGATATAGGCGGCATCGTCCGAGCACAGAAAGGCCACCGCCGCCGCCGTATCACCCGGCAGGCCCGGTCGGCCGAGCGGAATCCGCGCAGCCATATCGGCCATGTACTGGTCCACAGTCTTGCCCTGCAGTTCAGCGAAGTGGGCATTCTGCCAGGCGCCGAGTCCGGTAGTCACATGGTTCGGGCAGACATTGTTGACGGTAATGCCGTGTGCGCCAAGTTCTATCGCGGCTGATCGCGTCAGGCCGACAAGCCCGTGCTTCGAGGCCGTATAGGCCTGCGCGTGGGGAAAGCCGCTCTTAGCCGCCTGGCTGGCGATATTGACGATACGCCCGCCCCGCCCTTGCCGCGCCATGACCTCAGCTGCAGCCTGCAGGCCGAACCATGCCCCGGTCAGGTTCACGTCAATCACCGCGCGCCAATCGTCGGGCGAGACATCCTCGAGCGGCTTCATGATGTAGCCGATGCCGGCATTGTTCACCCATATGTCCAGCGAACCATGCGCCACCACTGCATGATCGGCGAGCGCCTTTACCGATACGGGATCGCGCACGTCGCAAACGAAAGTCGATCCGCCATGGGGGAGCGAGGCGGCGATCGCCTGCATTTCCGCCGTGCCGCCGATCATATCCTCCGGGGTTGCCGCATCGCGCGGGGCCCCGATGTCGGAAATGACCACCGCGGCGCCTTCTGCCGCCAGCCGCCGCGCAATTGCCGCGCCAAGACCCGCCTCGCGGCCCGCACCAGTGACAACTGCAACCTTGCCCGCCAGCCTCATGCGGTGATTTCCTCCGTGGGGATGAAGATCACGTCGGCCATCGCCTGAAACTTGGCGGCAATCGCCTGCATCGTCTCGCTCGACGCATCGCGGCCGAACTGATCCATGTCATTTATGTCGATGATTTCTATGTGCGAATAGGGCGGCGCGCCGTCGCTGAACAGCAAGCCGGTGCTGCGGAAAACGCGGAAGGCATCGATCGAAGGCAGGGCATTGACCGTGGGCAGGTCAAGCTCCCGCGCGAAGGCCAGATATTCGTCTGGCGAGACTTCCGGCTTCAAATTGAACAGTGCGATGACCCGCATGGTACCTCCCCTTGTGGTTGCCGATACCGCACTAGAAACAGCTGCAATGCAGACAATCGAGGAGCCTCACAGTGACCGCCGTTCGGAAAAATAACCCGGCAGCCGGCTATGACGGACCGCCAGACTACCGCGTCATCGGCCGCCATGACCTGTTTCCGCAGACCAGCCACGACGAGATCGAGCGGGTCAATTACCTCGCCCAGATGAACCGCCACCTCGCCGCACGGGTCGTCCCCGGCGTGCGCGCGGCCTATGAATCGCGGGTCGAACCGCGGTTCGAAGCCGCCAATGGCCGCAAGATCGGCAACCGCAACGAAGCGCGCAAGGCGATGCTGGAGGATCCGGCATTCCAGACCTGGTCAGCGCTGCGCCGCTTGACGATGGAACAGCGCCAGCAAGCCGGCCGCTGGACAGTGATCCGCCAGCGCGAGGAACTGAACGAGAAGGCCCGCGAACTGACCGAGGGTGATCCCCGACTTGTTCTCAAGCCCGGCCTTGCTGTGCCGCGCTATGTTGCCGCGATTGACCATCACTGCATGCCCGGCGGCTATACCAGGGAGTATTGTCCCGGAGACGTCACTAATGGCGCGAACTACGATCACGCCGGCTTCGTCACCACCAGCGGGCTGCTGGGCGCCTATTCGGACGGCGGCGGCATGGCCGTGGTCAACTGGGTGAAGCGCAACCTGCCCGACTTCAAGCCGAAAAAGATCCTCGATCTGGGCGGCACGGTCGGCCATTCCACCCTGCCCATCGCCCGCGCTTTTCCCGATGCCGAAGTGACCGTGCTCGATCTCGGCGCACCTGTCCTGCGCTATGGTCTTGGCCGCGCCAAGTCGCTGGGCGTGGACAATGTCCGTTTCGTCCAGGGCGACGGTGAGAACATGGCGGAATTCGCGGATGGCAGCTTTGACTGGATCCAGACGACGATGTTCCTGCACGAACTGTCGTTCAGCGCTATGCGGCGCATCTTCGCCGAAACCCGCCGTCTTGTCAGCCCCGGCGGCGTGGTCATCCATGTCGAGCAGCCGCAGTACACCGCCGACATGCCCTATTTCGAACAGGCGATGCGCGATTGGGACGCGTTCTACAACAACGAGCCGTTCTGGAGCCGGATGCACGAAATGGACCTCGATCAGGCCATGATCGAAGCCGGGTTCAAGCGCGAATGGCTGGTCCACGGCGATGTCTTCGGCGTGGTTGACCGCGACATCTTCCCTGACGCGCAGGAAGACGAAACCGAAGACTATGGCCGTAAGGCCGCCTGGCACGTGATCGGAGCTATCGTACCATGAGCTTTAACGACGCCCTAAACGAAGCCGGCGCCAAGCCCGCCGGCAAGCGCCCGTGGTTCCTTGATAACCGCGAAGCCGAACGCGTGCTCGCCATCACCATGGCCGTGGCGCAGGAGCTGGCCGTTGCCCGCCAGCGGGTCGATACGCTGGAACGGCTGCTCGCCGCCAAGGGGGTGATCGAACCCGGCGAGATCGACGCGTTCCGGCCCGATGGCGACGCGATGACCGAGCGCGCGATGTGGAATCAGGAATACATCGCCCGCATCCTGCGCATCGTCCAGCAGGAGAACGAAGCGGCGGTCATGCCTGACGAGGCAAACTCGGGCGAACTGGTTGAGGAACTGGCGGTCACCTGATGACGTTCGAGTTCTCTGTACCCGTACTGGTCGTGGGCGGCGGCGCATGTGGATGCGTCGCCGCTCTGGCCGCGCGCGATGCCGGCGCCGAAGTGCTCCTGATCGAGGCCGACGCCCGCCCGCTGGGCTCCACCGGCATGACCTTGGGGCTGATCTGCGCGGCGGATACAAAGGCGCAGGCCAAGGCCGGAATTGAAGACAGCGCCGAAGCCTTCTTCGAGGATATCATGGCCAAGTCACGGGGAGGTGCGAACCCGGTGGTCGCGCGTGCGCTGGCCGAAGGGTCCGGCCCGGCGCTCGACTGGCTGGCCGAGACGCATGATTTCCCGCTTGAACTCGATCTCGGGTTCCGCCCGGCTTACGGCAACCGCACTTACCGAATGCACGGCTGGCCGGGGCACGGCGGCGAAGATCTGGTCGGGCTACTGCATCGCCGGCTCGCCGAAGCCGGTGTCGATGTCCTGCTTCAGGCGAAGCTTGCCGATATAATCGCGGACAAGAACGGCACAGTTCTGGGCGCGGTGATCGAGCGTCCAGACGGCGATCTGGAACGCGTCGGCTGCGACACGCTGATCCTTGCCTGTGGAGGATTTGCCGCCAACCGCGCCATGTTGGCCCGCTACATTCCCGAGATGGCAGGCGCACGCAACAATGGCCACGAAGGCAGCCAGGGCACCGGCATCCGCATTGGCGAGGCGCTGGGCGCAGCCATTGGCGACATGGGTTCCTATCAGGGCTATGCCATGCTCACCGACCCGCAGGGCATCAGCGTTTCGCCGCAGGTTCTGGTTGAAGGCGGGGTGCTGGTGAACTCGGCAGGCCGCCGCTTTACTGACGAGACCGAGGACATCGCCGGCATGGTCCATCCGGTCATGGCGCAGGATGACGGCACGGTCTGGACGATCTATGACGCGCGGATCGAGGCAGCAACGGCCTATACACCAGATATGAAGGCGCTGAACGACATCAACGCGGCCAAGCGCGCCGAGAGCGTCGAGGCCCTCGCCGCCCAGATCGGCGTGCCGGCAGATGCCCTCGCCGCCAGCCTGGCCGACGCCTGCTCGGCCCGCAATCGCGGGGGAGCCGACTCCACTGGCAGGATCTGGGGCGAGGAATTGCCGCCGCACGGCTCCCTGCGAGCGCTCAAGGTGGTCGGCGCGATTTATCACACGCAGGGCGGGCTGGAGGTCGACGCTCAGGCGCGTGTCTTGCGGCCCGATGGCACGCCCCTGCCCAACCTGTTCGCCGGCGGCGGTGCGGCGCGCAGCGTTTCTGGGCCATCCTCATGGGGATACTTGCCCGCGATGGGCCTGTGCACCGCCGTCACGCTCGGCCGGATCGCCGGAATGACGGCTGCGCAGCAGGCACTTCATCCGACAGACAGATAATCGCACGCCAATTGCGGTCATTTTGCGTTCGTCGTTCCAAGCCGGACCGCGATGACAATCCTCTCTCCCTGCCCGCCCGCCCTGCGTGACCGCTTTGCCCAGCTTGTCGGTTCCGAGAATTGCCGCGACGACGAAGCCAGCCTTCGCCTGTTCAGCGAGGATATCTGGGCCGCCAGCGACCATGTCGCCGTGCTGATCGTCGCGCCTGAGACGACCGAACAACTGGCCGCCGTGGTCGCCCTCGCCCATGCGGAAGGCCTGCCGATCGCCCCGCGCGGTGCCGGCATGGGCTATACGAGTTCCTACGTGCCGGCCGCGCCGAACACGATTTCCATCGACACGACCCGCATGGACAAGGTGCTGGCGATCAGCGCCGAGGACATGACGGTGACTGTGCAGGCGGGCTGTTCGTGGCTGGCGCTTAACGAAGCGCTGAAGCCGCACGGTCTGCGCACGCCGTTCTGGGGACCGATGTCGGGCATTACCTCGACGATTGGCGGGGGCATCTCGCAGCTCAACGCCATGTTCGGCGCGGGGCATTACGGCACGTCGAGTGAATCGATGATCGCTATGACCATGGTCCTGGCCGATGGCCGGATCCTGCGCACCGGCGCGCGCGGGGCGGATGGCGATACGCCGTTCTATCGCCATTACGGACCTGACCTCGCCGCGCTGTTCTGCGGGGATAGCGGCACGCTGGGCATCAAGGCCGAGGTCACCCTGCGGCTGATCCGCACCCCCGCATTCGAGGACTGTGCCAGCTTCTCGTTCGGCAACGGCGAAGCCATGCTGGAGGCTCTCGCCGAGATCGCCCGCGCTGGCCTTGCCGCCGAAACCTGCGGGTTCGATCCCGGCCTCGCCCGCGTGCGCATGAAGCGCATGTCGCTAACCCAGGACGTGAAAACGCTGGGCAAGGTAATCGCCAAGGAAAAGAACCTCGGCAAGGGCCTGCTTGCTGCCGCCAAGGTGGCCTTTGGCGGGCGCGATTTCATCGATGACGGCGACTATTCGATGCACATCACTTGCGAGGGCCGCAGCAAGGCCGGCGTGGCGGATGACATCGCGCAGGTCCGCGCCATCGCCGCGCGCTTTGGCGGCACGGAAACGGCGAACACCATCGCCAAGGTCATCCGCGCCATGCCCTTTCCTCAGCCCAATTCGATGCTCGGCCCCGAAGGCGAAAGCTGGGCGCCGGTCCACGGGCACGTATCGCTGTCCAACGCGCCTAAATTGCTTGGCCGGATCGAGGCCTACTTTGCCGAAATGCAGCCGCGCTTTGATGCGATCGGGATTTTCACCGGCTTCCTGTTCACTTCGCTATCGACCAATGCGCTGACGATCGAGCCGGTGTTCTTCTGGCCCGAAGGCTACCGCCCGGTCCACGCCGCCATGGTCGAACCTTCGCACCTTGCCCGCCTGAAGCAAATGGGCAGCGCGCCCGAAGCAACTGCTTTGGTCACCGAAGCGCGCGAGCATATCAAGGCGATCTGCGCCGAATTCGGTGCCGCCCATTTCCAGATCGGCCGCGCCTATGATTGGCGCGGCAGCCGCGACGAGGCGTTCCGCGACGTTATCGACGCAGTGAAAGCGGTCGTCGATCCCAAGGGCCTGTTCAACCCCGGCGGACTGGGCTTCCCGAAATGAGCGAGACCTACCGCGCGCTGAGGATGGATCGGCACGCCGACACGTTCCGCGCGGCGACCGACATCGTCACCCTGCCCGTCACCGCGCCCGGCCCCGGCGAAGTGCGGGTGCGCAACCTGTGGTGCGGGATCAACGCGATCTTTGACACGCAGATTGCACGCGATGCCGTGGACTACGTCAAGATCGGCCTGCCTACCTTCACCGGGGTCGAGGCGCTCGGCATGGTCGAGGCCGTGGGCGCTGGCGTTGAAGGGCTGAGTGTTGGCGATGCCGCGGTCACAACGCGCTTTACGGGCGGCTACCGCGAGGAAAACACCGGTCCCGCCGCGAACTTCGTGAAGGTGCCGGATGCGCGACCCGAATGGCTGGTCCTGGCCTCGACCGGCGTTTCGGCGCTGGTGGCGATGGAACAGATCGGCGAGATCAGGGACGGCGAAACGGTCGCCGTTTCGGCGGCGGCGGGGGGGCTCGGGCACCTTCTTGTCCAGCTGGCCGTGCTGCGCGGTTGCCATGTTATCGGCATCGCGGGTGGGCCGGAGAAGTGCGAATTCGTCCGCGCACTCGGTGGCGCGCGGGTGATCGACTACCGCTCGGAAGACGTCGCGCAGGTATTGGCGAGCGAGTACCCCAAGGGCGTCGATCTCGCGTTCGACACGGTCAGCGGCGCGATCCACGATGCCTTCCTGGCCAACATCGCCAACCATGGCCGGCTCGTCGTCGCCGGTGCCGCCTCGGACCTCGATGGCAAGCCCGAACTGGTAACAGCCCCGCGCATTGCCCACGCCATCTACTACAAGAGCGCATCGGTGCGCGGCTTCATGAACGGGCTGCTCACCACGCACTGGCCCGAAGCCCGCGCGCGGCTGTTCGATATGTTCCGGCAAGGCCAGATCAAGGTCTGCCTCGATGCAGGCCAGTTTGACGGCCTTGAAGGCATACACGATGCGGTGGAGCACCTGCTCTCGGGCAAGTCGATGGGCAAGGTCCTCGCCCGCATCGCAGCGCCATGACCGGCCCTCGCACCCTGTTCGACAAGATCTGGCAAGCGCACGAAGTCTGCGTAACCCCGTCCGGGGCCAGCCTGATCGCCATCGACCGGGTTTTCCTGCACGAACGCACCGGCGCGGCGGCGCTCAAATCCATGGCTGTTGCTGGCCGTCTGGTGCGTGATCCAGCGCGGGTCTTCACGGTCATGGACCATATCGTCGATACCCGGCCGGGGCGCGGTGATCAGACACTGATGGCCGGCGGACAAGCCTTCATCACCGAAACGCGCGAGGCCGCCCTTGCCGCCGGGATCACCCTGTTTGATGTGACCGATCCCGATCAGGGTATCACCCATGTCATTTCGCCCGAACTCGGGATCGTCCTGCCCGGCGTGACGCTGGTGGCGCCGGACAGCCACACCTGCACGCAAGGGGCGCTCGGCGCGCTGGCCTGGGGTATTGGATCGAGCGAGGCGGAACACGCCATGGCCACCGGCGTGCTGCGGCTGAGCCATCCCGGTACGATGCGGGTCAGTTGGACCGGAGTGCTCGCGCCCGGGGTGAATGCCAAGGACATGGCGCTGCACCTGATCGCCAGCCACGGCACTGCCGGCGGCGGCGGTCGGGAACTGGAATTTGCCGGCATTGCCGTGCGCGCGCTCGACGTCGAAGCTCGGATGACGCTGTGCAACATGGCGACGGAATTCGCTGCAATGAGCGCAATCATCGCACCCGACGAAACCACCTTCGCCTGGTTGGCTGGCCGGCGTTATGCTCCGGCATCCTTCGATCACCCCCATTGGGCCGGCCTCGTTTCTGACGACGAAGCGCGCTTCGACGCCGAGATTGCCATTGATGCCAGCACTATTGCGCCGATGGTCACATGGGGCACCAGTCCTGAACAGGCGATCGCGGTAGACGGCACGGTCCCGCAAGGACCTGCACGGGCGCATGACTACATCGGCCTTGCCGCCGGCCAAGCGATCAAGGGCGTTCCCATCGACGCGGCCTTCCTCGGCTCATGCACCAACGCCCGCCTATCGGACCTGCGCCGTGCCGCCATGCTGCTCAAGGGTCGGCGGATCGCGCCATCGATCCGCAAGGCGCTGGTCGTTCCCGGCAGCTCCGCAGTCAAACGCGCGGCTGAGGCCGAAGGGCTCCATCACCTGTTCGAGGCCGCCGGATTCGAGTGGCGGGAAAGCGGCTGTTCGCTCTGCTTCTATGCCGGGGGCGAAGGCTTTGATCCCGGCAGCCGAACAATCTCCAGCACCAACCGCAATTTCGAAGGCCGCCAAGGCCCCGGCATCCGCACCCACATCGCCAGCCCCGAAACCGTCGTCGCCTCGGCACTGGCCGGCGCGATTGCCGATCCGCGGGAGCTGGCCGAATGACGCCCTTCACCAAGCTGACCTCGCGCGCCATTCCGATCCTGCAGGGCAATATCGATACCGATACGATCATCCCCAGCCGCGAGATGAAGAGTACCGGCCGCACCGGTCTGGCGGACGGGCTGTTCGCACCGTGGCGCTACATCGAAGGCCGCAAGCCCAATCCCGCCTTTGCGCTCAACCAGCCGGAATATGCGAGCGCTCAGGTGATCGCTGGCGGCGCGAATTTCGGCTGCGGATCGAGCCGCGAGCACGCCGTCTGGGCGCTGGCCGAATGGGGTATCCGTGCAGTGATCGCCCCAAGTTTCGCACCAATTTTCGCGGGAAATTGTCTGCGTAACGGCTTGCTGACCATCGCTCTTCCAGCCGAGGCCGTGGCAAAGCTGGCCGGACAAGCGGTGACCATAGATCTGGCTGCCCAGACCGTGACCTGCGCCGGCGAAACCTGGCAATTCGCCATCGGCGAAGAGACCAAGGCCATGCTTCTGGAAGGTCTCGACGCTATCGACCTGACGCTCAAATCTCTCCCTGAAATCGAAAGCTGGACCGCGCGCGATCGCGCCGCGCGTCCGTGGGTATATCTGACATGACCGCAATCCTCGTTTCCGAAGTCGGCCCGCGCGACGGGCTGCAATCTATCGACCGGGTCATGCCGCTCGAAGCCAAGAAGGCGTGGATCGCCGCCGAAGCCGCCGCCGGTGTGCGCGAGATCGAAGTGGGTAGCTTTGTCCCCCCATCGCTGCTGCCGCAGATGGCTGACACCGCCGCGCTGGTCGAATTCGCGCGAACCATCCCGGGGCTGAATGTCGTCGCACTGGTGCCGAACGCCAAGGGCGCGGCGCGGGCAGTTCAGGCCGGCGTCCATGCCATGTCGATCCCCTTTTCGATGAGCGAGACCCATTCCTTGCGCAATGTGCGCAAGGATCATCCCGCCATGCTCGCCGAAATTGCCGAGGCTGCTTGCATCGCCAAGGATGCCGGCGTTCACTTCGCTGTCGGCCTCGCCACGGCCTTTGGCTGCACCATCGAAGGGGCTGTTCCGGAGGCCACCGTCCTGCGCCTTGCCGAAGCCGCCGTTGCAGCGGGTGCGCAGGAACTGAGCCTGTCGGACACCACCGGCTATGCCGATCCGGCGCAGGTCAAACGACTGGTGCGCGCGGTGAAGGCGGCCGTAGGCGGGGACATGCTGACAACGCTCCACCTGCATAACACGCGCGGGCTTGGTCTCGCCAACGCGCTGGCGGGGCTGGACGAAGGCATTACCACGATTGACGCCTCGCTCGGCGGACTCGGCGGCTGTCCATACGCGCCGGGGGCCTCGGGCAATCTGGTAACTGAGGACCTCGTGCTGATGCTCAATTCGATGGGGATCGAGACCGGGATCGATCTGGACAAGCTGCTCGCGGTGCGCGGCATCCTCGAACAAGCCCTACCCGGCGAGCCACTCTACGGCTTCACCCCGCTGGCCGGCCCGATGCTCGACTATCCTGAAAGGATCGCCCGATGACCGCCCCCACCCCGCTCGCCGGCATCCGGGTGGTCGAGTTCACCCACATGGTCATGGGGCCAACCGTGGGCCACATCCTCGCCGGCCTGGGTGCCGAAGTGATCCGCGTCGAACCCATCGGCGGCGATGCCACACGGCGGCTGCTCGGCTCGGGCGCAGGCTATTTTTCGATGTACAACCGGGGAAAGCAATCTGTTTGCCTCGACCTCAAGTCGCCCGAGGGTCTGGCCGTGGCCCGGGATCTTGCCGCCGGGGCCGACGTGCTGGTGGAGAACTTCCGCCCCGGCGCGCTCGACCGGCTGGGGCTTGGCTGGGATGCGCTTTCAGCAATCAACCCGCGGCTGGTCTATTGTTCGGAAAAAGGCTTTCTCCCCGGCCCTTATGAAGAGCGCACCGCGCTCGATGAAGTGGCGCAGATGATGGGCGGGCTTGCCTATATGACCGGCCCTCCGGGTCGCCCGCTGCGCGCCGGTGCCAGTGTGGTTGACGTCACCGGCGGTATGTTTGGCGTGATCGGTGTGCTCGCCGCGATCGAGCAGCGCCACCGCACCGGCAAAGGCCAGAAAGTCGTCGCCAGCCTGTTCGAAACGACGATCTATCTCGTCGGCCAGCACATGGCGCAGTTTGCCGTCACCGGAAAAGCCGCCGCGCCAATGCCCGCGCGGATTTCGGCCTGGGCGATCTATGACGTGTTCGAAACGCGTGACGAGCCGGTGTTCATCGGCGTCGTCACCGATGCGCTGTGGAAGAAGTTCTGCGAGCTGTTCGCGCTTGATGACCTGTGGGCCGATGAAAGCCTGCGCGCCAACAACCAGCGTGTGCTGGCCCGTGATCGTATTCTGCCGCAGATCCGCACGATAGTTGGCGCCATGACTCGCGACGAGGTCGTGGCCAAGCTGGAGGGCACCGGACTTCCGTTCGCCCCCATCGGCAAGCCCGAGGATATGTTCGACGATCCGCAACTGGCGAATGGCGGGCTGGAACCGGTCAAGCTCGACACGGGCGAACAGACCCGCCTGCCGACAATCCCGCTGGAAATGGACGGCAAGCGGCCCGGCAGCGAAACCACCCTTCCCTTGCCCGGTGCGGACAGTCGCAGCGTGCTGCAAGGCCTTGGTTATGCTCCAGAGAAGATTGACGCCCTGCTGTCCAGCGGAGCCGTGCAATCGACCTAATCACAGGGAGAAATGCGATGACCGATAGTAACGACGAAATGTTCATGCTGGGTCGCCGCGCCCTGATGATGGGGTCCGTCGCCGTGGGAGCAAGCGCGGCGATGCCGTCGCTCGCGGCCGCCCCGGCCACTTCGGGCCTTATCCGCGAGCAAGGCATCCCGACGGATCCGGCAGCGCGGATCGCGATGATCCGCCGCATGCGGCTGCGCACCGATCCCGGCTACGTCTACTGGTGGTTCCGCGGTCGCAACTATGCCCAGCAGGGCGCGAAGCTGACGCCGCTGTGCGAACTGGTGTTCGGTGCGGTGATGAAGATCAAGCCGCTGCCCGACGGCAGCATGGTACTGACGTCCTACGAGCTGGGCTTCCGCACGGCGCCCGGGAGCAACGAGTGGTCCAAGCAGCTGCGCAACCCGCTTACCGGCGAAATGGTCGACGTTCCCTTCGTCCCCGTCGGGCCGACAGTGGTGCGATACAGCCCGGCGAATGACCTGATCTTCGATGGCAAGATCGGCAACACCACATTCACGGCCGAACACGTGCCAGAGCTGTTCTATCACATGGGTGACCAGATCTGCTTCCAGCAGCACACGGCTGCGGACACCGAAACGCCGGGTCTGCCGAACAGGCGCCTCAACGACATGACTATGATCACCAGCCCCACGCGCGAGGCGCTGAACCCCCGCGTTCACTGCGCCAACGCTACCGGCTATGGCACCGACCTTTCCGACTATGCGCGGTGGTGGAAGATGCCCGCCGGCATGGGCACCCAGTGCCTGCGAAGCGTCGGGCGCAAGGAATTGAACTATGCCAAGATGCCGAAGGACTGGCTGGCCATGCTCGCCCGCGTCAACCCGGACGGCGCGAACGATCCTCGCAAGCTGTTGACGCTGAAACAGGAAGAATACCGCAATTGACCCCGCCAGTCGCTTGGGCAGGCGGCGGGCCAAATGAAAAGGGCGGCCAGATTGGCCGCCCTTTCCTATTTCCAGTCGCTGGCCTCTTGCTCAGATCGGCTTGACCGTGCCTAGGAAGCAGATCCCCGAAATGGTGATCCAGTACACATAGGCCATCAGGCGACCGTAAAGGAATTCCCGCTCCAGCGCGGCTTCCACCGCCGGGTTCGGGCCTTGTGCGAGCACACGGAACCGCGCGGTCCACTGGCGCATGATCCAGCGCAGGCCAAGGCCGATGCACAAGGTGAAGCCGTAAAGTGTGAACTTGAGCGAATACCAGCGCATCCCCTCGCCCGCCTCGAACGGGCCATGGCCCATCAGCGAGGAAATGCCGACGACGAAGATCGTCGGGATCAGCACCCAGCGAATCTTCTCGTCAAGCTTGGTCAGCATGATGCCGGTATCGGTTTCGCGCTTGAGGAATGCGCCCCAACACAGCGCCAGCCAGCCGGCAACGAACAGCCACATGAAGGTCAGGAACGATCCGCCATAGGGTTGGATGCCGTAGATGTTGCCCATGTGCAGCCCGAGCGGCAGCAGCAGGATGATGCCGGTGCGCGCCAGCACGTCGATGCGATAGGCGGTTTCCATGTGGCGCCGACGCTCTTCCATGGTGAGCGAGCGGTTGATCACATTATAGCTGGTCTGGAACACACCCCATTCGCCGCCCAGCCAATAGACCATCGCGATGATGTGGACCCAGCGCAGGATCAGTACTTCTTCCATTACCGTTTCCCCGTTGTCTTGTCAGAATTCCGCGAGCAGGCGGCCAAGCCCCTGCACCTTGTCGTCGATCCCGCAGGCGCGAAGGCCGTGCCAATAGGTCGCCGTGTTGATCGCAATCACCGGCTTGCCGAGGGTTGCTTCCTTCTCCGCAGCGAGCCTGACCATCGACATATTGGTGCCGACCTGGACGATGGCATCCACTTCGGGGCCATCGAGGTGATCGATAACCTCGCGCAGGCGCTGCGGTGTGACCTTGGCAATGTCCGTCCAGCGCTTGCACTCCAGCGGCACGTCGCGCACCACGGAGAAGCCGGATTCCTCAAGGAAGCGCCGCACTTCGGCGTTGGCTACCGGGTAATAGGGCGAGACGAAGCTCACCGTCCTGACGCCATAGGCCTTGAGCGCGGCAGCCACCGATTCCGCGCCGGTCGATGCGCCGACACCGGCGACATCCTCAACCTTCTGCTTGAAATCGAGCGAGCCCTGAACGCCGCCGTAGAACGTGATCGCCGACATGCCGAGCACCAGATAGTCAGGGCGGCAGGTCATCACCGAACGCACCGCGTCCAAGGTGTTTTCCGCAATCGCCGTGGTCCCGGCGATGAAATCCTCGTTGTTCAGCGCAACCGGATCTTCAACGAAGATACGCGAGAAATGGTTGGTCACGCCTTCAGGGCGCATCCATTCCATTTCCGGCTGGACGGTCGTGTTGGTCGAAGGGGCAATAACCCCAAGCAGCCGGCGGTAGCCGAGTACGTCACCCATTTTTGAGATTCCTTCCCTTTCGGGCGATCACTGAATAGCCGCGGCTTGCGCCAGACTTTCGAACATCGCCTGCTTGAGCATGTATCCCCGCCGCCGTTCATCATCAGCCTTGATCGCCAGCATGGCCTCGCGGCGCTTCTTGTGCGCTTCGTCGGAGCCGCCCGAAATATAGGCCATGTTCTCGATCGTCTGCGCCTGGGTGAAGGCGTGAGTCACCGTGCGGCGCTGGCGGTCGTAGAGTTCCAGCGCGCCATTGGGCTTGCCGGCCCGCAGCGATGGTTCAAGCTTTTCGAACAAGTTGAAGGCATCGTGGACGCCCGAATTCATCCCGAAGCCGCCGAGCGGATTGTTGAGGTGCGCGGAGTCTCCCGCCAAGATCACCCGTCCAGTCAAGAACGACTTCGCCACCCGCTGGTGGACGCGATAGAGCGTGCGGTGCTGGGTCTGAACCGCAGCGCCATCGCCGACAAGCCGGTCAAAGATACCGTTCTTGACCTTGTCTGAACGCAGCTCGTCATCGCCCTGCGAAGCGTCGGTCGGCACCAGTACGCGCCACACCGAAGGCACGCGCAGCAGCACCAGCCATTCTTCCGGATCGCTGACGTAGTTGACGTAGGCGAGGTTCTTCAGGTGGTCCGCCAGCTCGTATTCGGTCGACAGGCAAAGGAACCGCTCGGGATAGGTAAACCCGTCGAATTCGATGCCCAGCCACTTACGAACAATCGAGTTCGCGCCGTCAGCAGCGATCAGGTAATCGCAGCGCAACTGGTCGATACCGGTCATGGTTTCGACCCAAAGGTCAACACCGTTATCGTCCTGTTCAAACGTCAGCAGTCGGCTGTTGAAACGCACCTGCGCGCTCTGGTGCTTGGCCAGACCATCAGCCAGCGCCCGCGACAGGTGATACTGTTCGCACTGGATGCGGAACGGATAGCGCGTGATGTCGCTGAGCTCGCTCATGTCGAACTCGATCACTTCGCCCGACTTGCGGTCACGCCAGTGATAGATTGGCGCCTTCAGCCCGCGATCGAGCAGCATCGGCGTGATGCCGATCTGGTCGAGCATCTCGAGCGTTGGCGGATGGAAAGTCGATGCACGCAAGTCCTGCGCACAATTTTCCCCGGCTTCGAGCACGACGACATCGTACCCTGCTTGTGCGAGCAAAGTCGCAACCACGGTTCCGACGGGTCCTGCCCCGACAATCGCAACCTGGCACCTATCAACTGACATTCAGGCGAACTCCACCCAACTCTTTCTCGATCGGCTATGAACCGGCCTCTCCAAGGGGGATGGAAGAAGGGAGAACTATCCGCCTTGCGGTGAATGAAGCTTCCGAAGCCCGAAATTTGACAGGGCCAAGGCAAGGAATAGACCCGATTATCCGCCTGCCGGAGAGCACCATGCGACGCTTGCTGATTGCCCCCCTAGCCCTCCTGTCCTGCGCAGCGATGGCCGAGCCTTCGCCAGAGGATATCTATCGCGAACGGTTCGCAACTTTCCTCAAGGATCCGGGAAATTTTCCTTATGCCCCGATGGAGCCACTCGCCGGGGTGAAGAATTACCGGGCCTTGCCGGTCGCAGCGCGCAAGACCATTGCGCCCACAGCGCTCGACAAGGCGCGGGCCTATGCTGCCGCTAACCGGTCGACCGCATATCTGGTGTGGCGTAACGGCAAGATCGAAGATTCGTGGTTCGGCTCGGGTATCAGCGGGAGCACGCCGCTGGTGTCGAAATCGCTGTCAAAGCCGCTGACGGCCATCGCTGTCGGCCGGGCGATACAGCTTGGCAAGATCAAGTCGCTCGACCAGCCGCTTGCGGAAATCATGCCCGAACTGGCGGGCAAGCAGAAGGGCCGCATCCTCGTGCGCCACCTGCTCGATATGCGCTCAGGCATGCTCGATCAGGGATTTTCGCCCGACCCCGACCATCCGCTCAACCGCTGCTACCTCAGCACCGACCATGGCCGCTGCATCGTCGAAGACTATCCGATGATCGCCGAACCCGGCACGCGCTATGCTTATGCCAATGCGCCGAGCGACATGATCGCGCTGGTGATCGAGCGGGCGACTGGGCGGCGCTATGGCGAATTCATCTCCACCGAAGTGGTCAAGCGCATCGGCGCGCAGGGCGGCACAATCTGGGTCGACCGGCCCGGCGGTCTGGCCCATTCGGGCTGCTGCACGCTGATGCCGGCGGAAACGTGGTTGCGCCTTGCGGTGCTGCTGGTCGATGACGGCAAGTGGAACGGCAAGCGCCTGCTGCCACAAGGCTATGTTGCCGAAATGCGCAAGGGATCGCCGCAGAACCCCAATTTCGGTCTCGGCATCTGGATCGGCGAGCCATACCGCCAACGCCGGGGCTTTGGCGCGCCGGGGGCGCCCGGCCCGCAGGTGCTGCACTCGCAGCCCTATCTCGATCCGGACATGTTCCTGTTCGACGGCAATTCGAACCAGACGATTCACGTGTCGCCAAAGCATCGCCTCATCGTCCTGCGAATGGGGCCGACACCGCCGACCAGTCCGGAATGGGACAATTCGGTCCTGCCTAACCTGCTGTTGCAGGGGCTGCCTGCCGGTCAAGGAAAGCCTTGAGGTCGCGGGTGAAAAGCTCCGGGTTTTCCCACATGGGGAAATGACCTAGTTGAGGATATTCAATCAGTTCGACCTTGGTGTTGGTAAAACGCTTTACCGACGCTTGCGCCCCTTGCGAAATCACCGTGTCATAGCTGCACCATTGCAGAAGCACCGGCACACGAACACTTTCCGCCACGGCGCCGACATCGCTGGTCTTGAACAGCTTGGCATTGGCCGCGATGTACTGCGCCTGCCGGTCTAGCGCGCCGGGCAGGTTGTTCATGTCGCGCATCCGCTCGGCAATCTCGGGCCGGGGAGTAAAGCTCGGCGGGGTCGTATCCTTCAGCACCAGACGCCAGAATTCCTTGTGCCGCCAATCGGGAACAAAGTTCTTGTGAAAGGTCAGCATCGCCTTCAGCCGCCAATCGATCTTGCGGGTCTGGCTCGGTCGTTCGAGCGGCAGCATCGAAAACGCCATCGCCGTGGCATGGCCGGGATAGCGCCGGTTGTATTCCAGCGCGACATTGCTGCCGTTGGAAGTGGCGACGACGGCGAACTTGTCATGCCCCAGCGCCTTCATCAGCCCGTCCATCAGGTCTGCAGCGCGCGGCGTGGTGTATTCGCCCTTAGGGTCCGGCCCCGATAGGCCATAGGGCGGCCAGCTGAACCGCACCACGCGGTAACTGCCCTTGAGCCGCGCCGCGACATCGTCCCATTCGGCCAGATCGACAATGCTGCCGTGAAGCAGGACGACAACCGGCCCCTGCCCTTCCTCAACGACATGGATCGGCACGCCGTCCACCTCGACGAACCTGGAAGGCGGTCCGGCCCAGCGTTCTATCGCCGCCGCCCGGTCCGTCTCGCCAAGGCCGGCGCGCAGGGCAAGGACGCTCGCCCCCGCGATCAGCAACAGAGCAATTATTAGCCGGCCCAGCCACTTCATTCCGGCAGGCCCAATGTGGCCCGCAGGGTGGTCCCCGGGTAGGATTTGCGCAAGCGGCCGCGCTCTTGAAGGATCGGCACAACCTGATCAACGAACAGCGCCAGCTCACCCGGCATATAGGCGGGTTGCAGCGTGAACCCGTCACAGGCGCCGGCGTCGATCCATTCGATCATCGTCGTCGCCAGTTGCTCGGGCGTGCCGCGGAACACATTGTGGCCGCGCGGGGTGCGGACATACCGGGCGGCGAAAGCGCCAAGGCCCAGTCCCTCGCTCACCGGTCCGGCCAGAGCGCGGGCGATGTCTTCCTTTGGCAGCAATGTTCCGGCGAGGATTTCCGCTTCGGGAATGGGTCCATCAGGATCGAACGACGTCAGGTCAAAGCATAGCGATTCCGAGAGATATTCGATGCACAATGCCTCGTCGGCGAGCGCCAGAAGCGCCTCATCCTTGGCAATCGCGGCTTCCTCGCTGTCGGCCAGAATGAACGACAGCCCCGGCATGATCCGCACCCCATCGGGATCGCGGCCAGCCTCGGCAATGCGGCGGCGCAGGTCTGAACGGAAGGCGATTCCCGCCTCGATCGTCGCTGCCGGGCAGAAGATCGCTTCGGCTGTGCGCGCAGCAAAGTCCCGCCCGTCGCCGGACTGGCCGGCCTGCACCAGCACCGGGCGGCTCGCCGCATCCCAGGCATCGCAGCAATCGCTGACCACCTGCGCGGCGTGGGCATAACGCACCGACTTGTCGGGCAGGTCCGGCTCGCCGAAATTCGGCGCGGTCGCCGGGTGAGCGGTGGTGACGATGTTCCAGCCGGCGCGACCGCCGGTAATGCGGTTGAGCGTGCCGAAACGCTCGACCAGTTCTGGAACATCGTTGTAAGTCGTTGAAACAGTAGCAACCAAGCCAATATGTTTGGTCCCTGAACCGATTGCTGCGAGCAGGCTGACGGGATCGAGCGTTGGCATGGCCAGACGCTCCGGTGTGCGTCCGCCCGCCCCGCGCGATTGCAGCTGATCGCCATAGACAATCGCGTCGATCATCCCACGCTCGGCCAGCGCACCGACCTTGCGGTAATAGTCCATGGTGAAAACCCCCGCCGGGTCCGCGTCGTCATGCCGCCAGCCGCTGGGGTAATGGCCGATGCCTTGCAGGAAGGCCCAAAGGTGGATCTGCGCGCTCATGCCGCTACCTCCGCAAGGCCAAGACTGGACCGGAGGCCGGTAAACTCCCCGCGCGGCGGGCCATCGGCCATGGCCGAAAGTTCGGCGAGCGGATCGACCAGATCAATGTGACTGGCGCTCAGCTCAAGGTCGAGATCGACGTCCGGGATACCCGGAATCGCTCCCGGCAGCCGCACAAGCAAGGGATGGCCCTGCGGCGGCCGCATAGCGTTGACCGGTCCTGCGACCTCGAAAAATGGCCCCTTGTAGTTCGGCACCATCACTTTCGAGGAGTCGAGATAGCGGCCGCTGGCCTTGTCGATGATCAGCGTATCGGTGCCCCAGCCATCCCACAGCGCCCGCGCGGCAAGCACCATATCCTCAGCCATGCCCGCTGGCGCGCCCGCTGCGACCGGAGCCCAGCCCGACAGGCCAGCGCTGAGGAAATCGATGGCGGAAAGCGCGCGCGCGACGTGAAAGGGATGCGATAGCTTGGCCGGGACGCAGGCGACAATCCCCATGGTACGTACGCGCGGTGCGGCCCATGCGGCGATGACCAGCGGATCGAATGGCAGTGCGCCTTCGCGGCCCAGCACCAGCAGGTCCAGCCCGGCCGCCTCCGCTCGCTCAAGCACATCGCCGGCATAGGCCGGATCGTTCATCCGCGCGTCGCTTATGCAAGCGCTGCGTATAGGTCTGGTCATATCACGATCACCGTTTCATGTTCTGAATGAATGCATTGTGCGCCGTCTTGCGTAATCAGCATGAGGTCTTCGCAGTGCGCCGAACCACCGATGCCGGTATCGAGCACCGGGCAATCGACCGAGAGGACCATGCCCGCTTCGAGCACCAAGTCCGGCTTGCGCCAGAACCCGCCGTGGTCCTCACCCGGCTCATCAGTATGCGCGAGGCCGACCGAGTGCGGGCCGAAACCGATCTGGGTTTCAAAGCCGGCGCAGCGCACCGCCTTCTGCCCGATCTCGACGATTTCCGAATAGCGTAGACCGGGCTTGAGCTTTTCGCGTATCGCCCGCCATGCCAGTCCCGAAGCCTCGGCGGCACGGCGAGCGCTCTTGGGCGGGTCGCCGATAAACAAGGTGCGGGCAAAGTCGCCATGATAGTGCAAAAAGTGGCTGACCCCGTCGAGGAACAGCGTCTGCCCATCGGCCAGTTCGGCGCGCGACAGGTCGGATGAGACTCGGTCGACATTGAGGAACACCGAGGTGTTGCCGCGCTTCGCCGCCTCTGCCCGGAACAGTGCCTGCAGCTCGCAATGCCGCGCCCCTGCCCGCGCTGTCTGCGCCGCTGCGATAACGGCCTGCGCGTTGGCCTCGGCGGCGCGCGCCATCAGCGCCTGTTCGAGCGGCGACTTGATGAGGCGTATCTCGCGCACGATGTTGTCAGCCGGAACTGCGGCGCCCGGATATTCGTGGCGGGCCATCACCGCGGCTATCACCGGATCGTCAAAGCCCACTCGCCCGCGCCAAAGACCCATGCCTTTCATCGCATTCACCAGCGCCGCGCCGACATCGCGGAAGTCACCGCGCCCCGGATCAACCATGGCGAGGGCGTCAGCCCGGTGCCTTTCAAGCGCACTGAGCGCTACCTCGCCGCTGTCAGGGCACATCGGGAAGGGATTGCCGGGTTCAAGGTCGCCCGCGTCACCGAGTTCACCATAGAGCCAAGGCTGCACATCCCCGCGCTGCCGACCGTCCGCCCAGGTGTAGTAATAGAGGAACCGGCTGGTCACGAGACCCCATTCCCCGAGCCGCTCCCGCGTCAGCAGGGCAAATACACCCGGCGGCTGACCTATCCGGGTGCGGGCAATCGCCGGCCAGTGTCCGAGCGCGTGGAACACGTTGACCGGCTGGCCCAGCACCAGCCCGTCAAGCCCGTGCCGCTCCATCACCTCGGCCGCGCGGGCGAGGTTCATCGGCCCCTCGCGCTCAAGGGCGGCGTATAGAGCTTCGTCCGTGGAGAGGAGGCCGGTCATGTCCGCACTATCACGCCGGCCCGGCGCGCCTGACTGCGCGGGCCGCGCGGCTATCCGCCAGATGGACAAGCCCGCCAGCAGCCCCTCTCCCCCCGGTCCTTTGGGTAGCCTCCAACCATGAGCGATAGTGCGAGCAGCGCAGAGATCGAACGGGCCTTCGTACGGCTGGACGAAGGCCAACTCCATTTGCGGTGCCTGCCCGCCAGCGGACCGGGAACGCCGCTGGTGATGCTCCATGCCTCGCCAGCGTCTTCGTGGTTCATGCAAGGGCTGATGCTCGCGCTGCGGGCGGCGGGCCATGACGGCGAGATCATTGCGCCCGACACGCTGGGTAACGGGGACTCACCTACGCCCAAAATCACAGACCCCGACATTCCCTATTTCGCCGGATCAATCGCTCGGCTTTGTGCAGCGCTCGGGCATGACCGCGTCGACGTTTATGGCACCCACACCGGCGCGCGGATCGCCTGCGAACTTGCTGCTGCCCACCCCGGCATGATCCGCCGCGTAGTGCTCGACGGGATCACCGAATATCCCGACGAATTCCGCGAGGAAGTCATCGCCAATTACGCCCCCACCGTGGAGCCTGACGAATACGGCCGCCATCTGATCTGGGCGTTCAACTTCTGCCGCGATCAGGCGCTGTACTTCCCGCATTTCCGCAAGTCGCCCGAAACCCGGCTGGGCGGAGTCATGCCGCCGCCCGAGGTGCTGCACCGGATCACGCTCGACGTGCTCAAAGCGCTGGGCACCTATCCGCTGCCCTACATCGCCGCCTTCCGCTACCGCTCGTTCGAGCGGATGCCGGCCATCACCGCGCCCGTCCTGCTGCTTCGGCCCGAGAATGAGCTGGCCCTGCTCAACGCCTCGGTCGCCCGCGCGCTCGAATTGCTGGCCGATGGCCGCGATGCCGCCCTGCCTGCCGGCGACACCCCCAAAGCCGAAGCCATCGTCCGCTTTCTGAAGGAAACACCATGACCGAGCGCTTGAGCCTGAAGACCTGCATCGGCTTCAGCGTGGGCACGGTAGGCGTGTCGATCATGCTCAACGCTGTGACGGCCTATTACCCGGCCTTCATGTCGACCGTGATGGGCCAATCGCCAGAAATCTCTGGCTTCCTGCTGATGGCTTCCAAGCTGTTCGACGCGCTGATCGATGTGGCCGTCGGCACACTGAGCGACCGCACCCGGTCACGCTGGGGCCGTCGCAAACCGTGGCTGCTGGCGGGCGGCATTCTCTCGGCAGCAAGCTTCCTGATGATCTTCTCCCCGCCAGAACTGAGCCAGGGCGCAGTCATGGCCTACATGGTCGCGGCATTGCTGCTCTACAGCCTCGCCTATTCGCTGTTCAACGTGCCCTATATGGCGCTCCCGGCCGAACTGACCGACGGGTTCCATGACCGCACACGCCTGCTTTCGTGGCGCACGCTGTTCGTTTCGATCGGGCAATTGCTGTCGATGGCCGGGACTGCCGCGCTGATCGAGCGGGGCGGCGGCGGGGCAGCAGGCTATGCGACGATGGGTCTGGTCATGGCACTGATCATCGGCGGGGCCATGACCGCGACCGCGCTGGCCGTGCCGGTCACTGGCAATGCCCCGCCCCGCGCGGGCAAACACATGCCGACGCTTGGTCAGCTGCGCGCGATCGTGGCCAACCGGCCTTACATGATGCTGCTGGGGGCCAAGGTGTTCCAGTTCCTCGCCTTCGCCTCGATCGCGTCTTGCGGGGTACTCTACCTGCTGAACGTGCTGGAAGTGGGTTACCGGGGGCAGATCGTTCTGGCGGTGACGCAGAACGTGGTTCAGGCGCTCAGCCTGCCGCTGTGGGTGAGGCTCGGGCGGCAGAAGGGCAAGCGCTTTGCCTATCTCTGCGGGGTTGTCCTGTTCTGCCTTGGCGCGCTGTCATGGCTCACGGCAACGCGTGACATAACCACCATGGGCATCGTCGCGCGCGGGTTGCTGAGCGGCGCGGGATCGGGGGCGATCATCCTCATGTCGATCTCGATGCTGGGCGATACGCTGGCCTATGACCGCTTCATCACAGGCGAGGGCCGCGAGGGGCTGCTGTCCTCCACCGTGGCAGTTATCGAAAAGACCAGCTTTGCCTTGGGCGTCGCCGTGCTAGGCCTGTTCCTCAAGGCGTTTCACTATGTCCCAACATTCGGCGGCAAGATCGTCGAGCAGCCGGAAAGCGCGGTCCTGGCGCTCAAGCTGGGCTTTGCCGTCATTCCGGCGGCGATCTATGCGATCAACGCCTTTTTCATCCTGCGCTATGACCTAGACGAGGCCAAACTTGATGAAGCGAAGCGGGCGGCAGAGGATCGCTTCGGCAGCGGGGACGCGGGCTGAGGCGTCCTACTTCGCGATCACCCGATCGAGAAAGGCAGCTGCCGCCTTCGCGCTCGCCGGTCCGCATTCCTGCGGCATCATGTGGCCGCAATCAGGAATCGCGACGAGCGACTTGTCCGCCGAAGCCAGCAGCGCCAGTGCCCGCTGACCATCGTCCTCGACCGGGGTTTCGGGGTCTTTGTCCGACCACAGGAGCAACGTGGGGACTGTGATTGCCTTCAGATCAGCGGGCGTGCCGGCGAAGGGCTTGCCGCCCGGCCACGGCTTGCGCGGCCAGCTTTGCGTGCGATTATTGAGCTGGGTCCATTCGCGGACCAGTTCGGGGGTCACGCGCGCTTTGTCGGCATAGTTCATCTCAAGCACGCCGCGCCACAAGGCCTGACTGTGCCAGCCCTTGAACCACGGATCGATGGCGGCGGCGAAACGGAACATGGCTGACCTTTGCTGCGGCCGCATGACCAGCGGACCGGCGGCAATATTGGCGAGGATCACCGCATCGACCCGCTCAGGACGGGTCGCGGCGAAATGGGCTGCACCTTCACCGCTGCTCGATGTGCCGACGATGGTGAAGCGGCCAAGTCCCAGCTTATCAGCCAGCTTGGCGATCAGCTCGGCCTCAGCCGTGCCATCGTAGCGGGCTTCAGGATGCGGCCCGCTAAGCCCCATCCCCGGACGGTCGAACCGAATCACCCGGTATCGGTCCTTGAGCGCTTCGGCCCAATCCTGCCACATCCGCAAGGAGCCGTAGGAGCCATGAACCAGCATGACCGCCGGCCCCTTCCCTTCGTCAACCAGATGCAGTGATTGGCTGCCAACCTTGACATACTGCGACCCCGGCAAGCCATATTCAGCCCGCAGAACCCCATCGTCCGGACGCAGCCAGCCGCTGCGGGCAGCGATCATGAAGGCGCCGAGGCCGAGGACCGGCACCAGCAGCACCAGACCGGTGCGGCGCAGGGAGCGCTTCACCGGCCCGCCCGGAATACGGCAGCGCGGCGCGCGGCATTGGCGCGCACATCAGCCCAGAACAGGCCGACATCGTGGTAATGCATCGAGCCGCCGGGCAGCGGCTTCATATCAAGCGCCGGATCGACCTCGACCACCAGCAGGCCCTGTTCGCAGCGGGCGGCCACTTTGCCCCGAACCAGCGGACGCATGGCGCCCGCACCGGGTTCGCCGGGAACTGCGCCCAGTGAAGCGGCGGCAGGAGCGGCAGGCTTGCGCGCGTCGAAGGTCAGCGGGTTGGAGCAGATCGTCTGCTTGCCCGGCAAGTCGCCATAGGCGCTCACGAAAGTCGACTGCGCGCGTTTTGCCGCCGTGGCCAAATCGCTACCGGCAAGGATGGCCTCCCATTGCACCACGCAGCCTGTCTGGCTGGGCGTTTCGCAGGGTTTGACCTGCTTGAAGCGCCGCCCGAAATCACCCTCGGACAAGTTGATGCCGATGATATAGGCCGCGACCAGCCGCCTTTGCAGCGGCGTTCCCTCGATCCGCTTTTCCAGCAAGGTCGCGGCATGGAACGCGCCCTGGCTGTGGCCGGCGATGATGAAAGGCCGGCCCTTGCTGCGGTGTTTCAGGAAGTGGTCGAAGGCTCGTTCGACATCGCTGTAGGCCAGCGCGAAAGCGGCCTTCTGCATCGCCGGATCGGCAAATGAATTGTACGATGCGGCCCGGTAGCGCGGGGCAAACACCCGGCAGCAGCCGTTGAAGGCACTGCCCTGGCGCGCAACGGCGCTTTCATCGACCCACTGGTTGGCCTTGGCGTCCGCCGGGTCGGAATTCATTTGCCCATCAGGGCTGCGGAAGGTGGTCGGGTGCAGGTAGAACACATCGACCTTCGGCGCCTTCACGGATCTAGATGCCCCGGCCGGCAGCGGCGAAGCGGCGGGCGACCAGTTGCCCGGCAGCATATAGTCCGGCGGCAAAGTCTGGGCGGCGGCGGGAGAGACCGCCAGCACCAGACCGGCAAGAAGCGCGAGGCGCCTCATCCGCGGCCCACGATCTCGATAGCCGCGCGCTCGCCGCTTTCCATTGCCGATTCCATGCCGATGTCGAGCCGCCGGGTGTGCTCGCCCGCGAAGTGCAGTACCGCCCAGGGATCGTTCATCCGCCGGGCATAGGCATTCACATGGCCGGGGGCGAGACTGAAGCCGCAGCCGCGCTGCAACGGGTCGCGCGCCCAATCCTTGTAGGTATCAAGCCGGATCAGGCCCTTCGAAGCCGGCCGCAGACGGGCCAGTTCGGCCATGACGAAGGCTTCGGCTTCGGGCCGGTCGCGCGATGCCATGGCGGCGGCGACTTGCCCGACCATGACCACCATAGCCCGGTGGCGACCCTCGCCAGTGTGATTGTCGATGCCCCAGAACATGCCAATCGGCCCGTCGCTGGACCATGAGGCGGGCAGGCCGTCGTCCTTCCAGAACGGCTTTTCAACCGTCATGTAGAGCCGCGCGGTATTGGCATAGGGCATCGAGGCGATGGCCTTTCTCTGGTAAAGCCCGCCCGGCCCGGTGATCGCGACATCGCGCAGCATCGTGAACGGAATGGCCGACACGATGAACCGCGCGGAATACTCGGTGCCGTCGGTGCAGCGCACGGTGCCCGCGCGGTTGGTCATGTCGATCCGTGCCACGCGCTTGTTGAGCCGCACCACATCACCAAGCCATGCCGCCATGCCCAGCGGCAGTTTCTGGCAGCCGCCCTCGATATTGGAAATCATGGCAAGGCCATCGATCATGTTGCGATCGTTCGCCTCGCCAAAGGGGTGGTCCTTGTGCCCCTCGGCGGTGGTGGCGGCGAGCTTGCGATCGATCTTGCCGCGGGTGTCTTCCTGCCACATGCGCAGGACCGACGTAGCGTCGATACTGATACCCGGCGCCGAATACTGGGCCAGGTCGATCGCGGCATCACTATGCCCCTTGCGGCGCATCAGTTCGCGCAGCGAGATGTCATAGTCCGCGTATTTCGGATCGAGCCACTCATCGACTTCCTTGAGCGGGTTGTATTTGCCCACCAATGTCGAACCCATCATCATAGGCGGGATCAGGCGCTCTTCGCCGACCGTCTTGTTAAGGGGGTTGGATTCCCAGGTCTTGTTATCGACCCAGGTATCGCGAAAATGATTGCCGAAGGTCAGCAGGTCACGGTCTTCGGGGATCAACTTCAGGCCGAGCTTCTGGCAGGTATCGAGCACACGGGCATAACCGCGCCCGATCTGGCTGGCACCCACGTCGATCTTGCCATCGGCGGTATCAACCGTTTGCACCCGGCCGCCAATACGGTTGTTGGCATCGAGCACGACCACCTTGTACCCCTGCTCCTTCAGGATCGATGCAGCGTTGAGGCCAGAAAGACCCGCGCCGATGATAACGACATCGCTGCGTTCAGCCGCGAAGGCCATTCCGGGTGCCAGGCCGGTGGCAGCGCCGGCAGCGATTCCCGAGGCGATAAATTTGCGGCGATCAAACATCAGCGGGCTACTCCGGAAGGGCTGACCGCAAGTCTGGCCAGCGCAGGCGTGCTAGCGAGGTTGCAGGCGCGTTGTTACCGCTGTGCGGATAGGATGCAGCAGATCAGACCACCGCGCAGATGGTCTTCCACTCAAGGTAATTGTCGAGCGCCTGTTTACCGCTGTCACGTCCCCAGCCCGACTGGCGCACGCCGCCGATGGGCAGCGCGGCATCGTACATGGCGTGGCAATTGATCCACACGGTGCCGGCGCGGATGTCTCCGGCCATGCGGTGTGCAGTGGAAAGGCTTTCAGTCCAGACACTTGCGGCAAGGCCGTACTGGCTGTCATTGGCCGCTGCGACGACTTCCTCGGCATCGTCGAAAGCCTGGGCCACCACGACCGGCCCGAAGACCTCTTCTTCAACGATTTCCATTCCCGGCTTCACATCAACCACCACGGTGGGCGAGACGAAAGTGCCGGCATCACCGAACCGTTCGCCGCCGGTAAGCAGAGTCGCACCCTCCCCCTTCGCGCGGATCAGGAAGCCTTCGACACGCTCCGCCTGACGCTGCGAGACCAGCGGCCCCATCTGCGAATCGGGCGAAAGGCCGTGGCCCAACTTCATGGCTTTTGCATAGGCAGCGACGCCCTCAACCACCTCGTCGTGGATCGAGCGGTGCACATAGAGCCGCGATCCGGCGATGCAGACCTGCCCGGCGTTGAAGAAGATCGCATTGGCCACACCCGGAATCGCCAGCGAGAGATCGGCATCGGGCATGACGATCGACGGGCTCTTGCCGCCCAGTTCCAGCGTGACGCGCTTGAAATTGGTCTTGGCGGCATCGAGCACGGCGCGGCCCGTAGCGGTGGAGCCCGTGAAGGCAATCTTGTCGACACCGGGATGGGCCGCCAGCGCCGCACCGGTTTCCGCGCCGGTGCCGGTGACCACATTGACCACGCCCGCCGGGAGCCCAGCCTCAAGCAGCAGTTCGCCAAGGCGCAGCGCGGTGAGCGAGGTATCTTCCGCCGGCTTCAGAACCACTGTGCAGCCAGCCGCCAGTGCCGGGGCGAGCTTCATCGCGGTGAGCACCAGCGGCGAATTCCACGGCACGATGGCGGCGACCACGCCAACCGCCTCGCGCACGGTCCAGCTGCGCATTTGCTTGCCCGCCGGCTGGTAGCCGATCGAACTTTCGATGGAGTTGCCCTCGATCGCCATGGCTTGCCCGGCGAAGAAGCGGAACTGGTTGATTGCGCCGGGAATCTCGGCCCAGCGACCGATGAACAGCGGCTTGCCTTGATCGAGCGTCTCCAACTCTGCGAGCGCATCGATCTCGCGCTCGAGGATGTCAGCAATGGCCCAGAGCACCCGCGCGCGGTCGACCGGCAACGTAGCCCGCCAGCCGGGAAGCGCGGCGCGCGCGGCATCAACTGCATCCGACACGTCTGCTGCTCCGGCTGCTGCGATGCGTCCGGTTTCGATGCCGGTGGCGGGATCCAGCGTCGCAAAGGTCGCGCCGCCTGCCGCGCTGCGCCAGGCACTGCCGATCAGCAAGCCTTCACCGCCGGCCCTGCGCGCCAGGAATTCGCGGTTACTCTGGCCGAGCGACCCAAGATCGAAACTCACCGCAATTCTCCCCTTAATCTGTCGGCAGGAGGACTATCGCGCGCTTTCCGACATGTCAGACGCCAAGCCCGAAAATTCGCCAGCCGGATAAGTCTGTCCGAAAACCATCGCGGATGGAACCCGCCGCGCTACCCCGTCGCCAGTGAAATAAAGGCGGGCCGAAACCGCACAGCCAATTGGGGATAGCATGACCTACAGACTGGGTGTCGACGTTGGCGGCACATTCACCGACCTCTTGTTGCTCGATCAGGGCAGCGCCGCATTCTGGCGGCACAAGACGCCCTCGACCCCGCATGACAGCTCCGAAGGTGTGCTGGCCGGTGTCGATGCGATCTGCGCCAAGGCCGGGATCACACCGGCGGAGATCGAATTCTTCCTGCACGGCACGACGGTTGCAACCAATGCCGTGCTCGAAGGCAAGGGCGCACGCGTCGGCCTCGTCACCAGCGACGGCTACCGGCAGGTCATGCAGATCGCCCGTTCCTTCGTGCCCGGCGGCCTCGCCGGCTGGATCGTCTGGCCCAAGCCCGAACCGCTCGCCAGGCTGGAAGACACGGTAGAGATTGCCGGCCGCATGGACGCGCACGGCAACGAACTGCGCCCGATTGATGACGACGATATCCGCAGCGCGCTTGGCAGCCTTAAGGCGCAGGGCGTTCAGGCGCTCACGGTCTCGTTGATGAACGCCTATCTCAACGGCGCGCACGAAGCGCGGGTCGGCGAACTCGCGGCCGAGATCATGCCGGATGTGCCGGTATCACTCAGCCATGTCGTCCTGCCTGAAATGCAGGAATACGAACGTACGCTGACCACGGTTGCCAACGCTGCAGTGCGCCCCGTGATGCGCAAATATATCAGCAACCTGCGCGAACGGCTGCGCTCGGGCGGCATGGCCGGCAATATCTCGCTGCTGCGCTCGGACGGCGGGCTGATGTCGTCGGAAAAGTCGGAGGAGCATCCGGTTTCGCTGCTGATGTCAGGCCCGGCCGGCGGCGTCACCGGCGCGATCTGGGTGGGCCGCAATGCCGGTATTCCCAACATCCTGACGCTCGACGTTGGCGGCACTTCTACCGACGTTGCGCTGATCGAAAACCTGCAGGCGCGCCGTGTGCGCACCACCGAAGTCGGCCACCTCTCCGTCCGTGCCTCGGCGCTGGACGTGAAGACGGTGGGCGCGGGGGGCGGGTCGATTGCCTATGTCCCCGAATTGACCGGCGCCCTGCGTGTTGGCCCGCAATCGGCGGGCGCCGTTCCCGGACCAGTTGCTTACCAAAAGGGCGGCACTGAACCGACCGTCACCGATGCCAACGTGGTGCTCGGCTACCTGCCCGAGAACCTACTCGGCGGCACTTTCCGCCTTGATCGCGAGGGCGCCAAGGCTGCCGTCCAGAAGATCGCCGACAAGCTGGGCATCGGACTGATGGAAGCGGCGCGCGGCATCATCGATATCGTCAATGAGAACATGTTCGGTGCGCTGCGCATGATCTCGGTGCAGCAGGGCTATGACCCCCGCCACTTCGCGCTGATGGGCTTTGGCGGGGCCGGGCCGCTCCACGTCAACGCCGTCGCCCGTCTGATGGGATCGTGGCCGGCAATCTCGCCGGTCTCCCCCGGCGTGCTCTGCGCGCTGGGTGATGTGACCACCCGCATGCGCACCGAAACCGCGCGCAGCTTCTCGCGCCGGTTCTCCGCCACCGGTCTTGCCGAAGTCCAGGCCGTTCTCAGCGAAATGGACGGCCAGACCCGCAGCGAACTGACTGCCGAAGGTGTCGGCGCAGAGGCAATCACCAGCGTCTTTGAAATCGACGTTCGTTATGAAGGTCAGGCCTTCGAAGTACCGCTGGTCGTCACTCCGGAAGATCTCGCCTCGGGCGGACTGGAAGAGGTCATCGCACGCTTCAATGAAGAGCATTTGCGCCTGTTCACCTTCAACATGGACAGCCCGCATGAACTGGTGAACCTGCGCGCCATCGCGCTCGGCCCTGTGCTCAATCTGCCCGCGCCGAAGTTGCCCGAAGGTGATGGCGATCCCATCGCCGCCAAGCTGCGCGACCACGAATTATGGGTCGATGGGGCGATGCGTCCGGCGGTGATCTATGACCGTGCGCTGCTGCGGGCAAACGACCGCATCGAAGGTCCGGCCATCGTTATCGAGATGGACTCGACCACGCTTATCGAAGCGGACTGCATCGGCATTGTCGATGCTTCCGGCAACATCCTGATCAACCTGCGCTGAGGACCAGAGCCATGCCTGCACGCATTATCCAGTCGAACAGCGAGCCCTTCAAGAAGGTCCCGGTCGATCCGGTTACGCTGGAAGTCATCGAAAACGCCCTGCGCAACGCGCGCATCGAAATGGACGCCACCTTGGTGCGCACCGCCATGTCGCCGGGCATTCGCGAACAGGGCGACGCATTTCCGCTCATCGCCGATTCCAAAGGCAAGATGATCGTCGGCCAGTTCGGCAGTTACATCGGACCCTTCCTCGAAGGGTTCGATGGCACGGTCGAAGACGGCGACATGATCTTCCTGTCGGATCCCTATTCGGTCGGCGGCGCGATCAGCCACTGTAATGACTGGCTGGTCCTGCTGCCGGTATTCCGCGAGGGCCGGCTTGTCGCCTATACCTCGATGTTCGGCCATCAGAGCGACATCGGTGGCAAGGTCCCCGGGTCGATGCCGATCGACGCCACCTCGATCTTCCAGGAAGGCGTGCGCATTCCGCCGGTCAAGATCTGGAAGAAGGGCGAGTACAACGAAGACCTGATTAAGCTGGTCATGCATCAGGTCCGCACGCCGGACTGGTGCAAGGCCGATCTCAACGCGCTGATCGCCTCGTGCCGCGTGGCCGCCCGCCGCGTAATCGAGATGTGCGAACGCTTTGGCGATGATGTTTACGCCTCGGCCACCGACCTGCTGCTCGACCGCAATTTCCGCGCGATGAAGCAGCTGATCGAAAGCTCGGTCAGCGAAGAACACGTCAGCTTCGAAGACTATGTCTGCGACGATGGCCTTGGCTTTGGCCCCTACAAGATCAAGTGCACCATGTGGCGCGAAAACGGGCGTGTCGTGCTCGATTTTGACGGCACCGATCCGCAAAGCCAGGCCTCGATCAACATGTTCCTCAACGAGAACATGATGCGCATGTTCTTCGGCATCTACATGATCATGGTCTTCGATCCGCAGATCCTGTTCAACGATGGCTATTATGACCTGATCGACGTGCGCATCCCCGAAGGATCGCTGCTCAAGCCGAAGTTCCCCGCCGCGCTTTCGGGCCGTACCCACGTGCTGGGCCGCCTGTTCGACATCCTTGGCGGACTGCTGGGCCAGAAGACGCCGGAATTCCTTAACGCCGCTGGATTCAGTTCCTCACCGCACCTGTTCTATGCAGGCACCGATAAGACCGGAAAGTGGTTCCAGCTGTTCCAGATCGGCTTTGGCGGCATTCCGGGCCGTCCTCTGGGCGACGGGCCGGATGGTCACTCGCTGTGGCCGGGCTTCACCAACGTGCCGAACGAATTCCTTGAGCGTTATTTCCCGCTGGTCATCGAACGCTATGAAACCGTGGCGGACAGCGGCGGCGCAGGTTTGCACCGCGGCGGCAATGGCATCAATATGGTCTATCGCTTCCTCGAACCCGGCGTGATCGCGATCCATGACGACCGCTGGTTCGTGCCGCCCTGGGGCGTCAATGGCGGCGAGCCGGGTGCGCGGGCGCGCAAGGTGCTGGTCAAGACTGACGGCACCGAGATCGTGCTGCCCAACAAGTGCGAGGACTATAAGGTGGAGGCCGGCGACCAGTTGCAGTTCATCACCTGGGGCGGTGGCGGCTGGGGCGATCCGCTTGACCGCGATCCGGCGCTGCTGGCCAAGGAGCTCAAGCAGGGTCTCGTCACCGCCAAGGGCGCGCTGCGCTATGGCGTGGTGCTGAAGGACGGCGAAGTTGATGCCGCAGCCACCGATGCCCTGCGCACCGAAATGCGCACCAAGCGCGGCGATGTCTCGGTGTTCAACTACGGACCCGACATTGAAACCCTGCGCGCCAATTGCCTCGCGGAAACGGGCCTCCCTGCCCCGCAGGCACCAAAGTGGCAGCACTTCGCCGAGGCGGCCGAGTAAGCAGCATGGCCAACCCGATCTTCAGAGAAAAGCTCGAATCCGGGCAGTTCTTCGTCGTCCCCGGCGTGCAGGACATGATTGCCGCAGTGATTGCCAACAAGGTCGGGTTCGATCTCGTTTACGGCACCGGTTACTGGCTCACGGCCTCGGCCTATGGCCTGCCGGACGCGGGAATCGCGACCTATACCGAGATGCTGAACCGCATGACGACGCTGGTGAAGACCAGCAATGCCGCCGTCATCGCCGATGGTGACACCGGCTATGGCGGCCTCCTCAACGTCCATCACACGGTGAAAGGCTATGAAGCGGCCGGGGTGACCGCCATCCAGCTCGAGGATCAGGAATTCCCCAAGAAGTGCGGCCACACCCCCGGCAAGCGCGTCATCGCCGCAGCCGACATGGCCGAGAAGATCCGCGTTGCCGTTGACGCCCGGGAAAGCCGGGACTTCGTCGTCCTTGCCCGCACCGATGCGCGGCAGATGGAAGGCATGGACGGCGTGCTGCGCCGGCTCGAGGCCTATGCCAATGCCGGAGCCGACGTGCTGTTCCCCGAGGCGCTGACCAGCGAAGAGGAAATGCGCAAGGTCTGCGAGACGTTCGACAAGCCGATCATGGTGAACTGTTCGAACCATGGGGCGACGCCTGTGCCGCCGGCGAGCGTGCTGGCCGAGATCGGCTTTGCCTATGCCATCTACCCCTCGCTCACCAGCCTTGCCGCCAGCGCGGCGATAGAGAAGGTTCTGCGCGATCTGAAGGACCACGGCGTTGGCCAGCCAGATGGCCTGTTCGATTTCAACGAGTTCTGCTCACTGATCGGGTTCGAGGATGTCTGGGCCTTTGACAAGAAGTGGACCCCTGCCCAGTGACCCGGATTGCCGCTGCCGTCCTG
Source organism: Novosphingobium aquae (assembly GCF_037572715.1). Lineage (NCBI taxonomy): Bacteria > Pseudomonadati > Pseudomonadota > Alphaproteobacteria > Sphingomonadales > Sphingomonadaceae > Novosphingobium > Novosphingobium aquae. The sequence goes on along the minus strand of NZ_JBBHJY010000003.1, from coordinate 45,539 downwards.
TCACAAAGCGGCGGAAATTCGGCGCCTTACGCGGCAAGCAAGCCGATCGAGGTCCGCGCGCTGGACCTGGCTGATCCCAGGCCCGGCGAAGTGTTGGTGCGGATTGATGCCGCCGGGGTCTGCCATTCCGACCTTTCGGTGATCAACGGCGACCGCTCCCGCCCGATGCCGATGGCTCTGGGGCATGAAGCGGCGGCGACCGTGCTCGCGCTTGGCGATCCGGAGGAACCCGGCCTTGCCGTGGGGGACCGCGTCGTGCTGGTATTCCTGCCGTCCTGCGGCCAGTGCCCGGCCTGTCTCTCAGGCGAAGGCTATCTCTGCGCCGCTGCTGCCGCCGCCAATGGCAAGGGCGAATTGCTGCGCGGCGGATCTCGATTGAGCTGCGAAGGCGCGCAGGTTCACCACCACCTCGGCGTCTCGGCATTTGCCACGCAGGCGGTAGTTGACCGGCGCTCGCTGGTGAAAATCGATCCCGACATTCCGCCCGAAACCGCCGCCCTGTTCGGTTGCGCGGTGCTGACCGGCGTTGGCGCGGTGATGAACACGGCGCAGGTCCGGCCGGGCGAAAGCGTGCTGGTCTATGGCCTTGGCGGGGTCGGCCTCGCCGCGCTGATGGGGGCAATCGCGGCAGGGGCTCAGCCGGTCTATGCCGTCGATCCGATGCCGGAAAAGCGCGCGCTGGCTTTGGAACTGGGCGCCGCTGCTGCAGTTGCTCCCGGCGAGGAAGCGATGCTCACCGGGACCGATGTGGTTATTGAGACTGTGGGCAAGGCAGGTGTCCTCGCCACGGCTTACAAGGCAGCGCGACGCGGGGGACGTATCGTCACGGTAGGACTGCCCAACCCCGCTGAGGACCTTTCGATCAACGCGCTGTCGCTGGTTGCTGATGGCAAGACGCTGATGGGCAGCTACATGGGATCGTCGATCCCGGCGCGCGATATCCCGCGCTATATCGCGCTTTGGCGTGCAGGCCAGCTGCCGGTTGAGCGCTTGCTAACGTCAGTAAGCCCGCTTGAGGAGATCAACGAATTGATGGACAAGCTCGCTCAGGGCAAGGCGGTGAGACAGGTTGTCGTGCCCGGCTGGTGAGGATATATATCCGACTGTCGGATAAAATATTGCTCAAATCGGAATTTGCCGCTTCACACGGCACTCTCTTGTCATTGAACCGACACAAGGGGAGTCCAACGTGGAAAAAGGCGTTCCGATTCGTTCGATCACGCGGTCGATTGCAGCCCTGAAGGCGATCAACCGCCATGGCTCGCTGTCGATGATGGAAATCGCCAAGTCGGCCGAGGTCCCCTACCCCACCGCCTGCCGCATCGTGCAGACCCTGCTTTACGAAGGCCTGATCGAACAGGAGCCCGCCCGCAAACGCTACCGCGCCACGGCGTTGGTGCAGACGCTGGCCACTGGGTTCCAGCATGACGACGAACTCGTCCGCCTTGCCCGCCCCCACATCATTGCGCTGACCAAGAAGGTCGGCTGGCCAGTCTCTGTCGCGATCCGCGTCGGCCGGCAAATGATGCTGCGCGATTCAACTCACGCCAATTCATCGCTGACGTTCGAGCACTATTACCCCGGCTTCACCCTGCCGATCCTCGACAGTGCATCGGGCAAGGTTTCGATGGCCTATGCCCCCGATGATGATCGCGAGATGATCCTTCGCTTCATGCGCGTGTCACAAGACATCGACCTTAATTACCTCGCCACCGCCGAGATCAGCCTCGATGTCGAACGGATCCGAGCCCAGGGTTACGCCGTACAGGGCCGCAACCACTTCAACCTGACGCCTGGCAAAACCTCGTCGATTGCCGTGCCCATCTTCCGCAACGGCCATTTTGAGGCAGCCATGACCATGGTCTTCTTCATCGCCGCGATGAAGCTGTCGAACGCGCTGGAAATGTATCTCGATGAACTCAAGGCCACGGCTGCGGCGATCAGTCACGATCTGTCAAACGGTGCCCCCGCCGGCAGCGCCTGACGATCAGGGCTGCGCGACGGCGAGGTATTCGAGGATATCCATCCGCTGCTTGGTCCAGCTTGCCGTATCGAAAATCTCGGGCGTGTATTTCTCCAAACCCTTGCGCGCGGCCAGCGGAATCCCGTCGAGCGAACGCAGCTTGGCTCCGTGCGAATTGCCATAGGTCCGCCCCGGCCGCTGCCCCATGCCCAGCCATGGATGCCAAGACCCCATGTTCTGGAAATGGCAGAAGGCATCGGCGCAAGTCACGCCCTCGTCGAACGCCTGATTGCGCGGCGCGGCATATGTGGCCTGCGATTCCCAATAGGACGTCGGGCCAGCGTAAAGCTTGGGGTATTTCTGCGGATCGATCGGGCTTGGCCGCGCCATGCTTGCCGCGGTCGGCACAATGACCGAAGAACCCACCGCTTCCATGCGCAGTGGCTTTGGCGATAGCTCGGCATTCTTCGTCACGATGCCGTCAGGACCGATGGTGACGTCGAACGGACCGCCAAGGAACTGCCAGACCTTGCGCTTTTCATGAGTGAAGGGGTTTTCCCAATCCTCCAGCACTTCGTCGGTATCGAATTTGCAATAGACGCCGCATTCGTAGGTCTTGGTCACAAAACGGTCGGGCGCGGTCTGCTGCCACTGGTTCACCGACAAGTGATTCATGGTGAAGAAGGGCACCAGATTGCCGCCGTCGTAGCCATAGATGTTGAGCCGGTAGAACATGAAGACGCGCTCGCCTGCGGTCGAACCGATGATGCGCGCGCGCATCCGGGCGCGGGCCACGGGGTCTTCCGGGATGGCGCTGCTGGGAATGGTTGCCGCTTGCACCGCGCCCGTCAAAAGCGAAAGACCCATTATCCCCACCGGGGCCATCATCAGTGCCGAACGCCGATCAAGTCCATCGCTCATGGTAATTCACCCCGTTAAAGTCGTGCGGTCACCGCCTTGGTTTCAAGATAAGCATCCAGTCCGGCCTGACCGAATTCGCGGCCCCAGCCGGATTGGCCGTAGCCACCGAAGGGAATGTTGGTGCCCACCGCGCCGTGGCAGTTGATTGACACCTGCCCCGCCCTGATCCGGCTGACGAGACGGTGCGCGGTGGAAAGGTCGCGCGTCCAGACCGAGCCGGAGAGGCCGTAGGGTGTGTCGTTGGCCAAAGCGGCAATGGCATCGAGATCGTCGGTTTCGAAGCGCTGCACAGCCATGACAGGGCCAAAGATTTCCTCGCGCATGACTGCCATGTCGCGGGTGCAATTGGTGAAGATTGTCGGCTGGATGAAGTTACCGGGGCGACCGAGCTTGCTGCCGCCGGCCACCAGTGTTGCGCCCGCTTCCTGCGCGCCTTCGATAGCCCGCATGACCTTTGCCGCGTGTGCATCTGAAATCATCGGGCCTTGCTGGGTCGCCGGATCGAGCCCGTGGCCAAGCTTCATCATCCCGGCAAAGGCGGCAACGCCCTCCAACAGCGCATCATGGATCGCCGCGTGGGCGAAGATGCGCGTACCGGCCATGCAGTTCTGCCCCTGAAGGAAGAATGTGGCGAGCGCGACGCCCGGCACGGCGAGCGCCAGGTCCGCTTCGGGCATGATGACAACCGGCGATTTTCCGCCGAGTTCCAACGCCACCTTCTTGAGGTTGCCCAGCCCTGCCTCGACGATCTTGCGGCCCGTCGCGGTCGATCCGGTGAAGGAAATCTTGTCGACCCCCGGATGGGCGGCAAGCGCCGCGCCGGCTTCCGGTCCGGTGCCGTTGACGATGTTGACAACCCCCGCCGGGAAGCCTGCTTCAAGCACCATGCGGCCGAGAGCCAGCGCCGAAAGCGGGGTCATTTCGGACGGCTTGACCACCACCGTGCAGCCCGCCGCCAGCGCCGGAGCGAGCTTCAGGATCGCGGTTGAGAGCGGCACGTTCCACGGCACGATCAGGCCGGCGACGCCCACCGGCTCGCGCAGGGTATAGGTCAGCGCCTCGGTCTCGGCGGCGATGTGGCGCGGCGGAGCGATAGTCTCGCCGGCGATGCGCATGATCGCGCCGGCGTAGTAGTCGACCATTTCAACGCAATTGGCCGTGGTCAGCCCGGCAATAAACGAGGGCATCCCGTTGTCTACAATGTCGAGCTCGGTCAGCAGGCGGGAATTGGCCTCCATGATCCGGGCGAGCCGGAACATCAGCGAGGTGCGTTCAGCAACGGGCATTCGCCGCCAGGGCCCTTGAAAAGCCGCGCTTGCTGCGGCTACCGCGCGGTGGATTTCAGCCGCGCCGCCGGTGGCGAAGCTGGCTAAAGGTAGCCCGGTTGCAGGGTCGGTGGACACCATCTCGCCGCTGCCATCCACCCATTCGCCATTGATCAGCATCTGGTGTCGCTCGGCAAGGAAAGCCGCGGTTTCGGGGGCGATGGCGTGGCCGTCAAAGGCAACGGGCGCGCTCATACTTCGACTGTCCGCGGGTCATAGGTGAACAGGCCGAGCGATTCCTCGTCCTTCATGCCCTCAATCCCGAACAGGTCAGTATCCTGTCCCTGCATCCGCTCTGCATTGGTATTGCTTTCGAGCTGGATAAAGGTTGCCCGCTCGTGCCGGGCCTTTTCGTAGCGCGAAAGGCCTTCCGCCGCCGAAGTCGATGCTGCCATGGCGCGAGCAAGGACGATGGCATCCTCGATGCTGCTGGTCGCGCCCTGCCCCAGAAACGGTGTCATGCCATGCGCGGCATCGCCGAGCAGCGACACGTTGCCATCAAGCACCCAGGTGGAAAGCGGACGGCGGGCATTGATTGCCCACTTGTACATCTTCTGCTGGCAGGCCGCTTCGATCAGGCGCTGGGCATCGTCGCACCAGCCGGCATAGGCACTGCGCATTTCGTCGGGATCGGCGGGAATCGTCCAGCCATCGTCGGTCCAGCCGTCCTGCCGGCGGAAGAACACCAGGTTGAGGATCGTCGACCCGCGAACATTGTACCGCGCAATCATGCCACCCGGTCCGATGATGATGCCCGGCCAGTCCGACAAGTCCTGAACCGCCGGCGTCACCGGAATGAGGCAGCGCCAGGCGACATGACCGGTGAAATACGGCGGCTCAGCCTCGAACCGCTGGCGGATCACTGATTTCACCCCATCCGCACCGATCAGCACGTCGGCGGAAATGCGGGTTCCATCGGCGAGAATCGCTGTGGTGCCTTCGCTCGCGACCACCGGGCTGTTCGCCCGAAGATCGACACCGGATTCCCGCGCTACCGCGAGCAAAACCTCGTGGATGTCGGCGCGGTGGATGGTGACATAGGGCGCGCCGTATTTGGCGCGCTGGTCACTGCGGTCGATAGAAACGAGCGTGCGCCCATCCTGCCAGTGCGTAAACCGCTGCTTGCCCGGCTCCACCCCGGCGGCGGCTACACGTTCGCAAGCACCGATGAAATCGAGGCCCTTCATCGCGTTCGGGGTGATCGTAAGCCCAGCGCCGATCTCACCGAATTCGGGTGCAGCTTCGAGCAGGGTGACCTTGAAGCCTTGCTGCGCCAGCGCGGCAGCAGCAGTCAGTCCGCCGATCCCACCACCGACGATCAGAAAAGTCTCGCTGCGGCTCACTTCAATTGTCCGGGAATATGGTCTTCATGGTTTGCGAGGTACCACTCGGCAATCTCCTCGCGCGTGGCCCACCACACGCCGGGCAGCGACTTGGCGTGCTCGATGAATTCGCGCAGCGCCCGTACCCGGTGCGCGCGGCCCGAAACGTGCGGGTGCAGGCCGACGTTCATGATCCGGCCCGTCACCGCGCCCTCTTCGTACAGCACGTCCAGCTCCTCGATCAGCGCATCGCGGAACTGGTCGGTGGTGAAGTTCTTCCGCGTGATGAACGTGAAATCGTTGATCTCATTCGAGTAGGGCACCGAAACGATCGGCCCGTGCGGCGTGCGTAGCAGGTAAGGCTGATCGTCATTCATGATGTCGCAGTAAAACGTGCAGCCCTGTTCGGCGAGGATGTCCGCCGTCTGCATCGTCCCGCGCAACGAGGACGACAGCCAGCCCTTGGACTTGCGCCCCGTGAACTTCTCAAACTGCTGCAGGCTGGCGAGAATGATCTCGCGCTCCCGCGCCGGATCGTGGGCAAAGCTGGAGAGCAGCTCGCCCTGCTCCCAGTTGTGCGTAAGAAGTTCCCAGCCGCGCTCCAGCACGGCATCGGTCATCGCCCCGCGCCGTTCAAAGGTGACGGCATTGGTCGTGCAACTGGCCTTGACGCCCAGCTTGTCGAACAGGTCGAACAGCCGCCAGATGCCTACCCGCTGGCCATATTCGCGCCAGGTGAAATTCGGGAAATCGGGGGTGTTGCCAGGCAGAACATCGGGCAGGATCGCCGGACCGCCCGCGTAATAGGGCTTGTCGGTGTCCTTCGTCAGGTCCCACGTTTCGAGATTGAACGTGAGGATGAGCGCCACACGCGCGCCGTTTGGCCAGATCAGCGGCTTACGCTGTGGCAGCGGAATGTAATCGTAGTCCAAGTTCAGGCTCCCAGCACTTCAAGTGCGACGCGTTCGGCGGATTCGAAGGCCCCTTCAAGCCCGCGCGCGCCGGTTGCGGTGTGTTCCCCGCAGAAATGCACGCGGCCCGCCGGTTTCGCCATATGGTTGACGAAGCCCGAGATGTGGCCGGGACCGAAATAGGCCCAGTCACCCAGGTTGAAGCCCTCGTTCTTCCAGCTGAAGAATTCGGCGGCGCGCAGCTTGCCCTTGGTCGAAGGGCGCATGGTCTCGATCGCGCCGGTGACGGCGGCGAACACGGCGTCGCGCCCCATCGCGTCCCAGGTGTTGGCGAGACCGCCTCGCGCCTGAGCGATGAAACCCGTAATCTCGTCGGGCGAGGCGCCGAAACGCTGCGGCATCAGGTTGCCGGCCATGCCATCGGTCCACATTCCCGGCGCAAGGCCGTCCTCATCCCAGAACGGCGCGGTGGCGGTGAGGAAAACCATCGACAGCGGCTGATAGGGCAGGCTGGCTACGGCCTGCGCCTGCGGGCCTTTGAGGCCGGGCAGGATCTTCACCTTGCGCAGGGTGGAGAAAGGCAGCGAGCAGACCACCTTGCGCGCGGTGAACTGCGATCCATCGCGGCAATAAACCGTCGCCGAAGTAGCGCTGCTGGTGATCGCGATCACTTCCTTGCCCAGCAGGACATCGCCCTTGAGCAACTTCGCCATGCCTTCGGCCAGTTTGATATTGCCGCCCTTGACCGCCATGGACCGCGGCCCGGCAGCGAACTGGGCCTTCACGAAGCCATCGTTGTATTCCAGCATCAGCGCCGAAACGTCAGCCGCCGTCGTGCCGTAATAAGGCGAGACATCGTTACCAAGGCGGATCGCCTCATCCGAAAGCCCCTGCGCCTTCAGGAAATCGCGCAGCGATATGTCGAGCTTGGCGCTGGCCGGGTCGTTCCACGCGGTCCAGTCTGCGAGCCGATTTTTCTGGCCGATCAGCTTGGCGACCAGTTCGCCCGGCATAGTGGTCTTGAGCGCATCGGGAAACGGATTGCCGGGAAATTTCGCCCAATCCTCACGGGTCATAGGTTTGCCATTCAGCCACAGCATCGGCGGCTTGCCGAGCCGATAGCGCGCCCCAACCTCGACCAGTTCAACGCCCGCGCGTTCTGCCGCGTCGAAACCGCGGCCATAGCCATCGGCCATCGAATTGAAGCCCATTTCTGGATAGCCGGGCTGGTCCATCAGCGTTGCGATGCGCCCGCCGACGCGGTTCCGCCCTTCCAGCACTTTGACCTTCAGGCCCTGCTGCTCAAGCATCCATGCCGCCTGCAGGCCCGAAGCGCCGGCGCCAAGCACCACGACATCGAGCATACGTGCGGGCTTGCGGCGCACCTTGGCCTCAAGCGGGCCAGCCAGCGCACCAAGGCCGAAGGCAGCAGCACCGAACGTGAATTTGCGCCTGTCGATCATCGAGGGCAGTCCTTTCTTCCTCATTATGCGGCGAGGGTTAGGGCCGATGCCCGTTCCTCACCCCGTCAAACCCCACAGTCGATCAAAGCGCGACTGGCTCACCACCTGTCGGATAGACGCGCAAGCCTTTCGGAAGCCCATTAAATGGCCGATAACCGGGATAACGAATTTGCACGGGGAGTCTCGGGATAATGGCACTTGGCAGGATCTTTACAGCGCTCGCGCTCAGCGCAGCGGCGCTCGCTCCTTTGCCCGCACTGGCGCAGGCGGCTCCGTCGGCCAGCGAACAGTTCCCGCGCCTCTCTGTGGCTCAACTGCGGAAGAAGTATCAGGACGCGCAAAGCCGCTTCATGACCATCAAGGGCGTCGAGATTCACTACAAGGACGAAGGTCCACGCGGTGCACCGGTGCTGTTCATGGTGCATGGTTCGCAAAGCTCCGTGCGGACTTGGGACCGGATCACCCAGCTGCTCAAGGGCCGTTACCGGGTGATCCGCTATGACATTCCGGGTTACGGCCTGTCCGGTCCGGCCAGCGATGAAGCTGCCGCAAGCGTCCAGCCGGTGGAGATTGCCGAGGGGCTGGTCGACAGCCTCGGCGTGAAGAAGCTGACCTTTGTGGGCGTATCCAGCGGCGGCACCATGGGCATGTACCTTGCTGCCAAACGCCCCGAACTGGTCGAGCGACTGATCCTGTCAAACACGCCGTCCGATCCGGTGAAAACCGATCATCTCGTCCAGCCGCAAAGCTTTCTTGATGCCCAGGCGCGGGCGGTGAAGACCGGCTATCAGGATATGACGTTCTGGAACGAGTATCTTTCCTACTTCGCCGGCGATCCAAAGCGCATTTCGGCGAAGACCCGCGCTGAGTACTTTGATTTCAACCGGCGTGAGAAGGAAAAGCACCCGATCGCCCTGGTCGCCCGGATTGGCGATGGCAAGCAGGCGGCGATCGAGATGGCCAAGGTCAAGGCCCCGACCCTGCTCGCATGGGGCACGGGCGATCCGCTTCTGCCGGAAAGCGCGGCCAATGCCATCGCGCGCTATCTGTCGAACGCGCAGATCTCGCGCCTGATGATGCCCGATGTTGGCCACTATCCGCCGCTCGAAGTGCCAGATCGCTTCGCCCGTCTCATCTCGACCTATGTCGAAGTCGTAATCCCCGCCAAAGCCGTGAAGTAACCATGACCAGAGCGCTTACTCTCTACGAAAAACTTTGGGACAGCCACGTCGTCGCCGACCTGCCCGGCGGCGAAGCGCTGATCTATATCGACCGGCAGCTGCTGCACGAGGTTTCCAGCCCGCAGGCCTTCGTCGCCATGCGCGAAGCAGGGCGGGGCCTGCGCCGGCGCGAAACACACCTTGCCGTGGCTGATCATGCCGTTCCCACCCGGGCGCGCAGCGGCGGCATTGCCGATCCGCTCGCCCGCGCGCAGGTGGCGGAGCTGGAAGGGAACGTCGCGGAATTCGGCATCGAATATGCTTCACTGGATGGGCCGGATCAGGGCATTGTCCACGTTATCGGGCCTGAATTGGGCTTCACCCTGCCCGGTACGACCATCGTCTGCGGGGATAGCCACACCACGACTCACGGAGCGTTCGGGGCGTTGGCATTCGGCATTGGTGCGAGCGAACAGGCGACCGTCCTGGCCGCGCAGTGCCTGCGGCAGGGCAAGGCGAAAACCATGAAAGTTGAACTGGTGGGGCAGCGACACCCGCTGATCTCGGCCAAGGACATCTCGCTCGCGCTGATTGCCCGGATTGGCTCCAATGGCGCGGTTGGCCACGCGGTCGAGTATTGCGGCGAGGCCGTGCGCGCCATGTCGATGGCCGAACGCATGACCCTGTGCAATATGACCATCGAGGCGGGCAGCCGCATCGGCCTTGTCGCGCCGGATGATACTACCTTTGCCTATGTGCAGGGGCGCCGGATGGCGCCGCAGGCGGAGCAGTGGGACGCCGCCCTGGCCTATTGGCGCACCCTCGCCTCTGACGAGGGCGCGGTTTGGGACCGGGTCATCACCATCGATCTTGGCGAACTGGCGCCGCAGGTCAGCTGGGGCACGAGCCCGCATCAGTCGCTGCCCGTCACCGCCGCCCTCCCCGATCCCGCCACGCTTGGCGCAGGCGCGGAGCGGCAGGAGGCCGAGAAGGCGCTGGCTTATATGGGGCTCGCGCCGGGCGGCAAGATCGCCGGAACCGCCGTGACTCATGCCTTCATCGGATCGTGCACCAATGGCCGGATCGAAGACCTGCGCGCCGCTGCGGCCATCGCCCGGGGACGCAAGGTCCCCAGCGGGGTCAAGGCCATCGTCGTACCAGGTTCCGCTGCCACCAAGATGCAGGCCGAGGCCGAGGGGCTCGACCGGATATTCCTCGACGCCGGGTTTGAATGGCGGCTCGCCGGCTGCTCGATGTGCGTCGCGATGAACGATGACCGTTTGCAACCGGGAGAGCGCTGCGCTTCCACGTCCAACCGCAATTTCGAGGGCCGGCAAGGCGCTGGCGGCCGCACGCACCTGATGAGCCCGGCTATGGCGGCAGCGGCGGCTGTGACGGGCTGCATTGTCGATGTCCGGGAGCTTGCATCATGAAGCCGGAACCCTTCACCACCGTCACCGGCACAGCCGCCGCCATGGCTGAGGACAATGTCGATACCGACATCATCTTCCCCGCACGCTTCCTGTTGCTCACCCAGAAAAAGGGCCTTGGCGCGCACGCCTTCCATGACCGGCGGTTCAATCCGGACGGTAGCGAAAACGCGAGCTTCGTGCTGAACAAGCCCCCGTTCCGCGAGGCAAAATTCCTCGTCTGCGGGGACAATTTCGGCTCTGGTTCCAGCCGTGAGCAGGCCGTCTGGACGCTCGCCGACTTCGGCCTGCGCGTGGTGATCGCCACCTCGTTCGGCGAGATTTTTCACTCCAACTGCATGCGCAACGGACTGCTGCCGATCACGGTGAGCAAGGCCACTGCAACGCAGTTGCAAACGGCCGCTGCCGAAACCCGCCGCTTCACCGCCGATCTTGAGGGCATGATCCTTACGGTCGAAGGTCTGAACCCCATCCCTTTCACCTTGCCATCCGAGCGGCGGCAAGCGCTGCTGATGGGCTGGGACGAGACTGACGTGCTGCTAGCAAGCCACGGCGACGACATTTCCCGATTCGAAGCCGCACAGGCGCGCGTCCAGCCCTGGCTCTATCAACAAAAGGCACCCGCATGAGCGACGACGAACTGCTGGCCAACTATGCCCGCGCCTACAACACCCGCGTCGGTTTCGGATCGCGCCCGGCGCTGATCCTGATCGATTTCTGCCAGGCCTATTTCGACCCGGCCTGCGATCTCTACGCCGATGTTGACGATGCCATCGAGTCAGCCCTGCGAGTCCGCGAAGCTGCGCGCGCGGCCGGCGTGCCGGTGGTGCTGACCAACGTGGTCTACCATCCCAGCGCCATCGACGGCGGCCGATTTTTCGAAAAGGCGGCGCCGCTGAAGAACTTCATCAAGGGCAGCCCGATGGGCGCCTTCGGTCCGGGTCTGATCGCGCAGGACGATGAACTGATCGTCTCCAAGCAATACCCCAGCGCCTTCTTCGGCACCTCGCTGGCATCGACCCTGACGGCCGCCGGAATCGATTCCGTACTCCTCACCGGCCTCACCACCAGCGGCTGCGTGCGGGCGAGCTGCATCGATGCCATGTCGCACGGCTTCCGCACTGCGGTTGTCGCCGAGGCATGCGGTGATCGTCACCCGGCCCCGCACGAAGCCAACCTGTTCGACATGAACGCGAAATATGCCGACGTGGTCAGCGAGGCCGAGACCATCGCCTTCCTGAACGGGCTTCCGCGCTAGAATTACTGGCGCGCTAAACCAACTGCAACACCTCGAGCCGCGCGCCCCACGGCGTGCGGATCGATCCGGCAAGGCATCGGCCATGCGGGCGCCAATCGAGCTCCGCCAGCGGCGTAACCGTGCAGTCCCCCTGCCCCGCCCGTTTCAGCAGCGCTGCCGCATCGCTGACCAAAAAGCGCAGGCAAGCCCAGCCGCGACCGGTTGGTGCATCCGAAAAGTCGATACCGCCGCAATCGAAGGCGATGATCTCGACCGATCCTTCCATCCGGCCATGCGGATGATAGATGCCGACCTGCGCCTCTATCCCCGGCGCAAGGCCCAGCGGCAGGCCCATGCAATTGCGCCCGTCCGGGTGCTGCAACTGCGTCTCCTGCACGACCTGCCAGCCCAGGGTATCGCAATAGAACGCCCGCGCAGCTGCGAAGTCCGGCACGATCTGGGTCGAATTGAACACCCACGATGCCGGCCCGCCAATGCCTTCATAGCCCTGCAAGGGCGGTGCAACCCGCTCCATCAGCGCCATGACCACGCCGTCGGCATCAGCCTCAACCACTTCGCGCACCGACAAGGGACCGAAATCCCAGTCAGTAATCGGCGCGGGCGAGGAGAAGCCGTTCAGCGAGAGCGCATGATGCAGCGGCTCGATGCCTTGCAGCGCCCGCAGGTTGATGTCGAAGATGCCGCCCGGATCCCACGGTTGACCACCATCGCGCGTGCGCGGGAGCGGCGTGCCATCGATCCCGATCAGGCGGATCGCGCCGCGCGGGCAGTCGGGGTGGCCGAGTAAGATTTCACTGCCGCTGCGCCCTTCCAGACCCAGCAGATTGAGCGCCGCAGAAGGAACCGCCCCCCGGCAAATTTCTCCATAACGCAGCGTCCGTGACAGCCGCGCCGCCGCGCTTTCCACATCGGCGACAATCGCCACCACTTCCTGGAATCCATTGTCGAGCGAGATCATGATCGCGTTCTAGCCAAGCCAAAGTCCGACTCGGCAATCCATGCCCACCTGTTCGCGCAGCGGAGAAAGGCGCCCAGCCAGAACTGACAGAGGGCATTAGAAGCAGCGAAGTCTGACCGGAACAGAGCGTGCATGGCTTGCGCCGCGCCAGCCGTTAAGTGCAAAGCCGAGCGATAATGGCGCGCGCCCAACCAGTTCGGAAAGGTGCCGGATGGAAATCAATTGCCAATGATAAGAGCCAAGTCTTTGTTTTCTATGGCCCCAACCACGCCTTCAAATCCGACAGGCGAATAATCGGGGTCACTTCAGTTCAAATTGAGCGCGGTGAGGAGGACCTTTCAACTTGATTGAACCGGTACCGGGTTCCCAAAGCCAAAATGGCACCCCGGACCACGCCCATGGGGGGAACTATGAAGACTATTCGATTCCAGCGCCAACTCTCTGCATCGATGTCGCTCGTGGCAATTGCCACTACGCTGGCCGCCGCGCAGCCGGCTTTCGCCCAAGCTGCCGACGAAACCGTCGAAGAAGCCGATGCCGGCGCGATCGTCGTCACGGCGCGTAAGCGCGAGGAAGACATTCTCCAGACCCCGGTGACGGTTCAGGCCTTCACTGCCGAAAAGCTCGATGCCAAGGGCGTCACCACGATGCAGGACCTTGCGGCGAACACGCCCGGCCTGAACATCAATGACAGCTCTTCGGGCCATGCCGACCGCGGTTTCCAGCAGGTCGTGCTGCGCGGTTTCACCCCGGTGACCACGCTGGCCACCACCACTTCGCTGTTCATCGATGGCGTGCCGGTTTCCTCGCCCTCGGCTTTTACCTCGATCTCTTCGCCCGAGCGTATTGAAATCCTGAAAGGTCCGCAGAGCGCCTACTTCGGCCGCAACACCTTCGCAGGTGCCGTCAACGTCGTGAACCGCGAACCCGGCAACGAATTCCATGGCTCAGGCCTCGTCAGCTACGGCACGCACGACAACCAGAAGTATCGCGCCGAAATCGAAGGCCCGATCCTTGAAGACATCCTGTACCTGCGCGGTTCGTTTGATTACTTCAGCAAGAAGGGTTCGTGGGTCAATGCTGCTGCCGGCGGCGGCACGCTGGGCGACCAGTCGTCGACCTCGGGATCGGTGACCGCCGTATTCAAGCCGTTCACCGGCCTGAAGATCAAGGGCTTCATGCTGTTCTCCAAGGACAGCGACGGCGCCCCCGCCAACGGCCGCTACGTTGCCTATGACGTGAAGAACGCTGCCGGTACGGTGATCCTGAAGAACTCGGCCAACTGCTCGTTCACTGGTGATAATCGCGGTGTTCTGGGCGCTGCCGGACTCGTTGCGGTCGTCAACCCATACATCTGCGGCACTGTCGGCACCCCGCCCAACCCGGTCTCGGCAAACGTCAAGAATGACGCGATCACGGCAGGCTTCCTGGCCATCCCGGAAAACCGCCTCGTCCGCCCGCAAAATGGCGTTCAGGGATATGGCCTGCGCCGTAACTATCATCATTATCATGTGACCGGCGATCTCGACATCACTGACCAGATCACCTTCTCGGCACTGGCCGGCTGGGGCACCGAGGCATGGAACACCATGATCGACCTCGACGGCTTTGACGGCAGCCTGATCGCTGCCGGCACGGGTGCCACACCGGCCAACGCTCCGCGCGGGTTCTATGACTTCCCGTTCCTTGTCGAACGCAAGACGAGCGACAATTCGATTGAGGCGCGTCTCGCCTATGAATCGGACAGCCTGCACATGGTCGGCGGCTTCAGCTACCTGAACGCCACGGTCCAATCGGCCCAGCGCGGCACCACCGGCATCCTCGTCGGCGTAGCTCCTGCCCCCGCCGGCGGCTCGGTTGCCGGCGCACCGGGCGGTGTCAGCCGGAACAAGACCTATGGCATCTTCGGGGGCATCACATACGATTTCACCGAACAGCTGTCGATCAGTGCCGAAGGTCGCTATCAGACCGACAAGCTTTACGTCTTCAACGGCGCATTCCCGGTCACCGTCACGGTGCCCGACCTGATCCCGGTGGGCACCTATGCACCCAATGCCCTGCTCGCCAGCGCCACTTACAAGAACTTCATGCCGCGCGTCATCGTCAACTTCCAGGCGACCCCGGACCTGATGATCTATGGCAGCTGGGCCAAGGGCGTGAACCCGGCGCAGTTCAACTCCAACCTGATCACCCAGACGGCGGCAACGCAAGTTGCGGCGGCGGCTGCCGGCGTGAAGGTTGCAGTCCTGCCTGAAAAGATCACCAACTACGAACTGGGTGTGAAGGGCAAGGCGCTTGACGGCGCGCTGCGGTTTGCCGTGGCAGCTTACTATGCCCAGTGGCGTGACCAGATCAACTCGGTCCAGTTGCTGATCCCGGTCGCCAACTCCACGCCAATCCTCACCGGCGGCGTTCAGAATGCGGGTTCAGTCGACCTCAAGGGCATCGAGGCGGAAATCGCTTTCCGGGCAAACGACTACCTGACCATCGACATGGCCGGCGCGATCAACGACAGCAATATCAAGCAGTTCAAGAGCGTTTCGCTGAGCCAGCTGACGGGCATCTACGACTATTCGGGCAAGGAAATGCCCTATTCGTCGAAGTACTCGGCAACCCTTGGCGTTCAGGTCGGTCATGACATCGATGGCTGGGACAACGGCAGCTGGTTCATCCGTGGCGACATGTCCTACAAGTCGGGCACCTGGAGCGGACAGGCCAACACCAGCAAGTCCCCCGACCGTACTGTTGTGAACCTGCGCGCAGGCATCACCAAGGGTCCCTTCACCATCGAAGGTTACGTGACCAACCTGTTCAACAATACCAGCATCACCAGCCTGATCGACCAGACCGCGTTCGATCCGATTGGCGGCACCTTCGGCGTCCGCGCCAATGCCGCGCTGTTCTACAACCTGCCTGACCAGCGCACGGCTGGCGTGGTGGTGAAGGCCAAGTTCTGACGACAGGTCCCTCCCTGACGTAACGAGACGGCCGCACGAAAGTGCGGCCGTTTTCGTATGGGCGGCGGGTAAGCGGAAGATTGGGGGGAGGCTTGGTGCCATCCAGTTCAGGGCCGTCCGGTTCAGCCTTGCAGCGAGTTGACCCGCAGCGAAGCGCGGACCCGGTCGAGCAGTTCGATCCCCTGCGCGGCCTCTTCGCCGGTGGGGCAGCGATGCGGCTCGCTGCGCATGGCCTTTGCGAATTCGATGAGCTGGTTGCGAAAATAATGCGCCAGATCGCGCCCGCCCATGCGGCCGGGATCGGTGACCATTCCCGGCGGCGGCACGATCACCGGCTCGCCGTTCCACAGCAGGGTCTCACCGTGGACGATCTCCATCACGCCGCGCTCAAAGAACAGCACCTTGCGGTCATGGATCGGCAGCTGGTTGTACGACAGGTGCAGCGAGGCCATGCGCCCGCCCGGATAGGCGAGCTGGATCATCGCCTCGTCCTCGCCCTGCCAGCCGCTCTGGTGGCGCGCGCCTTCGGCATGGACGCGGGAGGGGACGTCACCGTTCATGGCGAGCTGGATGAAATCGAGCGAATGCGGCGCGAAGAGCGAGACGATCAGGCCCTCGGCGGGGGTAATGTCCGCCCACCATGGCGCTTGCGGCCCGTCCCAGAATACACAGGCGCTGACCTCAACCGCGCGCAACGGGCCAAGCTCCGCCGCGTGGTCCTGCAGATAGCGAACGGGCGCGCAGTGGCGAAAGGTGTGTCCAGCGCTCAGCACCAGCCCCTTGCGCGCTGCCAGTTCGGCAAGTTCCCGCGCCTGCGCGCCGGTTTCGGCCAGAGGCTTTTCGACGAGCACGTGGACGCCGGCTCCAAGACAGGCGCGCGCCTGAGCAAAATGATCGGCGTTGGGCGTGCACAGCAGGGCGCAAGTCACCCCCGGTAGCGTCAGCGCGTCTTCGAGCGAAGTGAGCGCATGCCCTCCAGAAGGCGCCGCCGCTGCCTTGGCGCGGTCAATATCGGGATCGACTGCCGCGATCAGCCGGTAATCGCCGGGCAGCTCTGCGATGGCGCGCAAGTGCGAGGAGCTGATGCGGCCGCAGCCCACGAGCACGATCCCTGCCGGTTCATGCGGCACTGGGCATCCCCTGCCGTTGGTTGCCAACACATCGCCAGATCAGCGCGGCGGCGACCAGCTTGGCGAGGCCCGGCAGCACGGCATAGGACAGGATAATTCCCGCCGTAGCCGAGGCCGACTGCGCCAGCCCTTGTTGCGCCGCGCCTGCATCGAACCCGCTGGCCGAGAGCAAGCCGCCAACGATCAGCGTACCGCCCAGCGCGATCCCCGCCTTCTCGATCATCGACCAGATCGCCGAATAGACCCCTGCCCGGTTCTCGCCCCAACGCTCGCGCGCGTCGGATATCGCGTCGGCCAGTAGCGACAGCACGATCAGCCCCCAGCCGGCGTTGAACATCGCCATCACTGCGGCGAGGCCGTAGCTCACCCAGATCGGTGCCTGCCCCAACAGCGCCCAGGCCAAGGTCGCGAAGCCGTGCCCGCAGGCGGCGAGGACATAGGTGTTCTTCTTGCCGATCCGCGCCGCAACCTTCACCCAGATCGGCGACCCCGCCATCACTGCGAAAGCCATGATCGCAGACAAAATTCCAACTTGCACAAAGGCATCGCTTCGGTTCATCACGAACTTGATGAAGAAGGCGAATGACGCATAGGAGATCCCCGAAGCCACCGTCATGATCACGGCCGATAGGCACAGGACCATGAAATTGCGGTCGCCAAATGCCTTGGGCAGGTCCCTCAGCGCGAGCGGAGTGCCGGTGCTGACGCGGTCGGGAATCCGGGCGGCATAGCGCCACGCCGTCACCAGACAGGCGAGACAGACGAGGCCGACCAGTCCCGATGTGACCAGATAGGCGCCCCGGTCACCGCCGAGATAGCCCACCAGCGCCGGCGCAGCGGCGGAACTGAGCAGCACGCCAACTCCGGTAAAGCCGTGCTTCCACGCCATCAGTTCGGTGCGCTCTGCCGGGTCGGGTGACATCTCGGCGAACTGCGCCAGATAGGGCACGGAAAAGGTGCTGAACGTCGCCATGTAAAGGCTGAACGTGACGAAGACCCAGATCACCTGCAGCGTTGGCGAGCCATCGGGAACGGCAAACACCGCAAGCATTGCCACGGGCGCAATCGCTCCTCCGGCGATCAGCCAGCCCCGCCGGGGAAAGCGCGCGGCCATGCGGTCGGACCCGATGCCCACGGCAAGATCGAACCCCGCGCCAAAGATCACCTTGGGCAGAAAGATCGCCGAACCCGCGACCGCCGGGGCTATGCCCATCACCGTCGTCAGATAGAACAGCAGCAACAGCGAGGGCACGTCGCGAAACAGCTGTCCGGCAATCTGGCCAACTCCGAAGCCCGCCTTGGTAGCGGTTGCCAATTTCGCCATGAAAGTCTCCCCGACTGGAAGGGCGATTGGATAGGCAAAGCGGCACCGGGCCTCGCCTTGCCGGGGGTTTGTCCGCATGGTGGATAGGCTGGCGGCGCTGCATGGGCGCGGGTGGCTTGCCCGTCATGTTCGCGCCATCAAAGGAACACGCATGGCAATCGAGCGCGCCTATACGACCTGCCGTTATGGGCAGATGCATTACCGGACCGCCGGCAAGGACACGGGAAAGCCGGTGCTAGTCCTGCTGCACCAGAACCCGTCCTCGTCCTATGAGTACGAAGCCCTGATCGCCGCTTGCGCTGCCGATCGCCGGGTCATTGCCTTTGACACGCCGGGCTATGGCATGTCGGATGCACCCCCTGCCCCTCCCGGCATCCCTGGCTATGCCGCCGCTTTTTCCGACGCGCTCGATACGCTGGGGCTGACCGGGCCGCTCGATTGCTACGGCTTTCATACCGGCACGCTGCACACGATCGAGCTTGCCTTGATGCGGCCCGATCTGATCGGCCGGATCGCACTGACCGGCATCCCGATGTATCCGCCCGAAGCCCGCGCCGGAAAGCTGGCGGAAGCGCTGAACTACCCAGAGCCCGATGCGGACGGCGAAGTGATCAAGGCGCTGCTCGCCAACCTGTGGACTTACGTGGTCACCAACCGCGATCCCCGGTTGCCGCTGGACAAGGCGGTGCTGAACTTCTCCGACAAGGCCAAGGTGCTGCACCGCTTCACGTGGGCCTACAAGGGCGTCTGGGAATACGATTATTCGCGCTTGCCCGAAGTCACTCAACCAGCCCTGCTGCTCCAGCCGGAAGAAGACATCGCCGACATTTCACGCGCGGCAGCGGCCCTGCTTCCCAACTGCACGGTCATCGACCTGCCCGACCTAGATCGCGACATCTTTGACGTCGCCCCCGAAAGGATTTCCGATGCTCTGCGCACCTTCTTCGCCTGACAATCCCCTCGTGGGCGCCGTGGTATCGCACTCGGTGCTGCACCCCGATTTCATCGCCGCGGAAGTGGCCCGTCGTTATGACCTGCCGGCCCCAGTCGATGCCTTCCTGCTCTACCGCGGCATGAATGACGTCTATTTGATCAAGGACGGCTCGGGCACGCAGTTCGCGCTTCGCTCATGGCGCAAGACCTGGCGCGATGTGGATTCGGTGGGCTACGAGCTGTCGTTCCTCGATTTCCTGCGCGAAAAAGGCTTCCCCGCTTCGGTCGCGGTCCCGCAGAAAGATGGCTGCCTGTGGTTCAAGACAGCTGCCCCCGAAGGCGACCGCGCATTGGCGCTTTATGACTGGGCACCCGGCTGCAAGTTCGGCGACTGTCTGAGCGAGGACACCGCCCATCGCATCGGCGCACTGTTCGCCGAAATGCACCTGCTGGGTTCGCAATGGATCGGCGCGGACCATAAATACACGACCGATCAGGCCAAGGAATATTCGGTGTGGATGCCGGCGCTGATCGACTTCGTCTATGACCGGCCCGACGACCTGCGCGACTATCCGATCATTGCCGAACGCATGGCCGAACGGTTCGACAAGCTGGCCGCCGAAGGCATGCCGATGGGCGTGTGCCACCGCGATTTCCATCCCAGCAATGTTCACGTCAATGAAGACGGCCTGATCACCCTGCTCGATTTCGACGCACTGGGTGAGGATTTCCTCATGCAGGACGTCAAGAACTACACTTGGGGTAATCTGTTCTATGGTTTCTCGCCCGCGTACAGCGAAGCCTTCGAAGCGGGCTATGCCTCGGTCCGGCCGTTCACCGCAGCAGAGATCGAAAATCAGGAGCTGTTCCTGATGGCCAAGGCCTTCCGGCTGGTTTCAGGCATGGCCGATAGCTCGCGCTCGGTCGGGCGCGGCACTCTGCGCTTTCGCGGGCTGGACTGGCTGGGCGACTATATCAAGACCCGCGCCCAGGCTCTGGAGCTGCTGTGAGCGAGGCCGCCTGGCCGTCCCCGCGTCGCGCATGGGGCTTCATCGCCCTGCTGTTCCTCGCCGGGTTGTTCTCAGTCATTGACCGGACCGTGCTCAATGTCGTGGTCGATCCCGTTCGGCACGATCTTGCCATCAGTGACCAGCAGATCGGCCTTCTGCAGGGCCTCGCCTTCGGGCTGTTCTATGCCTTCATGGGGCTGCCCATGGGGCTTCTTGCGGACCGCAAATCGCGCCGCAACCTTGTCATGGCCGGGATTGCCCTGTGGAGTCTGGCGACGATTGCCAGCGGGCTGGCACAAAGCTTTGGACAGATATTTACCGCCCGCCTGCTGGTCGGACTGGGCGAAGCCGCGCTCAGCCCGGCGGCGATTTCGCTGATTGCCGACCTGTTTCCACCCGAACGGCGCGGCCCGCCACTCAGTATTTTCATGCTGGGGCAGAGCCTTGCCAATGGCCTGGCGATCGCGCTGACCGGCCTGATCCTTGCCCATGCCGCAAGCGGGGCCTTTGCCGGATTGCCCCTTGTCGGCGTACTGGTGCCATGGCGCCTCGCCTTCGTGCTGTTTGGCAGCTGCGGCATTCTGGTGGCGGCGTTGATGTTGTTCTGCCGCGAACCGGAGCGGCGCGGTTCCGTGGACCATGTCGCCGCCATCCCCGGCAAGGATGAATTGCACTTCCTGATCGCCCACCGCGCCGTGCTGGTGCCGCTCTACCTTGGTTTCGCGGTGTGTTTTGCTGTCGTCTATGGCGCGGCGGCCTGGGCGCCGGCCATGCTGATCCGCCAGTTTGGCGCGACACCGGCGTTCTTTGCCAGCTTCCTTGGCCCCGTATCGCTGGCATTCGCCGCGCTCGGTCCTTTGCTCGGCGGCTGGCTGCTTGATCGATCCATGCGCGCCGGCAAGCCGTTGGCGCGCTTCACCATCCTCGCGCTGGTGCCGGTCTGCGCGATCCCGGCAGAGCTGGCCGTGCTGGCCGGACATCTGCCGCTTGCCGCGCTGCTGGTAGCAAGCTCGGGCACGGCCTTTGCCGTGCTGGGCATCGTCATGCTGGCCACGCTGCAGTCTATCGTTCCGCCCCGGATGCGCGGCGCCGCCGTGGCGCTGACTCTGGTGCTCAACACAGTGATCGGCGCGACGCTTGGGCCTCTGGCGGTTGCATCCATCACCGAGCGTGTATTTGGCGATCCTGCCATGGTCGGCTGGTCAATCGCCAGCTTTGCCCTGCCAGCGCTCGGCGTGGGCATGGCGCTCTATGCAATGGCACGGCGCAATATCCGGCGCGATGCGGAGCTGATGGACCTGCTCGGCGCTTAACGCGCGTCCCACAAGGGCGCGAGCATCGATGCCGGATCCTTCAGCACTTCAGGCTGGCGCGCGCGGGTTGCTTCGATCCATGCGGGCGGGAACATGTCGAACGAGGACGTATGCTGCCCGGCGCCGGTCGCGGTCAGATGGCCGGCGTGGTCGCCCATTTTGAGCCATGGCCGCCACGAAACAACGTTGGTGAACGACACGTCGCTGGTCACGCGGGTCGCGCCCCGCGCCTCGATCGCCGAGCGTTTGGCCTTGAAGATATTGCTTTCCGAATACCGCATGGGCTTGGCCTGACCGGGGACCGTGAAGCTGCTGCGCGAACGCTCGGTCAGCCAGAGGTCATTGCCACGCGAGACCGGACCCAGCACTTCATGGGCAAATTCCATCCCCGGGACCGACCGTGACAGCCGCATCGACAGGTCCGGCATGAACATGATCTTTGATGGCGAGAGACCGCCCGTGGGTACATCAACCATTTCCCCTGTATAGGGATTGCGATAGCGATCCAGCGCCTTGCCGTTGTCCTTGTCGACAAACCAGGCCAGTTCGCCGCTGACGCCTTCGAAGCTGCCATCGGGCAAGCGCCGGTAGCGGGCAAAGACGGCGGCGACGACGTCGAACAGCGGCTCCATCCGGTCATCGACAACGCCGTAGTAATTGGCCGACATCCAGCTGGAAATCAGCTTTTCATCCAACGCGCCGCGCATCAGCATGAAGGTCCGCATCCGGCTGGCCGGCGAGGTGCCAGCCGTTCCCGCCGCGCTGACCTGCGTTGCAATTGCCCCCGCGGCGAGCCCGCCCAGAACCATGCGCCGGTCGATATCCATTGGCTTCTCCTATGATCGCCAAGGCTCCGACAGAGAGGCCCACAGCGCCATGCACCCCGGCTGTCTATCCGCAGACCGGAGAGGCTGGCAACGCTCGTGGCCCCCGCCTTGCCCGCACCTAGCCTGCCGCCGACACAGTCTGCCAGCAACACAGGGGAGTCCAGCATGGTGAAGCGGATCGGCAAACTGCTGCTTGTTCTTGTATTACTGGTCGCGGGCGTGCTTGGCACGATGCGGCTGGGCTTGTGGAACCCTTCGTATGAAAGCGTGAAAGCCCATCAGGCCGCCGCGCCATCGCGGTTTGAACAGCACGGCACGGTCAACCTTCATATCCGCGACGAGGGCGAAGGCCCCGTGGTGCTGATGCTCCACTCCTCGATGACCAACCTGCGCGAATGGGATGCCTGGGCCGATGCGCTGAAGGGCCGATACCGGGTTATCCGGTTCGATTGGCCGCCCTATGGCCTGTCGACCGATTCCGCCCCATCAAGGGGTATGCCCGGCGTGGTTGCGCTGATCGAAAAGGTGGTTGCGGCGAAAGGTCTGAAGCAGCTCTCGATTGTGGGAACTTCCAGTGGGGCGACCATTGCCACGCTTTATGCGTCGCGGCACCCGGATCAGGTGAAGGCGCTGGCGCTGTCCGCCCTGCCGCTGGAGGCACCGCCGCCGCCGGAGTTCAGCAAGCTGATGTGGTCCATGGTCTGGACGCACGAAAAGCTGGTCCCGAACTATTACCCGCGCGCCTATTACCGCCAGTCGCTGTCCGAACTCTACGGCAAGCCCGAGCGGCTGACCGACGAGACCGTCCAGTGGTATTATGAGACCAACACCATTCCCGGCGGCTTTGCCAAGGTGAAGGAGTACTGGGAAGCAAACAAGAAAGCCGTCTGGGCAAAAGGTGCCGGCGGGGACGCCGCCAAGGTTACCGCGCCGATCCTGCTGCAATGGGGGGACCGTGATCCCGTGTTGCCCAATTACTTGGCCGACAAGGCGGTGAAGCAGTTTTCCTCGGCTCAGGTGACCTTGGTGCATTACCCCGATGTCGGGCACTATCCCATGCTTGAATTGCCGCAGGAAACCGGGCGCGATCTGGGCGCCTGGCTCGACAAGGTTCATGCCAAGTGACGTGGGATGTTGCCGGGATCTGGGAACTGGCCGGACGGGCCATCGGCCCGGATGGATCGGAACTCTACCGTTGGGAAGCGCAGGTGACGATGCGCGCTGATCTGTCGGTCACGCTCCAGACGCGGGGTGAGCGCCTGTCCCGCTCGCATTCCTATGCCGAGCGGCTCCGCGCTCTGCCTGATGGGCGCTGGAAGCTGACTTACGGCTATGAAATGGAGCCCGACAGCGGCGCGCCGGAAGGCTACGAGTTCTTCGGCATGAGCCAGTTGACCTTCGCCGCCGACCTGCAAAGCGCGCAGGGCAATTCGTGCAACTGGAACGGCACGCGTTACGTGGTGATGGAATTGGCGCTCACCCGCGCGTCATAATCCGCCGCCTTGGCGCGGAGCAGCGGGGCGAGATCGCGGCCGATGGCGATCACATCCTCGACCGGATCGAAGCCGCGCAGGATAAACTTGGTCACCCCCTCGCGGTAATAGTCCATCAGCGCTTCGCTCAGCGTTTCCGGGCTGCCGACCAGCGCGCCCGAATTGCTCTGCCCTCCGCGCAGCTGGTTGATACCGTTCCAGAAGCAGCGCTCCAGCCGGTCGCCGCGCTGGGCGAGCGCCTCGGTGCGGCGAAAGCCATCGGCAGCGGAGGCAGCCTTGTTGACCGCGAGTTGCCCCATGTTGGCCGCCACCGTCTCGCGGATGGCATCAGCCTTGGCCCAGGCGGCTTCGTCGGTCTCGGCCATGACAATGCGGATCGACATGAGGAACGCGGGATCGCGGCCATGCGGAGCGGCTTCGGCGCGGACTTTGCCGACCGCCTCCTTCATGCCTTCGACGGTGTCGGACAGCGTTGCGAAGACGTCTGCATATTCACCCGCCACAGACAGCGCGGCGGGCGACATGCCGCCGAAATAGACCGGAATCTCGTGCAACGGCTTCACCGCCGCAAAGCCGCCGGTGAAGCGGAACCATTTGCCATCGTGATCGAACGGAGCATCGCTGCTCCACATGCGGCGCAGCAGGTCAATGTATTCGCGCGCGCGGTCATAGCGCTCAACCTTGCTGAGGTAATCGCCGTCCGCCTGCGTTTCGACGTCGCTGGCGGCCGTGATAATATGCACGCCGACGCGCCCTGGCATCAGCTGGTCCAGCGTCGCCAGCATCCGCGCGGCCATGGTCGGCGGGATGAAGCCCGGCCGGTGAGCCAGCATCACCCCCAGCCGCTCGGTCTGCGCGGCGATGAAGGCGGCAATGGTGAAATTGTCCGGCATGATCGAGGCATTGGCGACCAGCACCCGGTCATAACCCCATTCGTCATGCAGCCTCGCCATGCGGCCAATCCCGTCTCGGTCGAAGGTCTGGAACGGCAGCGGGTGGGTTTCGGACGAGACGTTGTGGTTCAGCAGGCCGTTGATCTCGACAGGCACCGGCTCAGTCCTTCACCGACGAACAGGCGTACCAAGATCCCAGCATCGTGCGCCCTTCCGGGTGGCCTTTGGTGAAGAAATCCTCGCGCTTAGGATCAAGTTCGCGCACCCCGCGGCGATAGCCGACCGCCGTCTTTTCCTCGGCAAACCCGGCCGCCTTGGCGACTTCCATCCAGTCGGTGCGGGCGAGCACGGTCATGAAGGGTTCGTTGTTGTAGTGCGATTCCCAGTCGAGCCGCATCTGGTCCCACAGGCCCAGATGCTCGTGCCGCGCCGGCACATCGACGTGAACCATCACCCCGCCGGGACGCAGCAGGCGGTGACTTTCCTTGAAGATCGCGCGCATGGCCTTGGTCGAGGTTTCGTGCAGCACGGCGGCCGAACAGACCAGGTCGAAGCTGCCGTCAGAAAAGTCGGTACATTCGGCGTTCTGCTGGCTGAAATGGATCGCGGCGCCCAGCGCCTCGGCGCGGGCATGGCCGTAGCGCAGCATGGGCGCGCCGACATCGACACCATAAATTTCGGCTTCGGGAAAGGCCGCAGCCAGCGCCACGGTCGACTGACCGATCGAGCATCCAAGGTCGAGAATGCGCTTTGGCTTGAGGTCGGGGTAGAAATCGAGGACATGGCTGGCCACCGTGTGACCGCGCCCGTCGTTCTTCCAACCGCCATTGAAGTTGCGCAGATAGGTTGATGAAAACCGGTCATAAAGAGCACCGGCCCGGAAATCGTCCTCGGCGGTATCAACCATGTAGGAACCCGGCATCCGGTGATTGTCAATCGCGGTAATATAGCGCGGCGCGACGAAGTCCGGGGCCAGCCGCAGCGAGCCTAGCGGCGCGGCGACATGCTTGTTCACTTCCTCGGCAAGGGTGTCGTATTGCCGGTCAATCGATTCATCAATCGCGTGCCACATGCGGTCCTGATAGGCGAGCGTCAGGGTCAGCCAGTACTGGTGGAATGGCTCGGCTTCGAGCGCGCGGCGCACTTCGCTGCTCTTGCCCGGAGCGCGGCCAAGCGCCTCAGCGACTTCGGGCACGACAACCTCGTCAAGCAACCGCCGGTCAAGCGGATCGAGATTGCGCGCGGTCCATTCGCGGAGCGCAAGGAAATGGTCTTCCAGCGCCTGCTCGTCATGGTTGGCCTGCGGCATGACGGCATGGCCGTAATGGTCGGGTGCGTTCCTGAGCATTGTCGCGTCCTTACCTTCAGTCCGCCACGGCGGAGAGCGTTTCGTCATATTGCTGCTGCTCGGTCAGCAGGTCGGGCACCAGCTTGTCGCGCCCGGCCCCCAGCACGCGGTTGTAGCTGGCATTGCGAACCTGCGCGCGGTGCGCCTTGGCAGCGGCATCGGGCTGGAAGGCATCGACCTTGTCCGGCCCGTGCAGTCCGGCCTGTTCCAGAAGGCGTTCGTTGGCATCGAGCCGGTCGCGCAAAACCGCAACTTCGCCCAGCAAGGCGATGACCATGGCGGCAAGCGCGTCGACGGTCTGGCTTTCGAACACCACCGGCTGGCTACCCTTGGCGTGCTGGATGCGGTCGCGGTTGATGCGTTCTGCCATGGGCTTACTCCGATGCGCCAAGAAAATAGGGGATCACGGCCTGACACTCCACATCTGTCGCAGCGTGTGATGATGGTATGCGAAACGCCGGTCCTATCGCGCGCAGCCCCGAGTCTCCGCTGTCCGGATAAGGCCGGGCGGGCTAGTCTCTTGCCGGGAGACTGGCCGCAAGAGACGGAAGCAAGATTCTGGTGGGGTTTATGATGGCTACGAAGACCAAGGCAACCGCTCAAATGCTCGTCGATGCACTGCGCGGCGCGCTGGGCGATAGCGCTGTCGTCACCGATGCCGCCAGCCTCGATTACTACGCCAACGACGTTTACCGCACGGGCGGCGCGCCGCTTGCCGTGATCCGGCCTGCTACGGTCGAAGCCCTGCAACAAGCCGTGCGGCTCTGCTCTGACGCCGGTGTGGCCATGGTCCCGCGCGGCGGCGGGGCGTCCTACACCGATGGCTATGTCCTGCCCGAAGGCGGCCATGTGTTGTTCGATACCGGCGCGCTCGACACCATCGTGATCGACGAGGCCAATGCCACGGTCACTGCCGGAGCCGGCGTCACCTGGGCGAACCTCAAGACCGCGCTCGATGCCAAGGGCTTCCGCACGCCGTTCTGGGGGCCGTTCTCGGGCATTGCCGCCACAGTAGGCGGCAGCCTCAGTCAGAACACGGTGAGCCACGGCACGGCGGCGCACGGGATTTCGGCGCAGTCGGTGCTGTCGATGGACGTCGTTCTGGCCAGCGGCGAGCTAGTCTCGACCGGGACCGGCAGCGCTGTCCGCAACTATGGCCCCGACCTCACCAGCCTGTTTACAGGCGATTGCGGCGCATTCGGGATCAAGGTCGCCGCGCGCCTGCCACTTATCGGCTTACGCAACCATTTCGAATGCCTGAGCTTTGCCTTCGACGACTTCGCCGCTTTCCATGCTGGTTCGCGCGCCGCGCAACTTGCTGGGATCGAGGACTCGCAGTTCGGGCTCGATCTCGCGCTGTCGCAGGGACAGATAGGCCGGCAGGACGGGATTGGGGCAAAGCTGGAGATTGCCGCACAGGTGCTGAAACGCGCGCCCAACAAGTTGAAGGGCGTGGCGCAGCTCCTCCGCATGGCCATCGCCGGCGAGGATGCGATGCGCGCCGGGGCCTATATGCTCCACTTCATCGTCGATGGTGCAGACGCCGAGGAAGCAGCGCTGCGGGCAAAGCAACTCCGCCGGGTCCTCTCCACTCACGGGCGAGAGATTGCCAACTCAATTCCGACTTTCGTGAAATCGCTGCCCTTCGCGCCGCTGTTCAACATCCTTGGCCCTGGCGGCGAACGCTGGGTGCCGATCCATGCCGTGTTGGCGCACGATCAGGCGGTGGCCTTCGACACCGCGTTCAAGGCGCTGATCGCTGCCCGCAAGGCGGAGATGGACAAGCTGGGCGTCTGGCTGGGGAACATGTTCTCACCCGTCGGCTCGACCGGGTTTCTCTATGAGGTCGCACTCTACTGGCCCGATGCCCGCACCGCCTATCACGAGCGGACGCTGGGCGCGGAATACCTCGGCGGCCAACCGGACTTCAAGGCCGATCCAGACAGCCGCGCCTATGCTGATGAGTTGAAGAATGCCATCATTGCGGTGATGCAGGATCACCGCGCCGCACATTTCCAGATCGGCCGCGCCTATCCCTATCAGGTCCGCCTTGCGCCGCAGATGCAGAGCCTGCTCGGCGCGATCAAGCGCGAGCTTGATCCCAAAGGGCTGATGAACCCCGGCGTTCTGGGGCTGTAAAAAGGAAACCCCTCCCCGCCGGTCCACAGGCGGAGAGGGGCCTTTAGCGGTTCTTAAATACCTTACTTCTTTAGCGAAGGCGGCTGCGGCGGCGTCCAGCCTTCGGGCACCGGCGCGGGCTTCTGCTCGCGCGCATAGTTTTCCAGGCTGGAGAGCGAAGGACCGTAATCCTCGGTCGGCGCGCTCAGCCACTTGTCACCATATTTCCGCGCCGCGGCCACCAGATCCGCCGGCAATCCGGCCACGCCGTTCGGTATGGTCTGGAAGTTGGTGAAATAGTTCACGTGGCCCGGCGCCTGCCCCATCAGCATCCACGGCAGCCATGGCGTCACGCGCGACCACGAACCGATGTGCGGGATGTGGGTGAGGTTCGGGTTCTCCACGTCCTTGCGCTTCACCACGTAGATGAAGTGTTCGGACACGCGGTTCATCGGGCCCGAGCTTTCGCGCACCCAGACATCGGGCTTCAGCGCGTTGGGATAGATCATGTCGACTTCGGTGCGCAGGATCATCGTGCCTTCGGGGCCGAATTCCCAGTTCTGCAGGAAGGGCTTGCGCGGCGGCTTGTCTTTGTTCAGCCCGCCATAACTCGGCGGTTCGGGTGCCCATTCACCGATGGTGAAGTTGAACGGATCGTTGGCGATCGGCACGACCTTAACGGTCTCGTTCGTATAGGGATTGTGCCAGGATTCCATGATCTTGCCGGTGTTGATATCGCGGTAGAACACGATTTCGCGCAGCATGCGGCGATAGGAGCCGTCCTCCAGCCGCTTGGTTCGCACGAAACTGAACCCCTCCACGTCGAACAACGGGCGCACCTTTTCGCCGTCGCGCACGCCATAGGCGCGGCCCTTCAGCCAGCCGCACTTCTCCTTGGTCGGATCGATATCAGCATCGATGCGCACATAGGTGTCACGCGTCCACTTCGGGTCCTTGAAATCGATCTTGGTGATGAAGCGCGGTTTGGCCCCCTTGGCCAAGGCGGGCGCAGCAACGGCCCCTGCCGCCAGAGCCGCCAGGCCCAGGCTGTCGCGCCGCGAAAACTTTGCTCCGTCCATCTTGAAATCTCCCTGTGGGTCTGCACACCGTTTTTCCGCTTTCCGCCCGGTACAGGAGCGCGATAGCATGGCCTGTCCGCCCTGCGGATAGCGGACCGGCCGGGACCTTGCCCCGGGGCCACAAGCGCCGCAAGACGCGGGCTGACGTACAGGATGGAGCGGAGAAGCGGATGTTGAATACCTTCCAGCAGGCACCCCATGCCGCGCTGCCTACCGCGACTCACGACGAAGCGTCGCGGCAGGAGTTCGCCAAGAGCTTCAAGGGCTTCATCCAAAGCACCCTGCTTCCCGGCCTGACGCCGATTTACCAGACCCGCGCTGCACCGCGTTTCCAGCGCGAGACCGGCCACGCGCCGGCAGATCGCCGCGAAATTCGTGCCAGCATGGTCGGCGACATCTATTTCCAGCACTACGCCGCCGCGAACCGCATCGCGCAGGAACTGTTGTGGGAATCGGTCAATGTCTCGGTCGACCGCCAGCTTCCCGAACTGAACGCCAAGGCCAAGGAACTTTCGGCCAGTACCAAGGCGGAATTGATCATTCCAGAGGGCTTCGTCCCGCCGCGCTATGTCACGGCGCTGGACATTCACTGCATGCCGGGCGGCTATTGTTCGGAAGTGTGCGAAGACGACATCTCGGTCGGCGCGTTATATGATCGGGGCGTCTACCTCTATTCAATGGGCTATACCGGGCCGAACAATGACGACATGGGCCGCTCGGTGGTCAATTACCTGAAGCGCAACCTGCCCGACTTCAAACCGCGCCGTATCCTCGACATGGGCTGCACGGTTGGCCATTCGACCCTGCCCTATAAGGAATTGTTCCCCGAGGCAGAGATCTGGGGCATCGATGTGGGCGGACCCTGCGTGCGTTATGCCCATGCGCGGGCCGCCGCCTTCGGGCTCGAGGTCAACTTCGCGCAGATGGATGCGACGGCGACGACTTTCCCGGACGGCCATTTCGACCTCGTCGTCAGCCACATCCTGCTGCACGAGACCAGCGGCAAGGCGATGCCGAAAGTGTTCGAAGAGACCTTCCGCGTCCTCGCGCCGGGCGGCCTGATGATCCACGCCGATCTGCCGCCGTTTGACCTGATGGACCCGTTCACCCAGTTCATTCTCGACAACGAGACCTGGTACAACAACGAACCGTTCTGGGGCGCGATGCGCGACATGGACCAGTACGAACTGGCCGTGAAAGCCGGCTTTGACCGCGCCGATGTGCGCTTTGACACGGCCCCGATGGCGGTCATGGAATTCGCCGCGGCGGCCGACGGCTACAGTCAGGAAGCATCCGAACACGTGGCCGAGCGCGACTTTACGGCGGGCGAATTCGCCCCTGGCGGCGGCTGGGAAGTGTTCATCGGCCGCAAGGCAGAAGCAAAGGCAATGGCAGCATGAACGCCGGAAATACACCCACTGAACGCCCTCATGTCATCCGCCACGCGCGAGGAAAGCGGCCTGAATTTTACGAAACACCGGGCCTTGATGAGGCCATGTCGATGATCATGGTGCTGGCTAGCGAGCTTGCCACCCTGCGCGACCGGCTCGATTCTGCCGAGCGTGCCGCCAAGGCACAAGGGGTTGATCTTGCAGCTGGAATCGAAGCACTCCAACTGGATCAGGAGGCGCTGGAATCGCGAGAGGCATGGCGGCAGGACTTCCTTGGCCGCCTATTCTACCTGACGTCGAAGGACGCCGCCGAAGCCGCTGAGGCGCAGACCGCGGAAGCGTATCGCAAGACCATCGAGGAAGTCGCTGAGGGCTGAACCCTATTTGCGAAGCAACTGCACCGGCATTGCATCACTGACTTGCCGGTCCAGCAAGCGCATTGCCGCGCGGTCGCCCGCCCCGAAGGCGCGCAGGAACTGGGTCGAGATCCGTTTGGCATCTTCCAGCCGGGCAACTTGCTGCGGCCCCGGTACTTCATAACGGCAGATCAGCCCGCCGAAATAGTGGTCGACGCCTTCCAGCACGAGGCCATAGCGGTTCCCTCCGGGCGCAGCCGCATCATAAGGCGCGAGGTGTCCCTTCCACGATCCAGGCACGGGTGCGAGGCCCGGCCCGGCGGGCGGATTATCCGCCGTGCCGGTCTGGATCAGCGCGGGCACGGCCAGCTTGGCATAGCCCTCCGCCGTGCACAGCACCGGGACCGGCGCGGGCGGCGAGAAGGCGACCACGGCGCGGACATTCGCGTCCGACAGCGCCCCGGTAATTCCCGGCGGCGGCACGGCCGCTGCGCCGCCCATGGTCAGCGCCACCAGTCCGCCATAGCTGTGTCCGGCTGCGACCCATGGACGCTTGCCGACATGGGCGGACAACGCGCGCATATCCTCAATTCGCGCTTTCCAGCTGGCGAGACCGGGGAATTCCCTGGTTCCGGGGTGCTCTTCGGAATCGACATGCAGCGGCGCCAGCACATGCCAGCCATCGGCTACCCAAGTCCCGATCACTGCTTCGTAAAGCTGCGGAGCGGAAAGTGCGCCGTGGGAGAACAGGATCGTCCCCCGCTTGCGCCCATTGGGCCGCCATTCGGTGATGGCGATGCTCCGACCGCCCGGCCCCTCCAGATCAAACGCCCGGCGCGCAGGTGCCGCCGCGCCAAGCGGGCCGGCCAAGGGGGCCAGCAAGGCGCCAAGGGAAAAAGCCCGGCGGCTGATGTCCATCAGGGAACCGGCTTCTTGAGATAGGCGATCACCGCCTTGCGATCGGCGGGATTGGGCAGGCCGGCAAACACCATCGACGTGCCCGGAACCACTCCGGCCGGACGCGCCAGCCACTTGTCCAACGTGGCATCATTCCACTTGATCGGGGTCTTCTTCATCGCCGCCGAATAGGTAAAGCCCGGAACGGTGCCCGAAGTGCGCCCGACAACGCCTTCAAGGTGCGGGCCGACTTTCTTGGGGGCTTTGGCAGTCATCGCATGGCAGGCGGCGCAGCGCAGATAGATAAGCTTGCCCTTGGCCGCGAGACCTTGCTCCGGTGGCGCAGCTATGGCGGGAGCGGCAGCCGCCAGAATGAGCGGAAGAGCGATCAGCGAACGGGACATGGCACGCATTTCGAAAAGCCTTTCAAATCTTCAGACGGATTTAGCGGCAGCTTCATGGCGCACAGGTGAACGCCCGCACGCTCTCCGTCTGTCGGGCAGTCATGCGCTTTTCGGCAGGCGATAGCGGCTGAACACTGCCAGCGCGGTCAGCTGCGTCGCCACCGGGACTAGGCTGTACAGCAACACGATCCCGCGGATCGCCTCGGGCGTCTGTTCCACCATGCCGCCGGTCGATTCCTTGAAGCCGTAAACACTCATGACCACGCCCGCGATCACGGGGCCAAGCGCGAAGGCCAGCTTTTCCGCTGCCGAAAAAATGCCTGAGAATACGCCTTCGTTGGCCGATCCGGTGCGGTCGCGTTCATAGGCGATGGTGTCAGTCAGCATCGACAGGGCGAGCATTATGAACGAGGCGTTGAACACGCCGATCACCATGGCCCGCACCAGCACAAGAATATGCTGCGTGCCAAGCCCGGCGAAGATAACGTCGTCTGCAGGCTTCACGAAGAACCAGCTTGCCGTAACCAGCGTCCACCCCAGCATGGCCGCGACATAGCAGCGTTCCTTGCCGAAGCGGCGCGACATGGCGACCCACACCGGCTGGCTGGCAATCGCAACCACCGACATGACCAGCACGAACGGCAGAATGATCCACACCGCTTGCACGGCATAGAGATAGATGAAGGCAATCACGGTATAGCTCGATGCCTGCCCCACGCTCTGGATGAAATGCGCGGTCAGAAGCACGCGGAACGGCGTATTCTGGCCTACCTGCTTCAACTGCGAGAGGAAATTGCCCGGTGCAGCCTCGCCTTCAATCAGTTGCACGCCCTTCAGGCCGATAGCGGTGATCAGCATGGTGCCGATGCACAGCAGGCCGAAGACCAAGCCCATCGCCCGCCAGCCAGCCGCGCCGCCACCAAAGGCCGCCATCAGCGGCTGGGCCGCGCCCACACCAACGACCACGCCGATGGTCATGAAATTGAGCCGGTACATCATCACCCGCGTGCGCTGGTGCGGATCGGGGGAAAGTTCCGAGCCGATGGCGAGATAGGGCACCGAGAACATCGAAAACGCCGTAGAGCCGACGAAGAACAGCGCGCAGGTTACCGCCGCCGCCATGGCCGCGCTGGAATAGCCGGTGTGCCAGAACAGCGCGACGAAGGTCAGGCTGGTGAGCACGGCCCCGGCCAGCAGGAACGGCGTGCGCCCCCGGCTGGGCTTCACCCTGTCAGACCATGCCCCCATCAGCGGATCGCAGGCGATCAGCCACAGCTTGGGCACCAGCACGACAAGCCCGGCGATCCACGGCGCCACGCCAAGCATGGTCGTCATGAACAGCGGCAGCAGCACTGCCGGCGTGTCGCGGAAAATCTGCGCGCCAAGCTGGCCCGTGCCATAGGCAAGCGCCACTCGCGTGGGCACTGCCGTGTCCGTGGTCCCCATTTCTCCCCTTCCGCCCGTTCAGCCGGGACTAGATGATGCCGCGTGTCGCCAATTCGGCAAGTTCCTCTGCGCCCAGCCCCAGCCGTTCGCCCAGAACTTCGGCATTGTGTTCTCCCGGAAAGCGGGAGGCAGCGCGATGGATTGAAGACGGAGTGTCCGAGAGACGGGGAAAACAGGCCTGCATCTTTACCGAGCCATGCTCTTCATTGGGCACTTCTACGATGGCCTGCCGCGCCGCGAAATGTGGGTCCCGGAGCATATCCGGCGCCTTGTAGACGCGGCCAGCCGGGATCGAATATTCGATCATCTTCGCCTCAAGCTGGTCGATGGTCAGCGTGGATGTCCAGGCATCGACCAGATTGTCGAGTTCCACCTGATTTACCCCGCGCGCACCGTGCGTGGCATAACGTTCGTCAACGGCGAGTTCGGGCTGGCCCATCGCCGTCGCCAGACGCGCGAAGATGGCGTCGCCGTTTGCGCCGATCATGTATTCGCCGTCAGAGCATTTGTAGACGTTCGACGGCGCAATGCCCTTGAGCACCGAGCCGGACCGCTCGCGCATGATGCCATCGACATCGTATTCCACGACAAGGCTTTCCATGACCTGCAGCACGGCTTCGTACAGCGCGGAATCGACCACCTGCCCGCGACCGGTCTGATCCCGCACGCGCAGCGCCGCCAGCGCGCCCATGCAGCCATAAGTCCCGGCAAGAGAATCGCCGATGGACACGCCCATGCGGCTTGGCGGAAGGTCTGGATCGCCGACGATCGCGCGCCAGCCGCCCATCGCCTCGCCAATCCCGCCAAAGCCTGCCCGGTCCGAATAGGGGCCGTCCTGGCCATAGCCCGATACGCGCACGATGATCAGGCCGGGATTGATCGCATGGAGCGTTGCGGGATCGAGGCCCCACTTCTCCATCGTGCCGGGCTTGAAATTCTCGATCATGATGTCGGCATCGGCGAGCAATTTGCGCGCCAGCGCCTGTCCTTCGGCAACGCGCAGGTTGATGGAGACCGAGCGCTTGTTGCGGCCGATCACCTGCCACCACACCTTGTGCGTGCCATTGCCCCAGACGCGCATCGGATCGCCCACGCCGGGAAGCTCGATCTTGACCACGTCGGCACCCATGTCGCCCAGCAGCTGGCCGCAGAACGGCCCGGCGATCAGCTGTCCCAGCTCGACCACCTTAACCCCTTTGAGCGCGCCGGTATTCTCCTTCAACATCACTTCGCCTCACCTTTTGGAAATCCGCCCGCCTTCGCCAGCTGCGAAGGAAGCTGCTTGCCCATCACGCCGCCCAGCCAGTGCGAAGTGGCGACCAGCGCGTCGAAATCGAGATTGGTTTGCACGCCCGAACGGCCCAGCAGATAGACCACGTCCTCGGTCGCGACATTGCCCGCCGCGCCGGGCGCGAACGGACAGCCGCCCAGCCCGCCGATGCTGGCATCGATGGTGCTCGCGCCTGCCTCCACCGCCGCCCAGACATTGGCGATGGCGGTGTTGCGGGTGTCATGAAAATGCGCGCGCACCGGGATCGGAGCGATGGCCGCTTTGACCTGCGCCACCAGCCGGAAAACTTCCGCCGGCACCGCAACGCCAATGGTATCGGCCAGCACGATCTCGCAGGGACCGGCATCGGCCAGCTGCCGCCCCATGGCGACGACCTTCGCCGGATCGACCTCGCCTTCGAATGGGCAGCCGAAGGCCGCCGAAATCGTCACTTGCGCCGAAAGACCCGCCGCCTTGCCCTGCGCGATGATGCGCTTGGCCACTTCGACGGATTCGGCACTGGTCTGCTTCTGGTTGCGGATGCCAAAGGTGTCGCTGGCGAGCGTCACAGCGCCAAGCTGATCGAGCCCGCAGGCTATCGCCCGGTCGGCACCTTTTTCGTTGAGGACAAGCCCGATCCGCGTCACGCCTTCAGGCCGGCCGAGCAGCTTCACCACCTCTTCCGCGTCGGCCATTTGCGGCACCCGCGCAGGGTTGACGAAGCTGGTCACTTCCAGCCGCGTGATCCCGGCCGCAATCGCGCGCCGCGCCAGTTCCACCTTGTCGGCGGTGGCGATCATCACCTTTTCATTCTGCAGCCCGTCGCGCGGGCCAACCTCGACTATTTCGACCGCAGCCATGACGGCGCTCCGCTCCTGCCAGTTACAGACTGTGTGTCGCAGCTATTGCGGCTGACGCAAAGTCTGGACAGATTCATCTGAATAACCGTCAGGCGGTTGCACGATGGTCGTAGAGGCGCAATGCACGGGCCAAGGGCATATCACGCCCTCTCAGCGGGCCCTGCGGATCAGTTTGACTGGCCTAGTGCACTGCAATCGTGTCGACTTCGCGCTGCGGCCGAGGGGCCAGCCAGACGATCATCGCCGCCCCGGCAAAGACCAGCGCGGCGATCTGGAACACGTGGTTGGTGGCAAGCGCCAGACTTTGCTGATCGACCAACTGACTCACAGCAACACGTGTCTGGTCGACAGTCCAGCCCTGCGCCGCGAGCGCATCCTGGGCCTCACGCGTGTTGAGCCTGCCGGTCATCTCGCTTCGCGCAACCACGGCATTGTCGTTCCAGATGGTGGCTGAAATCGATGTCCCGATCGCCCCTGCCATGGTCCGCAGGAAGTTCATCACGCCCGCCGCCGACGCGGTTTCCTCAGGCTCGACCGCCGCCAAGGCGAGCGTGGTCAGGGGCACGAAGAAGAACGGCATGCCAAAGCCCATGATCAGCTGAGGCATGGCGAGTGTCCAGAAATCGGCCTGACTGTTCCATTGGGAACGCAGCAGCGCGGTCATGCCGAGCCAGAGGATGCCGAAACAGACCAGCAGGCGCGGATCGACGCGGGTGGAAAGCTTGGCCACGACCGGGGCCATGACAATTGCGGCCACGCCGGTGAAAGCGGTGGCATAGCCGGCATAGGTTGCGGTGTAGCCCAGGCTCGCCTGCAGCCACTGCGGTATGATAACCATGGTTGAGAAGAACGCCGCGAACGAGAACGACAGCGCCGTTACCGCGACCGTAAAGCCCCGGTGTCGGAACACGCGGATGTCAACGATCGGCTGCCTCTCCCCCAGTTCCCAAGCAATGAAGACGGCAAAGCCGATCAAAGCGGTAAAGCCGAGCAAGACCATCGACGTGTCATTGAACCAGTCATGCTCGCGGCCCAGATCGAGCAAAATTTGCAGCGCGGCAATCCACAACACCATGAGGAACAGCCCCGTCCGATCCACCTTGAGCGGCTGGCCCGGGGTTTCGATCGGGCGCAGCAAGTGCATCGCGCCAAAGCCGCAGAGCAACGCAACAGGCAAGTTAATCAGGAATATCCAGTGCCACGACAGGTTATCGCTGATCGATCCGCCCAGAATCGGGCCGATGATCGGGGCGACCAGTGTGGTCATGGCCCACAGCGCCATGGCCTGCACCTGCTGATCCTTGCGGAAGATGCGCAGGAGCAGCGTCTGCGTAAGCGGCATCAGCGGTCCGCCGCACAGCCCCTGACCGATCCGGCAGGCGACGAGCATCGTCAGCGATGTCGACAATCCGCACAGCACCGAGAACAGTCCGAAGCCGAACATGCCGACAGTGAAGGTCCGCACGGCTCCGAAGCGGCCAGCCAGCCATCCCGTCAGCGGCACGCTGATCGCCTCGGCGACAGCGTAGGACGTGATCACCCAGACGCCCTGACTTGGCGATATACCAAGGCTGCCCGCGATGTGCTGCACCGAGACATTGGCGATCGTCGTATCGAGGACGATCATGAAATTGGCGAGCGCGAGGACCATGCCCGCCATCAGCAGCTTTTTTCCGGTGAACGGCGCCGATGCCGCCTCGTTCGCTGTCATGGGCCGGCTCCCTACTGCGCCGAAACGTCGATTACCGCTTCCATCGACAGGCCAACCCGCAGCGGACGGGCGCGCAGTTCGCGCGGGTCGAGGGCAACCCTCACCGGAAGCCGCTGAACCACCTTGATCCAGTTGCCGGTGGCATTCTGCGCCGGGATCAGCGCGAAGGACGAGCCGGTGCCGCCCGACATGCCGACAACCTTGCCGTGGAATTCAACTCCGCTGCCGTAGAGGTCAGAGGTCAGCGTCACCGGCTGGCCAATCTTGAGCCGCCGCAGCTGCGCTTCCTTGAAATTGGCGTCGACATAGACCTGCTCGACCGGAACGATCAGCATCAGCGGCGCGCCCGAGCCGACGCGCTGTCCGGTCTGCACGCTGCGGCGGGTGATCACGCCGGCAATCGGCGCGCGCACGACGGTGCGCTCAAGATTGAGCCGCGCCAGATCAAGCCGCGCCTGCGCTGCCAGAACATCAGGCGAGGAGACCGCCGTGGTGCCACTGATCAAGGCATTGTTGGCTGCAAGTTCGCCGCTTGCCGCATTGCGGATCGCCCCGGCCTGCGAGATGCCGGCGCGAGCCAGATCAAGGTTGGCACGAGCGGCTGCATAGGCACTGGTAGCCGAGGACAGTTCGTCGCCCGACACCGCGCCGCCGGGTGCAAGTTTGCGCCGGCGTTCAAGATCGACGCTGGCCTTGGCAAATTCGGCCTGCGCCGCCGAAAGCTGGGCGCGGGCGCGGCCCTCCTCGGCTGAGCGGGCCTGCACTTGTGCGGCCAGCGCGCTGCTCGTAGCCGCTGCCTGGCCGAACTGGCGTCTGGCCTTGGCGAGATCGGCCTCCGCCTGGGCAAGCGCGATCCGCGCCTCGCTGTCATCAAGCCGCACCAGCACGTCGCCTTTACGGACCACCTGGGTATCGGCCACGGCGACCTCGATAACCTGACCCGAAACCATCGGCGTGACACTGGCGGTATCGGCGCCGACATAGGCATTGTCGGTGCTGATCGTGCGGCTGCCGACCAGAAAATACCACGCGCCATAGATCAGCAGCGCGGCAAGAACCGCAATGCCGATGATCGATAGCAGCTTGTTGCGGCGGGCCTTGCGTCCCGCGTCCGCAGTGTCGAGTTCAAGCCCTTCGAGGACTCCGGGATCGGCTTCAGCCATTGGTCTTGTTCCTGGGCGCGGCCACCGCCGCATTTTCGGTAGTTGTTGAAAAGCCGCCGCCCAGCGCGCGCACCAAAGCAACGTCGAGGGTGAAGGCCCGTGCTTCGAGATCGGCAACGATCATGCGGGTCTGAAGCAGTTTCTCCTCGGCGCTGAGCACGTGGAGATAGGTCGAAAGACCGCCTTCGAAACGCTGGCGGGCAATCGAATAGGCCTGTTCGGAATTGCCGAGTGCGGCCCGGCTCTGGGCCAGCCGCGTCGCCAGCGCGTTGCGGCTCGTGATTGCATCGGCGACCTCCCGGTATGCGCTCAGAACGGTACCGTCGTAGGCCGCGACAGCCGCATCATAGCTGGCGCGCGCGCCCTTGTACTGGCCGGCCAGCTGCCCGCCGCGAAAGATCGGCAAGCTGATAGCAGGGCCAGCGGAGCCGAAAGTCGAACCGCTGCTCAGCAAGTTGCCAAGACCAAGCGACTGGAAGCCGATCATCGCGCTCAGATTGACCGCCGGATAGAAATCCGCGCGGGCAACCTTGATCCGGCTGGCGGCTGCTTCAACCCGGGCGCGGGCGGAGGCGATGTCTGGTCGGCGGCCGACAAGATCGGTGGTGAAAGCCGCGGGGATCATCGCCGCGCTGCCCAGCCGGGCGGGCAGCGCAATGGCCAGACCACGGTCAGGGCCGGCGCCGACCAGCGCGGCGATGCGATTGCGGGTCAGACCTATGGCCTCGTCCGACGCAGCCAGTTCAGCGCGCGCCAGCGGTACTGCGCCGCTTGCCTGTTCAAGTTCAGCCCGGGTGTCGAGCCCGACTGCAACCCGGTCCGCGACCAGCTTCTGAGTGTGCATGCGAACCGCCAGCGCCTGATCCTGAACCGAACGCTCGGCTGCGAGGCGCGCCAGATCGGCATAGGCGGCGGCGATGCTCGTCGAGAGCACGAGGCGCGCCTGTGCCACCTCGATCCGCGCGGCATCGGCATCAGACGTCGAGGCGGCGAGCGCGGCGCGGTTCTTGCCCCAGAGGTCGAGGTCGAATCCGAACGTCGCGGCGACGCGTCCGCTGTCGTTCCAGCCCTGCGGCACGAAGGCGGGCGGGATGCCGTTGTTGTAACTCTGCTTGCTGGCTGAAGCGCTGGCTTCGACGCCCACTTGCGGTTGCCGGGCGGCTCCGGCTTGCTGGGCATAGCCTTCGGCGGCCCGCAAACGCGCGGCGGCCGCGGCAAGATCAGGCGAATCGCTGAGTCCCTCGGTGATCAGCTTGCTGAGCTGCGCATCGCCATAGACGCTCCACCAGTCACCCGCAGGCCAAGCAGAAGTTGCATTGTCAGTCGCAACCGAACGACTCGCTGCAATCGCAGATGCCTCGCGCATCTCGGGCCGTTCGCCGAGCTGCGGTACAGAGGCGCAACCGGCAAGCAGCAAGGGCAGCGTCAGCAGGGCAAGGTGAATGTGGCGGGGGGAATCGCGCATGGGAATAACCGTACTAGAGGGTACGGCTTTCAGATGGTCGCGCAATCCGGACTTGTCAACACAAAACTGTACCCTATAGTACGTCTATGGGATTGGATGTGAAAACCTTGGGCAAACGCGAGGCCAACAAGCTTGGCCGGCGTCAGGCCATCGTCGAAATCGCTGCGCTTTCATTTATGGAACACGGCTATGCCGGCACTTCGATGTCGGCAATCGCTACCGAACTAGGCGGATCGAAAAGCACGCTTTGGGGCTACTTTCCCTCCAAGGAAGACCTGTTCGCCGCCGTCATGGACGATGCGACGGCCGAGTTTCGCGCGCAGCTTGACGATGTGCTCGCCCACAAGGGGGAACTGGCCGATACCGTCCTGGCCTTCTGCCGCAAGTTCATCACCAAAGTTACCTCACCCGATGGTTGCGGCCTCTATAGGCTGGTTGCGGCAGAAAGCGGGCGCTTTCCGGAAGTCGGCCGGATCTTCTCGAGCCGCGGCCGTGAGCCTGTCGGACGACTGCTCGCCCATTATTTCCAGTCTCAGATTGACGCTGGCACGATGCGTCCCTCCGACCCCGTGCGTGCCGCCCATATGGTCCTCAGCCTTTGCCTTGGCGACCTGCACCAGCGCACGCTGCTGCTGGGGTTCCGTGCCTCCCCGCAAGACATAGTCGCTGAAGCCGAGGCGGTAACCGCTGACTTCCTGCGTGCCTATGCCAGCAGCGAAAGCGCTGGCTAAAGACGCGATTGCCAGAGCACGGCTGGCAAAGCGATTGCCGGATCGCCGCCACGCTGCCATAGGCGCCGACCGTTTCCGGATAGTCCGAGGTTACCCGATTCATGCCGGCCAGCATTTCCCCCGCCCGCGCGGTTGGCATCGATTTTGGCACGACCAATTCGGTCATCGCCATGGCATCGGGCACCGGCACAGCCGAACTGGTCGAATTTGACGCGCCCGGCGGTACCAGCTCGGTCTTCCGGTCGGCCCTGTGCTTCTGGCCGGAAGATAGCGCTCCGGGCGGGCTGGCCCACGAAGCCGGTCCGTGGGCAATCGCCGAATTTCTCGATTTCCCGCAAGGGTCGCGCCTGCTGCAAAGCTTCAAGTCGGTCGCCGCCCGGGCCACGTTCGAACATGCCAACCTGTTCGAAAAGCGGCTGCGCTTTGAGGATCTGGGCCAGATATTCCTGAAGCACCTGTTGGCCCACGGCGAAGAGGCTCTGCGCAATCTGCCCGAACGCGTCGTGGTGGGGCGGCCCGTGCGCTATGTCGGTGCGCAGCCCGATCCGGAACTGGCGCGCCGCCGCTATAATGCGATGTTTGCGCTGCTCGGCCGGGAAATCCACTATGTCTACGAACCGCTGGGTGCGGCCTATGGCTTTGCCACCGGCCTGTCCGACCCGGCGACTCTGCTGGTGGCGGATTTCGGCGGCGGCACCAGCGACTTTTCAATCGTGAAGGTCGGCCCGCCGGGCGCGGCACAGCGCTGCGTGCCGCTTGGTTCGGCCGGCATTGGCATAGCGGGCGACAGGTTCGACAGCCGAATCATGGACAAGCTTGTGCTCCCCCTGCTGGGCAAGGGCGGCACGTATAATTCCTTCGGCAAGGTGCTGGACATTCCGGCCGGGCATTTCACCGAATTCGGCGATTGGTCGCGCCTCGCCCTGATGCGCAACCGCCGGACGCTTGCCCAATTGGCGCAGCTGGAACGCAGCGCTACCGATCCCCCCGCCATAGCCCGGATGATCGCGGTGGTCGAAAACGAACTGGGCTACGCGCTGTATGAAGCCGTGGGCCAGCTCAAGCGCAGCCTGTCGAGCGAAACCCATGGCCACTTTCACTTCGAAGGCCCCGGCCTGATAATCGATGCAGAGGTCAGCCGCAGCGATTTCGAAAGCTGGATCGCGCCCGACCTGCTCCGGATTGGCGAAACGCTTGACGCGGCGTTGGCCAAT
Source organism: Novosphingobium aquae (assembly GCF_037572715.1). NCBI lineage: Bacteria > Pseudomonadati > Pseudomonadota > Alphaproteobacteria > Sphingomonadales > Sphingomonadaceae > Novosphingobium > Novosphingobium aquae. The sequence continues at coordinate 3,495 of NZ_JBBHJY010000003.1, read as the reverse complement.
GCCGGGCTGGATGCCCGCCAGATCGATCAGGTGTTCCTGACGGGCGGTTCGTCGCTGATACCTGCCGTGCGCCGCGTGTTTGAACAGCGCTTCGGGCCGGACAGGATCGCCAGCGGCAATGAGATGACCTCGATCGCCCATGGCCTCGCCCTGCTGGGAGAAGCTCCTGATCTGCATGACTGGATCGCGCTCGACTAGCGACAGCCGGGGCGGCTGGTTAGTGGCCAGCGCCGATGATTTGAATGTCCAGTGCTTCGTCGCCCGCGGCGATCGCCAGCAGCCGATCGACATTCGGATGGGCGCCCGGACGCGCGCGGGCATCCGCTGTGTGCTCGCCAAACACGAGCAGGCCATGCTCTGCCGCCGCACTGTCCAGCCTACCAAAGGCTTGCTTCAGGTAGTGATAGACGACCACCGAGCCCTGCTTGCCCGGTTGATTCTCGATGCTGGCAACGACGAGGCCATTGGCGTCGATGAGGTCTATCCGCTGCACGCCGCTTACCGGCGGCAATTGCTGCAAGTTATCCTTGAACGTCGTACCCGGCTCAATCATCGCCACAATCCCTGTCAGGTGTTTCACCAATTCACGCCAGAGTGAGAAAAATCTCGGCCTCAAGCATCCATTCCCCGCCGGCCTTTCGCCATTTGGCGGCGTAGGTCCCCGATGCCAGATCGATCCCGGACAAGGTCACGCCTTGCCATTTGCCGTGCTCCATGGCGATCGGCGCAACTGCCGACAGCTCGATCTTGTCGGGAAGGCGCGTGTAGACCGTACGATCGGCGCTCGCGAATTCGCGCTTCCACGCCAGCAGCTGCGCCTTGCGGCCGGACAGCAGCGCACTGTCCGTCCCGGCCACCAGCACGGCATCGTTCGTCAAAAACTGGCCGATGGCCGCAAGATCCGAGTGCGCAATCGCACGGTTGAAGGCGGCGCGGCGCAGACGAATAGCAAGATCGGCAGAATCCATGGCGCCCTTCCCCGGCTCAGTCCGCGGGCTTGAGTTTGACCCATATATCGACCGGCGCGGCAAACTTGCCGGGCGCCGGCTTGCCCACGTCGACGCGCTCGGCCACCACCAGTTCTCCGGAGGCAAGGTTGAAGCTCGCCCATGGCTTGGGCATCCGGTTGAATGTCACCTTCTGGATGGGGCGGCCAGTCGCCGAATTCATGATCGTTGCAATGATGCTCATGGGCTGCCGCTAACCGGATTTTCGGCAAGTCGCCAGCCGGTCCTGTACGCAATCGACAGTCTGGTGCCCGCCACAAGCGCCCTTGTGCGCACGCCGCATCGTGCTAGCCGCGCGGCATGACACAGACGGCGATCATTGACTGGGCGCGAGGCGACCTGTTCGGCCTCGACTTCCCGGCCCATCCCGAAGCGCTCCAATCCGGTGGGCCGGAATTCCTGACGCGCGCCTTTCGCGCCAGCGGCGCGCTAGGGGCGGACAACCGCGTCACGGCGATCACCGGCCTCGACGAATGGATGCTGGGCGGCACCGGGGTCAAGGCGTTGCTTTCGGTAGCTTATGAACGCGACGAGCCCGGCCTGACGTACGATCTGTTCGTGAAATTCTCGCGTAATTTCCGTGACAAGGTGCGCGATAGTGGCAGCTATCACATGCCGTCCGAAGTGCGGCTGGCGAACCTTTCGCGCAAGGCCGGTTTTCCGGTCGTAGTGCCGCACTGCTATTTTGCCGATATTCAGCAGGACACGCTGACCGGCATCCTGATCACGGAACGCATTGCCTATGACCAAGGCGCGATCGAGCCGCATTACCCAAAATGCATGGACCACCTGCTGCCCGATCCGTCGCCGCACTACCGGGCTCTGATCACCAATCTGGCGCGACTTTCAGGCGAGCACAAATCGGGCCGGCTGGGTGACATTGTCGAGCGCGATTTCCCGTTCGATGCCGACCGCCTGATCGCGCGCCGTCCGCCATTTGACCTGCCGTTGCTGGCCAAGCGGATCAACCGCCTCGCCGAATTCATCCTGCAATATCCGCACCTGTTCCCCGCGCACATCGCCGACCGGGGCTTTCTGGATGCCTTCTGCGCCGCCGCCCCGCTCGCGGCAGAACACCAGACGCAAATCCTGCGCCTCCTGCTCGCCCGGCCAGAGATGATCGCGCTTTGTCACATGAACGCTAACATCGACAATGCGTGGTTCTGGCGCGAACCGGACGGCGCGCTGCGCTCTGGACTGATCGACTGGGGCAGTGTCGGGCAGATGTCGGTGGCCCAGTCGATCTGGGGCTGCCTGGGTGCAGCGGAGCCTGAAACGCATGATCGGCATCTCGAGGGCCTGCTTGATCTCTTCATCGCCGAATATGCGCAGGCAGGCGGGCCGATGCTCGATCGGGGCGAGCTGGCGCAGCACGTCGAAATGCACGTGATGCTGTCAGCCCTGCACATGACGACAGCCCCGCCAGCCATCCTGCGCGAAGTGCCCGACCCGGCGGAGGCGGCGGATCGTTACGATCCGGTCTTCACCGCGAATGAAACCGCTCGGGTGCAGCTAAAGGTCACGATCGCGCTGCTTAACATGTGGAGCCGCCGCGATCTCGGCCGCCATCTCCGGGCCGATGCGGTCTGGCGGCGCTAGTTGGCCGGCGTTTCGACAAGCTCGGCGATCTCAAAGGAAAAACTCTTCCATCCCCGAGTCCGCGCGGCCTGCTGGGCCGGCGCCTGCTTGCGGCGCGCCTCGGCAAGCGAGCGCGTATGGCCCCAGAACACCTCGGTCTTGCCGCCTTCAAGCTCCGCAACAATGCGCCAGTAATGCGTGAAACTGTCAGCCGTTGGCCCGATGGTCTTCACATAGCCATCGGGCATGGTTGCAGTGAGATACCGGCGTTTCTTGCTCATGGGCACCCCATTCGCCAACCACCAGTGCAATGCAATACCGTTGGCGGAAAGGGACCACGAAGTTGCAACCAAAGGCCCGCCGGCCGCGCATGACTGCATCACCCTAGCGGCAATCTCGCATTTCGTTCTGTTATCAGAAGGTTATGGCGGAGAGGGTATCCGCCACTATCCCCCTGCAATTGGGGCGCTTATCCCCGATTTCCGGCAGAAGTCCGTGATAACCGTTCGCCGTCATTCGAGCTGGTTCGTCCCAGTGAGGAGCATGCGTTAGGGACGGCGTTAGAGATGGACCTGCTTACGAGCGTAACGCTAGGCCCCCACCACCCTCGCCGCAGCCACCATGCGCGCTGCATGATCACGAGACGAAAGGCCAGCCAGGGGCTCTGCCTAACTGATGGCCTTAAGCGAGCCGTTGCGTTCAAGCCTTTTCTTCATGAAAGTAGCAACAGCCGCCTTGTCGCAGGTTTTGGTGACATAGCTTTCGAGGACCCCGCCTTACTGGTCAACCGCGCGCCACAGTCTTGCATCTCGCCATTGATCTTCACGTAGTCCTCGTCAGTCACTGCCCGAAGCCCTCCATCCGGCTCAACCTCTGCCGGGAGGTGTGGGCGGCACATAACGACCGGAGT
>NZ_JBBHJY010000002.1:0-435272 GCF_037572715.1 Novosphingobium aquae | reverse complement strand
CTTTGCCTATACCAGCGTGGGACGATAAGCCGCCGTTCTACCTATCGTGCGCGCATCTTTTTTCGTTCGCCGCGACTGCTACTCGGTCTCCCTTGTACATGCGGCCTTAGACGCCTGAATATGAGGAAATGATTTTTATTGAATTGGTGATCTGGCCGGGCCGTAAATTTACATATATGCGTCTATCACGTTCTTGATTCGATTGAGTTATGAATGAAGCGATGTAGTCGTCGCTTTAGGGGTTAGGTTCGCATGAAGGTCTCAATCGTTACGGCAGTGTTTAATCGTGCACAGACGATCGAACAGGCTATCGAGAGCGTCACTCGGCAAACCTATCCCGACATCGAGCACATTCTGGTCGATGGCGCTTCCAGCGACGGGACTCTCGATGCGATCCGTCGGCAGATGAAGCCTGGAATGAAAATTGTCAGCGAGCCTGACGAAGGCATCTATTATGCCCTGAACAAGGGGATGCAGATGGCAACTGGCGAAGTCATCGGCATAGTCCATTCAGATGATTTTCTGGCGCATGACCAGGTCATTGAAAGAGTTGCGCTAGCCTTTTCCAATCCGCACATCGACGCTGTCTTTGGCGATCTTGATTATGTCAAAGCTGACGATACCGATTACGTCGTCCGACATTGGGAAGCTGGTGTGTTCGAACCAAAGAAGTTGAAGCGTGGTTGGATGCCCCCTCATCCGGCGCTTTTCCTGCGGCGGAATGTCATAGATATACTCGGCGATTACGACACCTTTTACGAGATTGCAGCTGACTACGAAGCCGTCTTGCGCTGGTTTGGAAAAGGCGGGATAAGGTCCGCGTATATCCCCGAGGTACTGGTTAAGATGCGCGTTGGCGGGGCAAGCAATGGCTCGATCAAACGCATCATGAGGAAGAGCTGGGAAGACTTTCATGCGCTGAGGCGCCACGGTGTCGGTCGTTGCAGAACGCTTGCCATGAAGAATCTTAGAAAGGTCAAGCAGTTCGTCATTACGAACTGAACCGTTTATGACGAAACGTGCACTTATTACAGGAATCACCGGCCAGGACGGATCCTATCTAGCTGAATTGCTGCTTGAAAAGGGCTATGAGGTTCATGGCATCAAGCGCCGTGCCTCGTCTTTCAATACGCAGCGAGTCGACCATCTGTACGCCGATCCGCATGATGAGGCGGCTCGTTTCGTGCTTCATTACGGAGATCTAACAGATTCCTCCAGTTTGACACGCATTGTGAGTGAGGTTCAGCCGGACGAAGTCTATAATCTCGGCGCGCAAAGTCATGTAGCCGTAAGCTTTGAGGCGCCCGAATTCACTGCCGATGTGGACGCGCTGGGAGCATTGCGGATGCTTGAAGCCATTCGCTTCCTTGGCCTTGAAAAGAAAACGAGATTTTACCAGGCATCGACTTCTGAACTTTATGGGCTCGTCCGTGAGTCTCCGCAAAGCGAGACAACTCCGTTTCATCCACGTTCACCCTATGGGGTCGCCAAGCTCTATGCGTATTGGATCACGGTAAACTACCGTGAGGCGTACGGTCTCTATGCCTGCAATGGCATCCTGTTCAATCATGAAAGCCCGCGGCGCGGGGAGACATTTGTTACGCGCAAAATCACGCGCGCATTGGCCAATATCAGCCAGGGTCTCCAGACCTGCCTCTATCTCGGCAACCTCGACGCCTTGCGCGACTGGGGGCATGCGAAGGATTATGTCCGGATGCAGTGGCTTATGCTGCAGCAGGACCAGCCGGACGACTTTGTGATTGCATCGGGAGAGCAGCACTCAGTCCGCGATTTTGTGCGCTGGTCGGCCGAAGAATTGGGAATTGAAATCCGGTTTGAAGGCACAGGCACTGAAGAATGCGCAGTCGTCGAGGCAATCAATTCGAATGAGTGCCCTGGCTTGAAAAAGGGAGATGTCATCGTCCGGGTCGATCCTCGCTATTTCAGGCCAGCGGAAGTGAACGAGCTCAAGGGCGATGCGACAAAGGCACGCCAGCTACTCGGTTGGGAGCCTGAGATCTCCGTTCGAGACATGTGCCGAGAAATGGTATACGTCGACCTGGAACTCGCGCGATGCCAGGCGCTTCTCAACAAAAATGGCTATGACGTGTCGTTTAATCGCTAATCGCCATGTTGCCTGACCGAATATATGTGGCAGGCCACCGCGGCATGGTCGGGTCAGCAGTCGTGCGTAAACTTGCGGCGCTCGGGACCGACCCGCTCGTCGCCGAGCGAGGCGAACTGGATCTGACAAATCAGGCCGATGTTCGCCGTTTCATGCAAGATGCACGCCCCGATGCAGTGATCCTTGCGGCCGCAAAGGTTGGCGGAATCCAAGCTAACAACGAGTTTCCCGCTTCGTTCATCCATGAAAACCTCGCCATCCAATGCAACATCATTCATGAGGCCTATTGCGCCGGCGTTAGGCGGCTGCTGTTTCTCGGATCGTCCTGCATCTATCCGAGAAATGCGCCCCAGCCGATGTCAGAAGATGCCCTGCTGACGGGACTGCTCGAGCCTACCAATGAGCCATATGCGATTGCGAAGATCGCCGGCATCAAGATGTGCGAAAGCTATAATCGGCAGTATGGCACGGATTACCGCAGCATCATGCCGACCAACCTTTACGGGCAGGGCGACAATTTCGATACGGAATCGTCTCATGTTTTGCCGGCTTTGATGCGCCGCTTTCACGAAGCTACGCAAACGGGCCGGGACGAGGTCGTTATTTGGGGGAGCGGCAAGCCAAAGCGGGAATTCCTCCACGTCGACGATATGGCGCGCGCTTCGCTTTTCATATTGGGTGTGGAGGCGAATATCTTACAAGCTCACACGCGGCCCATGTTAAGCCACATTAACGTCGGCTGCGGCAGCGACGTCAGCATCGCCGAACTTGCCACGTTGATAGCCAGGATCACAGGTTTCACAGGCGAAATTAGCTTTGACACAAGTCGTCCTGACGGAACGCCTCGTAAGCTCCTTGATGTCTCCAAGCTGTCGGCAATGGGTTGGCACCCCCAGACCACTCTAGAGGAAGGGGTCAGGCAAACCTACGAGTGGTATTGCGCCAACCAGCATGACTTGCGCGGCGCATAGGAACCCCCGGTTTTTGGGCCCTGACATGACAAATAATCTACGCAGCCCTTGATGTCGTTCACGCGCCCAGGACAGATGCCCTCGAGACACTTACCTTGGTGCTTTCCGAGAGAAGCTGCATCAGGATCGTGACCCGCTCACCTGGTGGGGCGCACTCGATTGTGCCGCACAGGTCTGCAAAGGGACCGGACATGATGCGGACTTTGTCACCTGCCTTGAATTGTTCATCGAAACGAACGACCGCGTCGACGTCGGCGAGGGTTCGCAGTTGCTCGATAAAACCCAGGGGAAGGGGAGTAGGGGCGGGCGATCCGCGACTCCCTAATGCAACAAGCCGGGCAACGCCGATCGTTCCATTCACGGAGCGCCACTGTTCACGCTCTATATCCAGTTCGACGAAAAGGTAATTCGGGAAATAGGCTTCTATGACGGGCAGAACCTTTTTGCCGATACGGCGCGAGCGGCGCTGGCGCGGACAAAAAGTCGAAAAGCCCTGATTTTGAAGCTGCTGCTCGGCTAGCTTTTCCTTTCTTGGTTGGGACTGGACCGCATACCAACGCTTCATTGCCAAACTTTCTGATCAGGTGCAGCCATCTAGGCGAGACGAGGTTTCGATCCCAGAACCAATTTGGAGCCAGAGACAGATAATCTGATTGTCTCAAGCGTTGAGAGTTCGGCTGCCCCTGAAAGTATCAAGGTGCAAGGGGCGATGGAGCTAACGATCGACTCGAAACGGGTAGCATCTCACTAGCCAAGCGCGCAAAGCTGAAATGGATCCAGTCCGCGAACTCCCATACTGACCCGCAGCATTTGGCGCTGCTCATCGAGGCCGGACTGATGACAGCATCCGACGACGTGCCAAATTACCCGATTTTACCGCTTGCATCCAAAAGGGCGTCCACAGATGCCATTGCTCGCCATGATTGCTAAACCCCGTTCTTGCTGTTCGTTTATCTGCAACGGTCATCGGCCTCGAGCCGGCGAGAAATTCGCAAGGTGCTCTAATCGTTGATTTAGAAAACCTTCGATATTCTCAGCGCGTGCATCCCAGGTGCACGCACGAGCCTGTTCCAGTGCGCCGCATGCAATTTGGCTGGAAAGCGCAGTGTCATTAAATAATAGCTGCAAGGCGGCGACGCTCGCTTCTGGTTTGACTGGGGGAACAAGATAGGCGTTTGTGCAGTGGGAGAGAAGTTCTGCGGTATCAGGTGAAACCGGCGCCAGAATCGGACGTCCTGCAGCAAGGTAGTCGAACAGCTTGATGGGCAGGACACAGTTTCCGAACACGTTCAGCGGTTCCAGGGACGGTGGAATTACCAGAACATCGGCTGCAGCAAGCCAAACTGGCAGCTGAGCCCTGGTTTGCCATGGCACGACCCAAACATTGACATGATTGCTCGCCGCTTTCTCGACCGGACCTTCTCCCTCGGAGCCAATGATTAGGAACAGAACTTCGGGCATGAGGGCCGCCAGCGCGAGAACCTGATCCAGTCCCTTACTAGCATTTACCCTGCCGGCATACGCGACAATCTTCTGTGCGGGAGGAAGGCTCAGCCTCGCTCGCGCTTGCGCCTTGTCAGGCCTGCTCTCCCGCACATCGTCCACGCCGTTGTGCGCCACGAGAAGCTGATCTGGACTTATTCCAACTCGTAAATATGAGCCGGCAGCATATCGGGAGTGAACGATGAAGCCCAAGCAGTGCGGCGATCTCGCTGTTCTCCGGACAAGCGGCGCTATGACTGGATAGACGTCGGGCCATGGTTTGTAATGGTCAGTCACGAAGGGAATAGGCGACATACTGCCAAGCCCGATCATTGCCGGGATGCGCGAATAGAATATATCGAACTTCTTAGGCGGAAGGGCCCTGACACATTGACGCAACCACAGCGCGGTTCGAAAAAGTGCGTCGCCCTCCCAGCGGCTGTTCAGTTGCTGGACGAGAAAATCACCATCGATGCCGAAGTACTCTTTCAACTGAGTAGTCGTAACCTCAGGATCGTCTCGCCCCCGAGGGAGAAGAAGGGTAATTTCGTGCCCGCGCCGCGACAGCGCGGCGACCGTCGACATGGTCTGCAAACGGCAAGCTTTCCGGTCTGGCCGGGCCCAGAGAACAGGATAAAGGATTTGCATTGGCCGCATCATCAAGATCTCTGTACGTCTGACTCGCGGCGGCCCACGCCAAAGTCAATCAAGCCCGGTGCAAGGTCAATGCGCTTTTGTGTCTAACCGGATTTTGTTCGCTCTTCCGCAGGTAAGATCATCGTAATACGATTCGAGTTTCGCCATCTGCCGCGAAAAATCGAACTTCTCGCTCGCAACTTGCCGTGCTGCCAGCCCCATCCGAGTCCCGAGGTCGCGGCTGTCAAGCAGGTCGCCGATCCTGCTGGCGAGCTGCCCGGCATCGTTCTCGCCCACAACGAAGCCAGTTCTTTGATCAATGAGCGCTTCTCCGATCCCGCCGTGATCGGTGGCAACAACCGGCAAACCCGTTGCCATGGCCTCTACCACGACATTCGGTAGCCCCTCGCTGTCGCCGTCGCGAGCGGCTCGGCTCGGGGCGGCGAGCAAAGTTGCGCGCTGCATTAACTCGATGACGGCTTCCTGCGGCAACGCACCGTAAAAGCGGACTCGATCGACTATTCCGAGTCTGCCGGCCAGGTGCTCCAGTCCCTTGCGCAAGGGGCCGTCGCCGACAATCTCCAGACACGCGCCGTGCCGGTCCCCAAGAGTTGCGAGAGCTTGCATCAAAAGGGCAGTGCCCTTCTTTTCGACCAGTCTGGCAACGTGCAGGATCGTCGCATGGTCACGCTCTCCTGACGGCCGGAATCGGTCGAGATCGACTCCGTTGTAATGCGTGACTGTTCGATCTGCCGGAAAGCCGCATTCTATCGCTTTGCGACGCAGCGCATCCGAGACGGCCAGGAACAGGTCTCCCCGGTCAATCAGGCGGCGCTGAAAAAGCGCGTAGAACATCCAAGAAAGCCGCCCGGATCCGAACAGCGCGCGCCGCGACCGATAGATGTCATAGCCGCGCAGGCTGGTGATCAGAGGCACTTGCAGCTTACGGGCCAGCGTCAGGGCGCGAAGGCCGTCGGTGGCGAAGTGCGCATGTATCAGTCGTGCCTGAAAGGGCAGGAGGTCGACCGCCGACGGATTGATCCGCAATCTCCCATCCAAGGTGGTCGGAATGTTGCCGATAAGCTTCCTGCCGACAATCAGGGGCTGGTAGCGCTGCAAGCCCTCAGCTTGGGCGCGCACGAAGGTTTCCGACCTATTGAAAACGGGTCCACGATAGATGATGACGAGAGGCCGCTGGTCGGATTGAAATGGTTCTGGCAGGAGCAGCGGCATGGACTCATGGTAGAGAGCAAATGTCCGCTGATTCAAGCGAGATGACCAAAAGCTCCGATGATCCCGGGCACGCTATTACCCAGGGCGCGAAAGCAAATGCGGCGGGACTGCTTCTGCGGCTCGCGGCGAGGGCCGCTTTCCTGTTCATGGCGGCGAGACTGTTCGGCCCGCGGGCCTATGGCAACTTCGTGCTTTCGGTTGCTGTAATCGAGCTATGCGTGAGCGTTGGCAGCCTAGGGGTGAAGAAGACCCTGTTCCCCCTTCTCGACCGAGCCGAAGTGGACGGAAAGCGGCCTCTTGTCCACGTCGTGATCGATGCCGCAGTGATGATCGGCATCGCCTCGGTCGCACTCGCGGCGATGATCTCCGCACTTGGGTTCCTGTTGGCGCCGCCCGATGTTGCAGTCGCCCTCGCCCTGATTGCGCCGATGATCGCCTGTCAAGCCCTGATCGATCTTGCCGTGGCGGCGGTGCGTTGGCGAGGCAGGGTGCGATACGAGATCATCGGCCGCTCGGTGCTTGAACCCTGGATTCTCGCAAGTTGTGCAACCGGGGCGGTCCTCGCGGGCCTTGAAAGCAGCGGCTTGGCGATCGGGTACTGGTGCGGAACCCTCTCCGCGCTCGCCTATGCATGCTGGGGTATCGCCCGGGAGTTTCCCAAGCCCTTATCGCGGTCCTACAGCTTCGATTATCGCGGCGCAAAACAGTTGCTGGCGATGGCCCCCGGCAACAGTTCCAATGACCTGCTCAATGCGCTCTATTACAGGATCGACATTTACATAGTGGGCATAGTGCTGGGTCCCGTGCCTACCGGTATCTATGGACTTGCGCGGCAACTTACGACGCCAATCCGGCAAGTTCGGCAAAGTTTCGACAGCCTGCTTGTACCGGGCATTGCACGGATCATCGATCAGTGCGGCGTCCCGCAGACCACCTTAGCATTGTCTTCGTCCATCCGGCAGATCCTTGCTTTGCAGCTCCCCATGCTGGTCGCCGCACTGGCTATCGGACAGCCGCTGCTCCAGCTGCTTGGTCCCGGCTTCGAGGCTGGTTACCACGTCCTGATCATCCTTTGTGCCGCGGAAATACTGCAGTCGGCAATGGGTCTTGGCGACCTGGTGTTTGTTTACCGAAAGCCCGGGCTGGGACTTGCCATCACCCTGGTGAGCGTTGCGACCAGTGCCGTTTTGGCGATTTTCCTGATGCCGCGCTTCGGGATTACCGGGGCGGCCCTTGCTTCGTTCGCTGCTTATTGCGTTCGGTCGGTTCTGCGGGTTGCCGCACTGCGTTGGCAATTCAGACTGACCCTGCCGCTAGCCTCGGTCGCGGTGCCATCGGTTGCGGCAGGGCTGGCGATCGTGCCGGCCCTGCTAATCGCGTCTCCGCTTATGGCTCTCGGGGCCGCTCTGCTTGTCTATGCTATCGTGCTCAAGGCAGGCCTGGCGGCAACAGGGCAAACGCTACAACTCGCGGGCTTCGATCGGGAATACCTCAGCCGACTGGACAGTCCCACCTAGGAACTTTCAGCTCTGGCCGGGCCTGCGACCGAAGCCTTAGCAGCGATCCCTGAGCCGCGATCGGATTCCGCGATAATTCGCCGTTTGTGAAAGATCAGCGCATAGGCGCCGATGCCGAGGCCAAAGGCGACAAGCAGTCCGAGGGTTTCCCGGTACCCTGTGAACGTCGCGAGCATCAGCAACATTGCAACCATGTCGCGCCTGACGATCGGAAACAGGGCATTGGCCATGCGCAGGGTTGTCGGACAGTCGGGCCGGCCGGCCGCCTTGTTCACCCAGATGCTGAAATGGGTGAGCAACATGGCTTCGCCTTCAGGGCCGTACTGCTTTACCAGTCGCGCCACTCCGGCGTTCACTAGCAGCAATCCCGCAGCAATAGCGGCCAGCGCATACAATTCAAGCAGGCCGACATCTGACCGAAGCCAGCCGATGACCAGGCCGCCAAGGCAGATTGCGTGAGTGAAATAGTCGATCGATGAATCGATCCAGGCGCCCTTTTCGGATTCGCTGAAGTTAACGCGCGCCATCTCCCCATCGACCCCGTCGAACATCGAGGCGAATTGATAAAGAAACCCCGCAATCGCCAGAGATATCGGATCGGGCTGGGCGGCATACCAGGCCGATGCGATGCCAATCAGGAGACAAATGACGCTCGCGTGGTTCGGGCTCAGGTTCAGCCAAAGGAAAAGCCGTGTGAACTGGCGGCTGATCGGCCTGTTGATATGTCTGGAAATCGGCCCGTCGCTGGGTTTGCCGGTTCGAGAAAGAAGAATGCTGCGCGCGCGGGCAGCCGCCTCTGGAGTTCTTGTGTTGAGCAAGAGTCCAGCCGGTACCGGGACCGCTGGCAATATGTCGGGACAGCCGGTGCTCAGCCAGCTGGCGACAACCGGAGCCGGCCCCCAAACCACGCTGGCCGATCCGTCGAACAGTTTGCAGATGTCCTTTGTTTCCGGGAGCCTTGCAGCAAAGCCCGGCTCGAGCAGGACGCCATCGGGAACCGCCAAAGCCCAGCGGGGGCTGGCATCCAGCGTATCGAGTGCTGCGCCAGACGGAAGAAAGTCCAGACCTTCCCGAGATGCGAGCCTCCGATTCCGTTCGGCCGTATCAATAGTGAAAATCCTGGACTGCTCTGGCGGGATGGCAATAACCAGATGGCCTGCATCGAGACCGGCTTCCGAATGCAACTTGCTATACATGCAAGACAATTTGACCTCCGGGCCGCAGCGTGACCTGCGAGACCTTTGAAACGGCGACGCTATCTGACTTCACTGTTGGAACACGGAGGCCCCATTTGTCTTTGTTCTAGCGCAAAGACTTCAAGCTGACTCGTGCCAAGATGCGCTTGTCATGATCGAGCAATTCAACCTTCTGCTTATCAAGCCATCGCACTACGATGACGATGGGTACCCGATTTCGTGGTGGCGGGCGGCAATTCCCTCGAACACCCTTGCGGTTATGAATGGCCTTGCGCGTGATTGCGCTAACCGAAAAATCCTGGGCCCGGATGTTGAATTCACGATTGAAACGGTCGACGAGACCAACACGGTGGTCGATCCAAGGAAGTATGCCCGAAGGCTGCAGCACACTGGCGCCAAAGCGCTCGTCATGCTTACCGGCGTACAGACCAATCAGTTTCCAAGAGCACTCGATCTGTCTGCGGAATTCCGCAAGGCGGGCCTGCCGGTGGCCATCGGGGGATTCCACGTCTCGGGCTGTCTATCGATGCTGGATGAGCCCCCCGCCGAACTGCGACGAGCCTGGGACTTGGGCGTGTCACTGTTTGCAGGTGAGGCAGAAGAAGGCCGGCTCGATCAGGTCTTGATTGACGCCTGGTCCGGCAAACTGGAAAAGCTGTACAACCACCTTGGAGACCTACCGAACCTTCAAGGCGCCCCGACTCCGATCCTTCCTGCCGATGCAGTTCTTAAGACGCTCGGCAACTGGTCGAGCTTTGACCTCGGCCGCGGTTGCCCGTTCCAATGCTCGTTCTGTACCATTATCAACGTGCAGGGCCGCAAGAGCCGGTTTCGGACGGCCGACGATCTGGAGCAGATCATTCGCGCCAATCACGCGCTGGGGATCAAGGCGTTCTTCATCACTGACGACAACATGGTGCGAAACCATGACTGGGAAACCTTTTTCGATCGCCTGATCAGCCTACGCGAACAGGGGATCGGAGCGAACCTCACCATTCAGGTCGACACGCTGTGCCATAAGGCGCCAAGGTTCATCGAAAAGGCCGTCGCTGCAGGCGTGCGCCGGGTGTTCATCGGCCTGGAAAACATCAATCCCGACAATCTTGGCGCGATCGGCAAACGACAAAACCGCATCACGGAATATCGAGCCATGGTTCAAGCCTGGCTTGAGCATGGCGTGTGCACCTTTGCAGGCTACATCATCGGCTTCCCAGGCGACACGCCAGAATCTGTGGTTCGCGATGTAAAGGTGATCCAGCGCGAATTGCCGATCGACGTGCTGGAGTTCTTTGTCCTCACCCCCTTGCCAGGATCGAAGGATCATCAAGAGATGGTTCGTGGGGGTGTGCCGATCTCGCCAGACCTGAATCGATACGACCTGCACCATGTCGTCGCGCCGCACCCGGTCATGAGCGAAGGCCAATGGCGTGAGGCCTATGCGGCAGCCTGGCGGACCTATTATACGTACGAACACATGGAAGTCGTCACCCGTCGCCATGCGAGCCGGCGCAAAGGCCACCCCCGCAAGGCTGCGCAATACTTCGCCGAGTTCAAATTGCTATACGAGATCGAAGGCATACACCCGCTTGAAGGCGGGGTCTTTCGCCTGCGCCATCGCACTGCGCGCCGGTCTGGATGGAAGGTCGAATCCCGGCCGGTGTTCTTGGCGAAGCGGCTGATGGAGAACATCAGAAAGCTGTTAGCTTACTCTTATGGAATCTTGCGCACCCGTCGGATTGTGCGCCGCGCCCGGCACGATCCCGCCAGATACCAATACACCGATCTTGCCCTCACTCCGCCCAGCCAGTCGGATACCGAACTCGCGCTTTTCACCGAGACTAGGGGCGGTACTGCTGCTTTGGCAAAAGCCAATAGTGACTTGGCTCGGGTTCATCGGAGTGGATTGGGCTAATCGCCACTCGGCCGGCCGATCTCCGGCTTCTCCGTATTGCCAGCTCGAGTTGCCACCGCCCTTGGGGTGATCTTCGGCCAATTAGTGAATCTTGGCCTGACAATACCGGCTGCTGCATCTGGCGAACTGGCCTAGATCAATTTCATCACTGCAAAGTCTGAGTAGTGATATCTGAAATGAAGATAGACGCAACTCGGGGAAAGACTTCGATCATGGTCCGGATTTGGGCCTGTGGGTGCGCATGTGCGGTATTGCTTCAATTGGCACTGTATATGCGGCCGGGCCCGCTCGGTGTGCCCTTTGTACTCGATCGCTGGAATTACCTACCGGCCGCGCTGTTCTTCACAGCCTATGGCGTCGGGCTATCAGTTTTACCGTTCTGGCTCGGACTCCTGGTTCTAAGCGGCAAGCGGGCAAGAGCCTTGCTCGCTTTTGGAGCGGCACTGGCGGTAGGTGCCCTGCTGGCAGTTGATCATATCAACCATGAATTGCAGCGCTTCATGGGCATCCGGCTCTCCCCGGAACTTCTGGCAATCTACCATGGATGGAACGCGCCTCCCTCAGCGATAATCAGTGCGTTAGGCGATGACAGGGGCGGTCCCTGGTCGTCATTGGGGCTACTCGCGGTTCCGCTGATGCTGTTTCCCTGGCTGCTGAAGCAGTCTGGCAAGCTCACTTGGCGGCTCAAGGCCCCTTGGCGGCGGACAGTTCTCGGCGCTCTTGGCTGCGGACTGTTTCTTGCCCCCGCCTGGGCGTGGCATATCGAGCCGGGCAGCCAGTTGCGGAAAGACAGGGTAGCGCCGTCAATTCTCGCGCTTGCGCGCGAAATTGGCGCCAGCTTCGACATCGTTAAAGTGGATCCTGACCAGGTCGCGGACGATGCCGCGAATTTCCGCAGAGATTGGCTCGCAGCTGATAGGTCGGGAGACTGGACATTTGGCGATCTTGCCTACCCCTATTGGCGAAGCTGCAAGCACCCCGCCACAAGCCAAAGCCGTTCAAATGTCGTCCTGATAGTTCTGGAGACCTTCAGGGCAAAGAACATGCGCAGCTTCAATGCCGCGTCCCCCGAACTGACCACGCCCTTCCTCGACACACTTACTGCGAATCCGGCAAGTGCATTCTGGCCGCGATACCATACCAACGGAGTGCCGACGGCCTATGCCGTGCAAGCGCTCATGACGGGAATACCTCCCCATAACGCGCGAATGGTCTGGAAGACTGCCACGGGCACGCGGTTCGACTCCCTCCCCTCCATTCTCAGGAAGGCAGGCTATCATACCGCCTATTACTCCGGCTCTGATCCGGACTGGGACAATCAGCGCTACTGGTTCCTGAAGTGGTTCGACGCAATCAGTTATCATCAGGAAGATCAGGAACAGGACCGCCACACTTTTCGCCGGGCCGCTCGGGACCTCATGTCTCGAAGGCAAGATGACCGACCATTTCTTCTGGTCATTCAGTCAATCACCAACCACGTTCCATTTCGACTTCCGGAATCCCGCTTTGCCGGCGTCGGATCGGGTGAAGCTGTTGACCGTATCAACGCGACCATGCGTTACACCGATGATGTCGTGCGGGAATTCGTCGGCACACTTTCTTCCGCGACCTGGTTTGAGGACACCATCTTCGTCATAACCGGCGATCATGGCTTCGACCTGGGCGATCGCGGAAGTTCCGGATCGCTCACCAATCTCAGACCCGAAACGACGTGGGTTCCGCTAATCATCTATCGCCCGGCAGGCTTGCCGATACGCGGAGCCCAGCCAGCTGTTGGTTCGCACATAGACCTTGGCCCGACCATTCTCGGCCTTCTGGGCATCTGCGACAAAATTGCCGCCGCAGGCCACGACCTCCTTACGGTTGAACCGGCCCTGTCCCAAGCTCTGGTCGTAAAGAACGGCGCCATCGCGCTGGCTACGAGCGCTTACTCACTATACCTCCCTCCCGAAGACGGGGCGCCCATGCTCTATGCCGGCGACGACGCATTGGCGGAGCACGATCTGGCCGCTTTGTATCCGGAGGTCGTACGCGCCTTGAGCGCCAAAGCGCGAGGCAGCGCGCGATTGAACGATGCCTTGATCGCAAGCAACCGGATACGACCATGATCAGCACCAGCGACCCCCGGGAAGCGAAATGCCTGTGCGCCTGATTGATCGATACCTTTTTCGCGCGGGGGCACGAAGCTTCCTTACATATCTGGTGTTGCTGTTCGCTGTCGTGCTGCTTGAGCGGTCGATCAGGCTCCTGCAGCAAATGGAGTTGCTGGGACTGGGCAGCGCACATCTCGTGCCGCTGATCGTGGCCATGGTGCCGTTTTCTCTCAGTCTCGCGATTCCGGTGACCTTCGGCATGGCGATGGTAGTTGTCTTCGATCAGCTCACCCGCCAGCGCGAAGTAGAGTGTCTTTTCGGGCAGGGCTGGCCTGCCTGGCGGATCGCCATGCCCTTCGGCGCGCTGGGCCTTGCGCTCTGTGCGACCAGCCTCTTCGTCAGTGGCTGGGTCGAGCCGCTGGGCCGGCACCTGTACCGCGAGAAAATGGCATTGGCGAAGCACCGGCTCGATGAGGTCTCGATCCGGCCAGACGCCATCCACGAGGTCGGGCGCGTCATCATGATGACGGCGGGGAGAGCTGCCGAAAACAATCTGGAGCAAGTTCTGGTCTGGTCGCGGGGAGAGGACGGTACAGAGATAATCGCCGCCGCCAAGCGCGGCGTCCTGCACGCCCAGAAGGGGTCGGACTGGCTGGCATTGAACCTGCGGGATGGCCGGTTAATTGCGGACAGGCCTGGGGCGAGTCACGTTACCATTGCCCCGGCGTTCGACAGCCTGACGATTTCGGCCAGCCAAGGTGTGGGCGCGCAACCCTGGCCACGCGGACGTGATGCGCTGGAATCCACCCTGCCCGAGCTGTTGGCGACCAGCAGCACCGCAAAGGACGAGACCGTTCGGCGAAAGGCCGTGGCAGAGACCTGGCGGCGGCTCGCGCGGGCACTCGCCATCCCGTTAATACCCTTCCTGGTCTTGCCACTGATCGCGGCCAATACGCCCGGCCGGCGCGGCCCGGCGGTTTTCGTGATTGCGGCTATCATGATTGCCGGACATCACGGCATTAATTTGGCGTACGGCATGGGTGTTGAAGGCGCAGTCTCGCCCGAGCGACCACTCCAGCTGCTGCTCTTGGGGCAAGTGCTACTGGTCGCGCTGATCTGGGTGCTGGGACGCAACATTCCGGGACAAACTCCACTGGGGATGCTGTCCCACCTCCATATACGGCGCAAGGCGAGACCAAGAGGCCAGCCCCGCGCACGCATCTTGGGCACCGCCGTGCTGCCAATGATCTATCGCCTTCTTGCCGGCCGCGTTCTGGGCTTCTCGCTGGCCATCCTTTTGTTCATGACCCTCTTGCTGGAGCTGATCGACGTCTTGGAGGCGGGAGATGTGCTTATCGCGTCCGGAACGGGAACGGGTGGTCTCGCCCGCTACCTTGTGCTGCGCGCTCCGCAGACGATTGTCCGAGCCCTCCCGCTGGCGGCCCTAGCCGGACCATTGCTGGCGTTTCTTACCTTGCGGGATTCACGTGAACTCCTGATTGTCCAAACACTTGGCCTTTCCGCGTTCAAAGTCCTGCGAGTGACGTCGCTCTCCGCTGCAATGCTGGCGATACTGGGTTTCATCATTGCAGAATCCCTCGTTCCGTTCAGCGAAGCGGCATTTTCTCGATGGTGGCGAACAGTTGAACGGGCGGCCGGTGAGAAGTTAGTCGACAAGCCTGCCTGGCTTCGGATTGATGGTCGGATAGTTCGCTTCGAAGCTGCCTCGGCGGACGGGACCCAACTTCAGAAACTTCTGATCCTGACCCGCGACAATGAAGGTGGACTGACTTCGGTGTTGCGCGCGGCAAGCGCAACCAGGCAGTCTTCTGGCTGGAGCCTGCTTCGCCCGGAAGAGCATGACATCTTGCGCGCAACGCCGCCGCAGCAACGCAGCCGGCAAGACTGGAAGACTTCCCTCACGCCTGCTGACGTTCGCCGGATAGTCGAACAAGGTCCTCCAGAGAACTCGCGACTTTCAGCCCGCATATTGGCCGGCAGTGCCGCAGCCAGCCGAGCCCGCGCCTATTATGCCACGCGCCTGGCCTATCGCTGGGCCTTTCCAGTGATGCCCTTCATAATGCTCCTGCTTGCCATGCCGGTTGTCTTTGCCAGCCAGCAACCGCGCAAAATCGCCAGCAGTGTAGCGATGACTTCGACAGCGGGTTTGCTGTTCATGTTTATCGATGGAGTGATGCGAATCATGGGTTCGGTTGGCGAAGTCCCCTCGGTGCTCGCTGTCTGGTCTGCACCGGTTCTGTTTGCTTTGATTGGTCTGCACGCTCTGCTGCGATCAGAAAAGGTCGCCTGAGCAAGCTGTGCCGAATGTTCAGGGACCCCCTCATACCAGCTATCCGTCCGCTGCGCGTCCTTCTGCAACAGTGGCAGCAGGACCCTGTCGCAAGCAGTGCGGCCAGTCACAAGACGGCATGGCGCATCATGCGACGTACTCTCGGTCTTTCGTCTGATGTCTATCCGAAAACAATTCGGCATACCGTGGCAACGCTTCTCTGTGCCGACGAGTCGGTGCCGGAGCGCGAGATCGTCGAATTGCTGGGCCACGAAGGCCAGCTTGCCCGCACGACGCGGATTTACGCGAAATACGACCCCACTCGTTTGCGCAATGCCTCTCGCGTACTGACCAAGCTCTGGTGGGAGGTTCGCCGCTCAGCTCGGAGTTATGCTGCTGACCACTTGCTGACCACGGCGGGGCAGGGCGGCAAGCTCACCGTAGTAGAAGTTGGCCAAGAAGGGCTAATTTTCGCCGATGGGAATGGTGGGCGCGGCAGGGATTGAACCTGCGACCCCACCCGTGTGAAGGGTGTGCTCTACCACTGAGCTACGCGCCCATTCCCGCGAAGAGCAGCGCCCTTAGAGCGAGCGGCGCGAATTGACAAGACGGCTTATCGCTCTAGAGGCGCGGAGCATGAGCGAAGAAACAACTTCGGGCCCTGATGTGCCCCCCGATCACCTCGCGATCAATCCGCGCAGCCCCTTCTTCGATGCGGACAAGCTGCAGCGCGGCATCGGCATCCGCTTCAAGGGCGTGGTGCGCACCAATGTCGAGGAATACTGCATTTCCGAAGGCTGGGTGCGGGTTCAGGCCGGCAAGACAATGGACCGCAAGGGCCAGCCGCTGACGCTGAAGCTCACGGGTCCGGTCGAGGCATGGTACGAAGATCTGGGCGAAGGCGCGCCGGTCAACAAAGTCGGCTGAGCCGATCTACTTCATTGCCGCGGCAATGATCGCGCCAATCGGATCGGCGGCATAGCGCGCGTCGATTTTCGGGGCCTTTATTGTCTTTGCCGGTCCGGACGGGACCTTTGCCATGGCGCTATCGGTCTTGCGCGGTGCGGACTGCTTTTCCGGCTTTAGCAGCATGCTGCGGCTGCTGGGCTTCTCGTTATAGATGAAGCCTTGTACCGGCCAGGCCGTGCCGCCGATGCCTTGGATCGGGGCGAACCAGACACGCACCTTGCTCCAGTCGTTGCCTTCCGAAACGTCGATCGCGCGCACGTCGTTTTCGATCTGCCCTCGCGCGCCGTTGATCAGCGACCAGTTGGCGTGGCGCAGAAGGACGGTGCGCGAATCGATAATCTGGCTGACGGCGGCGACGTGGCCCAGTTCCATGCGGCCATAGGGCTTGAACGCCATGACGGCTCCCACCTTGGGCCGGTCCCCGCGGGCATATTTGCCCGCAGCCTGACCCCACCACGTATGGGCATCGCCGTAAATCCGGATGCCTGAAACCGTGCGTGCATAGGGAACGCATTGCAGCGACATGAGTTGTATGGCCGAGATGCCGGCGGTCCCGGCGACCATTGCTTCACCCTGCACCTGGCTGAAAACCGGCGAAGGCAGCGCGGCAAGCGTGGCTAATACAAAGGGGACAAGGCGGCACTTCATGCCAGCGCTTTTGCGCGTGTCCGGTTAAATCAGGGCATCTACATATGGTAAACAAGACGGTAATATTTTGCCGGGTAGAGGCACGCATTTGCCGCCGCGCTTGCCTATTGGCGCACAAAAGGCCACTTGGCGCGTCATGGCGAAAGCGCAAATAATCATTATCGGACGTCCCAACGTCGGCAAATCGACGTTGTTCAACCGGCTCGTGGGCAAGAAGCTGGCGCTGGTCGATGACCAGCCGGGGGTGACGCGTGACCGCAGGTTTGGTGATGCCAACTTGCTGGGCCTTGAATTCACCATTGTCGATACGGCGGGCTGGGAGGACGAGGATCCCGACACCTTGCCCGGCCGCATGCGCGCGCAGACCGAAGTTTCGCTGCACGGGGCCGATGCAGCGATGTTCGTTTTCGACACCCGCGCCGGATTGACTCCGCTTGACGAGGAAATCGCGCGCTGGCTGCGGCAATCGACCATTCCGGTGATCCTTGTGGGCAACAAGGCTGAGGGCCGCGCCTCCGAATCGGGCCTGCTCGAAAGCTATTCGCTGGGCTTTGGCGAGCCGATTGCCGTGTCCGCGGAGCATGGCGAGGGCTTCGCCGATCTGTTCCAGGCGCTGCTGCCGCACGTTGAAGGCAAGGAAGTGCAGGAAGATGAGGACGAGGAGGACCTGGCGGGGCCGCTCAAGCTGGCCATCGTCGGTCGCCCGAACGCCGGAAAGTCCACGCTGATCAACGCCATGCTGCGCGAAGACCGCTTGCTGACCGGGCCTGAGGCAGGGATCACGCGCGATTCGATCGCGGTGGACTGGGTCTGGACCGATCCCAAGACTAAGGAAGCTCGCCCGGTGCGGCTGATCGATACCGCTGGCATGCGCAAAAAGGCGCGGGTGGTCGAAAAGCTCGAAAAGATGGCCGTCGCCGATGCGCGGCACGCGGTCGATTTCGCCGAGGTCGTCGTCCTGCTGCTCGATGCCACCAAAGGGCTGGAGCATCAGGACCTCAAGATCGCCGCCATGGCGCTTGAAGAAGGCCGCGCGCTGATCGTTGCGATCAACAAGTGGGACGTAGCGGAAGGCCCCTCCGGCCTGTTCAACGGCATCCGCGCCGCACTGGAAGAAGGCCTCAGCCAGGTTCGCGGCGTGCCGCTGCTGGCCGTGTCCGCGCGCACCGGCAAGGGGCTCGACGAGTTGATCGCCGCCGCCTTCGAACTGCGCGAAGCATGGTCGAAGCGCGTGCCGACCTCGCTGCTCAACCGCTGGTTTGACGACGTGCTGGAGAAGAACCCACCGCCCGCGCCCGGCGGCAAGCGGATCAAGCTGCGCTACATCACGCAGGCCAAGACGCGCCCGCCCGGCTTCGTGCTGTTCGGCACCCGGCTTGATGACTTGCCGATGAGCTATCAGCGCTACCTGATCAACGGCATCCGCCGCGATCTGGGCTTTGATGCTGTTCCGGTCCGCCTGACGCTGCGCAGCCCGAAGAACCCCTTCGCGAAGAGCTGAACTTCAGGAATTAACCTCCGGCCGCCTCGCGTTCAGCGCGGCGGCCGGAAAGCCAGCGCCAGATCCGCTCGACCGGACCCTGCCCGAACCGCGCCTGCCACCATGGGCTCAAGGTCAACATGGCGATCCAGCCGCCCAGCACGAAGGCGAAATGCCAGCGCGCTGGCACTTGCCCGATCAGGCCCAAGCCCCAGCCATAGAACAGTGCAGTGAAGACCAGCGAGCAGCCGAGGTAATTGGTCAATGCCATGCGGCCCACGGCTTCGATGCGGCGGGTGAGGCGGCCGCCGGACAGCCGCCGCGCGGCCGATACCAGCAGCGCTGCATAGCCGAGGGTCATCGCCACATGCGGGACCGCCGCCCAGTAGACGATGATCGCGCTCATGGTCGCGGGGGCATAGCCGGACGCCCGGGCCATCGCAGCGAGGATGAGTGTGCCGGCCAGCCCGAAGATCAGCGTTCCACCCGCGAGCAGCACTCTGCGCCGCCGGGGCCAGCCACCGGTGAAGAAACCACTGCGGTACAGCACCATGCCGATCAGCATCATGGGCAGGGTTTCGCCAATGCCGATCAAGGCACCGACTATGGGAAACCGAGGCTGCTCGGTGAGCTTGTAGACGGCCAGTTCGCTCCAGCCGCCTCTCTCGCGGCGCAGTTCCGCTTCGGTGCTGACCTGCAAGGCCTTGCGTTCCTGCTCGATACGGCTGACCTCGGCCGGCGGGGAAGCGCCCCCTTCATAGCGCAGGTCGGCAAGCACGGCGTTTGCGCTTCCGGCCATGCCGCCACCGTGCCACACGGCAAAGGCGAACAGGGCCAGCGGCAGCATGATTTTGACCGGCAGATGCCTCAGCAGCAGCGCGAAAAACCCGGCGAAGGCATAGGCGAAAAGGATGTCGCCCCACCACAGCACGATGAAATGCAGATAGCCGATTACGGCCAGCCAGATCAGCCGCTTCAGCTGGGCACTATCACCGCTGCGCCCGCGCGCTTCGGCGCTTTCGACCAGCAGCACCATACTGGCGCCGAAAAGCAGGCTGAGCAGGCCGCGCATCTTGCCTTCGAACACGATGAATGTGGCCATGAAGCTGGCCTCGTCGGTCGGGCTGGGCGCTCCGTTCCATGCCGGAGATACAGTTGCATCCATCGGCCCGGCGAAACCGGCGATATTGACCGCGAGGATGCCGAGGATCGCGGTGCCGCGGATCAGGTCGAGTGATGCGATACGCCCGGCAGAGGCGCTGGTTGGCGGCACGTCCTCGGTCAGTTCCTTACCGGCGCGCAGACCAGCCCGGCAGCGCTCAACGAGCGGCAGGCGGCGCGTGCACTGTCTTCGCTGTAGCCGCCGGCCTGAAGCTTGATCACTGCGCCTGCCGGCACGTTGATCCGGGCATGGCCGGCGACTTCAGGCCGTCCGCGAACCTTGGCCCACAGCACATCGGCATTGCTGCTGACGCCGAATGCGCCAAGCTGGATGCGCCAGGCGCCTGCGACTGGTGGCGGCGCGGGCTTGGGTGTGACCACGGCGGGTTTGGGCGGGGCTAGAGAGGGTGTTACGGCCGGACGGGGCGCAATGGTGATCGGGCGCGGCGTTGCCACGGCGACGGTGGGGCGCGATGCCGGGGGAGGGGGCGTGGTGGCAACGGGCCGCGCATAGTCGGCGCCGGCGGTGCGGGGGGTGGCATTGCCAGTCACGCGCTCGGCTTCGGCAACGGCTTCTTCGGCCGTCGGCTGGCGGCGCACTGGCGCGGCGGCTGCCACTTGCGGCGGCGAAGTGACGACCCCGGCTGGATTTTTCACGCCCAGATCGTCGGCGGCGAACTGGCGGTTGCGGGTGGCCTCCGCCTCGCTGGCCAATTGCTGCGCAAGAACGACCGCCTGCTGGCGCTGGGTCAGCGGGATGTGTTTGTCCATCTGCTCAAGCCCGGCCTTCGCCTGCGGCAGGCCTGCCTGCTGGGCGAGCGACATCAAGGCATAGGCGCGGACCCAATCCCGGCTGACCATGTCGCCGTTGAAATACATGATCGCCAGCAGATACTGCGCGCGCGGATCACCGCGTCCGCCAGCTGCCTTGACATAAGGCAGGGCCTGTCCGCGCTCGCCGCGATCGAACAGCAACAACCCATAGTTATCAGAGGCTTCTATATGCCCCTGAGCGGCTGCTTTGCCGAAATAGAACTCGGATTTCTTGAGATCCTGCTTGACCCCCTTGCCCCACTTGTAGGCCTGGCCAAGATTGAACTGCGCATCGGCATCGCCGCGCGTTGCCGGGCCTTCCCATTCCTTGACCGCAGTGGTGAAATCGCCGCGTGCCCAGGCATCGACGCCGGTCTTCACATCGGCCATCGCCGGGCCGGCTCCGGCGAGCGTGGCGGCAACCAGTCCTGACAGCACAACTCGCAGATTCATTCGCTTACCCCGTCCACCCGTGGCCCCCGCCGGACCTAAGTCGTGCTTGTGACACAGGAAAACCCGGCTTGAAAGCCCTTGCGATGGCCGGGGGTGCCAATGCCGATGCGAACAATTCCATCGCCGCCATTAACTCAAAATTAGGGAGCATCTGGTTTTTTAGGGGCCAATCGAATGGTCCAACGCATTCGGGGGGAATTTACTTTGCGCGTACTGGCACTGGCATCACAGAAGGGTGGATCTGGCAAGACGACCTTGTCCGGGCATCTCGCCGTGCAGGCGCAGCGCGCCGGCGCGGGCCCTGTCGTCCTGATCGACATCGATCCGCAAGGGTCACTCGCGGACTGGTGGAACGAACGCGAAGCGGAATTCCCGGCCTTTGCCCAGACCACGGTTTCGCGCCTTGCCGCAGACCTTCAGGTGCTGCGCTCGCAAGGCTTCAAGCTGGCCGTCATCGATACGCCGCCGGCGATCACCATGGCCATCCAGTCGGTAATCTCGGTTGCCGAACTGATCGTCGTGCCGACCCGCCCAAGCCCGCATGACCTGCGCGCCGTGGGTGCCACGGTCGATCTGTGCGAACGCGCCGGCAAGCCGCTGCTCTTCGTGGTCAACGGCGCTACCCCCAAGGCCAAGATAACTTCGGAAGCTGCTGTTGCCTTGTCGCAGCATGGCACCGTTGCCCCGATCACGCTGCATCACCGCACCGACTATGCTGCCTCGATGATCGATGGCCGCACTGTCATGGAAGTCGATCCGATGGGCCGCTCGTCGATGGAAATCGCCGCGCTGTGGAACTATGTCTACGACCGCCTGGAAAAGAACTTCCGCCGCACCGTGTTCGCTGCCCCTGCAGCCGCTCCCGGTGCGCCGGTAGCAGCAGGCTATGCCCGCCCGGTCGGTGGCTTCGGCCGCCGCGTCGCTGGATCGTGACAGGGCCATGGCGGTAGACACTCACAAGCCGCTGGCCTCTCTCAGCCCCACCTTGCTTGCTCGCAAGGGCGGGGCAAAGCCGGCCATGCGCCAGCATTCTGTAGCCGCTTCGATGCCCGGCGAATCCGCAGACCCCGCAATCGATCACGAGCTCGGCTGGAACGACATGGGCGAAACCTTGCCTCAGGCCGAAATCGTGCCGATCACCCGCACCGCCGATGCCCGCCGCCAGCAGCAGCGCCTGACCCGCGAATTCGCGCGGGCCGAACGCGAGCGCCAGTCGGCATTTGCGCGCGGCCAGAAGGCTGCCTTCACGTTGCGGCTCGACGAGGAACGCCACCTGCGCCTGCGGCTGGCCTGCACCGCGCAGAACCTCAGCGCTCAGGCCGTCGTCACCCAAGCGCTCGACAAGTTTCTCGCCGACAATCCCGAACTCGACGCCATTGCCGGCCAACTACGCGCCAAGCGCAAATAATTTCCAAGGGGTAACTGCCATGTCTTCCCGCACTTCCAAGGCTCGCTACACCAAGATCGCCGGTGCCGTGCTCGCAATCGGCCTGCTCGCCGGCTGCGCCGCGCAGGGCATGACCGTGCGCAAGAATTCGGCGGATGCGGCGCGCCTTGCGCTGATGAAGGGCAATGGCGAAAAGGCCGTGGTCAACGCCGAGGCGGCGGTTGCCGCCAGCCCGCGCGATGTCGCGCTGCGCGTGTTGCTGGCCCAGTCCTATTTCAAGGCCGGCCGATTCCAGTCGGCTGCGACCACCTTTGACGATGCCATGAAGCTGGGTGACAATTCCGCCCGCACCGCGCTCAGCCTTGCGCTGGCGCAGATTGGTGCCGGCCATCAGGACGCGGCGCTTGCCGTGCTCGATGACTGGCGCGGAGAAATTCCTGCCAGCGACCTCGGCCTTGCCCTCGCGCTTGCCGGTGAGCCGGAACGCGGCGTCTCGGTGCTTGCCGATGCCATGCGCGGCGGTGAGAACACGCCGAAGGTCCGCCAGAACCTTGCCTATGCCTATGCGCTGGCAGGCCGCTGGAAGGAAGCGCGCGTCATGGCATCGCAGGACGTCCAGGCTGACAAGCTTGACAACCGCCTGACCGATTGGGCCTCGTCGGTAGCACCCGAACAATACCAGCGCCGCGTTGCCGTTTTGCTCGGCACGCCGATGCGCAGAGATTCGGGCCAGCCGGCAATGCTGGCGCTTGCCAACAATCCGGCGATGGAACAGCTTGCTGCTGAAGCTACGGCGAATCCAGCGGCGCATGTCGCTGTCGCGGTGAATATGCCGTCAGCGCCGGCAAATGCTGAACTTGCTCCGGTTGACGAAACCCCCGTCGCTTCAGCGCCGCCGGCAATGGCTCAGGCCCCCGCAGCGCCGATGGAAGTCGCTGCTGCCTCGGCGCCTGTCGCTCCGTCTGAAGCCACCCAGTTCATATCGCAGCCGGTGATCCAGGTCGCTACTGCCGCGCCGCAGCCGGCACCGCGCCAACTCAGCGCAAGCATCCAGCGCGCCATGCCCGTCACCGCCAATGGCACGCACATGGTCCAGCTCGGTTCGTTCTCCAGCCAACAGGGTGCCCGCCGCGCCTGGGGCATCTATACCGCGCGCAATGCCGCGCTTTCCGGCTATCGCATGAACATCACGCCCGCCGTGGTGCGCGGCAAGAACGTCTGGCGCGTTGCCGCTGCCGGCATTTCCGGCGCGGGTACGGCCAACGGCCTGTGCTCCAGCGTCAAGAAGCGTGGCGGTGCCTGCTTCGCCTATGCCGCCCCGTCGCGCGGCAAGGCCCCGGCAGCACCAGGCCGCGAAGTCAGCGGCCCGATGATGGCCCGCAAGCGCTGATCAGCAGATTTTAATCCTGTGCGTTAAGAAAATGGAATGATCTTTCCCTTATCCAAGGGACATCGACCAACCGGAGCCCTCGCCATTCATTTGGCGGGGGCTCTTGGTTTTTGGGGCCGTGAGGCGCCTGCGCTCAG
The DNA here is from genome assembly GCF_037572715.1 of Novosphingobium aquae. Taxonomy (NCBI): domain Bacteria; kingdom Pseudomonadati; phylum Pseudomonadota; class Alphaproteobacteria; order Sphingomonadales; family Sphingomonadaceae; genus Novosphingobium; species Novosphingobium aquae. Next base: position 411,379 of record NZ_JBBHJY010000002.1, on the reverse strand, counting down.
CCCGGGGCGCGTTTGCCGATATACTGGCTGAGCGGATTGGCCCCGCGCATCCGGGCCTGATCAGGGTTCATCGCTTCATAGACCACGGCGTTTTCCAGCACGCGCTGTACGTAATTGCGCGTTTCCGACAGGCCGATCCGCTCCATCCAGTCGATCCATTCGATCTCACCAGTGCGCGGGTCGCCATTGGCGCGCAGCCATTTGTTCACATTGCCGGGACCGGCGTTGTAAGCAGCAATCGCGAGGGGATAGCTGCCGTTGAAATAGTTCAGCACGCGCCGGAAATAGCCATCGCCGAGCCGCAGGTTGTATCCGGCGTCGCTCATCAGCGATTGCGGGTTATAGGGCAGGCCCATCTTGCCCGCCTGCTCGCGCGCCGTTCCGGGCATCAGCTGCATCAGGCCCCGCGCACCAGCGTGGCTGACCGCGTTCATGGCGAACTGGCTCTCCTGCCGACTGATGGCGTGGATCATGGTCCAGTTGGAGCCCTGCGGCACGGGAATCAGCGGATAGCTGGTCTTGCGGTAAATGCCGTGGCCATCGACATGGGCAGCCTGACCAAGGATCACGCCAAGATCACGCCGGCCGATCTCGCGCGCCAGATCAGCCACCAGCACGTGGTCAAGTTCGCTTTCGGCCTGATCGGCGATCTCGCGGAAGAAGCGCACGGCCACCGGCCAGTCGCTTTCGATCGCGACTTCACGGACGGCCTGAGTGATCGGGCGATCGTTGAAGGCATCGCGCTGGGCGCGGGATGGAACTGCTGTCGGGTTGCTCATCAGGGCAGGGATCTGCTTGCCCAGCCGTTCGAGCGCCAGCATACCGTAGAACTGGTCGGCATAGGCTCCGGCCGCTTCGAAATAGCGCTTGGCCCCGTCGCGGTCACCGGCTTGCGACAGCGACCGTCCGGCCCAGTAGAATCCCTTGGAGCGGGTCTGCGGTGTGCGTGCAGCGGCGCCGTAACGCCAGAACAACAGCGCTGCACTGCGCGGATCGCTGAGCGTGTAGAGCGCCTTCTGTCCGCCGAGCCACATCAGCGAGGTATAATCGTCGCGCAGGTCGAACGAGAGCAGGCTGACATCGGCCTTAGGGGCAAAGCCGTCGTCGATCTTGGAGGCAATGCGCACGGCAGTCGCCGCATCGGCATCACGCGCTGCGGCGAGTTGCAGTTCGACCCACTTTTCGGGATCGTGGGGCAGGCGGGACAGCGGCGCGCGGTTGGCCAGCAGCGTGGCAGCGCCAAGCCGCTCGTTCAGGCGGCGCATCTGTCGCGCGCGGTTGTACAGCCAGCCGGGATCGCTCTGCGCGCCCATCGGCGTGACCATGCCGAGCCGGTCGGGATCGTTGCCTTGCAGCACGGCCAGCCGGGCCGCGAACAGATCACGCGAGCCGGGGGAGACGAGCAAGAGCTGGCGCGAGGCGGCATCGGCCGCGCCGGCCCAGAGCAGCGCGTCCATCCGCGCGTCGTGATCGTCGCTCTTGATCTTGCCGCCAAGAATGGCAGCGATGCCGCTTTCCGCCGAAGGGCTCATCGCTCCGCCGCGCCAAGCGGCCATTGCCTGCGACTGCGCCTGCGACAAGCGGCCCGAAGAGGCAAGGGCGAGGGCATAGAGTGCCCGCGCCGAATTGGTCAGCGGCGGCATCCGGTCAAAATAGGCGATAACCCGCCCGGGATCGGCACCTTCGCGTTCCAGTGCCTTTTCCGCGCTGCGCCGGATTTTACTTTCCAGCGGCAGGCCCGGATAGGCCAGCAGGAAGCCGGAATAGTCGGAAAAACTGTAATTATCGTTCTGGCTGAGCGACTTCCAGCGGGCGATTGCAGCTGCCATCTGCGGCGAACCATTCTCCCGGTGGATGGAGCGAGCGGCATCCCATTCGCCGCCTTCACCCACCATCGGCACGGCCAACGGCTGCGCTTGCGGGGCGGACGGGCGTGCAGGCGCGGTTTGATCCTCACCGCCGGGCACATAGCTATCGGGCAGCTTCTGCACCACGGGCACGGAAACGGTCTGGGCCAATGCTGTCGGGGCCTGGGCAGGAAGGGCAAGAAGAGAGCCGATCAGCAGGGCGAGAGAGCGATGTTTCAAATTACGTGTCGTCACCATGCTGGACATTTTCGCTGTAAGCTCCTTATCAGGCCCTGAACACAAACCAGCCGCGGGGAGCTGCTTCGGGATCGGCCCGTCGCTTCCTTGGGGCAACTAACAGGAAGATGTCCATGTTTTCCGGCTCCATTCCGGCCCTGGTGACTCCTTTTCGCGATGGAGCGTTCGATGAGCGCGCCTTCCGGCAACTCGTTGAATGGCAGATCGAGAATGGCTCGTCCGGCCTCGTCCCCTGCGGCACCACGGGCGAGGCGTCGACCCTGTCGAACGCCGAACATCACCGCGTGATCGAGGTCTGCATCGAGCAGGCCGCCGGCCGCGTGCCGATCATCGCCGGCTGCGGCAGCAACGATACGATGAACGCGCGCCTGCACCTCAACTTTTCGAAGAAGAGCGGCGCGGCGGCTGGCCTCTGCGTTGCGCCTTATTACAACCGCCCAAGCCAGGCCGGCCTGATCGCGCACTACAGCTTCCTTGCGGAAAACACCGACCTGCCGATCGTACTCTATAATGTGCCGGGGCGCACCGTGTCCGATCTCAAGCCCGAAACGGTGATCGAACTGGTCAACCGCTATCCCAAGACCTTCGTCGGCATCAAGGACGCCAGCGGCGACCTTAGCCGGGTCACCGACCACCGCATGGGCATCCACCACCCCTTCGCGCAGCTTTCTGGCGATGACGAGCTGTGGCTGCCGCACTCGGCTGCCGGCGGCAAGGGCTGCATTTCGGTGACGGCCAACGTCGCGCCCAAGCTCTGCGCCGATTTCCAGGCCGCGATCGCCGCGAATGACCTGACCCTGGCGCGCGAACTCAACGACAAGCTCTACCCGCTGCACTACGCGATGTTCGCCGATGCCAGCCCCGCTCCCTGCAAGTACGCGCTCAGCCGTGTGCATGAATGGATGACCGACGACCTGCGCCTGCCGCTGGTCAAGGTGGGTGATGCGGTGAAGAAGCAGGTGGATGAGGCGCTGGAGATCGCGGGACTGGTTTGACGCCACATCGTGACAGAAAATCCTTTCCCGGCTTTTGCATCACGCTGAGTTGCGCCAAAGCCGCCTGCGTCAATGAACGGCCAGACCGGCCGCGCTTGAGGAGGACGTGACATGGCGGAAAAGCTCGGCAGGCAGGGGGACGAGTACATTTTGTCCGCCGATCAGGTCGAAGCCTATCGCTGTGACGGCTACCTCACCCTGCGCGATGTCGTGACCGAAGAAGAGCTGCAAGCGATCGAACCAGACTTCGAACGCTTCATCCAAGGCGAAGTGACCGGAATGGGCCGCGACTTTTGCGACATGAGCGGCCCTGCCGACCGCCGGTTCAAGGATTTCAGCCTCGTCAACGCCATGCTCCCGCGCAAGTACCAGCCGCATCTGCAGGACAACGTCTATGAGCGCCGCGCCGCATCGATCGCGCGCCAGCTTCTGGGTGAACAGGCGGCGCTCGATTACGACCAGTTCCTCGCCAAACGCCCTAACAAGCCCGACGCGATGTTTTCGTGGCATCAGGATCTGGGCTATTGGCCGACCAACACACCCGATACCTTCACGGCCACCTGCTCACTCGCGCTCGACGATGCCGATAGCCAGAATGGCTGTCTGCAGGTGGTGCCCGGTTCGCAGAAGGGCGCGCTACGGCCGCACCGGCCCCTGCATGGCGAGGGCAAGGAAGAGTTCCACATTCTCAGCGTGACGCTCGATCCCGCCGACCGGATTGTCGAGCTGCCGCTGAAGCGCGGCGATATTACGGTGCACGACGAACTGATCCTTCACGGATCAGGCGGCAATCGCACGGCGGACCGCTGGCGGCGAACCTACATCGTCGCCTTCCGGCACCAGGACACTGTCGCTTACGAACGCTCGGTGGGGTTCACCCATTCGCACAATGACGAAATCAAGTGGCAAACGCACCTGGGCGCGCTCAACCTTTAGTGAGCGCGGGGCCTGAACGATTTTAGTGTGAACCGGTTTCCTTTTGGTCCAGTCATCCCTACATCGCCCCTACCATGGCTCGCCCGACTCCCGCCCAGTTCGACAAGAAGAAGGTCGTCGCCGAAAACCGGCGCGCGCGTTTTGAATATTTCATCGATGAAGTGTTCGAGGCGGGCATTGCCCTGACCGGCACCGAAGTGAAAAGCCTGCGCTTTGGCGAAGGCTCGATCGCCGAATCCTATGCTGAAGTGAAAAAGGGCGAGGTCTGGCTGGTCAATTCCAACGTCCCCGAATTCAGCCACGGCAACCGCCACAACCATGAGCCCAAGCGCCTGCGCAAGCTGCTGCTGAAAGAGCGCGAGATTGCCAAGTTCACCGGTGCGGTGGAGCGCAAGGGCATGACGCTGGTGCCGCTGTCGATCTATTTCAACGGGCGCGGCCGGGCGAAAGTCGAACTGGCGCTCGCCAAGGGCAAGAACAACGCCGACAAGCGCGCCACGATCAAGGACCGTGACTGGAAGCGCGATCAGCAGCGTATCTTGCGCGAGCACAAGTAACGGTTGTTTCCTCGCGGGGTGGCGGTCGCGCTAGGATCGCTCTTCATCGTGTTGCAATGTTTTTAGCCCTAGGGTCCCCTTTCGGGAGCCCCAACGAATGATTACATCCGCCAAACCCATGGGAATGTTCGCACGCATCGCTGCCTGGTCGCACCGCAACCTTCCCAAGCGTGAGGATCTGGAGAACGTGCGCTTTGTCGCGCCGTTGGCCCGCAGGGCAGAACTGTGGCGATTTACGCGGCGTTCGGTGCCTCGCGGCGTATTCGTCGGGTTGCTCGTCGGTATCTTCGCCCTGATCCCGGGCGTCCAGATCGTCGGTGCGGCGCTGATGTGCGTGCCGTTTCGCGGTAATATCCCGATTGCCGCAGCGATGACCTTCCTGTCCAACCCGGCAACGACCCCGTTGATCCTGGCGGGATCGATCTATGTCGGCAATTCGATGGGCTATCATGCCGATCTGACGACATTCCAGTCGCTCTATTCCCACGGCGCCGGGCTTGACCAGTGGCTGTCGTGGCTGTTCTCCGATGCCGCCCCGGCGCTCGTTTCCGGCCTGCTGGTGATCAGCTTCGTGGTTTCCGTTGTGGGTTATTTCATCGCGGTCTTTACCTGGAACTGGTGGGTGCGCCACAAGCGCCGCGTGAAACTGGAAGGCATGAAGGCGGAGCAAGGGTGAGCGCTTCGGCGCTGGGCCCTTCAAACTCCCTGATCGAACGGCTGGCCGTGGTGCTGGCCGTCGCGATTTCGCTTGCATTGATATGGTATGCCACCGGCTCGCTGGCGGCACTCGCTGGCTTTGGAGGCGGGGTGATTGCGCTGGGCGGCATCGGCTATCTGCTGACCCGCCGCAATGCTCCTGAAAGCAAGGCTGATTGGGCCATGCCCGACTGGTCGGTGACCGTCGCCGCGATCGCCCGCCCGGACGCCGGCATGTGCATTACCGACCGCGCCGGCCGGCTGACCTGCGCCAATGCGCTATACGAAAGCTGGTTCGGTACCAGCCAGTCCCCGCCCAAGCTCGACGTCGATGGCGCTTCGCTCGAACGCCTGATTAAGGCCGCCCGCGCTGCCTGGCGCGATGGCATGGGCCAGGCCGAAATGGTCGAGAGCGGCCTCGGCCGCTGGCGGGTGGAGGCCGAGCGCGCAGGCCGCGCCGACGATTACCTGATCTGGCGCTTCACCGCGCTTACCGTCGCCGATCCGGTGGTCGACACTGCCCGCGCCATTGAAGGCAAGGCGGGCAGGGCACTGGGCAAATACGGCATTGCCGCAGCCCTGGTCGATGCCGAAGGCGATATCCGCAGCGCCAACGCCGGCTTTGCCGAACGCGCCACCGGCGATGCCCGCGCGGTGCTTGTCGGCAAGCCGTTCGTCTCCTTCCTCCAGCAGGACGATCGCGAGCGGCTCACATGGGCGCGCGAAGGCCGCCGCGGTTCGGCGCTGACCATGTACTATGTGCCGGTCGCCGATCCCGATGCCGGCGATCCCGACATGGAGAAAGTGCCCTCGCTGATGCTGGTGATCGATGCCGGAATCGCCATCGGCGGCGGGGCAGAGCGCGATGCGCCAACCGCCGCGCCGCACCTTGAGGCCTTGCTGGGGCAATTGCCGCTGGGCCTCGCCATGGCCGACCGCGACGGGCACCTGCTGTTTGCCAACCCGGCCTTCATGCGCGCCGCTGGCATGGAGGGCGAGGCACCTCCGACCTATCCGACCGACCTCGTCGTCAAGGAAGACAAGGGCGCTCTGTCCGATGCTGTCCGCCGCTATGCGCAGGGTTCTGCGGCGAGCGGCGACATCGCCGTGCGGCTGAAACACCAGCCGGACGAGCCGGTGTCGCTGAGCCTCGCCGGGGTGCGCGGGCTGGGCGAGGCGGCGGTGCTGCTCGGCCTGACTGACTCGACCGAGGAAACCCGGCTCAAGCGGCAGGTTGCCCAGGCGACCAAGATGCAGGCCGTCGGGCAGCTCGCCGGGGGTGTGGCGCATGATTTCAACAATGTCCTCACTGCGATCCTTGGCACCTGCGACCTCATGCTGCTGCGCCACACGCCGGGGGACAGCGATTATGACGACATCCAGCAGATCCGCGCCAATTCCAACCGCGCCGCCAGCCTGACGCGTCAACTTCTCGCCTTCAGCCGCCAGCAGACGCTGCGCCCCGAAGTGCTGCAATTACCCGACGTGGTCGCCGATATCGGCCAGATGCTGAAGCGGCTGGTGGGTGAGAAGATTCACTTCACCATCAGCCATGACCGTGATCTGGGCGCCGTGCGCGCCGATCCGACCCAGCTTGAACAGGTGATCATGAACCTGGTGGTCAATGCCCGCGATGCCATGGCGGGCAAGCTTGATGGGCACGCCAAGCTGACACTCTCCACCCGCCGGGTGACCTCCGACGCGGTGCGCGCCATGCGCAGCGAGATCATCCCGCAGGGCGATTATACCGCGCTGATCGTCGAGGATACCGGCAGCGGCATCGCGCCCGAACACCTCGGCAAGATCTTCGAACCGTTCTTCACCACCAAGGACCAGGGCCGCGGTACCGGGCTGGGGCTCTCGACCGTCTATGGTATCGTCAAGCAGTCGGGCGGTTTCATCTTTGCCGACAGCGAGCCGGGCCGGGGCACCAAGTTCACTGTCTACCTGCCGGTGCATCACGGTGAACCCGCCAATGCCGGCCTGCTAGCCAAGCCGGAACTCAAGGCGGCATGGTCAGGCGGCGGCAAGGTCCTGCTGGTCGAGGACGAGGATACCGTGCGCGCCGTCGCCGAACGCGCGCTCACCCGCGCCGGCTACACCGTCACCACCGCCAGCGACGGCGAGGAAGGGCTGGAGCGTGTCCAGGCGGGCGAAATGTTCGACATCGTCGTCTCGGACGTCGTCATGCCGGTGATGGACGGCCCCGCCATGGCCAAGGCGATCCGCGCCATACACCCGCAGATGCCGGTGCTGTTCATGTCGGGCTATGCCGAGGAGCAGCTGCGCAAGGAAATCCACCTCGACGGCGTGCATTTCCTGCCCAAGCCGTTTTCGGTCCAGCAGATCAGCGACAAGGTGGGCGGCGTGCTGGGCACGGCGCACGGATAAGGTCTCCGCTTCCCACCGCGCCGGCACAAGTGTTGCCGCGCTGCATCGCCTGAACGCAGAATGACTATGTGTGAGAGCAATTCCCTTGACCTATGCAAGGGCTTGCATAACGTCCGTCTCACCAGACAATAATGTTGCAGGGTGAGGACAGATGCGAAACTTTACACGTGGCGCGATTGCTTTGATGCTGACCGGCGTTTCGATGCCCGCCATGGCGCAATCAGACAACGGCGATCCCCAGGCAAACGACGGCGCGCTTTCGGAAATCGTCGTCACCGCGGAACGCCGCGAGCAGAATCTGCAGAACGTGCCGATCTCGGCAACCGTGCTTTCGGGTGAGGAACTGCAGCGCAAGGGCGTTACCAACCTCAACGATATCCAGCAGGTCGCTCCCTCGATCGCGATCAACACGTTCAACCGCTCGACCTTCGTCAACATTCGCGGCGTGGGCATTGCCCAGTCGGCGCCGACGTCGAATCCCGGCGTCGCCTATTACATAGATGGCGTGCTGATCCCGCACGAACAGTTCATCGGTCACAGCTTCTATGACATCGCATCGATGGAAGTGCTGCGCGGCCCGCAGGGTACGCTGAGCGGCCAGAACTCGACTGGCGGCGCGATCTATGTCCGAACGCCCGATCCGAAGTTCAATTCGCATGGTGCCACCGCCGATGTGACGGTGGGGGATTATGGCCGCGTCCGGGCAATTGCGACGGCGGAAATGGGCGGCCAGTCGGTCGGCCTGCGCATCGCCTACCTTCACGAGGAGCGCGACAGCTTCACCCGCAACATCGCCGCCAACGCGCAAAGCCAGCCGGGCAATCTCGACATGGATGCGATCCGTGCCAGCCTGGTGATGGAAGGTGCCGACGGCCGTCTGAAGGTCAACGTCCGCGGTGAATATTTCGACGTGAAGTCGGACAACAACGCGGTGAAGAACCGCAACGATCTCGTCACCGCGAACCCCTTCGTGATCGAGGAAGACGCCCGCTCCTATCAGGATCAGGCCGGATATCGCCTGTCGAGCGAAGCGCGCTATGATCTGTGGGATGGCGTCGCCGTTCGCGGCATGGTCTCATGGCAGGATGGCCATACCTATGACCAGACTGACGGCGATCGCACCGCCACCGCGCTGCCGCGCCCGCCCGCCGGCAACGTTGGCCGGGTTAGCCGCGCGACGACCGAATTCAAGACCTTCATCAGCGAAGTGAACCTGCTGTCGATTGACAAGGGGCCTTTGCAGTGGGTGCTCGGCGGCTTCCTGATGGATGAAACCGTGCCGGTCACCCTGCTGCGTGACAACAACAACACGCGTGATTTCGTCAGCTCGACCTCGACGATTATCTCATCGGCCAAGAACACCAGCCAGTCGTTGTTCGGGCAGGTCAACTACTTCGCCACTGAGCAGCTCGAGCTGATCGTCGGCGGCCGCTATTCGTGGGACAAACAGGTCTACACCCGCACCGCCGTTCCGGGGGCCGGCTTTACCTTGCCCTATGTCAGCCAGATCGCGACCAGCCAGCTGACCGGCAAGCTGGGTGTCAACTATCACGTCAATGATGACAACCTGATCTACCTGACCGCGTCCAAGGGCTACAAGGCGGGCGGGGTGAACTTGACGCCGAACACGCCCAACTTCCTGCCTGAACGCAACTTCGTCTACGAACTCGGCTTCAAGACCGAATTCCTTGATCGCCACCTGCGCGTGAACGGCGATGTGTTCTATTCGGTTTACAAGGACATCCAGCTGTCCAGCCTCGTCGGCGGATTGCCGGTGACGCAGAACGCGCTGGCTGGCCATGCCAAGGGGGCCGAGCTGGAAATTACCGGCCAGTTCGGCGGACTCGGGTTCAACTTCGGCCTTGGCTACCTCGACGCCAAGTTCAGCAATTCGGCTTGTATCTCGGACACGAATTCCCCCGGCACTGACGCCGGCTGCGCCACCAACCTGCGCTTTGTGCCAAAGGACCGGCGCCTGCCGTTCTCGCCCGAATGGACGATGAATGCGGGCGTGCAGTACACCTTCGCATTCGGCGGCATCGACGTGACGCCGAGGGTGCAGTGGTCGCACATCGCCCAGCAGTATGCGACCCCGTTCCCCAGCGTGAACACGCTGGTGCCGGGCCGTGACATTTTCGATGCGCGGCTGACCTTTGACTTTGGCAGCAAGTACAAGCTTGAAGGCTACGTCAACAACCTGGGCAACAAGACCTACATCGCCACCCAGATCCAGAACAGCTCGAGCGCCGATGGCGGCATCATCTATGGTGCCCCGCGCACCTGGGGCGTGCGGCTGAAGGTCGCCATCGGCGACTGACCGGCCAACCTGCAGTTTCCTTGGGCCCCGCCGCACCTCCAGTCCCGGTGCGGCGGGGCTTTCATTTATCCGCCGCTGATTCGTGTCGTGATATGGAACGGATCGGAAAAATTCCCGCTGTGGAGGGCGGTGCGCGATCCGTGGGAGCAAAATTATCAACATAATTTCAATTAGATAATCAATGTTCCAAAAATGTTCCTGTTCCCTTCTTGTTCCACTAGAACAAATGCGATACATCGATTCCCAGAGGTTGACCTTTCCGGTCGCCGCCACCTAGGCAGAGGGGACTAATCATGGCAGCGCAGCTCAAGCTGATTCAGGAAGGCAAAGACGGCACTATGAAGGATTCAGATCGGCAGAAGGCGCTCGAAGCCGCCTTGGCCCAGATCGATCGTGCGTTCGGCAAGGGCAGCGCGATGAAGCTCGGTTCGAAGGAGACGATGGAAGTTGAGTCGGTGTCGACTGGCTCGCTCGGTCTCGATATCGCCCTCGGCGTCGGCGGGCTGCCGCGCGGACGGGTGATCGAAATCTACGGTCCGGAAAGCTCGGGCAAGACCACTCTGGCGCTGCATTGCATTGCCGAAGCGCAGAAGACTGGCGGCACTGCGGCTTTCGTCGACGCCGAACACGCGCTCGATCCGGCCTATGCCAAGAAGCTGGGCGTCAACATTGACGAACTGATCGTTTCACAGCCCGATACCGGCGAACAGGCTCTCGAAATCGTCGATACGCTGGTCCGCTCGAACGCGATCGACGTGCTGGTGATCGACTCGGTCGCCGCGCTGGTGCCCCGCGCCGAAATCGAAGGCGAAATGGGCGATAGCCACGTTGGTCTGCAGGCCCGCCTGATGAGCCAGTCGCTGCGCAAGCTGACGGGTTCGATCAGCCGTTCGCGCTGCATGGTGATTTTCATCAACCAGCTGCGCATGAAGATCGGCGTGATGTACGGCAACCCGGAAACCACGACCGGCGGCAACGCGCTCAAGTTCTACGCTTCGGTCCGCCTCGATATCCGCCGCACCGGCCAGATCAAAGACCGCGACGATATCGTCGGCAACACGACCCGTGTGAAAGTCGTCAAGAACAAGGTCGCCCCGCCGTTCAAGCAGGTCGAATTCGACATCATGTACGGTGAAGGCATCTCCAAGATCGGCGAAATCCTCGATCTCGGCGTGAAGGCCGGCATCGTCGAGAAATCAGGTGCCTGGTTCTCCTACGATTCGATCCGGATCGGCCAGGGGCGTGAGAATTCGAAGACCTACCTCAAGGAACACCCAGAAGTTTGCGACCGTCTGGAAGCCGCTATCCGCGGCCAGACCGACAAGGTTGCCGAAGAGATGATGACGGGTCCGGACGCAGACGACGACATCTGATCTTCAAGGAGCCATCAAGCCCGACCAGTCCCGGGTGGCTCGGAACAAGCAACCGGCGCGAAGGCACCCCCTTCGCGCCGGTTCGCTTTTGGGCAAGGGCGATCAGGCTGCCTGCGCCGTTCGCGCCTTGACCACTTCGTCCGCCTGCTTGCCGCCCAGCTCGGCCAGGTGATCGAACTCGGCGTGGAAGCCAGCCAGCCCTTGGCTCAGCGACCGCAATTCTGCATCGAGGCCGTGAATGCCCGCTTCGGGCAACAAGGCCTCGACCCGTTCCCAGCGTGCCCAGTCCGGATGCGGCGAAAGACCGAGGATCTGTCCGCGCCGGCTCGACAACACCGACCCGGCCTTCGACCCAGTCCCGGCAGGAGTGTCTACACTCACCCGCATGACCGGCTCGAGCAGGTAAGGCGCGGCCTTGGCCAGCGCCTCCGCCATGGCCATCCGGCCCGCGACACGGAATGCAAGCTCGCTCGAATCGACCGAATGGAACGACCCGTCGATTAGCGTCACTGCCACGTCGACCACGGGAAAGCCCAGCGGACCCGTCTCCATGGCATCGCGGATGCCTGCCTCAACCGCCGGAATATACTGGCGCGGAATGGCACCGCCTGTGATCCGGTCCTCGAAACGGAAACCTTCACCGCGTCCCAGCGGCCGGATTTCAATCACGCAGTCGCCATATTGGCCGTGTCCGCCCGACTGCTTCTTGTGCCGCCCCCGCGCACCCGCCGGTTTGCGGATCGATTCCCGGTAAGCGATGCTCGGCGGATGCCCCTCGACGGCCACCCCGTATCGCCGCTCCAGCCGGTTCATCACAACGGACAAGTGCTCGTCATTGATCCCGCGCAGGATGGTCTCGTGGCTGGCATCATCCTGCAGCCAGTGCAGCCCGGCATCCTCCTCGCAAAGCCGGTGCAGGGCCGTCGAAAGCTTTACGTCGTCCTTCCGGTCCCGCGTCGTGATGGCCAGCGCCGCATTACGCACCGGCGCGGTCACGCCGAACTCGCCGCGCAGGCGCGCTTTGCGCCCTCCAAGCAGCGATCCGGCCCGCGCTCCATCCACCTTCGCAACGGCGACGATGTCGCCCGGCGCAGCGGCAGCCTGCTTGGCCGTCTTGTCACCCTGCATGAAGAAGATCGATCCGGTCCGCGAAGGCTCGCCATCGACCAGCAGTTCCGCGCCTTCACTCAGCGGCTCACCCAGCACACGGCCCAGCGCCAGCCTGCCCATCGCACCGGCATTGGTTACCTTGAACACGTGCAGCGCGCCGCCCTCAGCCAAGCCAAGCCGCGCCCCGGCGGCGGCAGGAGCCGGTGCTTCGTGCCGCAGGAATTTCAGAAGCCGGTTGACCCCGCCATCGGTCAGCGCCGAACCGAGCAGAACCGGCACAATCTTGTTGGACCCGGTATCGACTGCGAGATCGGCCATTATGGTACCCGGATCAGGCTGCTCGTCCATCAGCAGCGCTTCCATCAGGTCATCGTCGAAGTCGGCCAGAGTTTCAAGCAGGTGCGTGCGTTCCGACCTTTCGCGCTCCAACACTTCGCCGGGAATGTCGACGCGCTCGCTCGTCCTGCCGGGTCGGTAGCGATAGGCGCGTTCAAGCGCGAGATCGACATAGCCGGTCACGTGCTCACCCTCGCGGATCGGGATCTGGCGAAGGGCCAGCGGTTCGCGGCTCATCGGTTGCAGTTCGCCGATCAGGTTGCGGACCGCGCCGGAGCGGGCCGTCTCGATCTTGTTGACGAAGATGGCGTGGGGAATGCCCAGTTCGTCCAGCCGGCGCAGCATCGGCTCGGCCAGCGCCGCGCGTTCCGGGGCGGGGTCGATCACCACGATCGCCATGTCGGCGGCGGGCAGGGCGGCGAGGCCGTCGGCGGCGAAACCGGCTGCGCCGGGCGTGTCGATCAGCGCGAAGCGATCGCCCATATAATCAAAATGCATGCAGTTGATTTCAGTCGAGCCGCGCCGGCTGCGCGCTTCGGCGCTGGCATCGCCCACGGTATTGCCGGCCTCGATCGTGCCCTGCCGGTTGATCGCGCCGCTGGCATAAAGCAGCGCCTCGGCCAGACTGGTCTTGCCCGTGCCGGCCGGCCCGACAAGCGCGACCGCACGGGTGGATTTACTGCCATTCGTTCCAGTGGTGTTTGGGGTGTTACCCATTATCCGCCTCCTCTTGCGTGAAGGCGCGCCGGGCGCGGTCCAGCGTCAGACGCGCTTGGGACATGGCGCGATGGTCTGCCTCTTGGCGGTGAGTCGCAAGCGGATTCTGTTTGTTCATGGACCATCTGGCTCCTAGACCGGGTGAATGACAGGAGCCGGCGATTGACTGGTAAAAGCGAATGGCAGGACCGGGTGGGCAAGGCCTGGGCGCAGAGCTGGCAGCTGACCGATCGCAGTTTTGCCGGGCTGACCGGTGAATTGCTCCACGTCATCGCCGCCCTGCCGGGCAGCCGCGTCGCCGACATCGGTTGCGGCGCGGGTGAGCTTTCGCTCGCCTTGTCCCGCCAACGCCCCGAAGCGCAGATTATCGGCGTCGACGTTTCGCCTGACCTGGTCGAGATGGCCAATGATCGTGCTGGTCCCAACAGCGCAGCACGGTTCCTCTGCGCCGATGCGGCGAGCTGGGAGCCGGAGGGTTTCGCGCCAGACCTTTACGTCTCGCGACACGGAGTCATGTTCTTCGACGATCCCGTCGCCGCCTTCACGCATCTGCGGACCATTTCCGCGCCTGACGCCCGACTGGCTTTCTCCTGCTTCCGGTCACGCGAAGAGAACCCCTGGATGACCGGGCTTGCCGCGCTGCTCCCCGGAGTTCCCGCACCCACCGATCCCTATGCGCCCGGGCCGTTCGCTTTCGCCGATCCCGAGCGCATCAGCGACATCTTGACCCAAGCCGGCTGGAGCGGAATTCGGATCGAGCCCTGCGATTTCGCCTATGTCGCGGGTAGCGGCGACGAAGCCGAGGCGCAGGCGGCGGATTTCTTCGCCCGCATCGGCCCGCTTGCGCCGGTGATCCGCCAACTTCACGGTGAAGCGCGCAAGGTTCTGGCCGACCGGCTCGCCGGATGGATCAGGCGGAATGCGCGCGAAGGCGTGGTGGCTTTCGCTGCCGCCGCGTGGATTGTCACCGCCCGCCGTGACTGATGCGGGACGCATGATTCTGGAACGTAGCGACGTTTCAGGCGTTTGACCGGGATGCATCGCCAGGTCCTTCCTGTCGTGATCAATTGCGAAGGTGGCACGGCCGCCGGGCTTGGCGATTCGCTGGGCGATACGATCCGCAATGCCTTCGCGCTCACCGGGCAAGCGATTGACGTGAAACTGGTCAAGGCCAAGGACCTTGATCAAGCCGTTACCGCAACCCGTTCGCCCGTCATTGCGGTCGGCGGCGGCGATGGCACACTGGCCAGCGCCGCGGCGCGGCTCGCTGGGGAAGGGCGCTGCCTTGCCGTCCTGCCGCTTGGCACCCGCAACCATTTCGCGCGCGACATCGGCCTTGATGGCACGCTGGAACAAGCGGCGCAGGTTGCAGCCCATGGCCGCTGCGATATGGTTGACGTGGGTTACGCTGGCGAGCGGTTGTTCCTCAACAATGCCTCGCTTGGGCTATACGCGCGAATGGTTGAGGACCGCGACCGGCGACACTTGCCGAAATGGCTCGCCACCTTGCCGGCGGCGCTGCGCGTTGTGGTCTGGCCCCGCACGCGGCGGCTGGACCTTGATATCGATGGCACGCGCCGCCGGGTGAAAACGCCGCTGCTGTTTATCGGCAATAACCTCTATTCGCTCGAAAAGGGCCACATCGGCCAGCGCGCGACCCTGCAGGACGGGCAGCTTTCCTTGTTCGCGGTGGCCCAGCGCGGCGGACCGGGGTTGTTGCTGGCGGCATGGCGCATCATGCGCGGCAAGGTCGACCGGCGGGCGGACTTCGCTGCAATCGAGAGCGCGCGCGAAGTGATCGCCTATCGTCACGGATCGCATCACATTGCGCTGGATGGCGAGGTGATCGAGCTCGAATTCCCGCTGACCTTCCGCATTGCACCCGGCGGCCTCAAGGTCATGCTGCCCGCCATCGCCTGATCGGTTCACCGCATATTGCTTCGCACTTGCCGCAAATCCGCGAGTGTCCTATCGGCGCAGCATGACTTCGACGAACGAAATCCGCCGCTCATTCCTCGATTACTTCGGCTCTAACGGGCACGATGTGGTGCAATCTGCGCCGCTGGTGCCGTTCAACGATCCGACGTTGATGTTCACCAATGCGGGCATGGTCCCGTTCAAGAACGTCTTTACCGGGCTTGAGACGCGCGCCAACCCGCGCGCCACGTCCAGCCAGAAGTGCGTTCGCGCCGGCGGCAAGCACAACGATCTGGACAACGTCGGCTACACCGCGCGGCACCATACGTTCTTCGAAATGCTCGGCAATTTCTCGTTCGGCGATTACTTCAAGGAACAAGCGATCACGCACGCCTGGACCCTGCTGACCAACGAATGGGGCCTTCCCAAGGACAAGCTGCTCGCTACCGTCTATCACACCGATGACGAGGCTTTTGCCCTGTGGCAGAAGATCGCTGGCCTGCCCGAAGATCGCATCATCCGCATCGCGACCAAGGACAATTTCTGGGCGATGGGCGATGATGGCCCGTGCGGGCCCTGCTCGGAAATCTTCTTCGATCACGGCGATCACATCCCCGGCGGCCCTCCCGGCAGCCCGGATGAAGACGGTGACCGCTTCATCGAGATCTGGAATCTCGTGTTCATGCAATTTGAGCAGGCCGCGGGCGAGATCGTTGCCGACCTGCCCAAGCCCAGCATCGATACCGGCATGGGTCTGGAGCGCGTCTCCGCCGTGATGCAGGGCGTGCACGACAATTATGATACCGACACGTTCAAGGCGCTGATCGCCGCGTCGGAAAGTCTGACCGGCGTTGCCGCGCAGGGCGAACATCAGGCCAGCCACCGCGTGATCGCCGATCACCTGCGCTCGACCAGCTTCCTGCTGGCCGATGGCGTGCTGCCGAGCAACGAAGGGCGCGGCTATGTCCTGCGCCGCATCATGCGCCGCGCCATGCGCCACGCGCACCTGCTCGGTGCCAAAGACCCGTTGATACACCGTCTGGTGCCCGCGCTGGTGATCGAGATGGGCCAGGCCTATCCGGAACTCGGCCGCGCCGAACCGCTGATCCGCGAAGTGCTGGAGCGCGAGGAAACCAAGTTCCGCCAGACGCTGGCGAACGGGCTCAAGCTGCTCGACGAAGCGACCGGCGACATGAGCGATGGCGGCGAACTTCCCGGCGAAACCGCGTTCAAGCTCTATGACACTTTCGGCTTTCCTTACGACCTCACCGAAGACGCGCTGCGCGCGCGGGGGATCGGCGTGGACAAGGCCGGCTTCGACGCGGCGATGGAGCGCCAGAAGGCTGCTGCCCGCGCTGCGTGGAAGGGTTCGGGGCAGGCGGCGGACGCCGAAGTGTGGTTCGACATCGCCGAGCGCGTTGGCGCGACCGAATTCACCGGCTACACCGCCACCACGGCAGAGGCGCAGGTTGTTGCTCTGGTCAAGGATGGCAAGGAAGTGACCTCCGCCGCTGCGGGCGATGTCGTTACCGTCATCACCAACCAGACGCCGTTCTATGGCGAAAGCGGCGGCCAGTCGGGCGATGCCGGTACGATCACCGGCGCGAATGGCATGAAGCTGACGGTTGCCGACACCGGCAAGCCGCTCGGCCGCCTGCACGCGCACAATGGTACGGTGGAAAGCGGTTCGATCTCGGTCGGTGACACGATCAAGCTCGATATCGACGTTGAACGCCGTGACGCGATCCGCGCCAACCATTCGGCCACGCACCTGCTTCACGCGGCGCTGCGCAACCGGCTGGGCGGCCATGTCACCCAGAAGGGCTCTCTTGTCGCGGCGGACCGCCTGCGCTTCGACTTCTCGCAGCCCACCGCGCTGACGGCTGAGGATGTGGCCGCGATCGAGGCTGAAGTGAACGCCGAAATTCGCGGCAACGAAACGGTCGTCACCCGCCTGATGAGCCCCGACGATGCCATTGCCGCCGGCGCCATGGCGCTGTTTGGTGAAAAGTATGGCGATGAAGTCCGCGTGCTGTCCATGGGGCGGAACGCCGGCGGCCAGACCTATTCGGTTGAGCTTTGCGGCGGCACCCACGTGCGCGCCACGGGCGATATCGGCCTGTTCCGCATTGTCTCAGAAGGCGCGGTAAGCTCGGGCGTGCGCCGTATCGAGGCGCTGACCGGTGAAGGCGCTCGCCAGTGGCTGGTGGGCCGCGAGGATGCGCTCAAGAGTGTTGCGAGCCTGCTTCGTGCCACCCCGGACGAGGCAGAGGCCCGCGTCGCGGCCTTGCTCGACGAACGCCGCAAGCTCGAAAAGGAACTGGCCGAGGCGAAAAAGGCCCTCGCGCTCGGCGGCGGCGGAGCCAAGGCGTCTGCGGCTGACGAGGAACTGGGCGGGGTGAATTTCTCAGGCCAGGTCATCGACGGCCTCGACGCCAAGGAACTGCGCGGACTGCTCGATCAGGAAAAGGCGCGCATGGGTTCGGGCGTGGCCGTGGTCATCGCGGTCAATGACGGCAAGGCCAGCATCGCTGCCGCCGTTACCGAAGACCTGACCGGCAAGGTCAGCGCCGTCGATCTCGTCCGTGCCGGCGTCGAAGCGCTCGGCGGCAAGGGCGGCGGCGGCCGCCCCGACATGGCGCAGGGCGGCGGGCCGGACGGCTCGGCGGCTGGAGCGGCGCTCGAAGCTGTTCGCGAAGTACTCGCCGGTTGACGAGAGTCCTCAAGCCGCTTCCGAGGTTTGTCCTCGCGGCGGCTGGGGGTGTCCTGTGGATGGCCGTTTCGTTCTTTCCGCTGTTTGGTGGCACTGCTGCGCATCAAGTGCGGTGTCGTGGACGAGAATATTCAGACCACTTTGACGATTGCTTCAACGACTATTTCCCGCTGTTGGAGATGTCGGCCCCGATCGTCGCGCTCGCGTTGCTTTGGCCGTTCCTGCAGTATTCCTTCACGATCTGGTCTCCAGATATTCAGCAACGCAGCCGGATTTGGTGGTTCGCCAGCCGGTCAGAATCTGGCTATTTCTGGCCCGAGTTTCAGGTCATCGCCGGGCTGGGGGCCGCTTGGTGTGTGTGGCGCGCCGCGTCCTATCCGCTGGATCACCTGACTGCTGGCTATATTGCGACCTGGCTTGGGTTCGCTGTCTGGTTTCTCGCAGCTGTCTGGTTCAGCAGGCCAACACGTAGACGATACGGGGTCGATTAAGACAGGCCTACTTCGCAAGTCAGGTATCGATCAGCACGAGGTTCTCGAGCAGGAACTCCAAGTGCGTCCGGCCGAGCCGGCTCCACACGTTGTAGGTGCACGTCTGCCCGTGCACGCGGACGTAGGCGACCGAATTGAGGCCGCGCCCCTCCGGGTTGTCCTTGGGATAGGCACTCGCACCTTCCACGCCGTAGCCGGCGAAAGAGGGGTGGGGGAATTGGTCAAGCTCGCGAAGATGCGGCCACTGCCTAGCCAGCCGGACACGCTGCCGGGCAGGGCCAAGGCTGTCCGTGCCAAGCACGCCCGGGCCGGCGACGCCATAGGCGCTGCGGATTTCCGGAGTATCGTAGGCGACTCCCCAGCCGCCGGAAAAGTCTGCCCGGCGCACCCGCGCGGATTGGTCGCCGGTCTGCTTGAACGTCAGCGGACCGCAGAGCTTCGCGGCCTTTGACAAACGCCATTCGTGCAGCGTCAGAGCGACAGCGGCCGGATCGGGCACGGTCGGGGTGGCGGATGGTTCGGGGCCGATGTGATCAGCGGGCGGCCCTGATGGCGGCGCTGATGGTTGCGGGGCTGTCGATGCTGCCGGATCACCGGGGCTGCCGGGCGGCGTGTTGGTCGAAGCCGCCAAAGCAGCCTCTTCCTTGGTCTCGCTCGGTCCGCAGGCGCATGTCGCCAAAAGTACAGGGAGGAGGGCAATAGCGAGGGACCGGGTCTGCATGGCAGCCAAACGTCCCGCGCACGCAGGGGTTCCGGCTGAGCCAATCGTTACGGCAGCTCGTATAATCCCTCTGGTCAGCCGCGCGAGGGCTGGTTAGTCTATGCCCCTGATTTATTGGGGAGGTTACCATGCGCGCCATTGATCCGATCATCTTGACGCTTGTCGCGTCAACCGCCGCTTCGGCGCAGACGCGCCCGGAGCCGATGCCGCCAGCTCCCCCGCCACCTGTCATGATCGCGCCGCCCATGCCGGTGCCAATGGTCGCTTCGCCGGCGCGGCTTCCGGCAACCGTATTCCAGGTCGAAGTCCTGGGCGGCACGGAGCGGCTGTGGGCGGGCGACCTGCGCGTCGGGTCCTACAACAACGCTTCGTTCAACAGCTCGGTGAACGAAGCGCCGGAAACCTGCTCCGCGGACAAGGCTAACCTTGGCAGCTATGCCCCCAATTTCAGCCGTTCGGTGCGCGTGTCGCTGAGCCGCCGCGGGTACGGTGCCGCAGACACGTTCAACGTCAATGCCAGTTGGACGCGGCCCGGCGTCGCCTGCGAAGAAGGTTCATCAACTGTCTCGTTCGACCGCTCGTTCAAGCTGGAAGTCGGCGGCAGAACCGAGATGAAGGGCGACGGCGGGCTGGTCGTCCGTCTGACGCGGCTGAAATAGTTTCAGCCGCCCTGCCGCGCACCTTCACGGGTTTCCACTTCGGACCCGCGGGCAAGGTCATCCTCATTCATGGTGCGATCTGTCCGCTGTGGGCGCTTTATCCTGCCCTTGTCCTCGCCCGTGGCGTGGGCAGGGTTGGTATCGGTGCGGCCATCGGGATTGGCGGGATTGATCTTCTCGGACATGGCAACTCTCCTTGTGGAAAGTGCAACGCACCGCGCGCCGCAAGGTTGCCCTATTCGGCGACGCGTTCGCGCATGCTGGCGCTTTTTAACTTCGGTTTTTCGTCTAGCCCGCCTTCTACCATGATCTGCGCGCGGAATTCGTCGCGCTTTTCGTGGATCGAGGCGATGACGAAGCCCATCGGTACGCCCAAATCGACCAGCACCGCTTCGGATAGCTGCAGCGAGCTTTCCAGCGTTTCGGGCACGGCATGGCTGGCCCCGGCCTTGTAGAGGAGCGCGGCGTGGCTGGCATCGCGGGCGCGGGCGATGATCGGCAGGTCGGGGTATTGCCCGCGCAGATTTCGCACCAGCCGCTGCATCGAATAGGGTTCATCCATGGTCAGAATGACCGCGCTGGCCCGGTCGACGTGCAGGTGGCTGAGCACGCCCCCGCGTGCGGCATCGCCAAACACTACCGGATAGCCATCGCGCGCGCCCTGAGCGATGATGTCAGCATCGGCATCGAGCGCGATGAACGGCTTGTCGTGATTGCGCAGCATGTCCGCCACCATGCGCCCGACGCGGCCGAAACCGATGATGATCGCACGCGGCACGGTATCATCGGCGCTGTCCTCTGTGGCCGGGGCCGCCCGGTCGATCCGCCTGCCGAGCCGCTTGCCCAGTTTTGCCAGCAGCGGGGTGATGGTCAGGCCAAGCGCCGTGACGATCTGCCAGAACTGCGCCGCATCGCTGTTGATCAGCCCCACCGAAGTTGCCGTGCCCAGTACGATAAGCGTCGTCTCCGAAGGGCTGGCCATCAGGATGCCGGTCTCGGTCGACATGCCGGTGCGCGCGCCCATCATGCGCAGGATCGTGCCGGTGACCACCGCCTTGATGCCCAGCACCGCCACCACGGCCAGCGTGACTTCCCAGATCCGGTTCCACACCTGATCGAGGTCGAGGCTCATCCCAACGGTGATCAGGAACACCCCGAGCGCAAGCCCCTTGAAGGGCTCTGTCATCGATTCGACCTCGCCGGCATAATCAGTTTCGGCAATCAGAAGTCCCGCGATCAGCGCGCCGACGATCGGGGAAAGTCCGCTGGCAGCAGTCGCCAGCGCGGCAACGATCACCACTAGCAGGCTGGCGGCAAGGAACAGCTCAGGGCTCTTGGTGCGGGCGGCCTGTGCGAACAGAATCGGCAGGAACAAGCGTCCACCGACCATCAGCGCACCTACGGTGAGCCCGCCGATCATCAGCGTCCGCCAGATGTCCGCGCCTTCGCCGCCGCTGCCCATCGCGCCGAGCAGGAAGATGATCGGCACCAGCGCGATATCTTCGAACAACAGCATCGACAACGCGGCGCGACCCACGGGCGTGCGGGTATCGGTGATCTTGAGCACCAGCGCGGTCGAACTGAGCGCCAGCGCAAGGCCGAGCGCCAGGCCAGTGGCCAGCGAATTGCCCATCGCGAACAGCACTGCGCCAATCAGCAGCGCACCGATGATCAGTTCCAGCGCGCCCAGCCCGAAGACCAGCCGGCGCATGGTCCACAAGCGTCCGAATGAAAGCTCCAGGCCCACGGAAAACAGCAGCATGACGATGCCGAATTCAGCCCAGGGTGCCAGTCCTCCGGGGTCGGAGATGGTCACATAGGACAGCCAGGGAATGTCCTCGACCTTCGCGCCCAGTCCGAACGGGCCGACCAGCATACCCACCAGGATGAAGCCGATCACCGGCGTAATGCGAAAGCGGGCGAAGAGCGGGATGACGAGGCCAGCGGCGCCAAGGATGACCAGCGCATCGCCGAGAGGGGTATTGGGTGCGAACTCTATCGGTGAAGCCATACCTTGCACCTAAGGCATTGGCGGGGCATTTGTCACGGCGGGATTAGGGGGATCGGCATGAAGACCGAAGCGCTATGGATCGCGGCCATCTTTGCGGCCTTCGCTTTGCTTGAGGCGATGCGCGGCGGATTCCTGCGCAAGGCGGGGCAGACCAGAAGCGACATTCTGGTCGAATTGATCGGATCGCCCGTCCTGTTGCTGCTCACCCAGCCGCTGGTGCTGTTCCTTTCCTATCAGGCCATGGCATGGGCGGCACCGGAACATGCCGGCGCGCTGATCGGCATTCCGCTCCTCGCCAAGATCGCGCTCCTGCTCGTGTTTGATGACATGGCGCAGTACTGGTGGCACCGTGCGTCGCACAGTTTCACCTGGCTCTATAACCTGCACCGGGCGCACCACAGCGGCAGCTACATGTCGGTGCGGATCGTGTTCCGCAACAACGTGTTCTATTACCTGACAATGCCCAGCCTTTGGTTTTCCGGGGCGCTGATCTACCTGGGGCTGGGCTCTGTCTATGTGCCTTACGTGGTGATCAAGCAGTTGGTGATCATTTCCGCCCATTCGGACGTTCAGTGGGACAGGCCGTTGTACCGCATCGCATGGCTGTCGCCGCTGATGTGGCTGGTCGAACGGACGATCTCGACGCCGTCGACGCACTCGGCGCACCACGGCAAGCACAAGGCGGATGGAGTCACCCATTACAAGGGCAACTTCGGCAATCTGCTATTCTTCTGGGATGTCTTGTTCCGCACAGCCAAGATTACCCGGCGTTATCCCGATGAGATTGGCATCGAGGACCTGCCGCCGATCACCGCGGCCGAACAGTTGGCATGGCCGCTGTTCCGCTCGGAAGGCACGCGGCGGACTTGAGGTCTATTTGGCCTCGGCAAACAATCGGTCAACGTCACCGCCATTGCGCGCAAGTTCAGCGGCTACTTTCTTGCGCCCCTCGTAATAGACCATGGCGGGATGATCTATCCCGCGAGCCTTGAGGTCGGCCGCGCGCGCGTCGCTCAGCGTGCTCTCCTGCGCCACGTGATCGCAATAGCCTTCGACCAGCCATGTCGGCTTGGTAACGGACATCAGCGCACCATAGCGGCGGCGCTCCATGCCGTGGCAGGTCTCGTGCGCGATGATCGAGGACAGCGTCCGCGCCGCGCCGACCGGCTGGCTGTTGGTCATGCGGTTGGCGGCAAGGTGGCTGCGGTTGATCACGATGTAAATGGTCGCGGCGCGGGTCAAACCGAACGATTTGCGGCTCTGCAGTGCCAGCCAGGTCCAGCGCCAGCCGCCTTGCGTCAGATAGATCGACCGGCTCTCCCCCTGCGGATCGGCGATCGGGCTGGTCGCAATGCGGCGATTGGCATCGGCGATCACGCGTTCGATCTCGGCGCGGGGCAGCGGGGCCTCGCTGCGGATATCGAACGTGCCTACCTGTGCGCGGTAAGGGAAGGCCAGCGCCGAGGGTATGATGACCGGCAGGGCAAGAAAAAGGGCCGCACCTGCAAGCAGGAGCGGCCCCTTTTTGATTGGCTTGGCCAAGAGCCTTAGCCGCCGTTGGCCATTGCT
Source organism: Novosphingobium aquae (assembly GCF_037572715.1). Lineage (NCBI taxonomy): Bacteria > Pseudomonadati > Pseudomonadota > Alphaproteobacteria > Sphingomonadales > Sphingomonadaceae > Novosphingobium > Novosphingobium aquae. The sequence goes on along the minus strand of NZ_JBBHJY010000002.1, from coordinate 387,765 downwards.
GCTTCGAGGTTCTCGACGATCGCCTCGAAGAAGCCTTCCGTGGTCAGCCAGGGCTGCTCAGGGCCGATCAGGATCGCGAGGTCCTTGGTCATCTTGCCGCTTTCGACGGTTTCGATGCAGACGCGTTCCAGCGTCTCGGCAAACTTCACCACGTCGGGCGTGTTGTCGAACTTGCCGCGATACATCAGGCCGCGGGTCCAGGCGAAGATCGAGGCGATCGGGTTGGTCGAGGTCGCCTTGCCCTGCTGGTGCTGGCGGTAATGGCGGGTAACCGTGCCGTGCGCGGCTTCGGCTTCCACGGTCTTGCCGTCCGGGGTCAGCAGCACCGAGGTCATCAGACCCAGCGAGCCGAAGCCCTGCGCAACCTGATCCGACTGCACGTCGCCGTCGTAGTTCTTGCAGGCCCAGACGAACTTGCCCGACCACTTGAGCGCCGAGGCGACCATGTCGTCGATCAGGCGGTGTTCGTAAGTGATTCCCGCTTCGGCGAACTTTTCCTTGAAGCCTTCGCCGTCGAACACTTCCTGGAACAGGTCCTTGAAGCGGCCGTCGTACTTCTTGAGGATGGTGTTCTTGGTCGAAAGGTACACCGGCCACTTCAGGCCAAGGCCATAGTGGAACGAGGCGCGCGCGAAATCGCGGATCGATTCGTCGAGGTTGTACATCGCCATGGCCACGCCAGCGGCGGGGAACTTGAACACTTCGAGGTCAAGCGATTCGCCGTTGTCGCCATCGAATACCAAGCGCAGCGTGCCGGGGCCGGGGATCAGCGTATCGGTGGCGCGGTACTGGTCGCCATAGGCGTGACGGCCGACGACGATCGGATCGGTCCAGCCCGGGATCAAGCGGGGCACGTTCTGGATGACGATTGGTTCGCGGAAGATGGTGCCGCCCAGGATGTTGCGGATGGTGCCGTTCGGGCTCTTCCACATGGCCTTGAGGTTGAACTCCTCAACGCGGGCTTCGTCCGGCGTAATGGTCGCGCACTTTACGGCAACGCCGTACTTCTTGGTGGCTTCGGCCGAATCGATGGTGATCTGGTCACCCGTTTCATCGCGCTTTTCAACCGAGAGGTCATAATACTTCAGGTCGATGTCGAGATAAGGCAGGATCAGCCGCTCGCGGATCCACTGCCAGATGATGCGGGTCATTTCATCGCCGTCCATTTCGACGACGGGGTTGGCTACCTTGATCTTGGCCATGTCTGTCCTTCCCGGGGAGAAAACTTTCGCCGGTCCCTTAGCAGGGAAAAGCCGCATCGCAAGCGCGGTTAAGCGCGGCTGCGCTCGACTTCGCATCGGCGGCACGGCAGGAACGGAACCATAACCGGATTCAGTGAAATCAAGGCAGGAGCAAGACAGTGAGCGAACAGGTGTTGGTCGAGGCGCGTGACGGCGTTCTTGAGGTGACGATCAACCGTCCCGAAGCGAAGAACGCGATGACCAAGGAGGCGGCAGAGGCCATTGCCGCGGCCATGGACCGGCTTGATGCCGATGGCGATCTGCGCTGTGCGATTCTGACCGGGGCAGGCGGGACATTCTGTTCGGGCATGGACCTCAAGGGCTTCCTCAAGGGTGAATACCCGGTTGCCGGAAATCGCGGATTCGGCGGACTGACGACGTGGACGCCGAAGAAGCCGGTGATCGCGGCGGTCGATGGCTTTGCGCTCGCCGGCGGCATGGAACTCGCCATGGCCTGCGACATGATCGTCGCCAGCAAGGGCACGAAATTCGGCATTCCCGAAGTGAAGCGCGGACTTGCGGCTGGCGGCGGGGGCATGGTCATCCTACCGCGCCTGCTGCCGCGTACCTTGGCGATGGAAATGGCGATCACCGGCGATCCCATCAGTGCAGAGCGAGCGCATGAATTGGGGCTGGTCAATGTTCTGACCGATGGGCCAGCGATCGAAGGCGCGCGCGAACTTGCCGCTCGGGTTGCCGGCAATGGCCCGCTGGCAGTGATCGCATCGAAGGGCGTGGTGCGCGATTCGTGGCTTTGGGCCGATGAGGACGTGAACGCGAAGCAGAGCCCATACATCGCCGGCGTCTTCACGTCCGAGGATGCGCGCGAAGGCGCGATGGCCTTTGCCGAGAAGCGTAAACCCCAGTGGAAGGGGCGTTGAGAGCCTGAAAACGACGAAGCCCGCCGGTTTCCCGGCGGGCTGTCATGGAATGGTGGGCGTAGCAAGGATTGAACTTGCGACCCCTACGATGTCAACATAGTGCTCTACCACTGAGCTATACGCCCGCACCATTCAGGTTCTGCCCGAAGCCGTCGCCCCGGGCAGGGGGGCGCCAATAAGGTAGGCACCCCGGCAAATCAAGATCAAATGCGCGCGCTGTTTTGCAGGCCGAAAACGCGCTCGACTTCCATGACCAGATCCTTGAGGTGGAACGGCTTCGAAAGCACGCGCGCCTGCGGGGCTTCGCGGTTGGCTTTCAGTGTCACGGCGGCGAATCCGGTAATGAACATGACCTTGGTCTCGGGGCTGACTTCGGCGCAGCGCTGGGCCAGTTCGATTCCGTCCATTTCAGGCATGACGATGTCGGACAGCAGCAGATCAAAGTGCTGCTCTTCAAGCAGCGGCAGCGCCGCCGTGCCGCGATCGACAGACACGACCTCGTAGCCGGCATTTTCCAGCGCCCGCGCAAGGTACGTGCGCATTGCGTCTTCGTCTTCGGCCAGAAGGATGCGGATCATGTGCCCTGTCTATTCCCGTGTTTGTCGTGCAGCGGCGTTCTTATAGACCGCGACAGTTTAACAAACCTTGCCCGCGGCCCACGGGTGAAGGGCAATTTTTTGACATGGCCGGCAATCCGGGCCAGCTTTCCGGCCATGTCATCGCCGGAAAAGTCGCGATCCGATTCGCCAATCATCGAAGGCGGGATAATCCCCGGTTCCGCTGGTGAAGCCGCCTATTTCCTCGATGCGCCGCAGCCGTCCACGATCCCTGTCTTGATCGCCGTCCCGCACGCCGGGCGGACCTATCCGGCGGCTGTGTTCGAGCGGATGCGCAATCCCGGCACCGCTGCCGTGCGGCTGGAAGACCGCTATGCCGACCAACTCGCCCGCCGCGTCGCCGATGCCACCGGGGCGGCGCTTCTCGTGGCCCAGGCGCCGCGCGCGATGATCGATCTGAACCGCGATCCCGGCGATGTCGATTGGGAGATGTTTTCCCGGGGCCGGCCTGACCCGCTCGGCTCGTTCGAGCCCGGACGCCGTTCGCGCAGCGGGCTTGGCCTCATCCCGCGCCGTTTGCCCGGGCTTGGCGAACTGTGGAAGCGGCGGCTTGAACAGTCGGACCTGGATGACCGCATTGCGTTGATCCACGAACCCTATCACACCTGCCTTGCAAACCAGTTGCAATGCTTGCGCGAACGATGGGGGGCGGCGCTGCTGCTGGATCTTCATTCGATGCCGCCGCTACCCAAGCAGGGTGGCAACTGGCCGGCCGAATTCGTTCTGGGCGACCGATTTGGCGCGACCTGTTCGGGCGCGCTGGTGGCCTCAAGCTTTTCCTATTTTTCCGAAATGCGCCGGGCGATCGCGCACAATCGGCCTTATGCCGGCGGTTATGTGCTGGAGCGTCACGCCCGGCCCGATTCGCACATCCACGCCTTCCAACTGGAAATTGACCGCACCAGTTATCTCGATCCGGCGCAGTCCGAACCGGGCGCCGGCTTTGCCGCGATCGTCCACCTGTTGACCGGACTCGTGCGGCGGCTGGCGGGCGAAGTGGCGGAATTGGGCCGTTCTGCACGTCCGGAAGACGGCGGCTGGGCCATCGCTGCGGAGTGATCCAGCTTTCTTGAAGTCCATAAAAAAACCACCCCGTGCAATCGCACGAGGTGGCCAAGGTTCAGGGAGGAGGTGCACTCGCGTGCACCAACCCGACCGGCACCATGAGGGAAGCACCAGTCAGGCAGATTCGAAACTATCCCTTGAAATTTCAAAATTCAAGCCCGCAATTGCACACCGTGATATTGTGGCGGCATTGCGGGCTTGAACTGAAAAATCAGGACTTCTTCTTGGGAGCCTTGGCAGCCGGCTTTTCGTCAGCAGCGGGGGCAGCAGCAGCGGGGGCCGCAGCGCCGACCGGGCCCTTGCCCTGCATGACCTGACGGCCGAAGATCTCGCGGATCAGCTGCAGCGAGAAAAGGTGGGCATAAATCAGCGCGAGCACGCCGTTCTGGTTGAGCGTACGCAGCACGTCACCGCGCAGTTCGCGCAGCTTGGCTTCGTCAACCATGCGAAAGCCGCGATAGATGAACGGCTGATCGGTGCCGTCCTGCTGGATGGCGACTTCGCCGTCCATCAGCAGCTGGTGCTTTTCAAGTTCGGCGACAAAGTTCTGCGTGCGCTGGCCGGCTTCTTCGAACTGCTTGCAGAATTCGAGCAGGCCCTTGGTCGAATCGGTGGGCTGGTCGCCGTCGAACAGGGCGTGGCCCTCTTCGCCTTCACCCACCAAGTCGCTGGTCGGATCGAAGCAGAGCGACAGCTCTTCGCTCGAATCGCTCAGCTTGGCGAGGAGGAACGGATAGCGGCGGACATAGGCCGGCACGTAGACGTTATCGAGCAGCTTGGCATCGGCATCGAGGAAGGTGTTGATGCCTTCGTTCAGGCCCATCAGCGCCAGCGGAACCGAGTTGGCGCCCGACGAAAAGATGATCGGATAGTGGCGCGACGCATCGGGGAATTCCTCGGCGGTCAGCGGCACGGCGTGCTGGTTGGAGAGCCAGGTTGCCTTGTCGGTCTGGCGGCTCTTGTAAGACGCGTGGTCGCGGCTGTTGAGCGGCATCAGGTCCTGGTAGAAAAGCGGAAGCTGGGCTTGCGGCGCGCTGGCCATGATAGGTTCTCTCCGAAGTGATTGTGGTAGTATAGAATCTGTGAAATGGACCCGAAAGGCGCGGCTTTAAGCGTTGGCCGGGTCTGGCGCAAGTGTCACAAGCTTGCCCGGATTCAGGATTCCGGCGGGATCAAGCGCCCGTTTGACCTGCCGCATCATCGCAAGCGATACCGGATCGCCCAACCGCTCCAGTTCGGCACGCTTTGAACGCCCAATCCCGTGTTCGGCCGAGATCGATCCGCCCCATTCGGTGACCAGATCATGCACCCGCGCGCTGACCCGCGCGCCAAGGTCCAAATCATAGTCGCGCTGACTGGTTCCGGCCGGCGCAAGGACGTGAAAATGGACGTTGCCATCGCCGAGATGGCCAAAGGCCAGCGCATGAACGCCGGGAAACTCGGCTTCGACCAGCGGCACGGCGTGATGGACGAAAGCGGGCATCTTCTCGACCGGCACCGAAACATCGTGCTGTACGGCGGCACCTTTGGCCCGTTCGGCGGGCGCGATCGAATCGCGCAGTAGCCAGAATGCGCGGGCCTGCGATTCGTTGGCGGAAAGCACCGCATCCTCAATCAGCCCGGCGTCGAAGGCCGATGCGATCATCGCCTCGACCCGGTCCTGCAGGCAGTCGGCCTCGCCGCGTTCGGCCACGACCTCGACCAGCACGTGCCATGCGTGTTCGCCCTGCAAGGGTGCACGGACATCGGGCAAGTGATCAAGCACGGCGCGCAGGCTGGTGGCCTGCAGCACTTCGAAACCTTCAAGCGAATCGCCCACCGCGTCCTGGCAGTGGAGCAGCAATGTGCGGGCAACGTGGAGGTCAGGCACGCCGGCCCAGACGACGATGCGATCTGCCACGGCGGGCACCAGCCGCAAGGTTGCGGCGGTAACGATGCCCAAGGTGCCTTCCGAGCCGATCAGCAACTGCTTGAGATCGAAACCGCGGTTGTCCTTCTTGAGCGGAGTCAAGGCGTCGAACACCGTGCCGTCGGCCAGCACTGCCTCGATCCCCAGCACAAGCGCGCGCATGGAACCGTGGCGGATAACTTGCGTGCCGCCGGCATTGGTCGAGATCAAGCCGCCGATCGTCGCTGATCCCTTGCCGCCCAGTGTCAGCGGAAAGCGCAGGCCCTGGTCTTGGGCGGCGTTGTGGAGATTTTCGAGGATGAACCCGGCGTCGCAGACCGCATGCCGGCCTGCGACATCGAGCCGGCGCAAGGTGTTCATGCGCCGCAACGACAAGAGCAACTGGCTTCCGCTCTCGTCCGGCGTGGCCCCGCCCGACATGCCTGAATTGCCACCCTGAGGCACGATGGCGACCCCGTGCCGGGCGCAGAGCTTCACCAGCGCAGCAACTTCGTCAGTGCTGGCGGGGGATGCAAGGGCCAGAGCCGCACCATGGTATCGCCCGCGCCAGTCAGTCAGCCAGGGCTCGACCAGATCGGGGTCTTGCGTCAGGCCGCGTGGGCCGAGCAGGGCGGCGGCTTCATCCAGAAAGGCAGCATGGGTATCCATGGTCCGGCGATATGGCACAGGCAGCGCGCCCGCGAAACATTGCAATCCCTGACAATGGGGTTAAGCGGCGGTTCAAGGATTGGGGCTAAACCAAGGCAAAGGCGGTCGTGACGTATTCCTGTCGTGTCATCGTCCCGGAAAGGTCGAACCGAACAAACCCGCGATGAATCCGTTTGCCGCCATCCTTGCCCCCTTGATGCTCGTGCCGGTCGCTGTGCTGCCCGGAATGACGCCGCAATCGGTTACGACACCGGCTTCGGTGGCCGCCCCGGAAAGCGCGGCGCTGGCAGCAGACGGCGTGTTTGATGAAGAGGAGCGCGATGAATCGGGCTCCCTGCTCTCGGTCATCAGCACCATGACCCGGGACGTCGCCAATCAGGTGTCGATCGAACAGCGCCTGATCATCCGGATCGCCCCGCAGGCCCCCGCGCCGCAGCGTTCAGGCATTGTTGCCGACCTGCCGCGCCGGGCAATGAGTTCCAAGCTCGAAGAAAAGTCGATGGGCAAATGCGTGCCGGTGGCGGGCATTGCCGGAGTGCAGATCGCGCAGGACAACAAGCTGGTTCTGTTCATGCGTGACACCCGCATCGTCAGCGCCGGGCTCGACAAGGGCTGCACCGCGCGGGACTTCTATTCAGGCTTCTACGTTGCCCGCACCGGCGACGGGATGATGTGTTCCGGGCGTGACAAGTTGCAGTCGCGCAATGGTGCCAATTGCAAGCTGGGCAAGCTGAAGCAGCTCGTGCCATCGGACTGACCGCGATCGTTCGCACCATCGTTAATACCGCACCCGGCTTTTCTTGACTTTTCCCTATGTTTGCGCCTAGGGCGCGGGCGGCTTTGCTGTGGCAAGTCAATCGGGACAGGCCAGTTCCTTTACCCCGATACCCTCTGATCCAGAAAGTACACATGAGCTTCGCCGATCTCGGCCTGTCCGACGAATTGCTGAAGGCGATCATCGCCAAGGGATATGACACGCCCACGCCGATCCAGGCGCAGGCCATTCCCTCCGTGCTCATGATGCGTGATCTGATCGCCATCGCCCAGACGGGAACCGGCAAGACTGCCAGTTTCGTGCTGCCGATGATCGACATCCTGGCCCACGGCCGCCGCCGCGCGATGATGCCGCGCAGTCTGATTCTGGAACCCACGCGCGAACTCGCCGCCCAGGTTGCCGAGAATTTTGAGGCTTATGGCAAGAACCACGACCTCAAGATGGCGCTGCTTATCGGCGGCGTGCAGATGGGCGATCAGGTCAAGGCGCTGAACGAAGGCGTCGACGTGCTGATCGCCACGCCGGGCCGCCTGATGGACCTGTTCGAACGCGGCAAAATCCTGCTCACCGGCTGCGACCTTCTCGTCATCGACGAAGCCGACCGCATGCTCGACATGGGCTTTATCCCTGACATCGAGACGATCTGTTCAAAACTGCCCGCCCAGCGCCAGACCCTGCTGTTCAGCGCGACCATGCCGCCGCCGATCAAGAAGCTGGCCGACAAGTTCCTGTCGAACCCCAAGCTGATTGAAGTTGCCCGTCCCGCCACGGCGAACATCAACATCGCCCAGCACAAGGTGCTCGTCGATGTCCGCAAGAAGCGCGAAGTGCTGCGCACCTTGCTCAAGACCGACAATGTTTCGACCGCGATGATCTTTGCCAATCGCAAGACCACCGTGCGCGAGCTCAACAAGAGCCTGCTGGATCACGGGTTCAAGAGCGGCGAAATCCATGGCGACATGGACCAGTCCTCGCGCATTGCCGAACTCGACAAGTTCAAGGATGGCCGGATCAACATCCTTTGCTGCTCGGACGTCGCGGCGCGCGGGCTTGACGTTAAGGGCGTCAGCCACGTGTTCAACTTCGACACGCCGTGGCACCCGGACGATTACGTCCACCGCATCGGCCGCACCGGCCGCGCAGGTGCGACAGGCCGCGCATTCACCTTCGTTGCGCCTGCTGATCTCGAAGCGATCGAGAACGTCGAAAAGCTGACCGGCATGAAGATCCCGGTCTATGACATGAAGGCCGCTGGAGTCGGAGCCGAACCTGATACCCAGGTTGAAGCAGAAGCCCCGCCCGCCCGCGAACGCCGCCCCCGCCGCGAAGAGCGTGCTCCGCGTGAAGCGCGCGCACCCCGTGAAGCGCGCGCACCCCGTGAGGAGCGTGCCCCGCGTGAGGAGCGTGCCCCGCGTGAGGAGCGTGCCCCGCGTGAGGAACGTGCCCCGCGTGAGGAACGTGCACCTCGCGAAGAACGTGCACCTCGCGAAGAACGTGCACCTCGCGAAGAACGTGCCCCGCGTGAGGAACGCGAGCCGCGAACGCCGCGCAACGAAGAGCCGCGCCGTCCGCGGCGGGGTGAGCAGGCCGAAGCGCCAAGCGCACCGGGCGAATGGAATGGCCCGGTCCCTGGTTTTCTTGGCATTTCGGCGCTCTGACACTTCAACACGTTAACTATATCTAGGTAGATTCCCGGTGTAGACAGGCCGGGGGACAAATTGCGCAATGCCGAAGGGCAGGCACTGCTTGATGCGCTGCGAACGATCGCTGCGCTTCCTGTCATGTATTACCACTTGGGATTGCAATTCGGGATTCCGTGGCTCTGCGCGCGAGGTTCCTGCTGGTCGACCTGTTCTTCTGCCTAAGCCGCTTCGTCCATGCGCGCGCCTATGTGGGCAAGTTTGCCGGAGGGCTCAGGCCCAGTGCCTTACTCAGGATCCGGCTGCGTCGACTCTGGCCGCTCATTGACCTGGGCACATTTGCGGGAGCATTGGCGCTGCTGGCGCTTGCTGCCTCATGTGCTGTCGAATTGTGGATTACTGTACCGCTCAATGGCAGCGTCAACGCCGGAGCTGTTGACAACCTGTGGTGAATGGCAGGCGTGCTTCTGGCGCGTGTGATTCAACCGGGTTTGCATCGGGAATTTGACGGGCCAATCTGGATACTTGCTCTCGCCCTGCCAGTCCTGACATCCATCGGCTTGCAGTTCCTCCCAGGTAACGAGGTTGCGGTCGATATTGCGATGGTTCTCATCGCAATTTCCGCCATGCTGTGGTTCGCCATATGCTGCGGGGTACCGGGTCGCTATTCTCGACTCCTGCAAGCAGTCGGCGGTCTGTCCTTTCCCATCTACGCCCTGCACGTACCAATTATCACGCTTGTTTCCGACCGTTTCGGCGGCATTCAGGGCGGGATTGTCGCAGCTGGTGCGGTAGGTCTGGCTGCATGTTGCGTCACGCAATACGCCGTGCTCCTGGGACCGATCCCATCCCGTCGTGCAGCCAAGCCTGCGCTGCTCTAGTCCGCCAGCTTCACGAAGCTGTCGATCACCCGCTTCGGCCCGGCAGTCTCGAAATCGATCTCGAGCTTGTTACCTTCCTGCGCAGTGATGCAGCCGTAGCCGAACTTCTCATGGAACACGCGCGCACCCACGCTAACGTCGCTGCGTGGCTTGGCGGCGAAGCTTGCGGCAGAGCGCGTTGCCTCGGTCAGGCGCTTGGGCACCGGATCGAAATCGCGCGCGGCGGCGCGCTGCCAGCCGGGGCCACGCGTCATCGTGCGCGCCGGTTCAGACCGGGCGAGGTGGGCGAAGGGATCCTCGCGCTCTGACCACTGCGCCTTCCACAGGCTTGCGCCGCCGGTCAGTGTGGTTTCCGCATCCACGTGTGCGGGCGGGATATCGCCGATGAAGCGGCTGGGGATGGAGCTGGTCCACTGGCCATAGATGCGGCGGTTGGCGGCATGGAGGATCGTGCAGCGCCGCCGCGCGCGGGTGATCGCGACATAGGCGAGGCGGCGTTCTTCCTCGAGGCTGGCGAGCCCGCCTTCGTCCATCGCGCGCTGGCTGGGGAACACGCCTTCTTCCCAGCCGACGAGGAACACCTGGTCGAATTCCAGCCCCTTGGCCGCATGGATGGTCATGATCGTGACCTTTTCGGCATCGTCAGCGGCGTCATTGTCCATGACGAGGCTCACATGTTCGAGGAAATCGCCGAGCGTGTCGTATTCCTCCATCGCACGGGCAAGTTCGGACAGGTTTTCTAGCCGCCCCGCCGCTTCGGCGCTGCGTTCGGCCTGGAGCATCGCGGTATAGCCGCTCTCCTCGAGGATCGTGCGGATAAGTTCCGCCGGGGTCGCCGTCTTTGCCAGATCACGCCAGCGGGCGAAATCGCGAACCAGCGCCAGCAGGGTGTTGCGTGCCCGCGCCGGCAACTCATCCGTATCGACGATCTCGATGGCGGCGAAGGACAAGGGGACGCCGCGGGCACGCGCGTGCCGATGCAGCTTTTCCAAGGCCTTGTCACCCAGGCCGCGCTTGGGCGTGTTGTAAATTCGTTCAAACGCGAGGTCGTCGGCCGGCTGCGTGATGATCCGCAGATAGGCCAGCGCATCGCGGACTTCGGCGCGTTCATAGAAGCGGAAGCCGCCGATGATCTTGTAATTCAGCCCGATAGCGATGAAGCGATCTTCGAACTCGCGCGTCTGGAACTGCGCGCGGACGAGGATGGCCATGGTGTTGAGGCTGGCACCTTCGCGCTCCAGCCGCTCGATCTCCTCGCCCACCCGGCGGGCTTCCTCGGGGCCGTCCCAGACTCCGATCACCTTGACCTTGTCGCCCGCGTGCCGCTCGGTCCACAGCGTCTTGCCCAGCCGCTGGCTGTTGGTGTCAATCAAGCCCGATGCGGCGGCGAGAATTTCCGGGGTGGAGCGATAGTTCTGCTCCAACTTGATCACCTTGGCACCAGGAAAGTCCTTTTCGAACTTCAAGATGTTCGCCACTTCGGCGCCGCGCCATGAATAGATCGATTGATCATCATCACCGACCACGCAGATGTTCTTGCGCTCCTGCGCGAGCAGGCGGAGCCACAGGTACTGGACCTGGTTGGTGTCCTGATATTCGTCGACCATGATGTATTTGAAGCGCTGGCGATAGATTTCGAGCACTTCGCGGTGTGTGCGCAAAATGTTGAGGATGTGCAGCAGCAGATCGCCGAAATCGCAGGCATTGAGCGCCTTCAGCCGGTCCTGATAGAGCCGGTAGAAATGCTGGCCCTTGCCATTTGCGTAGCTTTCGTTCTCCGCCGCATCGAGATCGCCGGGATTGAGCCCGCGGTTCTTCCAGCGATCGATGCAGGAGGCCAACTGGCGCGGCGGCCAGCGCTTGTCGTCCAAGCCCTCGGCCTGAATCAGCTGCTTGAGCAGGCGCAGCTGATCGTCAGTATCGATGATCGTGTAATTCTGCTGCAACCCGACCAGTTCGGCATGGCGGCGTAGCATCTTGGCCGCGATCGAGTGGAACGTGCCAAGCCACGGCATCCCCTCCACCGCAGGACCGATCAGATGGCCCACGCGCTCACGCATTTCGCGCGCTGCCTTGTTGGTGAAGGTGACGCAGAGGATCTCGCTCGGCCAGGCGAGGCGGCTGCGGACAAGATGAGCTAGCCGCGCGGTAAGCGCAGCGGTCTTGCCCGTGCCAGCGCCCGCCAGCATCAGCACCGGGCCTTCGGTGGTGAGCACGGCTTCGCGCTGGGGCGGGTTCAGGCCATCAAGCAGGGGATCGGGAGCAATATCGGACACGGTGCGAACAACTAGGGAACAAAGCGACGGGGCGCAAGCTGCGTGGGACAGGCGGAGGAACCTTTCGGGGGGCCGCTCGTATCCTTGGTCAGGTAACAGACAACGACGGAGTATTCAAAGATGCGCCCGATTTTTCTTGCGGGCTGCGCGGCTCTTGCCGTGCTTGCCGCCCCCATCTCGCTCAATGCCCAGACCGAATCCTCGACGGTGACTACTGCCGGGGGCCGCACTTATACGCTCACTCCCGAGCAGCAGACCCTGTTCAACGGCTGGACCGCCGACCAGCGCGCTTCCTATGAGGGATGGCCATATGAGGCGCGTGAATACTATTGGTCGCTGACCGGTGACCAGCCGATGGCCTGGTGGGCGCTGACAGATCCTCAGCGCCTGTCGTTCGTAAGCTGGCCGCTCGAATACCGGACCTATTACCTGTCACTCCCGGCTGAGCGGCAGAAGGGATACTGGGCGCTGAGCGATAGCCAGCGTGGCATGGTCTACAAGATGTCGCCCGAGCAGCAGGAAAAGGCTTGGGCGGCGGTGGCTGCGCAGATGGCCGGCCAGACCCCGGCGACTCCGGCAGACCAGGCCAACCCTCCGGGATTGGGGACGCCGACCACCGGCGTGCCCGATCCGCAGGCCGCAGCTCAGGCCGTGCCACCTGCCATGCCGGCTGATGCCAGCTATCAGGGCGGCCCCTACAAAGGCGCGCTGACGCCGCCGCCGGTAACCGCGATGAACAAGGACTATCCGGTCTGCACCAGCAAGCTGCAGGATAGCTGCCGCAATCGCGGCGGAAAGTGATTTGGAGGATTAGGGCTGCCTTGCCAGGATTTACAACTTGCAACAGGCTGTTCTCTTCCAATTCATCTTCGCCGATCTATTGAACCTCTCAAGCCATCGATGATGGCATTGAGTCCCAAAGGGTCGCACGAAAGGGCGGGGTTTAGGCCTCGCCCTTTCGCTTTGGGGAGGGCGCCGGGCTTTCGGGCTACGGCGCCCATTTCATTTTGTTGACAGGCGCGGGCCGAACGGCAACGCAGCCTAGCCATGCACCCTGTCCGCCAGCACGCCCGTGTCCTGTCCGCCGCCCTTGCCGGGACTGCGGTCGAATTCTACGATTTCTACATCTATGCGACGGCCGCCGCGCTGGTGTTTGGTCCGCTGTTCTTCCCGGCGCAGGATCCGGCGGCGCAGCTGGCGCTGTCATTCCTGACCTTCGGCATCGCCTTCGTCGCCCGCCCGGTCGGAGCCATCGCTTTTGGCCATTTCGGTGACCGCATTGGCCGCAAGTCCACGCTCGTCGCCTCGCTGATGCTGATGGGCGGATCGACGCTGCTGATCGCTTTCCTGCCGACCCATGCCATGGCCGAGGGCTGGGGCGCGGGCTGGCTCGCGCCGGCGCTGCTGTGCCTGTTGCGATTCGGGCAGGGATTCGGGCTGGGCGGTGAATGGGGCGGAGCGGCGCTGCTGGCAGTGGAGAACGCGCCCAAAGGCTGGGAGGCGCGCTTCGGTGCGGCCCCGCAATTTGGCGCGCCCGTCGGCTTTCTTGCGGCAAACGGCCTGTTTTTGTTGCTCGGGCTGTGGTTGCCCGAAGCGGAGTTCAAGGCCTGGGGTTGGCGCATCCCGTTCCTGCTGAGCGCTGTGCTGGTCGGCCTCGGCCTCTGGGTGCGGCTCAGGATCGGCGAGACGCCGCAGTTCCGTGCCGCGCTTGAGCAGGAAAAGCCGCCCGCCGTTCCGCTGGCACGCCTGTTCGCACAGCATGGCTGGGCAGTGCTGGCGGGGACGGCCGGGGCCATCGCCTGCTTCGCCATCTTCTACCTCGCGACAGCCTTTGCCCTTGGCGTCGGTACGACGACGCTGGGGTACAACCGCACTGAATTCCTAACAGCGCAGCTTGCCGCCAACTGTTTCCTTGCGCTGGGCATTGGCGTTGCCGCCCACCGTGCCGACAAGCAGGGCAGCCGTTCTACCCTCGCACTGGGCGCGGCGGCGACCGTGGTGCTGGGCTTCGTATTCGGACCCGGCCTGCAATCGGGATCGCTGTTCACAGTCTTCGCTACGCTCTCGGCGGCGCTGTTCGTCATGGGTTATGTCTATGGCCCGCTGGGCGCGTGGTTGCCCACTCTTTATCCGCCGCTGGTGCGTTACAGCGGGGTGTCGGTCGCGTTCAACGCCGGAGGCATCGTTGGCGGCGCGCTGACGCCGTTCGTCGCGCAAGGCATGGCGGCTTCGGGCAACCTCATATTCGTCGGACTGCTGATCAGCGTCGCCGGATTGATGACGCTGATCGGTGTGTTGAGCGCTAGGCCGACAGCTTAGCCAGCGTGATCCGCGCCTTGCCGACCTTGCGCTCGGCCTCGACGGTAAAGCCCTTCAGCGTCGGACTTTCATTCATCGCGGTTTCCAGGCTGATCCAGGTCTGCGGCCCGATCCAGCCGAGCCGCGCCAGCTTGTCGAGCGCCACGTCGCCCGCGCCGGTGGCATAGGGCGGATCAAGGAATACGAGGTCGAGCGCCGCAGTCGGTTTGCCAAGCGACAGGACCGAACAGGCGCGAACGTCGCATTGAGATTGGGCCTGCAGATTGGCGATGTTGCTGCGGATGGCCCGAATCGCGGCGGCATCCTGCTCGACGAACAGGCAGGTAGCCGCCCCGCGCGACAATGCCTCAAGACCGAGCGCGCCCGATCCTGCGAAGAGGTCGGCCACGGCCAACCCCTCGAAGTCACCCAGCCGGCTGACCAGCATGGAGAACAGCGTCTCGCGGGTGCGATCAGCCGTCGGACGGGTGGTATCGCCAGCGGGGACGATCAGCTTTCGTCCGCGCCATTGGCCGGCAACGATTCGCAGGCTCACTTGGTTGGTCTCCCCGGACCCCTGTTGCCGCGTCCGCTGCCGCCAGTTCCACCGCCGCGAGGGCCGGAATTGCCGCTACCGCGAGGGCCACCGCGCGTGTCGCCACCAGTGCCGCCGCGCGGATCTCCCCGAGGACTGCCGCCCGGACCTCCACGCGCTTCGCCGCGCGTGTCGCCATCAGGGCTGCCACCGCGCCGGCTGCCGATCCGTGCCGGCGGCTTGCCATCACGGCGCGGCGAGCGGGGGGCATCGCGGTCAACCGGGCGCGAAGGATCCGGCTTGCGCTTTGGCGGGCCGGAGCGAGCGGAGCCCACGCGGGCAGGTTCTGAGCGGAAGGGGCCAGCCTTGCGGGCAGGTGCTTCGGTCTTTGCAGCGGGTGCCTCGTCCTTCGCACCTTCGTCGCGCGGGGGCTTCTTGGGCAGCGTCATCAGCGTGCGGGCAAAGCGTTCGACATCGGCGGGGCGAACCTCGAAAGCCTGTCCACGCGGCAGGTCGTCCAGTTCAAATGGGCCATAGCGGATGCGCAGCAGGCGGCTGACTTCCAGTCCCAGCGCTTCGAGAACGCGGCGCACTTCGCGGTTCTTGCCTTCGGTCAGCGTCAGTTCGATCCACTGGTTGCGCCCTGTGCGCCGCTCCATGTTGGCGTCGATGCGGCCGTAGTGCACGCCCTCGATGGTGGTGCCTTCCATCAGGCTTTCAAGCTGTGTCTGGGTTACTTCGCCATAGGTGCGGGCGCGATAGGTGCGCGGCACACCGCTCGCCGGCAATTCCAGCGCGCGCTTCAATCCGCCGTCGTTGGTCAGCAGTAGCAGGCCTTCGGTGTTGAGATCGAGCCGACCCACCGGCATCAGCCGGGGCGTTCCGGCAGGCAGGGAGTTTCGTAGTGCCGAATAGATCGTCGGCCGCCCTTGCGGATCGCGCTCGGCGGTGAGCAGCCCGGCGGGCTTGTGGAACACGAACAGCCGCGCCGCCTCGGGCGCCTTGATCTGCTTGTCGTCCACCGTCAGCCCGTGCAGCGTGGTAAGCACCGTGGCGGGCGTGGACACGACCACGCCATCGATCTTCACACGGCCATCGGCAATCATTCGCTCGACCTCACGGCGAGAGGCCACCCCCGCGCGTGCGAGGAGCTTGGCGATGCGTTCGCCCTTTTCAGGTGGGGATTGGTCCATCAGTGCCGCTTAGACGCATAGGGCAAAACCGTCAAAGAGACCCTAGCCATGCCGGCAAATATGGCTAGCGTGCCGCCCGGACGCAGGGAGAAGGGTTCGCATGTCGGTTGATCTTATTCGGTTCTTGATTTTCGCCGGCGTCCTGTTGGCGCTCGTCCTGATCGCGACGACCAGCGAGACCTTCCGCCCCTATATCCGCAAGGCGCCGCTGGTCGCCTTCCTGCTCGGCATTTCGAGCGGATTTCCGCTGACCCTGCTGATTGCGACGATGACTTTCTGGCTCGCCAAGGTGGGCATCGATACGGCGACCATCGGTTTCGCCGTGGCGCTGGGTATTCCCTATACGATCAAGTTCCTCTGGGCTCCGCTGGTCGACAAGCTGCCGCTGCCGTTTCTGACCAAGACTTTCGGACAGCGGCGCGGCTGGCTGTTCCTGATTCAGGCGCTGCTGTTCGTATCGGTGTGGCAACTGGGCGCAAGCAATCCGCAGCCCGGCTCCATGGGGGTCTTCGCGGTCTGGGCGCTGATCACCGCATTCCTCTCGGCCACGCAGGATATCGTCATAGACGCCTACCGCATTGAAATCCTTGACGAGGAAGAGTTCGCCCACGGCACCGCGACCAATCAGTTCGGCTATCGTACCGGCAACCTGATTGCCGGCGCCGGCACCATCTATTTCGCCTCGTCCGAAGGGCTGGGGCTGGGCTGGGCGACGGCTTTTGGCCTGACCGCGTTCTGCATCGTGCCCGCCATCATCGGTGCGCTATGGATCGGACCGGGCCGCTTTGTGGACCGCTTCGCCCATGCCAGTGGCATGAAAACGCGGCAGTTCCTGACCGAGGCCGTGGTCAACCCGTTCCGCGAATTCCTCAGCCGCCACGGGGCCTTCCTGATCCTCGGCTTCGTGCTGGTCTACAAGGTGGGCGATGCCATGGGGCAGGCGATGCTGAGCCCGATGATCGTCGACCTGGGCTTTGCCGATCTTGACTACATTTCCGCCAATAAGCTGTGGGGGTTTGCCGCGCTGATCGTCGGATCGGCGCTGGGCGCGCCGTTCATCCTGTGGCTGGGCATGGGCCGCGCGCTGCTGATATCGGGCCTGATGATGATGCTGTCGAACGTGATGTTCATGGTTCTGGCGACGGTGGGTAACAATTACTGGATGCTGGTCGCCGCGATTGCGACCGAGAACCTGACGAGCGGCATCGGCCTGACGGTCTTCACCACCTATCTCTCGGGCCTGTCTTCGATTGCTTATACCGCAACGCAGTTCGCGCTGCTGTCCTCCTTTGCCGGGGTAGGGCGCACCTTCATGGCAGGGCCGGCGGGCATCATTGCCGACAAGGTGGGCTGGGTCGGCTTCTGGGGCTTCACCGTGGTCGCCGCGATCCCGGGAATGCTGCTGCTCTGGGTGCTGTGGAGCAAGGGCTACGTCGTGCAGGGCATCCGCCAGAGCGATGCGGTGAACGACCGCGCTTTGAAGGAACCCATCGGCGCGGCGCGCGCCTTCGGCTTCCTGCTGGTGACGGTGGGACTGGTCGGCGTATTGCTGTCGCAGCCGCTCAAGTGGGCCGGTTCGACCGCGCTGATCTTCGCCGCTGTGCTGCTGCTCGGCGGGCTGATTGCCTGGCTGGGCAATGCCAAGGCTAAAGCTAGTCAGGCAACTCCGCGTTGAGCCTGAGCACTTCGCCAGCAAGGTAGAGCGAACCGGCGATCAGCACCGGCAGGCCGTCATCTGGCAGCGCGGCGAGCGCAGCGGGAACGTCTGCAATGGCACGGGCCTGCGGGCCGAATATCGTGGCCGGGTGATAGTCATGCGCCGGAACCGGCACGGCTGACAGCGTGACGATGTTCTCCGCCAGCGGCCCAGTAAGCGACGCAGGGTCCTTGTTCGCCAGCATCCCCATGATCAGGTGCAGGCGCTGTCCCGCGAAATGCTCACCCAGCGCCGCCCCTGCGCTCGGGTTGTGCCCACCATCGAGCCAGACTTCGCGTGTGCCGGTGAGCGGGCCGGGGGAAAGGCGCTGCAACCGCGCCGGCCAGCGGGCGCTGGCCGCTCCTGCCTGCATTGCGGCTTCGCTTATGGCAACTTTGTCCTGATGCCGCAGCATGGCGATCGCAAGTCCGGCGTTCTGAACCTGATGCCGGCCGGGAATGCCCAGCGGCGAGGCCCATTCCCTCGATTCGGCTTCGAACAGCAGCGCGCCGAGCGTCCGGGCCACCTCGGCAATCGCTGCCTGCGCCTGCGGCGGATAAGCGCTGCCTAGCGTAACGAGCGGCACTCCCGGCTTGGCAATCCCCGCCTTCTCGAACGCGATCCGCGCCATCGGATTGGCCGGCACGCCATCTTCGGGCGCTAGGAGGAACCGTTCGTGATCGATGCCCAGCGCGGCGATGCCGCAGGCCGCCAACACTGCCGGTTGCAGCACGTTGGTCGCATCGAACCTGCCGCCCATGCCGACCTCGACCACGCAGGCCTCGGCAGGCACGCGCGCGAATTCGGCGAAGGCGGCGGCGATGGTGACTTCGAAGAAGCTCGGCTCAAGGTCGAAGCCGATGTCGAGAACTTCCTCCAGAACCTGCGCGAGGCGATCATCGCTGATCAGTGTGCCAGCGAGACGGATGCGCTCGTTGTAGCGGACAAGATGCGGACTGGTGGTGGCGTGGACGCGGTAGCCCTGCGCTTCCAGCATGGCGCGAAGGAAGGCGCAGGTGCTGCCCTTTCCGTTGGTCCCAGCGATATGGAACACCGGCGGCAGGGCCTTTTCCGGGTTGCCCAGCCGCGCGAGGAGGGCGCGCATGGTTTCCAGCCCCAGCCGTCCGTCTGGGACTGTCAGCTGGGCGAGCCGGTCAAGCTGGGCTTGTACGGCGGCGCTGTCAGACGTGGCGAAGTCTTTCACGCCGCCTGGGCGGGCGCCAGGAAGTCCAGCACGCTCGCCAGCGTCGTCTTCAGGTCCTTCCGGTGCACGACCATATCGACCATGCCATGCGCGTGGAGGTATTCGGCGCGCTGGAAGCCCGGCGGCAGTTTCTCACGGATCGTGTCCTGAATCACGCGCTGGCCGGCGAAACCGATCAGGCAGCCCGGCTCGGCAATCTGGACGTCGCCCAGCATGGCATAACTGGCGGTGACGCCGCCGGTCGTGGGATCGGTGAGTACCACGACATAGGGCAGGCCCGCTGCCTTCAACCGCCGCGTGGCGACCGTGGTCTTGGGCATCTGCATCAGGCTGAGAATGCCTTCCTGCATGCGCGCGCCGCCGGCCGCGGTGCATATGACGTAAGGGCTGCTGGTGCGGATCGCTTCGTCCGCGCCGGTGACGAATGCCTCGCCCACGGCCATGCCCATCGACCCGCCCATGAAGGCGAAGTCCTGCACGCCGAGCACGACCTTGTGCCCGCCGATCGTGCCTGCCGCATTGGTCAGTGCATCGGGGTGCGGATTGGCCGCGCGGGCGGCCTTGAGCCGATCAGGATACTTCTTCGAATCGCGGAACTTCAGCGGATCTTCGGCAACCTTGGGGCTGGGAAGGATCGTGAAACCCGCGTCCAGCAGCTGCGTGAACCGGGCATCGGCGCCGATGCGGCCATGATGCTCGCAGCGCGGGCAGACGCTGAGGTTTTCCTCGTACTCCTTGGTGAACAGCATCTCGCTGCACGAAGAGCACTTGGTCCAGAGGTTGTCAGGCGTATCGCGCTTTGTGACGCGCGACAGCGAATTGCGGACTTTTGTGAGCCAGGACATGGGATGCCTTATCGCGCGGAATGGACTGCTTTTGCAAGTGCACGGGTCAGTTCCTGAACAGGTCCCGCCGCATCGGCGCCGTGCTTCGCCACCAGATCGACCAGCGCGGAGCCGACGACGACGCCGTCCGCGTGGCGGGCGATGGCGGCGGCTTGTTCGGGGGTGCGCACGCCGAAGCCGACCGCGACGGGGATTGTCGCCGAAGCCTTGATTCGCGCGACCGCTTCCTCGATCGAGGTCTGCGCCGCCTGCTGCATGCCGGTTATGCCGGCGACCGAGACGTAATAGAGAAAGCCCGAAGACCCATCGAGCACGGCCGGAAGCCGGGCTGCATCGGTGGTCGGGGTGGCGAGGCGGATCAGCGAGACGCCCACGGCGCGCAGTGCCGGGCCGAGCTCGGGATCTTCCTCGGGCGGAATGTCGACGCAGATCACGCCGTCGACGCCAGCCTTCTGGCACTCATTGGCGAACCATTCCGGCCCGCGCGTGATCATCGGGTTGGCATAGCCCATCAGGACCAGCGGCACGTCCGGATGGCGCGCGCGGAAGTTGGCGGCGATGCGGAAGATGTCAGCCGTCGTCGTGCCCGCGCCCAGCGAGCGCAGGTTGGCGCACTGGATCGCCGGGCCATCGGCCATCGGATCGGTGAAGGGCATGCCCAGCTCGATCACGTCCGCGCCGCCTGCGACGAGGGCGTCGAGGATCGCGGCGGTCGCGCCGGGCGTCGGATCACCGCCGGTAACGAAAGTGACGAGGGCGGGGCCCTTGGCGAAAGCGTTGGCGAGGCGGGTCATTGCGGCCTCCCGCCTCGGAAGTTTCGGAAAAACACGAAGATGGCAGCGGCACCCAAGGGCAGGGCCACATCCTGCCAGGTCAGCGCAAAAGGCGGTGTGCCGCTCAGAAACGCGATCAGGCGTGTGATCAGGAACAGACCTATTGCCGCAATGGCAAAGTCACGAGACAGCGCGGAGGCCTGCACGCTCACAGCTCCACCCCCAGATGCTCCGCGACGGAGAAGATGTCCTTGTCACCGCGTCCGCACAGGTTGGCGAGGATGATGCTGTCTTTCGACATCGTCGGCGCGACCTTTTGCACGGCGGCGATGGCGTGAGCGGGTTCCAGTGCGGGGATGATGCCTTCGGTACGGCAGAGCAGTTGGAAGGCGCTCAGCGCTTCGGTGTCGGTGACGCTGGTGTAATCGACGCGGCCGATTTCCTTGAGCCACGAATGTTCCGGCCCGATGCCCGGATAGTCCAGACCCGCGCTGATCGAGTGGCCTTCGAGGATCTGGCCGTCATCGTCCTGCAGCAGATAGGTTTTGTTGCCGTGGAGCACGCCGGGGCGGCCGCCGGCGAGGCTGGCGGCGTGGAGCTTGTCGAGCCCGTGGCCCGCCGCCTCGACGCCAAGCATCTTCACTTCGGCATCGTCGAGGAAGGGATGGAACAGGCCGATGGCGTTGCTGCCGCCGCCGATGGCCGCGACCAGCAGGTCGGGCAAGCGGCCAGTGCGCGAGAGCATCTGTTCGCGGGCTTCTTTGCCAATCACCGACTGGAAATCGCGGACCATTTCCGGATAGGGGTGCGGGCCGGCGGCAGTGCCGATAATGTAGAACGTGTCATGCACATTGGCGACCCAGTCGCGCAGCGCCTCGTTCATCGCGTCTTTGAGCGTGCCCGCGCCGGCGGTGACTGGCACTACCTGCGCGCCGAGCAGCTTCATGCGGAACACGTTGGGCGCCTGCCGCGCCACGTCGGTCGCGCCCATGAATATCACGCAGGGCAGGCCGAAGCGTGCACAGACCGTGGCCGTGGCAACACCGTGCTGGCCCGCACCGGTCTCGGCGATGATCCGGGTCTTGCCCATGCGCATGGCGAGCAGGATCTGGCCGATGCAGTTGTTGATCTTGTGCGCACCGGTGTGGTTCAGCTCGTCGCGCTTGAACCAGACCTGTGCACCGCCCAACTCCTCGGTGATGCGGGGCGCGAAGTATAGCGGGCTGGGCCGGCCGACATAGTGTTCGAGCAGGTCGTCGAATTCCGCCTGGAAGGCCGGATCGAGCTTAGCGGCGCGGTAATGCGCTTCAAGGTCAAGGATCAGCGGCATCAGCGTTTCGGCGACATAGCGGCCGCCGAACTGGCCGAAGTGGCCGCGCTCGTCCGGCTGGGCGCGGTACGAATTGGGGCTTGGCGCGTTCATGGCCGGCGCTTGGCAGAGAGGCGCGACCGTGTCCAGTCTTTGCCCTCCAGCAAGGCAATTGATCGCTCGTTCATGCCAGCGACAGATTGTGTTGCACTGCGGCAACACTATGTTGCAATGCCGCATTTTTGACACCATTTGTTCATTGCAGCGAAATGTAACCGAGCCTAACCGGCCCCCGCCCCCGGACAAGAAGGGGCATGAAAACTCAGGAGTTTACCTTATGAAGAAGCTGATTCTCGCGCTGGCCGCCACGGCCGCTTTCGCCTCGCCCGCCCTTGCCAACGAAACCCGCGTCGAAGCACGCGGCGGCGTGATCTGGGACAGCGGCGTAACCGAAGACGTGTACGGCGTTGCTCTCGGCTACGACTTCGACCTCGGCAGCTCGGCATTCGCCGGCGTTGAAGTGTCGGGTGACAAGATTGCCACCACCGGCACCAAGGTTGCTTTCGGCCTGACCGGTCGTCTCGGCGCCAAGATGGGCACCTCGACCAAGCTGTTCGTCGATGGCGGCTACACCACCGAATCGTGCGATCTGTGCGACAGCTCGATCCACGCCGGCGTTGGCGTTGAGCAGGCCCTGACGAGCAACGTCTATGGCAAGCTCGCCTATCGCCACTACTTCTTCGACAACAACGTTTCGGATTCGGACGCTGTGGTTGTCGGCGTTGGCTTCAAGTTCTGATCTAACCGATCAGTCTTAAATCGAGGGGCGGTCCGGCGACGGGCCGCCCCTTTTTTAGGTGCCGCGGGCTGCGGCGCAGAAGGCGGCGATTTTCTCGGCGTCCTTGACCCCCGGTGCAGATTCCACGCCCGACGAGGTGTCGACCAGCGGCGCTCCGGTCAGGCGGACAGCTTCAGCGACGTTCGCCGGCGAAAGCCCCCCTGCCAAGCCCCACGGTGCGCGATTTTTCCAGCCCGCCAGCAGCGACCAGTCAAAGCTCAGCCCCATGCCGCCGGGCAGCGTGCCTTTTGGTGTCTTGGCATCAAACAGCACCAGATCAGCCGCGCCGGCATAGCGCGCCGCCCGTTCGACATCTGCGGCTGAGGCAATCGGCACGGCCTTCCATACCGGCAAGCCGGTCTGCGCTTTTACCTGCGCCACCCGTTCGGGGCTTTCCTCACCATGGAGCTGGATAACATCGAGTGCGCTGGCCGCGACCGCATCGGCGATTGTCGCGTCGTCGGCATCGACGAACAGCCCGACCCTGGTGACATGGCCGGCAGCCCTTGCGCCCAGCCCCTGGGCCTCTGCCAAGGTCAGGTGCCGCGGGCTGCGTTCAAAGAACACGAAGCCGCAGTATTCCGCCCGCGCCGCGATCACGGCGTCGAGTGCTTGCGCCGAATTGACGCCGCAGATCTTGATCCGGGGCGCCGGCATCAGCGGTTCAGAGCGTGGCTTCAATTGCCCGCGCGGCGGCTACCGGGTCTTCGGCGCGGCTGATCGGGCGGCCTATGACCAGCACCGAAGCACCGCCATCACGCGCCTGCCGGGGGGTGACGATGCGCTTCTGGTCAGCGTGGTTGCCGCCGCCTGCCTCGGCCGGACGCAGGCCGGGGACGACGAAGAAGCCGTTCTTCCAGCGCTTGTGAATCTCGCCGATTTCGTGACCCGAACAGACGATACCGTCGAGCCCGGCTTCTCGCGCCAGATCGGCCAGTCGCAGCGCCTGATCGTGCGCGCTGCCGCCAACGCCGGTTGCGGCAAGGTCATCGTCATCCAGACTGGTCAGTACCGTCACCGCAACAACCTTGGTGCGTTCACCCGCCGCGGCCTTGGCATCCTCCATCATCGCGCGTCCGCCGGCGGCGTGGACCGTGACGATCGCCGGTTGGAGCACGTGGATCGCCTGCATGGCCGATGCGACGGTATTGGGAATGTCATGCAGCTTGAGGTCGAGGAAGATCGGCAGACCGACATGGGCAATCTCGTGCACGCCGTGGTGGCCATGAGCGCAGAAGAATTCGAGCCCCAGCTTGAGCCCGCCAACATGGCCCTTCACCTTCTGGGCGAGCGCAAGCGCGGCGTCGAGGCGGGGCAGGTCGAGGGCGAGGTAGATCGGGTTCACAAATGCTCCGTCAGTTGGCCGGGTTTTCAGGCTGCGCTTCGGCAAGGCTGGTGGTGGAAAGCGACGGCGCGGAAGTGACCGTCGCGGCGTCCTTCAGGCTCGAAATCTGCCGGTTCAGCCGCCACCGCGTACCGGTGTGCAGCAGCCACATTGGCAGCATCCCCAGCAGGAAGGCAACCAGCAGCAGTACCGGCAGCTTCGTTTCCAGAATCAGGTTTTCCCAGATCTTCACCTGGACCACGTTCCAGTTGTTGAAGCCGAAAATCAGCAGCGCGATCAGCAGTACAACCCACACGACAGTCCGGATAATCTGCATTGGATCGAACCCTTTCCCGTTCACTTGGCAGCGATGCTAGGCGCGATGCCTTGCCGGGGCAAGGCGTTGCAGTCCTTGGGCAACCGGCAGCAACTTACTCCCCGAACACCCGCGCGAAGATCGTGTCGATGGCCTTGAAGTGATAGTCGAGGTTGAACTTGTCCTCGAGTTCTGCCGCGCTCATCACCGCGCTAACTTCGGGATCGGCCTTGAGCAGTTCGAGCAGCGACAATTGTCCGTCGCTTTCCCACACCTTCATCGCATTGCGCTGGACAAGGCGGTAGCTGGCATCGCGCTCGAGACCCGCCTGCGTCAGCGCCAGCAAGACACGCTGCGAGTGGACAAGGCCGCCCATCTTGTCGAGGTTCTTCTGCATCCGCTCAGGATAGATCAGCAGCTTGTCGACAACTCCGGTCAGACGGGCAAGCGCGAAGTCGAGCGTGATCGTCGCATCGGGGCCGATGAAGCGTTCGACCGATGAGTGCGAAATGTCGCGCTCATGCCACAAGGCCACGTTCTCGAGCGCCGGGGTGACGGCCGAGCGGACCATGCGGGCAAGGCCGGTGAGGTTTTCGGTCAGGATCGGGTTGCGCTTGTGTGGCATCGCCGACGAGCCCTTTTGTCCGGGCGAGAAGTATTCCTCGGCCTCCAGAACTTCGGTACGCTGCAAGTGGCGAATCTCGATGGCGAGGCGCTCGATCGACGAGGCAATGACGCCCAGCGTGGCGAAATACATCGCATGGCGATCGCGCGGGATCACCTGCGTCGATACCGGCTCGACCTCGAGGCCGAGCTTTTCGGCGACATATTCCTCAACCGACGGATCGATATTGGCGAAGGTGCCGACCGCGCCCGAAATCGCGCAGGTCGCGACTTCGGCGCGTGCGGCAACGAGGCGGGCACGGCAGCGGGTGAACTCGGCATAGGCCTCGGCCAGCTTCTTGCCGAAGGTGGTGGGTTCGGCGTGGATGCCATGGCTTCGGCCGATGGTCGGCGTGTACTTGTGCTCCAGCGCGCGGCGCTTGATCGCGGCAAGCAGCGCATCGATGTCGGCGATCAGCAGGTCGCTCGCCTGGGCCAGCTGCACCGACAGCGTGGTGTCGAGCACGTCAGAGCTGGTCATGCCCTGGTGCATGAAGCGCGCCTCGGGGCCGACCTGCTGGGCAACCCAGTCAAGGAAGGCGATGACGTCGTGCTTGGTCACGGCCTCGATTGCATCAATCGCGGGAACGTCGATGGCCGGGTTCGTCGCCCACCAGTCCCACAGCGCCTTGGCACCCGATGCGGGAACGACGCCCAGCTCGCCCAGCTTCTGCGTGGCGTGCGCCTCGATCTCGAACCAGATGCGATAGCGCGCTTCCGGCTCCCAGATGGCTGTCATCGCGGGGCGGGCGTAGCGAGGGACCATGTTTCGACTCCTATCGGGCTGTGCGCGTGCCGCTAGGGCGAGGGGGCGCGGAAGGCAAGGGGCGGGGGCGCGCAAGACGGCAGCCAAGTTTATTGACTGGACACACTGGACACAGTCCTGAAGCTAGAATCGAAGGCCCTGAATGCGCGAAGGCCGCGCACCTGGTCCGGCCTTTGGTGACCAGTCGGGATTGGACGCGGCAGGCCGCGTGCAGGGGAATTCGGCACGGCGCGCACCTTGCCAGTCCGGGGCCGTGTAGGAAATGGCATTGGCGTTGTCCCTCGGCGGCAATGCCGTCACACCGCGCTTGCCATGTGATATAGTATGGATCATATCTGCGCGATGGCTACACAACCCGACAGCGCCCCCGCCACATGCCCGCTCGGCCACGGCCGCGATGATCGCAAGAGTGCGGCGATGGCCGATGCGATGCTCACTCCGCAACCAGGCGCGCGGGTGATCGAACGCTTTTATCCCGCACGTGACATGCTGCGCTCGGCCAAGGTGCGGCAGGCCGGCGCCCACGCCGCCGGTACCGACATTTCCGCTCCAGCCGACGTTTCGTTCTTCTTCCTCGACGGGGAAGAGCACCGCAAACGCCGCGCCTCGGTCGCCGGCCTGTTTGCGCCCAAGACTATCGTCAACCGCCATCAGGTGGTGATGAACCGGACGATGGACCTGCTTGAGGCCAAGCTGAAACGGCTTGGCTCCGCGCCGCTCGATGAACTCAGCTTCCAGATGGCGGTTGATGTTACGGCTGACATCATCGGGCTGACCAACAGCGATTCGAACGAGAACCTCGCCCAGCGGATCAAGGCCGTGCTCGACAGTTCGGCATCGCGCCGGCCCGGATTGATCGGCAATCTGGTATTTGGCGCGCGGATGGCTTGGCGGGTAGGCCAGTTCTATCGCAGGGACCTGAAGCCCGCGATCGATGCGCGGCGCAAAGTGCCGCAGGACGATGTGATTTCGGCGATGATCAAGGACGGCGCCGGGCGCAAGCTGATGATCATGGAGGCTCTGTCCTATGGCGGCGCGGGTATGATGACGACGCGCGAGTTTATCGTCATGGCCGCATGGCACCTGTTCGGGAATGAGGCGCTGCGGACGCGCTATCTGAACGGCGATGAAGCCGATCAGCTTGCCATCCTGCAGGAAATCCTGCGGCTGGAACCGGTGGCATCGCTCGTCCACCGCCGCATTGCCGAACCGGTCGCGCCCTATGAGGCCGGGGGCGATGTTTACACGGCAGGCGACGTAGTCGCGGTCAGCATCCGCGCGGTCAACACCGACGAGGCGATCACTGGCCCATGCCCCTATGAACTCGATCCCGACAGGGCGAAGCGGATGAAAGTGCTCGGCCCCTATCTCAGCTTTGGCGATGGCGCGCACCGTTGCCCCGGCGCTCAGGTTGCCTTGCACGAGACGCGGATTTTCCTCGACCGCCTGTTTCGTCTGCCCGGAATTCGGCTGGTGAGCGAGCCGACGGTGCTGTGGAACGCTTTCATCCAGGGCTATGAATTGCGCGGCGCGGTTGTCGCCTGCGATCCGGCCTGAACGCGGCAATGGCGCAGGTTACCTTCATCGCCTTTGATGGCAGTGAAATGCAGATCGATGCGACTGGCGGCATTTCGCTGATGGAGAATGCTGTCGCCAATGGCGTGGACGGGATCGAGGCGCAGTGCGGCGGCAATGCCTATTGCGGCACGTGCCGGGTGATTCCGCAGGGCGCGTGGGGCGATCGGCTGGGGCCGCGCGGCGATGTCGAGGAGGGGCTGCTCTCCTCGCTCGACGAAGACAATCCAGGCGTGCGCCTGTCCTGCCAGATCACGGTGAGTGAGGCACTTGACGGACTGGTGGTGAGGTTGCCTGAGAGCCAGAGCTGAGAAGTTCAGGCCCAGCGGAAGGCGAGCTCGGTCTCGCCGCTGACGTTGCCCTTCGCGTCGAACCGTCGTTCAACGATCCTTCCAGCGCCATCCGCGTCCACCGCGATCACGGTGGAGCAGCGTGTGCCGTAGATCGGGTCCTTGATGAACACCCCGGAGAGGCGCGGTTCGGGATCGGTGCGGCGGCTGTCTACCGGTTCGCGCGCGGTTTCATCGCGCAGGGCAGCGAAGAGCGGATCGAACCCGGCGTCGCCTTCCGGCCAGTGTGATAGCGCGCCGCAAAGCTGCGCCGCCTTGGGCCAGGGGTGATCGAACGGGCCATTGGAAATGCCGTGGATGCCGGGCGGCAGGACTCCGCTCGATTGCGGCCAGTTGGTGCGGAAATGCAGGCCATCCGGTCCGGCACAGATCAGGTTGAACGGGTTCATTGCCGCGGTATCGCCAAGGCCTTCGCCAGCCAGCCAGCCCGTCACCAGCCCGCCGCGCGTCAGCCGGTCCGGTTTAGGATAGCCCTCGACACGGTGATTGGTGACCAGAGCAAAGCGCCCCGCAGCATTGATGCCCAGCCAAGTGCCGCCCGCGCGCAGATCGCGCCCGGCGATGGTGCCATCGTCCCACAGCGATAGCGGCGCGGTTGGGCGTTCGTGGAACTCGTCGCGATTGGCTGCCACGACCAGCCGCCAGCGCGGATGCGCATTCCATGCGACGGCTGCTACGCACATGGAGGTTGGGGACACATCAGATCAGCCCCTTCGCTTTCAGGCTGACATGGCCTTGCCGCCCGATGATCACGTGATCGTGAACCACCACGCCGAGCAGCCGGCCGGCCTCGGCAATCTTGTTGGTGATCTGGATATCGGCGCGGCTGGGTTCGGGGGAGCCTGAGGGGTGATTGTGGACCAGGATGATTGCGCCCGCGCCAAGATCGAGCGCGCGCTTGATGATCTCGCGCGGGTGAACGGCGGCTTCGTCGATGCTGCCTTCGCCCTGAACCTCGTCGGCAATAAGCTGGTTGCGCACGTCGAGGAACAGCACGCGCACCTGCTCAACCTTGAGGTGCGCCATCGCGATTGTCAGGTAATCGATCAGTGCCTGCCATGACGCGAGCAAGGGCCGGTCCTCTACGCCCGCCTTTGCCAGCCGGCGCGCCGCGATGGCGACGATCTTCATGGCCGCCGCGCTCGTCTCGCCCATGCCGGGGTGGTTCGCCAGCGTCCGCGCATCGGCATTGAGCACCCCAGCCAAGGAACCGAAGCGCGTCAGGAGCGTTCTGGCGAGGGGTTTGACGTCCTTTCTGGGGATCGCGGTCATGAGCAGGTATTCGATCACCTCATGATCGGCGAGAGCATCTTCGCCGCTGCCGACCAGCCGGGCCCGCAGGCGTGCGCGGTGACCGCTCGGATCATGACCCGGCTTTGGCGCGTCTTTCTCGCCTGCAAACAGTTCGCTTGTCGCCACGGGTTCAGGTCTCCGCAAGTCTGGTGGCAGCATTGCCTTTCGATTGCCAAACGCGCAAGTGTGAGACGATGACGCAAGAGGCCGATATTGCAGCGGAAATCGAGGAGGTGGTCAAACAGGCCCGCCGCCGCTGGCCGCTTGTGCTCGGCATTGTCCTGCTGGTCATCGCCATCGCGCTCGGCATTACCTGGCTGAACCGCGAGCGTATTGCCGACAATGTCGTGGGCAGCCGGCTCGAAACGCTGGGCCTGCCGGGGACATACAAGATTGAATCAATCAGCCCCAGTCGGCAGGTCGTCACCAATGTCGTGATCGGCAATCCCGCCGACCCGGACCTCACTGTCGAGCGCGCCGAAGTGCAGATCATCCCGCGCTTCGGCTGGCCGGTGATTGGTGAGGTAAAGCTCATCAAGGCAAGACTTTACGGCACGGTCCAACAAGGCAAGGTGAGCTTTGGCAGCCTCGACAAGGTGCTGTTCTCCGGCAAGGCCGACACGGCATTCCGCTTGCCCGACATGGATATCGTGCTGCAGGACGCGCGCGCGCGGATCGATGGCGATCTCGGCGTGATCGGGATCAAGGCCGAAGGCGCGGGCAATCTACGCTCAGGCTTTGCCGGTGAACTCGCCGCCATTTCCGAAGACCTCGCGATCAAGGGCTGCAAGGCGGGCAAGGCGACGCTTTACGGCAAGGTGAAGATCACCGGCGAGCGGCCCTCTTTCAGTGGCCCGATGCGCCTCGCTTCACTGGCTTGTCCAGCATCTAGTCTCGCGCTGCGCGATGCGGCGGTGCAGGTTGACGGCACGCTCGACAAGTCGCTCGATGGCGGGGACGCCTCGCTGGTGCCGCGCATTGCCGGGCTGGATCTGGGCTCCAATCGCCTTGGCGCGATCGGTGGCAAGGCCGATGTGACCTACCGCAAGCAGGCGATGAATGCGCGCTATGAACTGACCGCCGGAACTCTCGCCACGCCGCAGCTTTCGGCATCGCGGGTGACGCTGAACGGGGCTCTCCGCAGCGCCGATGCCTTCGCGAAGATCGAGAGTGACGGCAAACTTACAGCCGCCGATCTGCGCGTCGGCAAGGGTCTTGATGGAGCGCTGGCCTCTGCCCAGAAGTCTGCCGCCAAGACCTTGGCCGAGCCGCTGCTGGCTCAACTGCGCGGCGCGCTTGCCCGTCATGCACCGGGTAGCCGGATGAGCGCCGATTTCGTGCTGCGGCAGACCGGGCAGATCACCAACCTCATCGTCCCGCAGGCGACTGTCACCGGCGGCAGCGGCGAGGTCATTCTTGGCGTGTCGCGCGGCGAACTCGTTACCGGCGGTGCGCCCGCACCGCGGCTCGCGGGCAATTTCCAGACAGGCGGGGCAGGGATGCCGCGCATCACCGGGACGCTTGAACGCCGCGCCGGGGGCATGACGCTGATCCGCATGGCCATGGCCGACTATGCCGCGCGCGGAGCCAGCCTTGCCATTCCGCAATTGGTGCTGGCGCAGGGGCCGGACGGCACGCTCGGCTTCGTAGGCAATGCCCGTGTGAACGGGGCGATTCCCGAAGGTTCGGTCAAAAACCTCGAAATGCCGCTCGATGGCCGCTGGGCTCCGGGTCGTAGCCTCGAACTGTGGCGAGGATGCCGACAGATCCGCTTCAACGGATTGACCTTTTCCGGCCTGACACTGGGCCGCGAGGCGATAGACCTGTGCCCCGGTGCGGGCGGGGCGATCGTGCGTTCCACGGCGCAGGGCCTGGCCATCGCGGCGCGCACCGGGCGGCTCGACCTCAATGGGCGATTGAAGACAACGCCGATCCGCATCGTCAGCGGCGCGACCAGCTTTTCCAATCCCGGCACACTCTCTGCCGATGCGCTGGTCGTCACCATCGGCGCCACGGCCAGTGCCACCGAATTGCGCATTGGCACCCTGCGCGCCAATGTCGGCCAAGCCTTCGACGGCACTTTCGCCAATACCGAGGCTCGGATTGGCGCCGTGCCGCTCGATATCGTCGAAGCGCAGGGCAATTGGCGCTTTGCCGGCGGAAAATTGAACCTCAGCGGCAGCAGCTTCCGCCTGCTTGACCGCGAACAGGTCGACCGCTTCGAGCCGCTGGTGGCGCGCGATGCCGTGCTTGAAATGGCGGGCAACCGCATCACCGCCAATGCCCTGATGCGCGAGCCGCGCAGCGACCGGGCGATCGTTCAGGCTGATATCGTCCATGACCTCAACAGCGCGGTGGGCTTTGCCGACCTGTCGGTGCCGGCGATCACCTTCGACAGCCGGCTCCAGCCAGATACGATCACCGCCATCGCGCGCGGCATCGTCGCCAATGTGCGCGGCATCGTCACCGGCAAGGGGCGGATCGACTGGAACGCGCGCGGCGTCACCAGCACCGGATCCTTCACCACCGAAGGCATGGACCTCGCCGCGCCCTTCGGTCCGGCTAAGGGCGTATCGGGCACGATTGTCTTCACCGACCTGCTCGGCATCGTCACCGCACCGGACCAGAAGCTACGCATGGCCTCGGTCAATCCGGGCATCGAGGTTGAGGACGGCGTCCTGACCTATGCCATCAAGCCGAACCTGCAGCTCGATATCGACGGCATCGAATGGCCGTTCATGGATGGCTCGCTGACCCTGCTCCCCACGCGCCTGAACCTCGGTCTGGCGGAAGTGCGGCGTTACGAACTGAAGGTCGTCGGCCTCAACGCCGCGCGCTTCCTTGAGCGGATGGAGATCGGCAACCTTTCGGCCAACGGCACGTTCGATGGCACCCTGCCGCTGGTGTTCGACGAGAACAGCGGCAAGATCGTCGGCGGACTGCTTACCTCGCGCCCGCCCGGCGGCAATGTCTCCTATGTTGGCGAACTTACCTACAAGGACCTGTCCGCCATGGGCAACTTCGCCTTTCAGGCGCTGCGTTCGCTCAACTACAAGCGCATGACGATTGCCATGGACGGTGATCTCGATGGTGAAATGCTCACCCGCGTCCGCTTCGAAGGCGTCAAGCAGGGTGTGGGCACCAAGCAGAACATCATCACCCGCCAGATTGGCAAGCTGCCGATCCAGTTCAACGTCAATATCCGCGCGCCGTTCCAGAAGCTGATCGCCACGGCGCGAATGCTCTATGATCCCACGGCGCTGCCCGATCCGCAAAAGCTGGGGCTGATTGACGCGCAGGGGAAGCCGATTCCGCAAGCAGCACCACAACCGCCGCAAGTTCCGGCCCCGAGCCCAACCCCCAATCCCGGCAATTCGTCGCCCGCACAGGGCGTTCAGCCTCCTGAAAGTGAGAACAGGCCATGATGCATCAAGAATTGACCGGATGCGCTTCGCTTGCGACAGTCCCTGCCATGACAGGGTATCATAAGGGAACGCGGCGTTCGGGCTGGCGCGGATATGCGGCGGCGGTGCTGGTGGGCGGCGTGATGGCGCTTTCCGGTTGTGTATCGGTGGCAGCACCGGACAAGCCGATCGTCATCGAGCTCAACATCAACATCAAGCAGGAGGTTGTCTATCGTCTGGCGCAAGACGCGCAAAAGACGGTGGCGGAAAATGGAGACGTATTCTGATGAAAATCCGTAACGGATTTCTTCGCAGCACCCAGGCCGCAGTTGTGGCAGCCCTGCTGCTTACCTCGGTTGCGGCCAGCGCCCAGCGCGATCCGGCCTATGCCGCCGCGCGTGCGGCGGGCCAAGTGGGTGAGAAGGTCGATGGCTACCTAGGCGTGGTCGGTAATCAGGGGCCTGAGATCCGGCGACTGGTCGATGACATCAACATCAAGCGCAAGGCGATCTATTTCCAGAAGGCGCAGGAACAGAAGGTCACGCCTGACGAATATGCCTTCTCCACCGGCTGCATCAACATGTCGAACGTCGCTGCCGGCGAAAAGTATCAGGCACCGGACGGATCATGGCAGACGCGCGGTGCCGGGCCGGCGATGAAGCATTCCAATTGTCCGTAACTGGCCTGTTGGATGCACGGAAAATTCGGGGCCTCGCCGTTGCCGGCGGGGCCCTTTTTCGTGGTCCGACGCCCCCATCGCGCCGGCGCTCTTTCGCAAGTGCAGCGGACCCGGTTGACTCAAGAGGCACCTCTGCTAAGGGGTCGGCGCCCTCGGCGGGCAGCCGCCATTGTGCCGATCTTCCCTTAAAAGGAGCCTGGCATGAATGATCAGCCGCCCGCACGGGACCCCATTGCCGAGGATGCGCGAATCGAATCGCTCGAAAAGCGGCTGCAAGCCGCCAAAGAGCGGGAAGAAGAGCGCAACCGGCCGGCTTCGAGCGCCTCTACTGATGCGAATTACCGCATGGGTTCCAGGGTGCTTTCGGAGCTTGTAGGGGGCATCGGTGGCGGTGCGCTGATCGGATGGGTCTTTGACCGGTTCGTTGGCACTTCGCCCTGGGGTCTGTTGGTGATGATGTTCCTCGGAATCATCGTTGCCTTCAGGAACATCATCCGGATTTCGAACCGGCGTCCTGACTGAACGCTCCTGCAAGGGGGTACAGTAGGGGCGGCGTTTCATTTGGTATCAGTCAAGAGGGTAGGCGCGTGGCAGCCGAGCAGGGCAAAGTTGATCCGATGCACCAGTTCAAGATCGAGCCGATGTTCGGCACCGATCACTGGGAAGTCGCGGGTTATAGCATCCCCTTCACCAATTCCTCGCTGTGGATGGCGATTGCCACCGTGGCGCTGTTCGTCTTCGTCCTTGGCGGGATGAAGCGCCAGATGGTGCCCGGCCGCTGGCAGATGGCGGTCGAATCGATGACCGGCTTCGTTGATGGCCTGCTCTCCGCCAATATCGGCAAGGCCGGCAAGAAGTATGTGCCCTACGTCTTCTCGCTGTTCATGTTCATTCTCTTCGCCAACGTGCTGGGCCTGCTGCCGCTGGGCCTGATCCCCGGCGTGCACCCCTTCACCTTCACCAGCCACTTCACGGCCACCGGCGTGCTCGCGATCATGAGCTTCGCGATCGTGCTGATCGTCGGCTTCTGGAAGCACAAGCTGCACTTCTTCAGCCTGTTCGTGCCGCATGGCACGCCGCTGCCGATGATCCCGCTGATCTTCGTGATCGAACTGGTGTCCTTCATGGTCCGCCCGTTCAGCCTTGGCCTGCGACTGTTCGTCGCCATGATGGCCGGCCACGTGCTGCTCGAAGTGCTTTCGGGCTTCGTCATCTCCGGCATCAATGCCGGCCTGGGTATCGGCCCGGTCGTCTCGGTCCTCAGCTTCGCGCTGATGGTGGCGATCTGCGCGCTCGAGATCCTGGTCGCCGGCATTCAGGCCTACGTCTTCGCGCTGTTGACCTCGCTTTACATCAACGACGCCGAACATCTTCACTAAGCCGTATTTTTTCCAACCAACACGTATTTTGAGAAAGAGGAGTTAGTACCATGGAACCTGCAAGCGCAAAGCTGATCGGTGCTGGTCTCGCTGCAATTGGCGCCGGTATGGCCGCCATCGGCGTGGGCAACGTCTTCGGTTCGTTCCTTGAAGGCGCACTGCGCAATCCGGGCGCGGCTGATGGCCAGCAGGGCCGCCTGTTCATCGGCTTCGCCGCCGCTGAACTTCTCGGCCTGCTCTCGTTCGTCGTCGCGATGATCCTGATCTTCGTCGCCTGACCTTCGATTGACCAAGACCTGACCGGCCGGGGCCTGCGTCCCGGCCGATCAACCTGATGATTTTCCCCGACGGGACCTGCCAATGCCTCAGATAGCGCAACTTGCCGAGACATATGCCAGCCAGATCTTCTGGATGTTGCTGTTCTTCGGCCTCGTCTTTTTCGTCGTCGGCCGGGGCATGGTGCCCAAGGTCATGGCGACCGTCGAAGCACGTGACAGCCAGATCGCGGCAGACCTTGCCGCGGCCGGTGCTGCCCGCACCCAGGCGGATGCCGAGGAAGAGGCCTGGCGTGTCCAGTCGAACGCCCAGCGCGCGCAGGCTCAGGCCCTGATCGCAGCGGCCAAGGCCAAGGCGGCCACGGCCACCGAAAAGAGCCTCGCCAAGGCGCAGGACAAGATCGACGCCCAGCTTGCTGAAGCGGAGGCCCGTATCGGCGCCGCCAAGGACAAGGGTCTGGCTGAAGTCGCCGGCATTGCCAGCGACGCCGCCAGCCAGATCGTCACCCGCCTGACCGGTGCTGCGATTGATGCCAAGCTGGCCGACAAGGCCGTGAAGGAGGCGCTCAGTGCTTGATCTCGCTCTCCTCGCTGCCGGTCACGGTGCCGCAGGTGCTGCCGAACACGGCGGCGAGCACGTCGGACCTTCCGCATTCGGACTTTCGCCCTCGATGTGGGTTGCCGCCTCGATGGCGACCTTGATCCTGATCGCGCTGAAGCTCGGCGTCCCCAAGATGCTCACCGGCATGCTCGACAAGTCGATTGCCGAGATCCGCAAGCAGCTTGAAGAAGCCAAGGCCCTGCGCGCAGAGGCTGAAGCACTCCGCAAGGAATATGCCGACAAGATCGCCAATGCCGAAAAGGACGCGGCTGAAATGCTCGACCACGCCCGGCACGAAGCAGACGCCATCGTCGCCAAGGCTTCGGCCGACGCCAAGTTGACGATCTCCCGCCGCGAAAAGATGGCGCAGGACAAGATCGCCGCCGCAGAACGCAGTGCGGTTGATGAACTGCGTGCCACGGCCGCCGAAGCCGCCGCCGCCGCCGCCGCCCGCCTGATCGCCGATAACCACGGCGCCAAGGCTGACAAGGTTCTGGTCGACGACGCCATCGGATCGATCTGACAGATTAGAGTTTTCAGCGACGGCTGAATTCGGAAGACCCCCGCTTCGGCGGGGGTTTTTTGCTGCGTCCCCTGCGCCGGTTGACAGGCCGCGGGGCATGCCGGAAATCACGTCAGGATGGGCGACGGCGACACTCACAAGGATGAACAGAAGGTCGAAGAGGACCTCTTGGTAGCTGACTCGCCGCTGTCCGAAGGTCTGGCGGTAGATGCTTTCCTGCGGGCGTGGGACGAAGCGCCGCACAGCACCTCGTTGTCCTTTGTTCCCGCCACAGCTGCCGCGCAGGT
Organism: Novosphingobium aquae; assembly: GCF_037572715.1. Taxonomy (NCBI): domain Bacteria; kingdom Pseudomonadati; phylum Pseudomonadota; class Alphaproteobacteria; order Sphingomonadales; family Sphingomonadaceae; genus Novosphingobium; species Novosphingobium aquae. Next base: position 351,706 of record NZ_JBBHJY010000002.1, on the reverse strand, counting down.
AGAGGCGGCGGGCAAGCATGCGCCGGACTTGCTGCGACGAGTTTTGGAGCGGGCCTTGGCGCGCGGCCGCACTCCGACCGGCTTGGTCCTGCCCGGTTCGATGCGGGCGGAACGCGAGCGCGCCTTGGCCCGGATCAGGCAAGATTTGATCGAGCAGCGTGACAAGCACTTCTCGCTCTCTCGCCCCGCCTATCGCCGCGATCTCGCCATCTGCCGGGGTGTGCTGCTGCCCTGCGGTGTCGAGGCGGGCGATCCCGGTTCCGGCGTTCCCCGCCGCCTGCTGTTCTCTGGCGGCCTGCGGCAGGGGATGTCGGTGGGTTGGACTCTTCTTGCCCGCTGCGGTGGCTTCCGGCCATTCGTGGAATTGCACTTCGACCGGCGCGACATTGAGCGGTTCAATGCCGAGGGATACCGCTCGCTTTACCGCAACCTGGCCGATCTGCTGCGCGCCAATCCGCATCTGCGCGGCGTGACCAGTGCAAGCTGGTGGCACGACCCGGCTCTGGGGAGCGCTTTCGACTTCATCGACGACCTGCCGCGAGGGCACGGTGCCGCCTTCTTCCGCGTGGGGGAGGACCCCCATGCCACCGCCGACGCGCTACGCTTTTCGCCCGAGCGGCAGCGCCTACATGCCGAGGGGCTGTACAGGCCAGCCGTGTGGCTGCGCGTCTGGTCCCGGCGCGATCTGCTGCGCTGGGACGAGGCGACCCGTTGAGCTTGGGCGCAGGTGTGATAGGATGGTCGTCATGAGCACCATCTACGATGATCGCCTGCCTCAGCAGTCCAGCCGCCTCCGCCTCGCGCTTTGGGCTTTTGCCGGATTGCTGCTGCTGATCCCCGCCGTCGCCATGCAGTTCACCCCTGAAGTGAACTGGGGCAAGGAAGATTTCCTCGCCGCTGCGGTCCTGCTTGGCGGCGCCGGGCTGGGTATCGAACTCGCGGTTCGGTTGATCAGGTCGCGCAGGGTGATGATGCTCGCGATCGCCGGCGTACTGGCGGTCCTGCTGCTGGTCTGGGCGGAACTGGCTGTGGGGATCTTCAGCTAGAGCTCGCCCGCGCGCTCAGAAATTGTTCTTCGCTTCCCGTAGCGCCGCGAAGGTAGCTACGGCATCACCCATCTTTCCGCCTAGATTGGCCCATCGCGCCTGAAGGTCTGCGTTATCCGCGCGCAGGAAGGGGTTCGTCGCCAGCTCGCGCGCAAGTGCAAACGGCACCGTCGGCCGCCCTTCGGCGCGGGCCTTGTCGATCGAGCGGCAATAGTCCTGCAGCGCCTCGTTCTCCGGATCGGCGTGGAGCGCGAACCTTGCATTGCTCTGGGTATATTCGTGCGCGCAGTAGAGCGTAGTTTCGGCGGGTAGCGCCTTGATCCGCTGCAGGCTCGCCCAGAACTGCGCCGCCGTGCCTTCGAACATGCGGCCGCAGCCGAGCGCGAACAGGGAATCGCCGACGAAGGCGATTTTCGCGGCGGGCAGATGGTAAGCGCAGTGGCCCAGCGTGTGACCGCCGACATCGATCACGTCAGCCTCCCAGTCGCCCAGGCAGACGACATCGCCCTGCTTTACCGTGCGGTCGATCCCGGCGATCCTCTCCGCCTCGGCAGCCGGAGCGATGACAGTGCAACCGGTCACCGCCTTGATTTTCTCGTTCCCGCCGGCGTGATCGGGGTGCCAGTGCGTGTTCCAGATGGCGCTGATCTGCCAGCCCTTTTTGCGTGCCTCGGTCAGGTAGGCATTGGCGTCCGGCGTATCGATGCAGGCGGTTTCGCCGCTCACAGGATCATGGAGCAGGAAGCCGTAGTTGTCGTCGAGGCAGGGGAACTGGTGAACTTCGATCATGGTCATCTCCTGTGCCGACACTATCATCATAACAGGGGCCAAATCGAGGCGCCAATTAGGCCTTTGACCATCCTTGCTCGCATAAAGGTCCGACATGGCCGATTGGTTTCGAAACACGGACTGGGACGAAGCGATTGCCGCCGAGTTCGAGCGGCGGCTAGCCCGGTCACGTCAGCCGGCCCAGCATCTGGTCCTGCAGGGCTATACTCTCCTGACCAGACATCCGGACCTGGCCGAGCGCCTGCTTGAGCGCGCCATTATGCTGGGCGATCCCCAGCAGACCGCGCGAGCGGCGCTTTATCGGGGAACAGCGCTGGCGATCCTTGGCAGGTTTGATGCCGCCATCGAAGCGCTTGAACTGGCGATGGCGACTGAAGTGCGGTTTCCGGAAGTGCGAACCGGGGCCTGGCTCGATCACGCCCTGCTGGTTGCGTTCGCGCGCCGCGAAACCGCTTATGGCGCTGCGCTGGAAAGCCTTTCAGTGGAGCGCGCATTGCCGTTCGAGGTACAATCGCCCACCGCCCTGATCGCGGACACGCTGATGCGCGGCGCGCAGGGGCAGGACGTGGCGCAGGCTGCCCAGGCGGCGCTGGAGTTGCTGGGCCATGGAGCGCCCATGCCGACGGCAGGACTATCCCATGCCGCGCTGAGCGAGCGGCTCATGGCCCTTGCAGACCTGGAATAGCAAAAGCCCGCCCGGATTGCTCCGGGCGGGCCTTGCTTTAGCCAAACCTTGCGGTTGAAGCTTACTTCTTGCCCTTGAGCGCTTCGCCCAGGATGTCGCCGAGCGAGGCACCCGAGTCGGACGAACCGTACTGTTCCACGGCTTCCTTCTCTTCGTGCATCTGGCGTGCCTTGACCGAGAAGTTCGGCTTCTTCGAACGATCGAAGCCGGTGACCATGGCGTCGAACTTCTGGCCGACCTGGAAGCGGTCGGGGCGCTGTTCGTCGCGGTCGCGGCCAAGGTCGCTGCGCTTGATGAAGCCGGTGGCGCCATCGTCGCCAGCCTGAACTTCGAGGCCGCCATCGCGGACTTCGAGGACGGTGACGGTGACAACCTGGTTCTTCTTCAGGCCCGACGACGAAGCGGCTACGCCGGCTGCCGGAGCACCCTTTTCAAGCTGCTTCATGCCAAGGCTGATGCGCTCCTTCTCGACATCGACGTCGAGAACGATGGCCGAAACCTGCTCGCCCTTGCGGTGCAGGGCCAGCGCGTCCTCGCCCGAGATGCCCCAGGCGATGTCCGACATGTGGACCATGCCGTCGACGTCGCCGTCGAGGCCGATGAACAGACCGAATTCGGTGGCGTTCTTGACTTCGCCTTCGACGGTCGAACCGACCGGGTGCTGGTCAGCGAAGGCTTCCCAGGGGTTCTGGACAGCCTGCTTGAGGCCAAGGCTGATGCGGCGCTTGTCCGAATCGACTTCGAGAACGAGCACATCGACTTCCTGCGAGGTCGAAACGATCTTGCCGGGGTGAACGTTCTTCTTGGTCCACGACATTTCCGAAACGTGCACCAGACCTTCGATGCCGGCTTCCAGCTCGATAAAGGCGCCGTATTCGGTGATGTTGGTGACCGTGCCCTTGAGCTTGGCGCCAACCGGGTACTTGGCGGCAACGCCGTCCCAAGGATCCGATTCCAGCTGCTTCATGCCGAGGCTGATGCGCTGGGTGTCCTGGTTGATGCGGATGATCTGGACCTTCACGGTGTCACCGATGTTGATGACTTCGTTCGGGTGGTTCACGCGCTTGTAGCTCATGTCGGTGACGTGGAGCAGGCCGTCGATGCCGCCGAGATCAACGAAGGCACCGTAATCGGTGATGTTCTTGACGACGCCGTCGATGATCTGGCCTTCAGCCAGGTTCATGATCAGGCCCGAACGCTGTTCAGCGCGGGTTTCTTCCAGAACGGCGCGGCGCGAAACGACGATGTTGCCGCGGCGGCGGTCCATCTTGAGGATCTGGAACGGCTGCGGAATGTCCATCAGCGGCTGCACATCGCGAACCGGGCGGATATCAACCTGCGAACCGGGCAGGAAGGCCACGGCGCCGTCGAGATCGACGGTGAAACCACCCTTCACGCGGCCGAAGATCACGCCTTCAACGCGCTTGCCTTCGCCGAATTCGTTTTCAAGCTTGTCCCAGGCGGCTTCGCGGCGGGCGCGGTCGCGGCTGAGCATTGCTTCGCCGTCGGCGTTCTCGACGCGGTCAACGTAGACTTCGACTTCGTCGCCCACGGAAAGACCGTGCGGCTGACCGGCCATGGCGAATTCGCGCAGCGGAACGCGGCCTTCGCTCTTTAAGCCAACGTCGATGACGGCCTTGTCGCCTTCGATTGCGGTGATGGTGCCCTTGACTACGCGGCCTTCGAAGCCGCCGCTGGCGGCGCCGCCCAGCGATTCGTCGAGCATCGCGGCGAAGTCGTCGCGAGTCGGTGTGGCAGTGGTTGCCATTTTCAGTTTCCTTAGTATCGATGTTTCCGGCCAAGCGGTTGTATCCGCTGGTCTTTTCTCCATGTCGGCGGGATTGCCGGCATGGGCCAAAAGGGCCGTTTCCTGCAGAGGCCGGATTGCCTGCCGCAGCATCCCGTCAGCCCGAAGGCCGTCAGGACGGCTGGCCCCTAGGTGAGGGGGCGGCGAAAAGCAAGGAAATTGGGCGGTTTTGCGCCAGCCCGAGCGAGGCTGCGAAGTCTAGCAGGCGGCGTCCGGGCGGGCGCGGTGGATCCAGCAGTTGATGGACAGCCTCGCATTGGCAAGGCTGTCGCCCTGCGGCGAAACCCGGGCGACCTGATGCCAGGCGAAACTGGGAAAGGCGACCAGCCGGGCGCGCTTAAGGGCGATGGATACCGCCGGCTCGGTGCCGTTGAAGGCGAAAGGCTCCAGTTCGCCGCCAGAGTGGCGGGCGGATGGCCGCGAAAAATACCAGAGTGGCGCGCGGATGGCCGCGAAAAATAATAGACCGCGCTGATCACCCGGTCGGTTGTGCGCGCAGCGGCGGCGGGTCCGAAGTCGCTGTCAATGGGGCGCTCGAAAAAGACGCCGTCGAACTGGGCGTTGAGCTCGTATTCATAGCGCGCGGGCGGGCAGGGCTGGATCTCAGTGGCGCTGAACAGGTCGCCGAGCCGTGCGGAGACGGCGGCTGTGAAGGCTGGCCCGCAGGGTCCGAGGCCGCCGGGTGCCTGCCATAGCCGGCGCGATCCGGCATAGCCGTGGCTGTTAGCGTTGCTGTCGAAGGCGATTTCGAACAGGCGCGGCTCTTCCTCTGCAACCTGTGCATCGAGTTGGGAGATGAGGCCATCCGGCAGGAAATCGTCGAACACGATGTAGCCGGGGACTATCTGTCGGTCGATTCCAAGCGTTTACAACGATGTAAACAGCCTGCCAGCGCGGTTAACCTTTAGCCGCGTTCCCGGATCAGATCGACAAGCGCGATGGCGCGGGCAATGGCCTCGTCGCGGCTGAGCAGCGACGTGTCGAGCACCACGGCATCCTCGGCGGCGAGCAGCGGGGCGGCGGCGCGGGTGGCATCGCGGCGGTCGCGTTCTTCAAGGTCGGCGGCGATCGATTCAAGCGAGGCTTCGCGCCCTGCCTGCTCCATCTCGCGGAAGCGCCGCTCGGCACGGGCCGGGACCGAGGCGATGACAAACAGCTTCACCTCAGCCTCAGGCGCAATCACCGTGCCGATGTCGCGCCCGTCAAGTACCGCGCCGCTTGGCTGGGTGGCGAAGCTGCGCTGGCGTTTATACAAGGCCTGCCGCACCGCCGGATGGACCGAGACCCGGCTGGCGAGCCCGCCGGTTGCCTCGGAGCGTAGTTCGGGGTCGCCCAGCAGGCTGTCCGGGAAGGCGCAGGCGGCAAGGGCATCGGCGATGTCATCCGGATCGCCGCCATCGATGAAGCACTGGCGCCCGACCGCGCGGTAAAGTAGCCCGGTATCCAGGTGCGGCAGCCCGAAATGCGCGGCGAGCGCCTTGGCAATCGTGCCTTTGCCCGAGGCGGTGGGGCCGTCGACCGCGATGATCACGGCCGGGACGCTTTGCGGGCGCGGATTGCCTGGACCAGTCCGATCAGGGCAATGACACCCCAGCACAGTTCCAGAACCACGACGGCAAGGTTGAAGTGGACAGACAGCGACGCGAGCAGGAGCGCCGCGCCGACAAGGTTGGCCGCGTTGAACAGCACCTTGTCCATCTTCGGCGCGGCATTGGCATAGGCAAAGGCCGCGAGGAACAGGGTGCTGCCGATCAGCCCGACGATGTTCGCCCAGTCAAACGTCACTGTGTGACGCCTTCGAGCAGTTCCTCGAACACCGGAAAGCTGGTGGCAATTGGGCGGGTATCGTCGACTTCGACGCCCTTGACGCTCGCCATGCCGGCAATGGCCATGGCCATGGCGATGCGGTGATCGAGGTGTGTAGCGATCGGGCCTCCGGTGCCCGGCAGCGGATCGCCGCGGGTGCCGTGAATGACCAAGCCGTCCTCATTCTCGGTCACGCTCGCCCCGGCGAGGGTCAGCGCGGCGGCCATAGCGGAGAGCCGGTCGCTTTCCTTTACCCGCAGTTCGTCGAGGCCCGAGGTGACCGTGCGGCCTTCCGCCAGCGCGGCCGCGACGAAGAACACGGGGAATTCGTCGATCATGCTGGGAGCAAGCGCCGGATCGACTTCGATACCCTTCAATGGCGAGTGGAATACGCGCAGGTCAGCCACCGGCTCGCCGCCAACCACACGCGGGTTCTCTTCATCGATGCGCCCGCCCATGTCGCGCAGCACGCCGATCAGCCCGGCGCGGGTGGGGTTGAGTCCGACGTTGCGGATTAGCAGCTCGCTTCCGGGAATGATCAGCGCGCCGACGATGAAGAAGGCGGCGGACGAGGGATCGCCCGGAACCTCGATCACCTGCGGGCGAAGTTCGGCCTCACCGCGCAGGCGAATCACGCGCTCAGGGCCATTGGCACCATCGATTTCTTCGACTTCGAGTTCCGCGCCGAATCCCCGCAGCATCCGTTCGGAATGGTCGCGGGTCGGCACCGGTTCGACCACCGTAGTGATTCCCGGCGTGTTAAGCGCCGCGAGCAGGACGGCGCTCTTCACTTGCGCCGAGGCGACTGGCAGGCGGTATTCGATCGGCACGGCGGGCGAAGCGCCGCGCACAGTGAGGGGGAGGCGGCCGCCCTCCGCCGAATCGAACGCCGCGCCCATGCGGGAGAGCGGCTCGATCACCCGGCCCATCGGCCGCTTGGACAGGCTGGCATCGCCTACGAACGTCGCCTCGATCGCATGGCTGGCTACAAGGCCCATCAGCAGGCGCGTGGAAGTGCCCGAATTGCCCATGTCGAGCGGGGCCTGCGGTTGCAGCAGCGCGCCGACGCCGACGCCGTTCACCACCCATTCGCCGATATCCTCGCGCTCCACCCGCGCGCCCATTGCGCGCATGGCGGCGGCGGTGGACAGCACGTCCTCGCCCTCCAGCAGACCGGTGACGCGGGTCTCGCCCACGGCGAGCGCGCCAAGCATGATCGAGCGGTGGCTGATCGACTTGTCGCCCGGCACGCGAATCTCTCCGCGCATGGCTCCGGCAGGGCGGAAGTGGCGCGGGCGCATGGCGGCGGCATCGGAGTGGCTCAAGGTCGGAGCTTTCGTCTGGGCAGGCGGAAATGCGCGCGGCTTTTGACAGCGCGGGCGCACTATGGCAAGGCGCGCGTCCTTCGACAGGCTCAGGATGGGCGGGGCGTCGGCGCAAGCCCTCGCCGCAAGGTTTCAAGCGATTTTCGCGCCGCGCGGCGCACACGAGGAATGGACATGGTCAAGGCTGAATGGGGTGCCAAGCACGGCTGCCCGAAGTGCGGCACCCGCTTTTACGATCTCGGCAAGGACGATCCGATCACCTGCATCGAATGCGGTTATGCCTGGAATATCGATCCGGTGCTGAAGTCAAAGCAGCCGATTCCCTTTGAAGAGGTCAAGAAGGACGTCGTCGTGGCCGACGCCGATCTGGCCGAAGACGATATCGACATCGACGAGGACGGCGACAGCCCGGACAACGACGTCGATCTGGGCGGCGACGATGACCTTGGCGTTGCCGGGGTTGATGGCGACGACGACGAAAATTAAAACCCTCTTGCCAAGCTCGGGAGCCGCTTCTAATGGGCGGGCCTTCCTAGCCAATGGCACGGGGGTGGTTCACCTTTCAGGCGAACCGGAATGAATGGTATGGGGCCTTAGCTCAGCTGGGAGAGCGCCTGCATGGCATGCAGGAGGTCAGCGGTTCGATCCCGCTAGGCTCCACCATTCATAAATTATGCTTTTGAAGGCAGCTGGTTGGCGAGGTTTCGCCCACCGGCTTTTTTCGCGTTTTGGAGAATTGGTTCCATGTTCGAAACCTTGTCAGACCGCCTTGGCAGTGTCTTTGACAAGCTGCGTGGGCGCGGTGCGCTCAACGAACAGGACGTTCGCGATGCCATGCGCGAAGTGCGAATCGCGCTGCTCGAAGCCGATGTAGCGCTGCCCGTCGCCCGCCGTTTCATCGATGACATCACAGAAAAGGCCGTTGGCCAGTCGGTCCTGAAGTCGGTCACGCCCGGCCAGCAGGTCGTCAAGATCGTCAACGACGCACTGGTGGAGATGCTGGGCGGGGAAGATGTTCCCGGTCTCGATCTCAATGCCGCGCCGCCGGTGGTCATCCTCATGGTCGGCCTGCAGGGCTCGGGCAAGACGACGTCGACCGCCAAGCTGGGCAAGCTGCTCAAGGAAAAGTACGGCAAAAAGGCGATGATGGCGTCGCTCGACGTCAACCGCCCCGCCGCGCAGGAGCAACTGCGCGTGCTTGGCGAGCAGGTCGGCGTTGCCACCCTGCCGATCATCGCCGGCCAGCAGCCAGTAGAGATTGCCGCCCGCGCCATGCAGGCGGCCAAGCTGCAGGCAGTCGACGTGCTGCTGCTCGATACCGCGGGCCGCCTCCACGTCGATCAGCAGCTGATGGAAGAGATGAAGGCGGTTGCCGCCATCTCGAACCCGAAGGAAACGCTGCTCGTCGTCGATTCGCTCACCGGCCAGGACGCGGTGAACGTTGCGCAGAGCTTTGCCGGTCAGGTTGACCTCACCGGCGTGATCCTGACCCGCATGGACGGCGATGCGCGCGGCGGCGCGGCGCTCTCGATGCGCGCCGTCACCGGCAAGCCGATCAAGTTCGCGGGCATGGGCGAAAAGCTCGACGCGCTCGAAGTCTTCCACCCCGGCCGCGTGGCTGGTCGCATCCTTGGCATGGGCGACATTGTCTCCATCGTCGAAAAGGCGGCTGCCTCGATCAAGGAGGAAGAGGCCGAGGCCATGGCCAAGCGTATGGCCAAGGGGCAGTTCGACATGAACGACCTGCGCACCCAGCTTCGCCAGATGCAGTCGATGGGCGGCCTTGGTGCGCTCGCCGGCATGATGCCCGGCATGAAGAAGGCCAAGGCGGCGATGGCGTCGTCTGGCATGGACGACAAGGTGTTGTTGCACATGGACGCGATCATCGGTTCGATGACCGCCAAGGAACGCGGCCGTCCCGACCTGCTCAATGCCAAGCGCAAGATCCGCATCGCCAAGGGCTCCGGCACGCAGGTGCAGGACGTCAACAAGATCCTGAAGATGCATCAGGAAATGGAACGGGCGATGAAGCAGATCCGCAAGATGGGCGGCCTCGGCGCGCTCGGCAAGCTGTTCGGCAAGGGTGGAATCCCGGGAATGGGCGGCGGGGGTGTGGGCGGCGGCGGCCTAGGTGGAATGGGCGGCGGAGCCGGAGGCGCGCTCCCCGGCCTCGGCGGCTCGATGCCTTCCAACCTCAACGATCTTCTCAAGAAATAAGTACAACTGAAAAAAACTGATTACTTCGAAAGGTAGTTCAAATGTCTGTTTCCCTTCGTCTTTCGCGTGGCGGTTCTAAGAAGCGCCCTTATTACAAGATCGTCGTCGCCAACAGCCGCGCCCCGCGCGACGGCAAGTACCTTGAGCAGATCGGCACCTACAACCCGCTGCTCGCCAAGGACGACGAAAATCGCGTTCGCCTCGTGGAGGACCGCGTGCGTTACTGGCTCGGCGTTGGCGGCCAGCCGACCGACCGCGTTGCCCGCATGCTCGACAAGGCCGGCATCAAGGAACGCGCTGCCACGGTGAACCCGAGCAAGGGCGAGCCCGGCAAGAAGGCCAAGGACCGCGCTGAAGACAAGGCTGCGAAGCTGGTTGAAGCCGAAGAAGCCAAGAAGGCTGCCGAAGTTGAAGCCGCTGAAGCTGCCGCCGCCGCTGCTGCCGCTCCCGCTCCCGCCGTTGAAGAAGCTCCGGCTGAAGAAGCTCTCGCTGCTGCTGAAGCACCTGCCGCTGAAGGTGCTGCTGAGGAAGCTCCGGCTGCCGAAGCCAGCGAAGAACAGGCTCAGGGCTAAACCTTGGTGCAAGACAAGCCCGTTACGCTCGCCGCCATCATCGGCGCGCATGGCATCACGGGCGAAGTCCGGCTCAAACTGTTCGGTGAAGGCGTGGACTCGCTCAAGCGATTCCGCGCCTTCAACGATTTTGGCGGCGGCAAGGCCCTCAACGTCGAAAAGCTGAAAGACGACGGCAAGGGCGGCGCGATTGCCCGCTTTGCCGAAGTGAAAGACCGTAATGCCGCCGAAGCCCTGCGCGGCACCGCGCTGACCGTCGCCCGCTCGGCACTGCCGCCGCTGGGCGAGGGCGAATACTACTACGCTGATCTGCTGGGTCTGCCTGCCGTGTCAGACGAAGGCGACGCGCTGGGCACCGTCGTTGCGATTGAGAATTTCGGCGCTGGCGACGTTGTGGAAGTCCAGCGTGCCAATGGCAAACGCTTCATGGTGCCGATGCGCGCCGAAGCCGTGCCCGAATGGAATGACGAACGATTGTTAATCGTCGCGTCCTATTGTCAGGACTGATTCCAACCTGGCACCGGAGATCATTGCCGTGGCGAGCCTGCTCTTTCTCGCAATCCTGATCCTCCTGCCCGCGCTGTTCACCTGGGGGCTGGTGCGCTTGCTCGTGGCCTTTGGCCAAGGCGGATCGCGCCGTCATGTGCTTACCAAGGCAGTGCCAGCGGGGGCGCTGATGCCCTTGCTGCTAGGCACCGTATGGGTCGCCAAGGCAGACATGATCAACAACGCGGCCGCGATCGCCGTGACCGGCACGCTGATGCTGGCAGTGGTGGGCGGCGTTTGTGTCTGCCTTCCCGTTGGGCTGGCGGCGACGCGCAATCTTTAGCGGACCAGTCGCTCCACTTCCTTGCCGAACTGCTTCATGTCGAAGTTCTGCGGATCGTCGTGGGCATCGGGAATGCCGGCGTCGACCGTGTTGTGCTGCGCCGGGATCAGCCAGCGTCCGGCGCGCGCGCTGACATAAACGTAGAGCGCGGCCAGCATCCGGTACTGCGCCTTGGAGAAGCCCGGCTTAGGGCCTTCGGTTGCCGCGCGGGTGGTAGCATCGCCCACAAAGCGGCGCGGCTGCACCGTCTCGATATGGACAAACCGCCCGCGCGCGCGCGGGCCAACCACGCGGCTTTCGAGCTTGGTTGCGCGCCATGGCTCGGCGAATTCATGCCCGGCCCAGATCTGCCCCACGCGGTTGAGGAAGATGTGCGCTACCGGCTCCTTGGCGATCTCGTCAGAGATATAGGGCTGGAACGAGTTGACCTTCAGATCCTGATCCAGTCGCTTGGGAAACGGATCAGACTTGTAGAACGGCGTGCTGGTATCGTGGATCACGTAGTATTGCAGCGGGACGCCCTCCTCGGTCTGCGACACCGGCGCATCGGCGTGGAGCTGGGCATAGGCGCGGTAAGGCTCGGGGAATGCCACGATTGCCGCCGCCTTGTGCGCGGCGCTGGGCGGCGGCGCGTTGGTCAACAGCCAGGAAAAGACCGGCGGCACCGGCTGCGGCTTCCTCACTGCGAACTTCTCGATCTTGCGCAGCAGGCAGTTGGCCTGCTCCAGCGGCGTGCCGGCAAAGGTCAGGGTGTCGCGGTCAAAACGGCATTCGCCGATTTCCTCGGCAAGGGCGGGGAGGGGAGCGGCGATCAGCGCCAGAGGCAAAATCAGGGACTTGCGCATGGCCCCACCTTCGCCCTTGCGGGAGGCGTCTGCAAGTCGGCAATTGCGCCGCCACGCGATTTGGCCGAAAGGCGCGTGCCATGACCTTCCGCGCCGTCGTCCTCACCCTCTATCCGGAAATGTTCCCCGGCCCGCTCGGCATCAGCCTTGCCGGCCGCGCGCGGGACGAGGGCAAGTGGACGCTTGATGCGATCCAGATCCGCGATTTCGCGGCGGACAAGCACCGCACGGTTGACGACACCCCCGCCGGCGGCGGAGCGGGGATGGTGCTGCGGGCGGACGTCCTTGCCAGCGCCATTGATCATGCACGCAGCCTCAATCCGGATGCCCCGGTCATCGCCATGACCCCGCGCGGAAAGCCGCTCACTCAGACCCGCGTGCGTGAACTTGCCGATGGCCCCGGTGTCATCGTCCTGTGCGGCCGGTTCGAGGGATTCGACGAGCGGATCTTCGCCGGGCGGCAGGTCGAGGAAGTCTCGGTCGGAGACATCGTCCTGTCGGGCGGAGAGCCGGCCGCGCTGATGCTGCTTGATGCTTGCATTCGCCTGCTTCCCGGCGTAATGGGCGCGGCTTCCAGCGGGACTGAGGAGTCGTTCGAGAACGGCCTCCTTGAATATCCGCACTACACCCGGCCTGCCGAGTGGGAAGGACGCACGATCCCCGAAGTGCTGCGATCGGGGGATCATGCGAAGATCGCGGCTTGGCGAAAGTCACAGTCCGAGATCGATACACGGTTACGCAGACCGGATCTTTGGGAGCGTCATGACGACGCTCGGGTCCAGTCTGCCTCTGGCGCGCGGCGTGAAAAGAAGGACTGAGGACCAGTGAACCTGATCCAGCAGATCGAAGCCGAGGAAATCGCGAAGGCGACCTCTGGCGACAAGGTAATTCCCGAATTCCGCCCGGGTGACACCGTGCGCGTCGGCGTGAAAGTTATCGAAGGCGAACGCAGCCGCGTACAGATGTACGAAGGCGTTTGCATCGCTCGTGCCAACAAGGGCATCGGTTCGAACTTCACCGTCCGCAAGATGAGCTTCGGCGAAGGCGTTGAGCGCGTATTCCCGCTCTATTCGCCGAACATCGACAGCATCACTGTGGTCCGCCGTGGTGTCGTGCGTCGTGCCAAGCTTTACTACCTGCGCGGCCGTACCGGCAAGCGCGCGCGTATCGCCGAACGCCGGGATCCGCGCGGCGACGCATAAGAATACGAATCAACTGCCTTCGGGTGGTTGCACGCTACCCGCAAGGGTCTGGGGGCTCCGACGACGGTCGGGGCCCTTTTTGCATGGGCACGCCAAGCGAATTGCAACGCAACTGAACGTGTATTGCATTCCTCATACACCCTGATACTCTCCGCGCAGGGAACGGATGGGGAGAATTCCAATGACACAGGGCTTGGCGCTGGCGCCAGTGCGCGGCCGCGATCGTATCGAAGTGCTCGATATGATGCGCGGCTTTGCCATTCTCGGCATTTTCTACATGAACCTGCCGGCTATGATGGGGCCGATGGTCGCCATGTTCGGCGAGATCAGGAAACTGGGCTGGAGCCTGGCTGACCAACGCGCTTGGCTGTTCATGGAAACATTCCTTGAAGGCACCCAGCGCGGCATGCTGGAATTCCTGTTCGGCGCCGGCCTGATGGTCACCGCGGCCAAGGCGATGGAGCCTGACGGGCCGGTCGCCGTGGCGGACCTCTATATTCGGCGCAACCTGTGGCTGCTGGCCTTCGGTCTCGTCGACCTCTTCATTCTCGCGTGGATGGGCGACATCCTGCACGTCTATGCGCTCTGCGCGCTGGCGCTTTTCCCGTTCCGCAAGATGAAGGTGAAGTGGCTGCTGACCCTGGGCCTGCTGTTCGGCGTGGCGCAGTTCATCGGCGGTACGCTCGAATATATTGACCGTTCGCAGACGCAGGCGACCTACCAAGCCGCGCAGGTCAAGCAGGCCAAGGGCGAGGCGCTGACCAAGCCGGAAACGGAAGCGGTCAAGACCTGGACCGAAAAGCAGAAGAAGATCACGGAAGGTGATCCCATGCTGCAGAAGTTGTCCAAGGACGAGGCCAAGGCGCGCGACGGATCGTTCACCGAATATGCCGGGTTCTTCATCTCGACCTATATGATGATCAACGCCAAGGGCGCGCTGCTGTTCGGCATTATCGAGGCCTTCGGCACCATGCTGATCGGCATTGCGCTGTGGAAGCTCGGCTTCCTGCAAGGCAAGCGGTCGACCCGTGCCTATGTCTGGGCGCTGGTGCTGGCCTATGGCTTTGGCCTCACCGCGCGGTACGTGGGCGGGCTGGAGCGCATGACCTTTTCGCCGATCCCCAAGACCCTGTGGATGACGCAGGAACTGGCGCGCATTGCGGTCAGTCTGGGCCATGTCGCGCTGATCAACCTGCTGGTGCGGTTCGCCTGGGGCAAGGGCCTGCTCTCGCCGCTGAAGGCCGCCGGACAGATGGCCTTCTCGCTCTATTTCCTTGAGCAGATCATTGGCATCTGGGTGCTCTATTCGCCGATCGGCCTGCACCTGCCGAGCGGGCAGGGCTGGGCCTATGTCATGTGGCAGGCATCGGTGGTGGTCGTGCTGCTGCTGATCTTCGCCAATGTCTGGATGCGGGTGTTCCAGTCGGGACCGCTCGAATGGGTCTGGCGCAGCCTGGCCTATGGCCGCAAGCAACCGTTCAGGCGGCCCAAGGCAGCCTTGGCCGCTGTGACCCCGGGTGCAGGAGCAGGTGATGTCATTCGACCGGCGAGACCTCTTAGTCAGTAGCCTCGCCTTCGGGCTCGCCGCCTGCGCTCCTGCCGCCGCGACGCCCCGTCCGGCGAGCGCGCGCGCCGCTGCGCTGATCGCGGCGGCGCGGCGGCAGATCGGCATCACCCGCGCCTATGACCCTGCCTATAGCGTGCTGACCTTCCCGGGCGGTGACGTGCCGCGGGCCAAGGGCGTGTGTACCGACGTGGTGATCCGCGCTTACCGTGACGCGCTGAGCCTTGACCTGCAGGCCGAAGTCCACCGCGACATGGCGCGCACGTTTTCCGCCTATCCCCGCCGTTGGGGCTTGCGCCGGCCCGATCGCAACATCGACCACCGCCGCGTGCCCAATCTCGAAGTGTTCTGGGACCGCGCCGGCGCGCGCCTGCCGCTGGGCGGGTGGCAGCCGGGGGATGTGTTCTCCTCGCTAGTGGGGGAACGTCTGCCGCACACGGGCGTGATTTCGGACCGTGTGTCGCCGCTCGGCAACCCGATGGTGATCCACAACATCGGCCGGGGCACGCAGGAGGAAGACATCCTTGCGGCTGGCCGAATGATCGGGCGGTTCCGCTGGATGGTTTGACGGGGGCAGGAAACAGGGAGTGGCGCTCGGCGCTGCCATCCTCTAGGGGCGCAGCAAGACATTTCAGGAGATGAGCATGGGTTACCGGGTAGTCGTCGTCGGCGCGACGGGCAATGTCGGGCGCGAGATGCTCAATATCCTTGCCGAGCGCGAATTCCCCTGCGACGAAATCGCCGCAGTCGCCTCCTCGCGTTCGACCGGGGACGAGCTCGAATACGGTGAGACCGGGCGGATGCTCAAGGTGAAGAACCTCGAACATTTCGACTTCACCGGCTGGGATATCGCCCTGTTCGCCGTCGGTTCGGAAGCGACCAAGACCTATGCGCCCAAGGCCGCCGCTGCAGGCTGCGTGGTGATCGACAACAGCTCGCTCTATCGCATGGACCCGGACGTGCCGCTGGTCGTGCCCGAAGTTAACCCCGACGCTATCGACGGCTATACCGCCAAGAACATCATCGCCAATCCCAACTGCTCGACCGCGCAGATGGTCGTCGCGCTGAAGCCGCTGCACGATGCCGCAACGATCAAGCGCGTTGTCGTCGCCACGTACCAGTCGGTCTCCGGCGCGGGCAAGGAAGGCATGGACGAACTGTTCGAGCAGAGCCGCAACATCTTCGTCGGTGATCCCGCCGTGGCCAAGAAGTTCACCAAGCAGATCGCCTTCAATGTGATCCCGCACATCGACGTTTTCCTTGATGATGGCTCGACCAAGGAAGAATGGAAGATGGTCGCCGAAACCAAGAAGATCATGGGTTCGAAGATCAAGATCACCGCCACCTGCGTGCGCGTGCCGGTCTTCGTCGGCCATTCCGAGGCGATCAACATCGAGTTCGAAAAGGAACTCTCCGCCAAGAAGGCCCAGAGCATCCTGCGCGAGGCGCCGGGGATCATGCTGATCGACAAGCGCGAGGACGGCGGATACGTCACCCCCATCGAATGTGTCGGCGATTACGCCACCTTCGTCAGCCGCGTGCGCGAAGACCCGACGGTCGACAGCGGCCTGTCACTGTGGTGCGTGTCAGACAACCTGCGCAAGGGCGCGGCGCTGAATGCCGTGCAGATCGCAGAACTGCTCGGGCGGCGGCATTTGAAGAAAGGGTGAGGGCAGAGTACTAACTAGTTAGTCGGCCAACCGAATTCTCAGCTTTTCTGTATGCTCTGAGGCGATCTCGGAGAGGATGCTGTTGTAAATATGGAGGTCTTGTCCATCTATTCCCGAAAGGTCCGCGTGCGTGACGCAGACGCATATGTCTCGGTATTCAAAGCACTCGCGCATTAGCTCGTCGAAAGCGTCCCAACAGGTGATTCCGCTGAATCCGAGGTAAATCGTGTCGGTCCAAACTTCGAATAAATCCAAGCTGCTTTGAACACTTGCATCGATTGTTAGATAATATTCTTCTTTCATCGATTGAGACCACCGCCACCCATCCGCGCCACCCGCTCATGCTCGGACTTCAGCCGCTCCACGTCGAAGGCGTGGTGGGCAAACGGACCATTGCGTTCGACCCAGAACAGGAACAGGTGCGCTGACCAGCGGTTGGGGTTGGGCTGGACGCGGGCGTGGCGGCGGTCGATGCCGCGGTAGAGGACGCCGTCGCCCGGTTGCATTGCTACTGAGGTATAGGGTTCGTCGCCCCAGGTGTCTTCACAGGGGGTAACCTCGGTGACATGGCGCGAGCCTACCTCGAGCGGCCAGGGCTTGTCGTCACTATAGGCAAGGGTGAGCGAGATGCTGTGCTCGCTTGATGGCCGGTCAGCGTGGACGCGGCAGATGTCGTCCTGCAGGTAGATGCGGAAGAAGTCGTAGCTCGGCAGCAGGTCGGCACCTGTTATGTGACTGACAATCGGGGTCAGCCCCCAGAGGAAGGTCGTCAGCGGGCGGTAGAAGTGGCCGGAAATGTCCACGGTCTCGAACCGGGAAAGCGCCTGCGACACGGCGAAGTCCTGAACGGAGCGGCCCGCCGCCTGCAGGTCTATCTGGATCTGCTTGTAGAGGTTGGTTGCCACCTCGGGCGGGATCAAGCCCCGGATCGTGGCAAAGCCGTCTTGTCCGTAATCGCCTTCGATCTTCATTCGTCCACCTGACTTCGCGGGATATGCGCCAATGCAGCACGATTGCCCCGGTGATCGCAATGGCAAATCCCCGGGCGCGTGCTAATTCAGCGGCATGACGCTCCAGACCATGACCGGCGGCTGCCAGTGCGGCCGCGTTCGCTATACCGTGGAGGCCGATCCGGCCGAGGCTTACCTGTGCCACTGCAAGATGTGCCAGCGCGCCACGGGCGGCGTCGCGGCGGCTTTTGTCGGGGTGCAGGTGGATGACGTGACCTGGGCAGGTGAACCCGATTGGTACGAAAGCTCGCCCATCGCGCGGCGGCCGTTCTGTTCGCATTGCGGTACGCCGCTGGGGTTCCGGTTCGCGGAAGGCTCGGCGAAGATGGACCTGACCATCGGTTCGTTCGACGATCCCTCTCCCTTCGTGCCCAAGCATCACTTTGGCGCGGAGAGCCTGCACGAGGCGTGGATCGACACCTCTGCCCTGCCGCGACACAAGGCGGCGGATTACGATGTGCTGGTCCGGAAGTGGAAGGATGCGGGCAAGGAGATGCCGGAATGAGCGCGGTCGATACCGAATTCGTCGAAGGCTTTGGCGGCGCCAAGCTGGCGGTGCACCGGATCGGCGCGGGCAGGCCGCTGCTGCTGCTCCACGGGCTGTTTTCCAGCGCCGAGGTCAACTGGATCAAATACGGCCACGCCGCCCTGATCGCCGAGGCCGGGTTCGAGGTCATCATGCCCGATCTGCGCGCCCACGGCCAAAGCGCCGCGCCGCAGGAACCAGGGGCCTATCCGCATGACGTGCTGGTCACCGAT
This sequence comes from Novosphingobium aquae, assembly GCF_037572715.1. Classification (NCBI taxonomy): domain Bacteria; kingdom Pseudomonadati; phylum Pseudomonadota; class Alphaproteobacteria; order Sphingomonadales; family Sphingomonadaceae; genus Novosphingobium; species Novosphingobium aquae. Next base: position 333,580 of record NZ_JBBHJY010000002.1, on the reverse strand, counting down.
CTTCAGGCAGTCGTGCGAGCGCTCGGCCTGTCGGACTACGATCTTGGCGGTTTCTCGCTCGGCGCGCGGACTTCGCTCAAAGGCGTGATCGCGGGACTGAGCCCCCGCCGGCTGGTGCTGGGCGGCATGGGGCTTGAGGGGCTGGTCAAGTGGGGCGGGCGCTCGGCCTTCTTCCTCGATGTCATCGCCCGCTACGGCACGATTCCGCGCGACGATCCGGCCTATTTCGCGCAGAACTTCATGCGTTCGATGAAGATCGATCCGGTCGCGGCGCGGCTGCTGCTGGAATCGATCGAAGGCGCGGGGATCGAGGATTTTGCTGCCGTGACCATGCCCACGCTGGTCGTTTGTGGCACCGAGGACCGCGATAATGGCTCGCCGCACGCGCTGGCCGAGGAATTGGCGCAGGGTGTCCTTGCCGAGATTCCCGGAACGCACATGAGCTGCGTGACCAAGCGGGAACTGGGGGTAGAGATCGCGCGTTTCCTTGCCGCGTAACTCGACGAACTGCCCTTGACCTCGCGCCCGTGCGACTTATGCCGGCAGCCAAGCCGTTACGGCTGAAACCACCTGAGTCTTTTCGAGGATATGCCATGAGGAAATACGTGTCGCAGGCGGCGGTCGCAGCCGTTTTGATCGCCAGCCCCGCATTCGCCCAATCAACACCCGCTGAAGTCGATGCCTGGGTCAAATCCGCCGACAAGGCCTATTTCGACGAGACCATCAAGGTCGGACAGGCCGACTGGGTCTATGCGACCTATATCAACGATGACAGCGCCGCCGTGGCCGCGCGCGCCAATGCCGAGTTTACCAAGCTGCAGGTCGCCAATGCCGGCAAGGCGGCGCAGATGGCCAAGGTCCCCGGGCTTTCGGCAGAGACGCAGCGCGCGCTCAACATGTTCCGGACCCAGATCGTCAACCCGGTCCCGTCGAGCGCCGGTGCGGCCGATGAATATGCCGGACTCGCCGCCAAGCTTTCGGGCATTTACGGCAAGGGCAAGGGCACGCTGAACGGCAAGCCGATCAACGGCAGTGACATCGAAGAGGCCATGGGCACCAACCGCAACCCGGCCGAGCTCAAGGAAATGTGGCTGTCGTGGAATGACAATGTCGGCAAGCCGATGAAGGCCGACTACGTCCGCATGGTCGAGATCGCCAATGCCGGCGCCAAGGAGCTTGGCTACGCCGATCTCGGCTCGCTGTGGCGCTCGAACTACGACATGACGCCGGACGCCTTTGCCGCGACCACCGAGCGCATGTGGAACGAGGTGAAGCCGCTTTACGAGCAGATCCACTGCTACACGCGCAAGAAGCTCAACGAGAAGTATGGCGACAGCGTGCAGGCCAAGACCGGCCCGATCCGCGCCGACCTTCTGGGCAACATGTGGGCGCAGGAATGGGGCAATATCTACGATATCGTCGCGCCCAAGGGGGCCGGCGATCTTGGCTATGACGTGACTGACCTGCTCAAGGAAAAGGGCTATGACCAGACGAAGATGGTCAAGGCGGGTGAAGGCTTCTTCACCTCGCTCGGCCTGCAATCGCTGCCCTCCAGCTTCTGGACGCGCTCGCAGATCGTCAAGCCGGCTGACCGCGAAGTGATCTGCCACGCCTCGGCCTGGAACGTCGATAACAAGGAAGACCTGCGCATCAAGATGTGCACCAAGGTCAACGGCGACGACTTCGTCACGATCCACCACGAACTGGGCCACAACTTCTACCAGCGCGCCTACAACGGCCAGCCCTATCGCCTCTACATGGAAGGCGCGAACGACGGCTTCCATGAAGCGATCGGCGATACCGTCGCGCTGTCGATGACGCCGGAATACCTCGTCCAGATCGGCCTGCTCGATCCGGCAAAGGTCCCGGGCGCGGACAAGGACACCGGACTGCTGCTGCGCCAGGCGATGGACAAGGTCGCCTTCCTGCCGTTCGGATTGCTGATTGACCGTTATCGCTGGAAGATTTTCTCGGGCGAAATCCAGCCTGCAGACTACAACACGGCTTGGACCCAGATGCGCCTGCAGTATCAGGGCATCACCCCGCCGGGTGAGCGCGGGCCCGATGCCTTCGATGCCGGCGCGAAGTATCACGTGCCGGCGGTCGTGCCCTACACCCGCTACTTCCTTGCCCGCATTCTGCAGTTCCAGTTCTTCGAGGCTGCCTGCAAGCAGGCCGGCTGGAAGGGCCCGCTGCATCGCTGCTCGTTCTATGGCAACAAGGCGGTGGGCGAAAAGCTCAACGCCATGCTGACCATGGGCGCATCGAAGCCGTGGCCCGATGCGCTGGAGGCCTTCACCGGCAGCCGCGAGATGAGCGGCAAGTCGATGATCAAGTACTTCGCCCCGCTGACGAAGTACCTGAAGAAGGAAACCAAGGGACAGAAGTGCGGTTGGTAAGGCGCCGCGCCTGAGGATGGGAATGCGACAACGGCGGCCACTGCAAAGTGGCCGCCGCAAACGGGCGGAGCGGCATGGTGAGGCGAATCCTGCTGGCGGCGTGCATGATGCTGGCCACCCCCGCGCTCGGTCAGTCCCCGGTTGCCTCCACGCCCCAGCCGGAAGCGCAGCCGCCCACCATCATCGAGGCTGCGCAGTTGAGTCAGCGTCCCCGCTACAGCATGGGGAAGCGGCTGGACGACTTGCCCGAAGTGCTCGCCGCGGCCCGCAAGGGTTGGTCGGGCAGGGCCGTTGCCAGCGCGACGGTGCTGCCCAACGGAGTGCTGAGCGACATCACGCTGACCGAGCCCACCGGCAACGCCGTGCTCGATGCCGAGATCCTGGCCGCGCTGGCGAGCTGGCGGCTGACCTCGCCGGTCGACAAGGCGGGAAACAAGGTGGCGACCCGGGCGAAGTTCCCCTTTGTGATCGGCCGCGGGCCCGAGCGGCTGTCTGGCACAGAGGCGGAGATGCCACAGGCTGCGAAACTCGGTTTCCACAACGGCAAGGTGGTGGTCGGCTTCCGCATCGATCCGGCAGGCCTGCCCACCGAAGTTAAAGTGGTGCGCAGCAGCAAGTCGGACCTGCTCGACAATTCTGTTTTGGCAGCAATAGCCGCCTCACGTTACGAAAAGCCGCTCGACCTGCAGGGGCGACCAGCCAGCTATGCCGCCCAGGTCACGCAGAACTTCAGCCAGGCCGAGCAGGGTGGGGGCAGCTACCTCACCGGGCTCAAGTCCTATCGCTGCGATACCTTTATCGGCGAGCTGGACTGGTGGACTGCCGCCCATCCGGGGGCGAAAATTTCCGAGCTGGAATTCTACAGCTTCATGGGCGGCGTGGCCTTCATCGCCCCTGACGCGCTTGGCTGGGGCAAGCTGGACACCCTCTCGCTGGTGAAACGCCACCCCGCCGCCTGGGCCCATGCGGTCGAGCAATGCCGCAAGGATCCGGGGGCGCGGTTTCTTGAGCAGTACAAGAAGGGTTAGCGGAACGGCGGCTCGTTGAACGCGCGCAGCTTGCGAGAATGCAACCTCGGCCCTTCGGCCTTGAGCAGTTCGCAGGCCAGCACGCCGATCTTGAGGTGTGAGGAGATCGTCTCCTCGTAAAACCGGTTGGCCTGCCCGGGCAGCTTGATCTCGCCGTGAAGCGGCTTGTCCGACACGCAGAGCAACGTCCCGTAAGGCACGCGGAAGCGGAAGCCCTGTGCGGCGATGGTCGCGCTTTCCATGTCGATGGCGATGGCGCGGCTCTGGCTGAAGCGCATGGCGCTGTCGGTGTAGCGCAGCTCCCAGTTGCGATCGTCAGTGGTGACGACGGTGCCGGTGCGCATCCGCTTTTTCAGGTTCGCGCCGGCATCGCCGCTGACGATCTCCGCCGCCGTGGCTAGCGCTACCTGCACTTCGGCAATCGCCGGGATCGGGATTTCCGGCGGCAGCACGGCATCAAGTACATGGTCATCGCGCAGATAGGCATGGGCAAGGACATAGTCGCCGATGCGCTGGGTATCGCGCAGGCCGCCGCAGTGGCCGATCATCAGCCACGCCTCGGGCCGCAGCACGGCGAGGTGATCGCAGACGGTCTTGGCGTTGCTTGGGCCGACGCCGATGTTGACCAGCGTGATGCCCATGCCGTTCTTGGCGATCAGGTGATAGGCCGGCATCTGGTGCCGCCGCCATGCCGTGTCCGACAGACGCGCGCGGGCATTGTCGGTCGGCTCGTCAACATAGAGCCCGCCGGCACCGGACAGAGCGGTATAGTCACCCTGGCCCAGCTGCTGGCCGGCCCAGTCCACGAATTCATCGACATAGCGGTGGTAATTGGTGAACAGGATGAAGCGCTGGAAGTGATCCACGCTGGTCCCGGTGTAATGCGCCAGCCGCGCCAGGCTGAAATCGGTGCGCAGGCCATCGAACAGGGCGAGCGGAATGTCGGCATCAGGGGCGGACAGGTCGATCCCGTCGGCCAGTTCGTCGCCGATCAGCGCCAGTTCCGCCGAAGGGAAGTGCCGCGCCATGTCCTGCGGGCTGAGGCTCCCCAGCACCGAACTTGCGTCGATCACGTAAGGAAAGGGGATTTCCTGTGCCGACCGGGCGACCTCGACCTCGATCTCGTAGTCATCGGCGATGATCGAGATCTGTTCGCGCAGGTAATCGGCGAAGAAGGCGGGGCGGGTGACCGTGGTGGAAAAGGTGCCGCTGTGCCCCAGCCGGCCAAAGGCGCGGGCGAAGTCGGGGCGGTTCTCGACGCCCGAATAATGGATGCGCAGTTCCGGGTAGCACCAGGCGCGGGTTTCGCGGCGATCTGCGGGGGGGAGGGTGCCGTCGGCGGCGAAGGACTGGATGTCCTGGCGGAGGGTTTCGACGGCGGCTTCGTAAACGCGGACCAATTCCGCGATGGTTTTCTCTATCATGTTCATCTTGGGCCTATAGCGAAGGATCGATGACATTTCAATTGCAACCGGTTTAGCGCGGTCTTTGACAGGCGCGCACGTGACTGCAAGGACACAGCCATGGCCCTCATCCTGTTCAACAAGCCCTACGGCGTGCTCTGCCAGTTCTCCCCCGAACGCGGCGGCCCGCCGCGGCCGACGCTGGCGGATTTCGTGAAGGTTCCGGGGGTCTATCCCGCCGGCCGGCTCGATACCGACAGCGAGGGGCTGCTGCTGCTCACCGATGATGGCCGCCTGCAATCGCGCATCGCCGATCCGCGCTTCAAGATGGCCAAGACCTACCTCGCGCAGGTCGAAGGCGAGCCGGACGAGGCTGCGCTGGCCTTGCTGCGCAAGGGGGTCACGCTCAAGGACGGCCTGACCCTCCCCGCCGAAGCCGAGCGCATCGACGACCCCGCCCTCTGGCCGCGCGACCCGCCGGTGCGCTTTCGCAAGTCCGTGCCTGACTGCTGGATTTCACTCACCATCCGCGAAGGCAAGAACCGGCAGGTGCGGCGCATGACGGCAGCCGTGGGCCACCCGACCTTGCGGCTGGTGCGCTGGCGCGTGGGGGACTGGTCGCTGGAGGGGATTGGGCAGGGGGAGTGGCGGGAGGTTTAGGACTCAGAGACGCGGATCGTCAGAAGACATGGACCCGGTCCGCATCGATCCGCGCCTTGAATCGTGGACGCAGGTCGCCTTCGCTGTCCAGATCAACCTTGGTGCCGAGCATGGCCTCGAGCCGGTGGCTGACCTCAGCAAGGTCGAACAGCGAAATCCGCCGGCTGGAATCAAGCGTGACGGCCACATCGACATCGGAATTTCACCACCCAAACGAAAAGGGCGCCCCCGCAGGAGCGCCCCCAATCTTGTGAGCAATGCGAAACCGATCAGGCTGCGCTCGGCCATGGGGTCATTCCCTCCGCTCAGGCGTTACGCACATGACGAGCCTCAAAAGGAACCCCCATGAAGATACCCAAAAACGCGATAGTCGCAGTCGCTGACGGTGAACTGTTGAACCTGTACCGCAACGATGGCGAGGAATCGGCGCCAAAACTTACAGCCATGCCCGCTGCTGCCATCTCGACGGAGAACAAGGGATCCGGCGGCCGGCATCACAGCAGTTCGGCCAATCCTTCGGATAGCCAGCTCGATGAAGACAGCTTCGCGGCTGGCACCGCCGAGATGCTCAACAAGCGCGTGCTTGACGGTGAGATCGATGCCCTCATCGTCGTTGCCGCTCCCCGTACGCTCGGCGAACTGCGCAAGCATTATCACAAGGCACTTTCAGCCGTGCTGGTTGGAGAGATATCGAAGGATCTTACCGGCCATTCGATTGCCGATGTAGAAAGAACCATTGCCGCGGCCTGAGTTTGGCGGGCGCGGGCTGCGGACAGGAACTTGTTGGTCAAGCCCTCCAATCCGCAACGAAAAAGGGGCGCTCCCTGCGGAGCGCCCCCAATTTTCGTCAGCAGTAGGAAACCGATCAGGCTTCGTCGCCGCCTTCGTTCGCAACTTCGTCCACCATGTCGGCCGGGATTTCGCCCGGTTCGGCATTGGGGTCGAAAGCTTCAGTGAAGCCGGTCGGAGCCGCTTCGTCTTCGAACATCTGCTTGAGGACGTCGACGCCCTGGGCCTGCTGTTCGGCTTCGTCCGGCGAGCGGGCGACGTTGACCTTGACGGTGACCGACACTTCAGGGTGCAGGGCAACCTTGACGTCGTAGACACCGATGGTCTTGATCGGGCGTTCCAGCACGACCATCGACTTGGTGACCTTGGCGCCATCGGCAACCAGGGCATCAACGATGTCACGCACCGAAACCGAACCGTAAAGCTGGCCGGCGTTCGACGAAGCGCGGATCAGGATGACCGAGCGGCCCTCGACGTTGCCCGACTCTGCTTCGGCCGCGGTGCGGCGTTCGGCGTTGTCGGCCTCGATCTTGGAACGGTTGGCTTCGAAGACCTTGCGGTTGGCTTCGTTGGCGCGCAGCGCCTTCTTGTTGGGCAGCAAGAAGTTACGGGCATAGCCGTCCTTCACGGTGACTACATCGCCGATGGCGCCCAGCTTCTCGACGCGTTCGAGGAGGATGATTTCCATGTCGTCTCTCCCTTACTTCACGAGGTAGGGCAGAAGGCCCAGGTGGCGGGCGCGCTTGATGGCCTGGCCCAGTTCACGCTGCTTCTTTGCAGAAACGGCGGTGATGCGGCTGGGCACGATCTTGCCACGCTCGGACATGAAGCCCTGCAGCAGGCGCGTGTCCTTGTAATCGATCTTCGGCGCGTTCTTGCCCGAGAAGGGGCACGACTTGCGGCGGCGGAAAAATGCGCGGGCCATTGCTTAAAACTCCTCGCGTTCGCGGCGCTTGGCGCGCTCGCGGTCGTTCTTGCGCATCTGCACCGAGGGGCCACCCTCGTGCTCGTCAACGCGCACGGTGAGCCAGCGGATCACGTCTTCGTTGATCGCGGTCTGGCGTTCCAGCTCGGCAACGACGCCGGCAGGGGCCTCGATGTTGAGCATGACGAAGTGTGCCTTGCGGTTGCGCTGGATCTTGTAAGCCAGGCTCTTGAGCCCCCAGGTTTCGGTCTTCGTGACCTTGCCCTGTCCTGCTTCGACGATCTCGGTGGCGGTAGCGGCCAGCGCATCAACCTGCGCCTGGCTCAGATCCTGGCGCGCCAGGAAAACATGCTCGTAGAGCGGCATGCCTATGCCTTTCATTCATCTAACCGATCGCTGGCTGATCCGCACGATTGCGGGGCCCCTCCGGCTTTCTTCGCTCTCCCGGTGAAAGGAGAAGCGCGGCCCTTAGCGGTTTCCGGGTACTTTGCAAGCGCGATTCCCGCAATTCCGCCAAAAAGAAGGGGCGGGAGACCTCTCGGTCGCCCGCCCCGGCAAGGCAAGGAAAGCCCCGTTCAGGGTGGGGCCTTCCAGGGAGGAACTCAGAAGTTGACGGTCACGTCCGCACCGAATGTGCGCGGGGCGTTGAAGTTGGCATAGGCGCCCAGTGTCGCATTGTTGGCGTTCGACCGGCGATAGATGTGTGTCTCGTTGAACAGGTTGCGCGCCCAGGCCGAGAAGGTGACCAACTGGCCGCTGTTGCCGACCGGCACGTCAACCAGTGCCACGCGGCCGTTCACGATGAAGCTGGGCTGGGCCAGGACGTCTTCATCCTGGAACGTGTACTGCTCGCTCGCATAGTTGCCGTCGATGTGGAACCGCACCTTCGTGCCGCTTTCGTTGAGCGGCAGGTCGAAGTCCATGTAACCCGATGCAGCGTGCTTGGGCGTGAAGGCAACGAACACCGTCGTCAGAGGATTGCCGGGCAAGAACGGGTTGGCGATCGAGGGCACCTTGACCGAGGTATAGGCATAGCTCGCGCCCATCGTCAGGCCGGCGACCGGGCGTGCCGTCATTTCGACCTCAAAGCCGCGGATCTTCGAAACGCCGGGGGCGTTGCGGGTTTCCTGGGTATGGAGGTTGAAGGTCGGGCTGGCCGGGTTGGTGTCAACGTTGTCGAAGTCGATCTGCGTGCCGGTGCGGTCCATGATGTAACCGGCGAGGTTCAGGCGGACCTTGCGATCAAAGAAGTCAAGCTTGGCACCCAGTTCATAGGCCTTGACCGCTTCGGCGCCGAACGAGGCAAACGTTTGCGAACGGGCGTTGGCACCGCCGGCGCGGTAGCCGGTCGAATACTTGGCGTAGAGGTTCACCCCGTCCATCGGCTCAGCCGCCAGCGTGACCATCGGGTCAAACCGGCTGTTCTCGAAGGTGAAGGGGAAGTTCACGGTCTTGTTCTGCACCGTGGTCAGCGCGCCCTTGCGCTTGTCCTTGGTATAGCGGCCGCCCAGCGTCAGGTGCAGGTTGTCCTGCGGGCTCCAGGTGGTCTGGGCGAAAGCGGCATAGGACTTGGCATTGGCATTGCTGTCACGCTGGCGCGACCAGTTGGCCTGCTGCCAGGTCATGGCATCGTTGATCGTGTAGCCGGTGCCGGTCGCATTCCACTTGTTGGTCGAAGGCGTCGCGGCAAATTCGCGGACCTGCTCGGTGAAATAATACAGGCCGACGGCATATTCGAACTGGTCCATGCTGCCCACGGCCTGCAGTTCCTGGCTGAACTGGGTCTGGGCAAGGTTCGACAGGCTGTAGCGGCTGAAGTTGGCATTGGGAGCAAAGATCGTGCGGTGTGCGCCGCCCGAATTGTCCCACTGTTCGGTGCCAACGCTGCGCCATGCGGTGATCGAGCGCAGTTCCAGCTCCGGCGCGACCTTGAACTTCAGTGTCGAGGTGAATCCGTCGGTGCGGTCCACGCTCGGCTGCTGCGGCACGCCGATTTCGGCGACGGTCTGGCGGGTGTTCTCACCGCTCACGACGACCAGCGGCGAAAGCGGGGCGATGCAGGTGGTGCAGACCGTGGACGTGCCCGACGGGCTGCCCGGTGCCACCAACTTGAGCGTCACGGGGTCGTACTGGCCAACCGTCCGGCCCAGCGGATTGTAGTTGATCAGCTGGCTGTAATAGGGGGTGCTTTCGCCCTTGGCCTTGTCGTACGAGAGTTCGGCGCTGAAGCCATCGAACGGCTTCCACAGCGCGGTGATGCGGCCGCCGATGTTGTGGCGATAGTTCCAGCCGAACTGGCCCGAAAGCGGGTTCTTCGTCGTGGCGTCCTGATGGTTGACCAGTGCATCCATCTTGATCGCGATATTGGCGACGGCGGGCAGGTCGAGGTGGATTTCGCCGTTGTAGCTGCCGTAGTTGCCCAGGCCTGCCGTGACGCGGCCACCGAATTCGCCGCTCGGCTTGCGGGTGACGATGTTCAGCGCGCCGCCTTCGGCATTGCGGCCGAACAACGTGCCTTGCGGCCCGCGCAGCACTTCAACGCGCTGGATATCGAACAGCGCGGCGTTGAGGCCCTGCTGGCGGCCAAGGTAGACGCCGTCGATATAGACGCCGACGCCCTGATCGCGGGCGGTCTGGTTTGCGTCAGCCGGCACGATGCCGCGGATGCCGATGGTCAGCGCGGTCTGGCGCGATTCGAAAGTGGCGACGCGCAAGGAGGGGACCACGCCGTCGGCCATGTCGATCAGGCTCTGCACGTGGCGGTCCTTGATCGCTTCGGGCGCGAGGACGGAAATCGCGATCGGCGTCTTCTGCAGGTTGGTCTCGCGCTTGGTAGCGGTGACGACGATTTCGGTGAGGCCCGAGCTGTACTTGCCCTCGGTGGTCTGTTCGGCCTGCGCTTCGGCAGGAGCAGCGGTCTGTTCAGCACCAGTAGCGGCGCCCGTATCGGCACTGGCCACGGTTACGCCGTCGGCGGTGACGGTGATCGACGCGGCCGCCGGGGTGGCCAGGCCAAACACAAGCGCAGTGGCGAGTGCGGCGAGCGAGGCATTGGTGCGAGTGTTAAACACGGTCATCTGGATCGTTCCCTGAGATTGGAATTGTTGTCAGATGCCAACCCCTCTGATGATCCGATCGTTTATGATCCGAATCGCCCCCGAGGCCGGCTTCCAGCTGCCTCTAAGCGCGCTCCATGTCGGCTCTGCGTAAGTTGAACGACAGCCATGTGACACGGATATTCCGGTCTCATGACAATGCGCTGTCAGGCCCGCAGCACGGGCCGCAGTCTCTGGGTTATTTGAACTTCGCCGAGGCGAGCAGCGCGAGCCACTGGTCGCGCGCCGCTGCGTCGAGCGGCGTTTTTGCCAGCACCGCCAGCTGGAACCACGACCGCTTGCCGGTGAGCAGGCGGTAGATGCCGGTCTCGGCGCGCTCGGCGCGGCAGCCGGGGGACTGGCGTTCGAACGTGATCGAGAAATCGTCCTGCGCGATTACCTTGAACGTCGCGGGAGTTGCTCCGGGGCACCGCTTGATGGCCGCGTCTCGCTGAAACTCCATCCACGCTTGCGCCGACCCTAATTGCGGAAACGGCAAAGTGGCGACGATTTCGAGAGCCTCGGTCCAGTCCTTGGCCGACTTGCCGCGCACGGCGATCAGGTCAACCAAACGGCGCGGGTTGCTGGCATCGAACTTCACCATGCCGGCATCGCCGCTATCGAGGACCTGCTTGAGCGGAGGATAGAGCCGGTGATCGAATTCAAGCTGTTCCGCATGAGCGGCAACAGGCACCCAGGCCAGCAGCGCGGCGAGAGTGCAGACGATCATTTTCCCAAAAGTCATCGCCGGCAAGGTTAGGCGTAGAAAGCCCGGAAATCACGCGGTTTAGTGTGACAGTAATATGACAATAACGCGGCCACCAGTGCGGATCAGGCCGGCATTTTGCGGACATCGGCGTTACCTTGCTGCGACCGCCGTCCGACAGGCACCGGATTGACACCCGCCCGTCATGAAAGCGTCACTCAGCGCAGGCACAAGGGCTGCGAACACCAGCAAATCGTCCGCCTTATCCATGCTCAACAAGACCACATTGCTGATCACTGCTCCGCCGCCGGGGCTCATCGTCGACCTTGCGCGCCGCCGTCCGGATTGGTGCGTGATGGAGATTGGCGACGCTCCGCCGCCCGAGGCGATCGCCGGCCGCGTCTGGGGCTTTATTGACTGGCTCTGCCCCAGCCTGTCCGGCCTCGAACTGTGCCGCCGCCTGCGCGAGGCCGAACCAACCCGCCGTGCGCACCTGACGATGGTGCTGGAAAGCGGCGATGTCGAAGCGCGCCGCCGCTCCTTGCAAGCCGGGGCTGACGATTATCTGGTCGGTCCGCTCAATGCCGATGCCGTGCTGCTCCGCGTCGGGCTGGTCCCGCCCGAAGGCGCTTTGGACAATCGACGGGTGGTCCATCGCCACGGCACTCTGGCGGTCGATTGCACGGCGCACCAGGTCCGCCACGATGGCGGTGTGATCGCGCTCAGGCCCAACGAGTTCCGCCTGCTCGTCCACTTCCTCGAACATCCCGACCAGGTGTTTTCCCGCGCGGCGTTGATCGAGCATCTCGGCAAACATGCGCTGGGTATCGATGAACGCACGGTCGACGTGTGGATCGGCCGACTGCGCCGCAGCCTCGTCGCGGCAGGCGCGGCAGACCCGCTGCGCACTGTGCGTTCGCTGGGCTACGTGCTCGATTCGCTGGATTGATCGCGTGCTCCCCTTGATTGGATCACCGCGCTGACGCACATCGGCGCGGCAACCATCACGAATTTCGGGAGTTCTCTCACCATGCCATCCGGCCTAGTCGCCCTGCTTGACGATATCTCGGTCATCGCCAAGGCCGCCGCTGCATCGATTGACGATGTTGGCGCTGCTGCCGCGAAGGCCGGGTCGAAGGCGGCGGGCGTGGTGATCGACGATGCTGCCGTCACCCCCAGCTACGTCACCGAATTCACCCCCGACCGCGAACTGCCGATCATCTGGAAGATCACCAAGGGCAGCTTGCGCAACAAGCTGCTCATCCTGCTCCCGGCAGCGCTGCTGCTCAGCGAATTCGTGCCCTGGGCGATCACCCCGCTGCTGATGCTGGGTGGCCTGTTCCTGTGCTATGAAGGCGCGGAAAAGGTGCTGGAAAAGCTCGGCGGCGAAAAGCACGGCGAGACGCTGGGTGATGAAATCACCGACATGGCGGCCTTCGAAAAGGACCGTGTTTCCGGCGCGGTGCGCACCGACCTGATTCTGTCGGCGGAAATCATGGCGATCTCGCTGGCCGAAGTGGCGGGCGAGACTTTGCTCAACCGCGCTCTGATCCTTGCGGCGATCGCGGTGGTGATTACGGTCATGGTCTATGGCGCGGTCGCACTGATCGTGAAGATGGACGACATCGGGCTGCACATGGTCGAAAATCGCAAGACGGCAGCGGCCCGCTCCGTCGGGCGTGGCCTGCTACATGCGATGCCAGTGGTGCTGGCGCTGCTGTCTTCGGTCGGCACACTGGCGATGCTCTGGGTCGGTGGCGGCATTCTGCTGCACGGCTCGCACGAACTTGGCCTGCACGCGCCATCGGACGTAGCCCACGCCGCGCAGCACGCGGTCGAAGTCGTCACCGGCCCGCTCGCCGGCCTGCTCGGTTGGCTGACCTACGCGGCGCTTTCCGCCGTGGTCGGGCTTGTCATGGGAATGCTGGTGGTCTTCGTGCTGCACAAGGTGCTGAGGATCGGCCACAAGGACCATTGATCCGCCTGTCGTCCCGGACTTGATCCGGGACAACGGGCGTTACTTCAGCGTCTGGCGGAAATGCTGGACGATCACCTGCCACGCCGCCCGCGCCTCGGGCAATTCCTCGCTGTAGATATAGCAATGGCCCATGCCTTCGCCCACGATCAGGGCTGATTTCACCCCGGCTTCCAGCAGCTTGGAATTGGTGAAGATCGCCGGCGTCATATCCATGGCGCGTGTGCCGGTGATGATCAGGCTGGGCGGAAACTTGGCCATGACCGCGGGATGGAGGGCGGCGGAGAGCACTTCGTCGCTCATGTCCGCGCCGTCGAAATAGCCCTTGGTCATGTCGGCGGTCTTTTCGCCGGGACGGGCCGGGGCGGGAAAGGACCCGTCGATGGCCGATGCGATCCATGCCGAATCGCCCGCGCCAAAGCGCAGGGCTCCCGCGCCGAAAATCCCGAGGGCTCCCGGCTGGGGCAGGCCGCGCCTTGGCAGCCATGCGCCGAGCTGCGCGGCAAGCGCGCCACCTGCCGAGCAGCCATAGATGCCAATCTGGCCTGGCTTATAGGTCTTGAGCAGGTCGCGATAGACCTTCTCTACGTCCTCAAGTGCGGCGGGGTGCTTCGCCTCGGGCCCCATGCGGTAATTGACCGAGACGACCTTGTAATTGCCGGTTGCCGCGATCGGCACCGATTCGATCAGCGAGCAGCTTTCCCAGCAGGTGGTGAAGGCGCCGCCGTGGAGATTGATCAGCACGCGGCGCGGCTCTGCCTTGCCGCCCTTGGGCGTGATGATGCGCGCCGGAACCCCGCCGACGGTGGTTTCGCTGACGTCGACGGCGAAATGCTTGAGATAGCGGTCAACTTGCGGCTGGAGATAGCGGGCCAGCGCCTTGCGGGCGTCAGCAGGGCTCATCTGCGCACGCGAGGTGTCCATGACCGGCATGGCCATCTTCGCCCGCGACTTTTGCTGGGCAAGCGCCTCGGGGCTGAGCAGAGTGGAGGGAGGAAGCTCGAAGGCCGGAACCTTGACCGAGCCATCTTCGGAGAAGACCGGACGCGGCTTCGGCTCATCGGCGTGGAGAGCCGTGGTAAAGGCGCTGGCGGCCAGTAGCGGCAGGATCAGGCGGCGCATGTCTCTCTCCCGGATCTTGTGTCCGGGAGGAAGTCTATTGCGCAAACTGCCTAACCGCCAGAGCGCCGCAGCGATGGATCAGGCCGCCGCGCGCATCGGCCGCGATGCGGGCATCGCCGCAGGCATCGGCATGGGCACCGGTTCGAACGACGGGCGTGAGGGGGCGTAATCCCGGACCAGTTCCTTGAACACCTCGCCGTGAAGCGGGTGGTCGAATTCGACCCCGGCAGACGAACTATCCTGCCAGACGACGTTGGAAAGCTTGGGCTCAAGGCAGGGCAGCAGCAGGGTGATCGCATCGCCCATGCGCACGTCCGACATGCCTTCGATCCGCGCGCCAAGCGGGGGCATGTCTTTCAGCATGATCGTGCCACGAAAACCCAGAGCCGGTATTTGACCATAATATCAAAGGCGATCCGCTCGGCCCGGCGCAGCTGGATTCCCATCGTTTCAATGCTGTCAGTCACCGCCGTTTTTCCCCGTTCTTTTGAAACCTGATGGGAAGGACGGAGGGCTAACTGCGGGATTAAGGGGGTGGGTTTTTTGGCGTTGTTGCAGGTGCCTTGGTGGTTAACGCGGGGTAGCCGTGGGCGCGATCCGGCGCAGCGAGCCGAAGCAGTTGGCGATCAGCGGAATGCCCCTGGCGGTCTTGGTCGGGGCAGGGCAGGTCAGAAAGTCGCCGCTGTTCAGCGGCAAAATGTAAATGCGCGATTCGTCCGGGTTGATGGTCGCGCTGGCGTAACCGGTGCAATCTGGCTTGCCATTGGTTGAAAGCGTTGCAGCGACCAGCCAGTTGCCCGTGCGGTCGGTGATCAATCGGAAGCGCTTTTCAACCCGCTCCTCGCCGCTTTCTACCAGCATTTTGCCGAGGTTGAAGGTCCAGGTTTCGGTGCAGACCGGCTTCTTCGTCACGCTGTCAAAATCGCTGCTGGTGAAACGGTAACCGCCTTGCAGCAAGAGCACCGGCTTCTTCGGGGTCGGCTTGGCCAGAACCGCGACCGGCGCGGCGAGCAGAGCGGCGATGGCAACAGTGGTCCTGATCATTCAACGCTCTGCAGAATGCCCCTCGCAAAGGCGGAAAGAGTATCGTCGCGCGCGCCCATGATGACCACGCGGTCGCCGGGGCGGGCGATCTGCGCGATGCGCTTGCCGCAATCCTCGCGCGAAGGAACGTATTCCGCGTTACCGCCGCCTGCCTTGATCAGGCCGACAATACGCTCGCTGCCTTCGCTGCGGTCGACGGTGCCGCCGAAATAGACCGGATCACAGAGGATCGTCACGTCATCGGGGCCCAGCAGGCGGGCGAAGACTTCAGCCAGTTCGCGGCCCATCTGGCGCAGCGGGCCGTAGCCGTGCGGCTGGAAGAACGCGATAACCCGGCCCGGGTGCGCCTTCAAAGCCGACAGCGTCGCCGCGCACTTTTCGGGGTTGTGGCCGAAATCGTCGATCACGGTCACGGCGGAGGGCGATGTGCCGACAATATCAAACCGGCGGGCGAGGCCGGCGAAAGTCGAGAGCGCAGCCACGGACTCGCTCACCGGAACCCCGGCAGCACTGGCAGCAGCAATCGCGGCGAGCGCGTTGGCGAGGTTGTGCCTACCGGGCACCTGCAGGCCGAGCGCGTGGATCGACCCGTCACGCCGATCAATCACGCAGGCCGAAAGGCTGGTCGGGCGTTCCTGCACTGAGCCCTGCTCCACGCCGATCATCGCCTCCGGGGCCTGAACCGCGAAGGTCACCAGCGCCTTCGCCCGCCCGGCCAGCGCCGCAGTTTCGGCATCGTCGATGTTCACCGCGCAAACCTGTGCCGCGCCAAGGAAATTGCCGAACAGCTCGCGAAGTTCCTCTATCGACTTGTGGTCAAGGCTGACGTTGAGCAGCACGGCGATCTGCGGTGCATACAGCGCGATGGAGCCATCGCTTTCATCGACCTCGGAAACGAAGACGTCGCCTTGGCCGACCCGCGCCGAGGCAAAGGGCGCGTCGGGGGAAACGAAGTTTTTCATCACCGCGCCGTTCATGATCGTCGGATCGCGGCCTGCCTGATCAAGGATCCAGCCGGTCATGCCAGTGACCGTGCTCTTGCCGCTGGTGCCGGCCAGCGCGATCCCGCAAGGCGAGGCGTTGAACAGCGCGGCGAGCAGCTCGGCGCGGGATATACGCGGGCAGCCCAGTTCGTGCGCGCGAACCATCTCGGGCACGGTGTCTTCAACCGCGGCGGAGGCCACCAGCGTCTGGTCGGCGCTGGTCACGCCGCTGCCGTCCTGCGGGAACAGCGTGAAGCCCAGACTTTCCAGCCAGGCGAATTTTTCCGGGGTGCGGCCCTGATCGCGGCTGCGGTCGGAACCGGCGATAGTCGCCCCGTGGCCCTTGAGGATCAGCGCGAGCGGCAACATGCCGGAGCCGCCGATGCCGCAGAAGAACCAGGGATGCGAAGTGAGGCTGTCGGCAGGCTGAGTCATCAGTTCGTCGGTATGCGCCCTTTGCCTTGGAAACAACCTCGGATAGGAGGTTGCCATGATCTCCATCGCCATCTGCGCCCCGGCCTGCCCGATCACGCATGACGACGCGGCCGCAGTGGCGCGCCTTGCCGAAGGGCGCGATATCGAACTGATGTTCCATCCGCAATGCTTCGAGAGCGAAGGCCACTTCGCCGGCCCGGACGAGGCGCGGCTGGCGGCTTTCCTTGAGTGCGCGAACGATCCCGCCTTTGACGCGGTGTGGTTCGCGCGGGGCGGTTATGGCTCGAACCGGATAGCCGAGGCGGCGATGGCCGGGTTGAATGCTTCGGCGCAGGACAAGGCGTTCCTTGGCTATTCCGACATGGGCTACCTGCTCGGCGGGCTGTACCGCGAGCGGATCGGCCGCCCGGTCCATGCCCCCATGCCCGCCGACATTCGCCGCGAGGGCGGGGCAGATGCGGTTACGCGGGTGTTTGACTGGCTGGAGGGCGACCATGCCGGCATCGAACCTTCGCTCGACAGTCATCCGACGGTTGCCTTCAATCTGACGACCTTGGCCATGCTTTGCGGCACGCCGCTGATGCCGGGGCTTGCGGGCCATGTCGTGCAGGTCGAGGAAGTCAGCGAGCACCTCTACGCCGTCGACCGCCTGTTCTTTCACGCCACCGCGCACCTTTCGGGCATTGCCGGATTGCGGCTCGGGCGGGTGGGGCAAGTGCCGGAGAACGACCGGCCGTTCGGCGCCGAGGCGGAGGACATTGCCCGCTACTGGTGCCAGCGCCACGCGATTCCCTTTCTGGGCCGGGCCGACATCGGCCATGATGCCGCCAACAAGATCGTCCCCTTCGGACTTGCCACAGCGTAGCGCCGGCAATAGGGCGCGCGCCACATTACAGATGGAGAGGTTGCAGCCATGCGCGCTTTCGTATTTCCGGGTCAAGGTAGCCAGAAGGTTGGCATGGGCGTTGACCTCGCCGCAGCCAGCGCCGCCGCGCGCGAGGTGTTTCAGGAAGTCGACGACGCGCTCGGCCAGAACCTCTCCGCGATCATGCGCGAAGGCCCAGAAGACGCGCTGACCCTGACCGAGAACGCCCAGCCGGCGATCATGGCCAATGCCATCGCGGTGCTGCGCGTGCTGGAACGCGAAGGCGGCATTAACCTCGCTGAGAGGGCCGATTTCGTCGCCGGGCACAGTCTGGGCGAATATACCGCTTTGTGCGCCGCGGGGGCGTTCAGCCTTGCCGATACCGCCCGCCTGCTCAAGCTGCGCGGACAGGCGATGCAGGCGGCCGTGCCGGTGGGCGTGGGCGCGATGGCGGCGCTGCTGGGGGCGGACATCGACAAGGCCACGCGGCTTGCCGAAGCCGCAGCCGAGGGCCAGGTTTGCACCATCGCCAATGACAACGATCCCACGCAGGTCGTGATCTCGGGCCACCGCGAAGCGATCGAACGCGCAATTGCCATGGTCAAGGACTTCGAGATCAAGCGCGGCCTGCTGCTGCCGGTCTCGGCCCCGTTCCACTGCCCGTTGATGCAGCCGGCTGCCGATGCCATGGCCGAAGCACTCGCCAAGACCGCGCCCGGCGCACTGCGCGTGCCGCTATTCGCCAATGTCACCGCCGCCGTGGTTAGCGATCCCGCCGAAGTTCAGCGCCTGCTGGTCGAACAGGTCACCGGCCGCGTCCGCTGGCGCGAAAGCGCGATTGCCATGGTCGATGCCGGTGTGGAGCAATTCGTCGAACTGGGCGGCAAGGTGCTGGGCCCGATGATCATGCGATCGGTCGCCGATGTCTCGATCACCAGCGTGATCGGCATGGCGGATATTGAAGATTTGGCGAAGGGACTCTGATTATGGACAAGATGTTCGATCTCACAGGAATGACCGCCCTCGTCACCGGTGCCGCCGGCGGTATTGGTTCCGCAATCAGCCACGCACTCGCCAAGCAGGGTGCGCGGTTGGCGCTTTCGGGGACCAACCCGTCCAAGTTGCGCTCGTTCCGTGAGGAGCTGAACGACACCTATGGCCATGACCATGTCGAGATAACCTGCGACCTCTCCAACACCGAGCAGGTCGAGCATCTCGTGCCTGCCGCCGTCGACACGCTCGGCAAGATCGACATTCTGGTCAACAATGCCGGCATCACGCGTGACAACCTTGCCATGAGGATGAAGGACGAGGAGTGGGACGCGGTGATCCGCGTCAATCTGGAGGCCGCCTTCCGCCTGATGCGCGCTGCGACCAAGCCGATGATGAAGGCGCGCTTTGGCCGCATCATCAGCATCACCAGCGTGGTCGGCGCGACCGGCAATCCGGGGCAGGTCAACTATGCCGCCGCCAAGGCCGGCCTTGTCGGCATGTCGAAGTCGCTGGGTCAGGAACTCGCCAGCCGCGGCGTGACGGTCAACTGTGTCGCCCCCGGCTTCATCCGCACCGCCATGACCGACGGCCTGCCCGACGGCCAAAAGGACGCGCTCAACAGCCGCATCCCGATGGGCCGCATGGGCGAGGGCGGGGATATCGGCGCTGCCGTCGCCTATCTCGCCAGCCGCGAGGCTAGTTACATCACCGGCCAGACGCTCCACGTGAACGGCGGCATGGCGATGCTGTAACGGGGCTGCTGGTTTGATTGGGCGAAACCCCGGAATTATCCCCAGTTTCGCCCTTGTCATGGCCCTTTACGCTTGCCCGCGACGGACCCCGCGTTAAGGAAGAAAGTCCGAAAATTTCCGGTTTGCAGCCGATTCTTGTCTGCTGCGTGCCAATCAAGGGTCTTTGCGCGAAGGCGCGATGGGGAATGGGACGACGATGAAAGCCACTATCGAACGCGCGACACTCCTGAAGTGCCTGTCGCACGTCCAGTCCGTTGTCGAACGGCGCAATACCATTCCGATCCTGTCGAACGTCCTGATCGAGGCATCGGGCGCCGGCGCGGTGAAGATCATGGCGACTGACCTCGACATTCAGGTCGTCGAAACGATGAACGCGGTCTCGGTCGACGTGGCCGGCGCGATCACTGTCTCGGCCCACCTGCTGTTCGATATCGCGCGCAAGTTGCAGGACGGCAGCCAGGTCAGCCTGGAAGTCACCGACAACCGCATGACGGTGAAGGCCGGCCGCAGCCGCTTCAGCCTGCCGACCCTGCCGCGGGACGATTTCCCGGTGATCGTCGAAGGCGATCTGCCGACCAGCTTCGAACTGCCCGCCGCAACGCTGGCCGAACTAATTGACCGCACCCGCTTTGCCATCAGCACCGAGGAAACGCGCTACTACCTCAACGGCATTTTCCTGCACGTCAGCGATGACGAGCTGAAGGCAGCCGCCACCGATGGCCACCGCCTCGCACGTTATACCCTCAAGCGGCCCGACGGCGCCGAGGGCATGCCCGACGTGATCGTGCCGCGCAAATGCGTCGCCGAATTGCGCAAGCTGCTCGAAGAATCGCTCGATACCAACGTGTTGATCGATCTTTCGGCCAGCAAGGTGCGCTTCACCCTTGGCGGCGAAAACGGCGTCGTGCTCACGTCCAAGCTGATCGACGGCACTTTCCCCGATTACAGCCGCGTGATTCCGACCGGGAACGACAAGCTTCTGCGCCTCGATCCGCGCACCTTCTACGAAGGTGTGGACCGCGTGGCGACCATCGCCACCGAAAAGACCCGCGCGGTGAAGATCAGCCTCGACAATGACCGCGTGACCCTCTCGGTCACCTCGCCCGACAACGGCACGGCGGCGGAAGAATTGCCTGCGGACTACAAGTCCGAAGGGATCGAGATCGGCTTCAACGCCAATTACCTCAAGGATATCCTCGCCCAGATCGATGGCGACACGGTCGAACTGCACCTTGCCGATGCCGGCGCGCCGACGCTGATCCGCAAGGATGACAAGTCGGCTGCGCTTTACGTGCTGATGCCGATGCGGGTCTGACCGCGATGTCGATGACCCTTGCCCTCGGCTTGCTGGCGACGTCTGCCTCTGGCGCGAATGCAACGGCAATCGGCGATTCCGACCTGCGCTGTGCCGGTTGGGCGGCGATGATGGTCGGGACCAACCAGAAGGACAAGGAACTGGCCAGCAGCATGTCGCTCGTCCTGGCCTTTTTCATTGGGCGCTGGGAAGGCACCACGGGCAAGCGCTTCGAACAGGGCCTGACTGCCGACTACATCAATAAAAACGGCGCGGAAATCGAAGGTGCCAAGGATGAGTGCCTGCCGCGCATGATGGATCTCGGAACGCGGATGACCACTTGGGGCGACGTCCTTCAGGGCAAATAGCCGCGTTTGGCGGGGCCGCCTGTTTCGCTCCCGGCTTACCGCTTTGCCGCTTCGATCATGTGATCGACATTCACAAACTTCTCGCGCGGCGAATCCTCGCGGGCGTTGGCCTTTTCGGCTTCGTCGATGTTCTGCCAGTCGCGGAAGCGGACAATCTTGAGGTTGCGCTGTTCTGCCAGCGCATCAAAGGCCGCGCGGCCGGGCTTGCCGCCCTTGGCTGCGCCTGACGCCAGGTCCTCTACAATACGTTCGATAATCGAGAAGCCGTCTGGCCGGTTGGTGCCGATCGTCCCCGAAGGTCCGCGCCGCGCCCAGCCGACGCAGTAGAGCCCTGGCAGGATGCGGCCATCGACATTGGCGAAGCGGCCTGCGCTTTCCTCGAACGGTACGCTGGGGATCGGCGATGTCTGGTAGCCGATGCAGGCGACGACGAGGCTGGCGGGCACAACGTAAGTCTCGCCTGTGCCAACGGCGCGGCCGCCGTCCAGCTTCGTGCGCTCGACTTCGACACCCGTAACCTTGCCCCCATCACCCAGAATACGCTTGGGTGAGGCGAAGAAATCGAACTCGATCTCGATGTCCTTGTCGGCGCGGTGGCTTTCCGGAATGGCGGCGAAGGAGCGCAGGTGAGTGACCGACTTGCGCTGGCCGGGTTCGAGCAGCGCGTCCTCGCCCTCGTCGGGCAGGTCGGCTGGATCGACGCGCGGGCAAGCGCGAGTCAGGTGCGCGAGTTCGCCCAGTTCCTTGGTCGTCATGGCGATCTGGTGGGGTCCGCGGCGGCCCAGGATGGTGATCTGCTCGATTCTTGATTGCTGAAGGATATCAAGCGCATGGGCAACAATGTCGCTGCCGGCGAATTCACCGCGCGTCTTGGCGAGAATGCGCGCCACGTCGAGTGCGACATTGCCGTTGCCGATTACCACGGCGTGGCCGCCCGACACGTCGGGATCGAGCCCGGCGAACTGCGGGTGGCCGTTGTACCAGCCGACAAAGGCGGCGCTGCCGTAAACTCCGGCCAGGTCTTCGCCTTCCAGCCCCAGCTTTTTGTCATGCGGCGCGCCGGTGGCGAGCACGACCGCATCGTACATGGCCTCAAGCTCGGCGATGGAGATATCCTCGCCCACGGTGACATTGCCGATGAAGCGTACATTGTCTGACAGGGCGACGGCTTCGTAACGTTTCGACACACCCTTGATCGACTGGTGATCGGGCGCGACGCCGGTGCGGATCAGGCCGAAAGGCACGGGCAGGCGGTCGAAAATGTCGACCACAACATCCTCGCCCCACTGCTTCTGCGCGGCTTCCGCGGTGTAATATCCAGCCGGTCCTGAACCGATGATCGCAATCTGCCGCACGCCTCACCCCAATTCGTTTATTTCGTCATTTTCTGTGAGGACCATTTGCAATCGGAATCGCGGCATTGCGCAAGGCTTTTCTGAGATTTTCCACCAGCCAGCGGCGGGCCGTGGTGTTTGACTTGTAAAATTGAGGAAATTCGGCGCGCAATTAACCGTTTTGCAGGGGCAGTTTGGCAGGGTTGGCGAATGAGTGATGATTTGGTTCAACGGGATATATCCGCGCAGGATGCCGCGCGCCCGTTGACGCCTGCTCCAGACACGTCGCTGGTAACGGAAAATTCCGGTCCGGCCCCGGTCAATTCCGGCTCCTCGCGCCGCGCCGCGACCACCGCGAAAGTGCGCGGAAAGCGTTATGTTCAGCGCTATGCCCTGCCGCCTGAATGGTGGCACATGGGGCCGGTCATGGCCATTGTCATGGTCGGCAACGGGCTGACTTCGTGGTCGCTCCCGTCCATCGTCCAGAGCCTGATCTGCGGCGTTGCCATGGCTGTTGCCATGCTGGCGCGCAAGGCCATTGCTTTCGAGCAGGACCACGAACTCAGCACGCAGGCGACTTATCTTGTCGTCGCGTTGATGGTCGGCCTGCCGATGATCCTGTTCGGCGCAGGGATGGGAATGTGGTTCGAAGCGGATGGCGTGCTGGGCGTCGAAGTTGCCAGCCTCGTGCTGCTCGACCTGATCTGCGCGATCAAGACCAGTGGACGGCTGAAGGCCTTGATCACCGGCAAGCTGGCCCTGTGGCTGGGATTTCTCATCACCTCGTTCCATCCTGTCGTGCTCATGGCGATCATCGCCGCCGCCCTGATGGGCCTCTATTCGTCACGCCAGCAGGCGCGCGAAGACAACCGCGCGCAGAAAGCGCAGGAAGAGGTCGAGCGGGCGCAGCAGCGGGCCGAACTGATCCTCAACGATTTCGAACAGACCCGTCAGGGCTGGTTCTGGGAAACCGACCGGCGCGGCATGATCACCTATGTTTCGCCGACCATCGGTGAGATCGTCGGGCGCGAAAGCCGCCGCCTGATTGGCCGGCCTTTCACCGAACTGTTCATCCTCGACGACCAGTCGCAGGAAGGCGAGCGCACGCTGGCGTTCCACTTGTCCACCCGGTCCTCGTTCCAGGAGCTCGCCGTCCACGCGGCAACAAAGAACCGTGACGAGCGCTGGTGGTCGATCAACGGCCTGCCGATCTATGACGACTACAACAACTTCCAGGGCTTTCGCGGTTCGGGCAGCGACCTGACCGAGCGCCGCCGTTCGGAAGAAAAGGTGACCCGTCTGGCGCATTACGATTCGCTGACCGGCCTCGCCAACCGGTTGCAAATGTCGCAGATGCTCGAGAAGATCCTGACCGCCAGGGCCGAGGCGCAGCGCGCCTGCGCGGTCCTGCTCCTCGATCTCGACCGGTTCAAGCAGGTCAACGATACGTTGGGCCACCCGGCTGGCGATGCCCTGCTGAAGCAGGTGTCGCAGCGGCTTGAACGCGTGGTCGGCCGGGCCGGCCGAGTCGGGCGCCTGGGCGGTGACGAATTCAAGGTGATCGTCCCGGGCCACACGCCCAATGCCGAGCTTGCCGAACTCGCCCGCCGCGTGATCGAGGCGCTGTCTCAGCCCTATCTGATCGAAGGGCACCGCGTGATGATCGGCGCTTCGATCGGCATTGCCCTGGCCCCGGAAAACGGGGTGACCTCCGAAGCCCTGATCCGCAACGCCGACCTTGCGCTTTACGCGGCCAAGGACGGCGGGCGCGGCCGCCACCATTTCTACGCGCCCGACCTCCATTCCGACGCCGAGGAGCGCCGCCAGCTTGAACAGGACCTGCGCGATGCGCTGACTACTGGCGGGCTGGAATTGTATTACCAGCCGGTCGTCTCGACCACGACTGAGAAGATCACCGGCTTCGAGGCGCTGCTGCGCTGGAACCATCCGGTGCGCGGGCAGCTCAGCCCGGCAAAGTTCATCCCCATCGCCGAGGACGCCGGTCTGATTGTCCAGATTGGCGAATGGGCGCTGCGCACGGCCTGTCATGACATGGCCAAGTGGCCCGAAGGCGTGCGCGTGGCGGTCAACGTCTCGCCGCTGCAGTTTGCCAACCCGACGCTGCCGGCAGTGGTCACCAATGTCATCGCCTCGGCCCAGATCGATCCCTCGCGGCTCGAACTGGAAATCACCGAAAGCGTGTTCCTCAATGACAGCGACGGCACCGACGCGATGTTCGCCGCGCTCAAGCGGATCGGCGTGCGTCTGGCGCTCGACGATTTCGGCACTGGCTATTCCTCGCTCGGCTATCTGAAGAAAGCGCCGTTCGACAAGATCAAGATCGACCAGTCCTTCGTGCACGGCGCAACGATTCACGGCAGCCGCAACGGCGCGATCATTTCCTCGATCGTCAGTCTGGCCGAAGCGCTCGACATGGAAACCACGGCGGAAGGCGTGGAGACGCTGGACGAGCTCGATCTGGTCCGCGTTCTGGGCTGCAGCCACGTTCAGGGCTTCGTCTATGCCAAGCCGCTGACCCGCGAAGATGCCGAGGCGCTGCTGGCGCGCGGCCTTGCCGTGACCGCCGATGGTCCGCGTTCGGCTCGCAGCCCCCGTCAGACGATGCTGCGCCGGGTGATGCTGCAGCACGGACAGCAACGCTATGACGCGACAATCCGCAATATCTCGCGCACCGGGGCGCTGGTATCGGGGCTGTGGAACGTGCCGTCAGGCACCGTGTTCACGCTCGAACTGGGTGAAGGCCAGGTGCTCACCATCACCTCGCGCTGGTCGAAGGAAGACCGCATGGGCATCGAATTTGCCCGGCCGCTCGATACTGACGAGAGCGGCCGCGTGATCCTCATGCCCGAACCGGTGAAGCGGCCGCTGCTTGATCGATCAAAGCTGCTGAAAGCGGGTTAGGCCGAGGGCTTTCCCCAAGGACAAGCCCCTAAACCTTGGTGGTTGGTTAACCATTGCGGGTTTACAAGTGCATCCAAGCCGCACCGCGCTTTTTGCCCGGCCGCCGGCCAGAGGCACAGATGATTAGAAGGCTTGGCAACTTCAGGCGCAGCGCATCCTCCTCCGAGGCACGACCCGTGCCGTCGGTGGACGAGGAGCGCGAGGCGCTGGCCGCCCTTCGCGATTACGAGGAATCGGGCCTTGGCTGGTTCTGGACTACCGATGCCGATGGCCTTTTGCGTTATGTTTCGTCCAGCGTTGCCAAGGCCTTGGGCAAGGAGCCCGGCGAACTGGTCGGCCAGCCGCTGGGCGCCCTGTTCTTTCTCGATAACGAGGAACGACAGGATACGGGCCGCACGCTGCCCCTCGCGCTCGCTTCGCACAAGACGTTCGCCGACTTTCCGCTGCGCGCCCGGCGCGAAGGCGCGGAGATCTGGTGGTCGGTATCCGGCCGTCCGCAATTGGATGCCAAGGGCGAATTCATCGGCTTTCGCGGCAATGGCGTCGACATCACCGAACAGCTGCGCGAAAGGCGCGACACCAGCCGGCTCGCCAAATTCGATTCGCTGACCGGACTTAACAACCGCTTCACCATGGGGCAGCGGCTTGAATCGACGCTGAGCGCCTATAAGTCGAGCCAGCGTTCGTGCTCGCTGATGATGATCGACCTGGACCGGTTCAAGCAGGTCAACGATACGCTGGGCCATCCGGTGGGCGATGCGCTGCTCAAGCAGGTGGCCGAACGGCTGCGCGGCGTGATTGGCAAGGACGGCGAGATCGGCCGCCTTGGTGGGGACGAATTCCAGATCATCCTCCCTGATTGCGAGGACCGCGGCAAGCTGGGCGACATTGCCAAGAGGATCATCGCGCTGGTATCGCAGCCCTATTCGATCGACAATTCGCGCTGCGTCATCGGCGCGTCGATCGGCATTGCCGTGGCGCCGTTCGATGGCGCGACCAGCGAGGAACTGGTGCGCAATGCCGACCTGGCGCTTTACGCGGCCAAGGGCGGCGGACGCGGGCAGTTCCGCTTCTTCTCGATCGAACTCCAGAACACCGCCGAAAAGCGCAAGGTGCTGGAAGAAGACCTTCGCCATGCGCTGGCAGAAGGGCAGATCCGGCTCGCTTACCAGCCGATTGTCACCCCGGCGACCAACATAGTCTGTGGCTTCGAGGCGCTTATGCGCTGGGAGCACCCCGAATTCGGCGAGCTGTCTCCGTCGATGTTCATTCCCATCGCCGAGGAATCGGACCTGATCGTCGGGCTCAGCGAATGGGCTCTCCGCGAGGCCTGCCGCGAGGCAGCGCAGTGGCCGGGCAGCCTGTTTGTCGCGGTCAACGTCGCGCCTGCCCACCTGGCGCACAACGGCTTCATGGCGGGACTGATGCAGGCCCTGGCCGAGTCGGAACTGCCCGGCGACCGGCTTGAGCTTGAATTCAACGAAGCGGTTTTCGGTGTCAGCGAGGAGCTGATCAACGAGACCTTTGGCGCACTGAAAACGCTGGGCGTGCGCGTCACGCTCGACAATTTCGGCGCCGGCATCTCGCCACTCGGACGGCTGCGCAACCATCACTTCAACAAGGTCAAGATCGACCGGCAGGTGGTCCAGCAAATGGCCTCGGGCCGCAGCCGCTGCGCAGCCATCGGAGCGTCGATCGTCACGCTCTCGCGAGAGCTTGGCATGACGGCGATTGCCGTCGGCGTCGAGGCGCGCGACGAATTGAAGGCCATGCAGGACCTCGGCATCAAGCAGGTGCAGGGCTACATCTATTCGCCGCCGTGCGGGATCGAGGAAGTGATCGACGCGCTGGCGACCGGACTGTGGATTCTCGAGCCCGATGGTCCGGCACGCCAGCGCGCCGACCGCCGCTCGGTCTATCGCCGCGTCGGGGTCATCCACGAAGACTTCCGCTATGACGTGATCATGCGCAACCTCAGCCGGGGGGGCGCACTGGTCGAAGGACTGTTCGACGTTCCTATCGGCACCGAATTCGTCGTGGATCTGGGCGAGGGACAACTGATGGTTTCCATCGTGCGCCGTTCAGATGGCGCGGTGCAGGGTCTCGAGTTCGAAAGCGCCTTGGTCGATGACGGCGCGGGCGGCCTGTGCACCCGCCACCGCGTGCCGCGCCACCTGCTCGATGCGATGGGTATGCCGGCCCCCGGCAGCACCGCGGCCGTGGTCGCGCTCAACACCAGCGGGGGTATGCACCTGCCCAAGTTCGCCACCATGGAAACCGCCGGAAAGCAGGGCAAAGCCGCCTGAATGCGCTGATGGCGTGACACCTTGCAGCGCCGCTGCTAACGGGCCCGGATGACTGATCTCGCCCTTATCCGTAATTTCTCCATCATCGCGCATATCGACCACGGCAAGTCCACGCTGGCTGACCGGCTGATCCAGCACACCGGCGGGCTGACCGAGCGTGAGATGAGCGCGCAAGTCCTTGATAACATGGATATCGAGAAAGAGCGCGGGATTACCATCAAGGCGCAGACCGTGCGGCTGAACTACACGGCCAAGGACGGGATCACCTATGAGCTGAACCTCATGGACACCCCCGGCCACGTCGACTTCGCCTACGAGGTCTCCCGCAGCCTCGCCGCCTGCGAAGGCGCGCTGCTGGTGGTTGACGCGGCGCAGGGCGTGGAAGCGCAGACCCTCGCTAATGTCTACCAGTCGATCGAGCATGACCACGAGATCGTCCCCGTCATCAACAAGATCGACCTCCCCGCCGCCGAACCCGACAAGGTCAGGGCCGAGATCGAGGAGGTCATCGGCCTTGACGCCAGCCAGGCCGTCCTCACCTCGGCGAAAAGCGGCATCGGCATCGCCGAAGTGCTCGAAGCCGTGGTCACCCGCATTCCCCCGCCCAAGGGCGACCGCGCCGCGCCGCTGAAGGCCATGCTGGTCGATTCCTGGTACGATTCCTATCTCGGCGTCGTCATCCTCGTGCGCGTGATCGACGGGGTGATCAAAAAGGGCCTGAACGTGAAGTTCATGGCCGGCGGAACCGAACACCTGATTGACCGCGTCGGCTGCATGACGCCCAAGCTGGAAGTGCTCGAGGAACTCGGCCCCGGCGAAATCGGAATCATCACCGCGCAGATCAAGGAAGTCGCCCAGGCCCGCGTCGGTGACACGATCACCACGGTGAAGAACGGGGCCGCGCAGGCGCTCCCGGGCTTCAAGGAAGTCCAGCCGGTGGTGTTCTGCGGCCTGTTCCCGGTCGATGCCGCCGACTTCGAAAAGCTGCGCGAATCCATCGCCCGCCTGCGCCTCAACGACGCCTCGTTCAGTTTCGAGATGGAGAGCAGCGCTGCGCTCGGCTTCGGCTTCCGCTGCGGCTTCCTCGGCCTGCTCCACCTCGAGATCATCCAGGAGCGCCTCACCCGCGAATACGATCTGGACCTGATTACCACCGCTCCCAGCGTCGTCTACCGCATCCAGCTACGCAAATCGAAGACCGACGACGCGCGCGAGATTCTGCTGCACAACCCGGCCGACTATCCCGATCCCAGCCGGATCGAAACGATCGAGGAACCGTGGATCAAGGCGGTGATCTACACGCCAGACGAATACCTCGGCTCGATCCTCAAGCTCTGCCAGGACCGGCGCGGCGTGCAGACCGGCCTCACCTATGTCGGCGGTCGCGCCCAGGTGAGCTACGAATTGCCGCTCAACGAAGTCGTGTTCGATTTCTACGACCGCCTGAAGAGCATCAGCCGCGGCTATGCCAGCTTCGATTACGAACAGATCGGCCTGCGCGAAGGCGACCTCGTCAAGATGGGCATCCTCGTCAACAACGAACCGGTCGATGCGCTGTCGATGATCGTCCACCGCTCCGTCGCCGAAACCCGCGGCCGCCACATGTGCGAACGCCTGAAAGACCTCATCCCCCGCCACCTGTTCAAGATCCCCATCCAGGCGGCGATCGGCGGCAAGGTGGTGGCCCGCGAAACCATCAGCGCCATGCGCAAGGATGTGACGGCCAAGTGCTATGGCGGCGACATCAGTCGCAAGAAAAAGCTGCTCGACAAGCAGAAGAAGGGCAAGGCGCGGATGCGCGAATACGGCAACGTCTCCATCCCGCAAGAAGCCTTCATCGCCGCCCTGCGCATGGGCGAAGAGTAACCAAAGACCCTCTCCATTTTTGTGCAGCCCAGATGAGGAGGTGGCAGCGCGTAGCGCTGACGGAGGGTAAAACTCCCCGCACCACCCCAGCAAAACCAAAAACCTCCGGCCCAGCCGGACCTATTCGCCAAACCGGCAGTTAACCCCTATAGCAGTGCACGAAAGGCCCGCTCCACCATGGCATCCTACAAAGACCCCAGCTTCCAGGACCGCACTGCGCTGGCCCAGCAGGCCCGCGAAAAGGCCCTGAAGCTCCTCGCCGCCAAGAAGGCGCCCGTCGACGAGGCCGAAGTTGCCCGCCGCAAGGCCGCCCGCGAAGCCAAGGAAGCCGCCGAAGCCGAAAAGCGCGCCGCCAAGAAGGCCGCACTTGAGCAGGCTAAGGCGGAGAAGAAGGCCGCCGCCATGGTGCCCGAAGTCGCCAAGCCGACCGAGGAAGAACTGAAGGCGGCGCGCGATGCGAAGTATGCCGCGCGGAAGAACAGGAAGAAGTGAGGGCGGGGGGCTTCAAACCCCCGTCAGCAGGAAATCCAGCGCGTTCACAATCTCGCGCTCATGCTCTGCAAGTGATCCGACTTGCGCGCCAAGCTCCCGCCGCTCTCCCGCGGATAGCTGCTGCGCCAGCGTTACATGGCCTGCGCCATCAACATCGAACAGTGGATTGAGATTGTGCGCGGGCTTTGGTGCGTCAGCCAGAAGCTGTGGTAAATAATCGCCCGCCTGCCGCCGCGCGGATCAGTCCTCCTGGTGGCCCAGCAGCGCCTTGCGCGCGCGGTCGTATTCAGGGGTGCCGGGGCGCAGACGTACGATCTGCGGTTCGCTCCACGGCTTGCGGTTCGCGCCTTGCGCGTTGCCCGCCTGCTCTTTGTCGGTCCAGATGTAGCTCATTGGCTTTTTGCAACTCCGTGGGCCGACCGAGCGCGTCAACAGGGGGTGGGAGGTTGGACTACATTCGATCGGCCGCTCCGTGATTCACCAGAGCCTGCGGGCGCTCGCAAGGTTCATACAGTGGCCCGGGGGTGTGAAACGGTTTCACGGGGTGCAGCGGCGCGGAGTTTGCGGGATGGGCGAAGGTAAGCGCGGCGTTAGCCAAAAGACACAAGTGTTGCTTGATGCGTCGGCAACCATTAGGCGCAGGATCGAAAAAACAAGACAATCGGCAACTACCTTGACGGTGGAGCCTCAGGGAGCGCTACCGGCTTCGATGGATCAGGACCGCCCCACCCCCGAAGCGATGCGGGCCGAACTGGCCGCAGTGCTGGCCAGCCCGGCCTTTGCGCGCTCGCCCGTCCTGTCGCGGCTGCTGGGCTACCTCGTCGACGAGAGCATTGCCGGGCGGGCGGAGCGGCTGAAATCGTACACCGTCGCGGTTGACGGGTTGGGGCGCGAGAGCGGGCATGATCCGCAGCTCGATACCTATTCGCGCGTCGCCATGGTGCGCCTGCGCCGGGCGCTCGATACGTTCTACCAGACTGACCCACGGGCCAGTGGGCAGCGGCTGAACATTCCGCTCGGGTCCTACAAGGTTGTGCTTGAGAACGCAGCAGAAGGAGAGACAGCGCCAGGGCCTGAGCTCGAAAACGCGCTTGCGGCCCGGCCCCTCACAATCCTGCGCCGCTATCGCTGGCCGATCCTGATGATGCTCCTCGCCTGCGCCCTGTTCGCCGGGCAATGGCTCTACAATCGCTCGCTGATCGAGGCGGCGACGTGGCAGCAGACCAATTTCCCCAACGTTCTGGTCCGGCTGGCCAGTCCGGCCGGGGCCTCTGCCTCGCCCGAGGAACGCGAGATTGCCGACAGCTTCCGCGAGGCCATCCGTCCCTATGAAGCCATCCGATTGGCCCATGCCATGACCGGCGAGGTGACCTACCTAGTCGATCTTCAGGTGAAGCCGGGGCAGGCGGGGGGCCGCATCGTGCGGATCGAGGTGACCAGCCTCAAGCGCAACCGCGTGACCTATCAGGCGGAGGTGCCGGTCAGCGCGGGGCAGCCGGATGCGGCGAGCAGGCTTGCCCTGGGCCGGGCGGCCTATGCAATCTTCGGTTATTCCGGCCAGATTGAATCGCTGGAATCGCGCAACAGCGTGGCGGCCAACTCGCCTTACGATTGCTGGCTGCGTTTCAGTCAGCAAGTGCGTACCGATCCGATGTACGACGATCCGGAACTGTCGGAATGCACACGGCGGTGGCACGAACACGCTCCGCAGCGCCCGGTGGCGGTGGCGATCTTTGCCTGGAGCGAGATGAACGCAGCGCTTGCTCCGCTGGCTTCCGGGTCAACGGAAAGCAAGCTCAGGGACACCCTCAAGCTGCTCGAAAGGGCGCGCGCTCGCTATCCGGAATCGCGGCACATCGCGCTTGCCCTCGCGCGCAATTATGCCTTGCTGGGATATCGGGAGTCGGTTCACGAAACCGTGAAGGGCCTGCGCGCCTCGGCCGGCTCCAACCCCGATCTGATCAACCTGGCCGGCATGTTCATGATCCTGCAGAACGACCTTTCGGGCGAAGCGCTTGTCGATGAATCGATCGCTTTCCATCCCGATCCGCCGGCGCGCTATTTCCTCGGCAAGTTCCTCGTCGCCATGATGCGCGACGATGTTGGCGGTGCGGGCAAGGCGCTGGACCGCGTGCTTGTCGAGAACCGGACCTCCGTCTGGGGGCAGGTGTTCCAGGCGGCCTACCTTGCCCGCTCAGGAAATGTGCCTGCGGCCAAGGCGGCCTGGAAGCTGGCGATCAACCAGCGGCCGGCGCTCGGCATCAGTCCGCGGATATTCATTGCTGCCAGCCCTGCTTCTCCCGAGATCGAGGCGCGGCTGCTGGCTTGGCTGGGGCCGGTGATCGAATGACGCCGTGCTATGCCGCCCAAGCCAATCTTGCGCGCTGCTCTGCTCTGGCCTAACCCTGATGACCGGATAGGGGATCGGTTACAATGACGGCACCACGGCGCAGGGTCGGGGCGGAAAACTCTGCGACTCGAACGGCGATTCTCGAGGCGACCGAGCAGGTGCTCGTCGAAGAGGGCTATGCTGCGGCGTCCACCCGCCGGGTTGCGGCACGCGCGGGGCTGAAGCCCAGCCTGGTCCACTATTACTTCCCGACCACAGACGACCTTCTCGTCGCCGTCTATCGCCGATCGGCCGAATGGGCGAACGAGGAACTGGAAAAGGCGCTGGCCGATCCAGATCCATTGCTGGCGCTGTGGCGCTATACGATCGACACGACACGAACCGCGCTGATGATTGAATTTATCGCCATGGCTGCCCACCGCCCATCGCTGCGTGAGGCGATGTCCGAACATGCCGGGCAGACCCATGCCTTGCAGGTAGCGGCAGTTGAACGCGCGCTGGGCGAACGGGCCAAGGAAGTTCCTCCCGTCGTGCTCGTTGCCGTGATTTCGGCGCTGGGCCGAAGCCTGGTGATGGAGTCCGGCATGGGAACCGGTTACGGCCATGCCGAGGCAAGGGAATGGTTCGAAGACTGGCTCAGGCGCAAGTCCGCCCCGGCTTGATCTGAATCAAGGCGCAGTTTCGGGCACCCGCTATTTCTCCTGCTGAACACCTGTTCAGTCAGCCCTTAACGGGCCACCGGGAGAGCCTGCGATGAACGTCATGACCACCACCAAGCTGCGCTACGAGCCGATCAAGGAAAAGATTGGCGCGCGCGTGCTGAACACCAAGGAAGAGCTGCTTTCGGGCGAGCTTTCCGCCGAGATCAACGACCTGCTCGAAGCCCGCGGCGTGCTGGTGTTCAAGCAATTGCACTTCACCGAGGAAGAGCAGATCGTTTTCACCAACCAGCTCGGCGGCAATGCCACTGAGATCGGCGTCGATGGCGGCGCGATCTTCTCGATCAGCCTTGATGCCGGCGAGCATCACAAGTCGGTGATCGAATACCTCAAGGGATCGCTGTTCTGGCATGTCGATGGCACGATGAACCCCGTGCCGGTGCGCGGCTCGATCCTGACCAGCAAGGTCCTGCCCACCTGGGGCGGCAATACCGAGTTCGCCAATTGCTACGCCGCCTATGACGACCTGTCGCAGGAGGTGAAGGACAAGATCGATCCGCTGCGCGTGGTCCACGCCATGTGGGTTTCGCAGCTGTACCACACGCCCGAACCCAGCATGGAGCAACTGCTCGACTGGCAGTCGAAGGGTACGCAGGAACTGCCACTGGTTTGGACGCACAGGAACGGGCGCAAGAGCCTGGTGCTGGGCAATACGGCGCGCAATGTCGTCGGTCAGGATTTCGAGGAAAGCGCCCGTACGCTCCACGGCCTGCGCGAACACGCCACCAGCGAGCCGTACCACTACGCCCACGAATGGGAGGTGGGCGACAGCGTGATGTGGGACAACACCGGCACGCTGCACCGCGCCATGCCCTATGACCCGGACTGCGGCCGCCTGCTCAAGCGCACGATCCTGCTGGGCGAGGAAGAATTCAGCTGAGGCAATTGCACGGTCCCGGGCCCAGTCCCCCGGGGCATTGCATGAGGCGCGCTTGCTGGTGGAGCAGGCGCGCCTTTTGCGTTGTCCTAGCGGTAGCCGGTGATCACGACAGCACCGAACGCGCCCTCGGCATAGGTCACTTCGACCGTGGTCGGCAGGCGCTTTGACCAGTCGTCATGGCGCTGCTGCGGAATGAAATAGCGCCCCGCTTGCAGCGGCGCATCCTCGGCGCCCGGCTTCAGCCACGCCCAGTAATTGAGCGCGCGGCTCTTGCTCCGGGTGGTCGTCTCGGTGCGGTCGAGCACCATTTGCACGCTGCATTCGCTGCCGAGCGCGGCCCCGTTGGCGCTGGGTAGCAGGCCCACGGTCCACACCGGCCAGCCCATCAGGCCGGTGACCAGACAGGCGATCGCGGCGAACTTGCGCACCCGTACGTCGGGCCGTCCTCGAACCATGAAGTGCCAGACGGCGGTCGCCGTCAGCGCAGTAGCTAACA
Source organism: Novosphingobium aquae (assembly GCF_037572715.1). NCBI lineage: Bacteria > Pseudomonadati > Pseudomonadota > Alphaproteobacteria > Sphingomonadales > Sphingomonadaceae > Novosphingobium > Novosphingobium aquae. Next base: position 299,379 of record NZ_JBBHJY010000002.1, on the reverse strand, counting down.
GCCCGGCGAGCTTCAGCCCGGAACCCGGCGCAACATCGCGCGGCCAGCGATCGCCGACTACGATCAGTAGAGCAAAGGTCAGCAGGATCGGCAGGGCAAAGGGCAGCGTCAGCTTGGCGAAAAAGCTGGCCGGAACGGACGGGCGGCTGGACACGGTGCGGTTCATGACCCCACCCTAATGCAGGTTGATTGCCAAACCTTTGCCGCCCCTATCCGCGAAAACTGGCCGTCACGCTGCCAGTCGGTAGCCGACGCCGGGTTCGTTGCGAATCAGTTCGGGATTGGCCGGATCGCGCTCCAGCTTCTTGCGCAGCGTGCCCACGGCGACGCGCAGGTAATCGACGTGATCCTGCTGGGCCGGCCCCCAGACGGCGCGGAGCAGCTGGGCATGCGTCAGGACCCGGCCGGCGTGTTTGGCGAGTTCGGACAGTACCGCGAATTCCTTGGGCGTCAGGTGCACCGGCTCACCAAGTCTGCTCACCGTCCGGCGGTGCAGGTCTATCGAAATTTCACCCAGCTCGATCGCTTCGTGTTGTGCCACCGGGCCGACATCGACGAGGTTGTCGATGTGGCGCTCGACCCCGGTGACCTCGCTATCGAGCTGCGCCACCAGGGTGCGGTCGGCAGCGCCTTCGCGGCGGAGCGCGCGGACGGCGGCCTGTATGGCTTTCAGCCGGGGCTTCACGTCGTCACCGATCGATGTCAGCAGGGCAGATCGCAGCTTGTCACGCGCGCGCAGCGCTGCCGAAGCGCGAGCCTCGCCGTCCAGTCTCGCCCGGTCAAGCGCCAGTGCCATCTGGTCGGTCAGGCTTTCGAACAGCCACAAGCCATCGTCCCGGATCGGCGGCGCGCCATCGTTGCGGGCGAGGCCGACCGCCGCGATGACATCGGTATCGGCCATGACGGGATGGAACTGCCAATCGGCCTGTGGTGCGCGCTTTTCCCCCCGGCCTGAGCGTTCGCCCGACAGCAGCGTGAACGAGGCGGCGGCAAGATCGCTGGGGCTGAGCGTTGCATCGGGTGATGATCGGGCCATCGGCGGTGCCTCATTGTCAGGGCTCAGGATAACGACATGGCAGCCGAACAGCTGGGCGAGTCGTAGCGCGCTGGCCTCGGCAACTTCTGCCTCGCCGCGCGCCGACAGCAGGCGGCGGGCAAACCCGGCAATCGCAGCATTGCGGGCGGCGTGCTGCGAGGCGATTTGCGCTTGCTGGCGAATCGAAGCCGCCAGCTGGCTGCAGACCAGCGCGACAAGGAACAGGACCATGACGGTGACAATGTCTGCCGCGCTGTGAATGACGAATGTGTGCACCGGCGCGGTGAAATAGTAATTGTAGGCGAGTGCTGAGGCCACTGCGGCCAAAAGGCCCGGCCCAAGCCCGCCATAGATCGCCGCGGCCAGCACTGGCAGCAGGTAGAGCATGACAACGGGCGAATTGCCCCAGCGCGAGGCTAGGAACAGTCCGACCACTGTCGCGAGGGCGACCAGCAGCAGGGCTCCTGAATATCCGGCCAGTCGGATGGCCACGGGGCGGTGCCTGTAAGGTATGGCAAGAATGTCTTCGGTCATGCTGCAGGAATGGACCTGCGGCGCCGGCACGTCGAGAAATTACGGTGGTCCTGCGCGAAATCCACATGGAATCTTTATGCGGTCAGGCCCCATTATAAAGGCATGTCAAACACCGCACAGCCATCGCCTGCCGGCAAGGCCGCAGTCCTCCCCGCCCCGACAAAGGACACTCCCAAAGACAGTTTCGCTGTTCTGATGATCGGCGCCATCGGCGTCGTCTTCGGCGATATCGGCACTTCGCCGCTCTACGCCATGAAGGAGAGCTTCATCGGCCCGCACCCGCTCGCGGTCGATCCGCTGCACATCTTTGGCGTGCTCAGCCTGATCTTCTGGTCGCTTATGCTGATTGTGACCGTGAAATATGTCTTCGTCGCCATGCGCGCCGACAATCGCGGCGAGGGTGGCTCCTTCGCCTTGCTCGCGCTCATATCTAGCCACCTCGACGAGCGGCGCAAGGCGGTGCTGCTGGTGCTTGGCGTGCTGGCCGCAGCGCTGTTCTATGGCGATGCCATGCTGACCCCGGCGATCTCGGTGCTATCAGCCGTCGAAGGCCTGACCATTGTCGAGGCAAGGCTGGAACCGCTGGTCCTGCCGATTGCCGTGCTGATCCTGCTCGGGCTGTTCTTCATCCAGTCGCGCGGCACGGCCCGGGTCGGCGCGCTTTTTGGCCCCATCGTGATGGTCTATTTCGTGGTGCTGGCTGTGCTCGGCGTGGTCAACATTGCCGCGCAGCCGCAAATACTCGGGATATTCAATCCCCTGTGGGCTGTCGAATTTTTCCAGAACGACCCGAAGCTGGCCTTCCTCGCGATGGGGTCGGTGTTCCTAGCGGTGACGGGTGCAGAGACGCTTTATGCCGACATGGGCCATTTTGGCCGCAAGGCAATTGGCATAAGCTGGCTGGTGCTCGTCTTCCCCTGCCTGATGCTCAATTACATGGGGCAGGGCGCGCTGTTGCTTGGCAATCCGGCGGCAGTGGAAAACCCGTTCTACCTGATGGCGCCGGAATGGGCGCGACTGCCGTTGATCGGCCTTGCCACCTGCGCGACGATCATCGCCAGCCAGGCAGTTATTACCGGCGCGTTCTCTGTCACGCATCAGGCCATCCAGCTAGGCTTCCTGCCGCGCTTCAAGATCCTTCACACCAGTGAGAAGTCCGCCGGGCAGATATATATGCCGGCGATCAACTGGGGCCTGCTGATCATGGTTCTGGTGCTCGTGCTGGGCTTTGGGGAATCGACGCGGCTGGCCTCGGCCTATGGCATTTCGGTGGTCGGCACGATGCTGATCACCACGGCCATGCTGGCCTTCCTGCTGTTTAAGGTGTGGCGCTGGAATCGCTGGGCGGCGACAGCCATGATTGCCCTGTTCGCGCTGGTCGATATCGCCTTCTTCCTGTCGAACATTGCCAAAATCGCTGATGGCGGCTGGGTGCCGCTGCTTGTGGCGGGGGTGATCTTCACCGTGCTCACCACCTGGGCCAAGGGCCGCGGCGTGCTGCGCGCGCATCTGGCGGCGGATTCAATCCCGCTCGAGGTCTTCGTCAAATCGACCGCCGCTTCGGTCCACCGGGTCAAGGGCACCTCGGTATTCCTCTCAGCCGCAAAGGAGGGCGTGCCGGCAGCGCTGCTGCACAACCTGAAGCACAATCAGGTGCTGCACGAGAATGTCGTGCTTCTGACGGTGGCGGTCGCCGAAACCCCGCGCGTTGAGGCAGCGAGCCGGCTTGAAGTGCATGAGGTTGGCCGCGGCTTCACCCGCGTGATCCTGCACTACGGCTTTACCGAAGAGATCGACATTCCGCGCGATCTTGCCGCAATCAGCAAGCAGGGTGTGGCGCTCGATCCGATGCGGACGAGCTATTTCCTCGGCCGGCAAAAGCTGATTGCCGCCAAGGAAGTGGCCGGTATGGCACTATGGCGCGAACACCTGTTTGCCTGGCTGCTCAAGGCTTCGGAATCGGCGATGGATTACTATCGCCTGCCCGCCAACCGCGTGGTCGAACTGGGCAGCCAGTTGCGGATCTGAAATCAGGTGCCGGGTAAGGCTGATTCCGCCTGACCCGGTACTGCAAACCAGATCACGTGCTTTGGTCCCTTGCCATTGCTGCGCGCCGCGACTTTCTGTTCGTCAACCACATAGCCGTTTTTCTTCAGCCGGTTGCTGAACACCGTGTCGGGCGCGGCGGACCATATGGCGAGGATGCCGCCGGGGGTGAGGGCGTTCTTGGTCTGGCGCAGGCCCTTGGCGGAATAGATCCGGTCATTGGCCTCGCGCACCAGTCCGTCGGGGCCGTTGTCGACATCGAGCAGGATCGCGTCAAAGCGCGGGATGCCGCCGGCGGCAGCGGTAAGGATAGTATCGGCGACGTCTTCCATCACCAGCGTCACGCGGGGATCGTCAAGGCAGCCGGCGGCAACCTCGGCCATCGGTCCGCGCGCCCAGTCGATGATGCCGGGGACCAGCTCGGCGACCGTGATGCGCGCGTCCGGCCGCAACTTTTCCAGCGCGGCGCGGAGCGTAAAGCCCATGCCGTAGCCGCCGATCAGCAGGCGCAGGGCCTTTCGGCCCTTCAGCCGGTCGATCGGCATCGACGCCAGCGCCACTTCGGACCCACTTTTGCGCGTGGACATCAGTTCGTTATGGCCCAGCACGATCATGAAATCGCGGTCGTGGCGATAGAGCTTGAGCTCGTCCCCGCCGGGGATGCGGGCCGTGCCCAGGTGTTCGCGTGCGATCATGGCCCCGCGCATAGCGGCTCGGCCCTTGCCATGCCAAGGGTTTCCCCAAGGGGTACGGGAATTCCCTGAAGGGAAGATTCACACCAGTTTAACCCTGATTGATGGTTAAGGCCCTTTTACTCTTTGGTACGTGCAGGCATACAAGGTTTCACAGCAGCCGTGCATGGGCGCGGCGGGGCGCAACACAGGAAACCCAAGGCGCGTGACGGCTCCAGTTCGCTTTCCCCGGTTCTTCGTGACGAGCCCGAGCCCGTGCCCTTATCTTCCGGGCAAGAGCGAGCGCAAGGTGTTCACCGAACTGCGCGGTCCGCACGCCGATGCGCTTAACGATGCGCTCAGCCGGATCGGCTTTCGCCGCAGCCAGACCGTGGCCTATCGCCCATCGTGCCTCGATTGCAGCGCTTGCGTTTCGGTGCGGGTGCTCGCCAATGAATTCCGCCCCTCAGCCACGCAGCGCCGCAACCTCAAGCGCAACGCCGATCTGGTGGTCACCGAATGCCGGCCATGGTCGACCTCCGAACAGTACGAACTGCTGCGCGATTACCTCGCCGCGCGGCACCCCGGCGGCGGCATGGCGGCGATGGACGAAGTCGATTTCGCTGACATGATCGAACACACGCCGGTCACCAGCACGGTGATCGAATACCGCGAAGCCTCGGTCGATGGCACCCCCGGTCGACTTGTCGGCGCCTGCCTGACCGACCGGCAGGGTGACGGTCTGTCGATGATCTATTCGTTCTACGATCCCGAATATGCCGAGCGGGCAGGGCTGGGGAACTTCATCATCCTCGATCACATCCGCCGCGCGGTGCAGGGCGGTCTGCCCTATGTCTACCTTGGCTATTGGGTCGAAGGTTCGCCGCGCATGGCCTACAAGGTGCGTTACCGCCCGATGGAGCGGCTGACCCGCGATGGCTGGCATCGCTTGTCCGATGCCGAACAGGATGCCCTGATCGCCGATGCCGCCGCGCTGCAGCGGGGCGAGGCCAAGCCGCTTGACGGCGAGACGAAGGACGGCGCGCACGGCGATCAGGAACAATACCGCGTAGAGGCGTGAACGTTCTGGCGACGGAGCTTCCCGAGGTCTGATTTTCGGCCTGCCGCCTGATTTTTGGAACCTGTGATTACCCCGCAATCCAGTTAACAAGTTTTTCGTGACTGCCGTGCAACAATTGCAACATGGCCGTGGTCACCCGCTTGTTTGTTCCGATCCGCAATCTGACGGGATTGCACCCTGCCTTGCGCAGCCTGCTGCTGATCGCGGTGGTGGCGCTGGTCACTTTTTCCTTCGCGCTTTACGGCAGTTTCATGCGGGCGACCGAGGTTGCCGACTGGGAAGTGCGCCGCCGCGAACAGGCCACTGTCGACACACAGATCGATCGCGCGATCCAGGCCCTGACCGAGACGATGAAGATCCAGCTGACCTGGGACGATGCCTTCCGGGCGACGGGAAGGGCCGGCGTGCCGATCGATCAGCGCTGGGCCGATAGCTATTTCGGCGATTTCCTGTGGGCCAATCTTCAGGTCGAACAGCTCTATCTGGTGTCCCCCGAAGGCAAGTTGCTGCGCGCGTGGAATCAGGGGCTGCCGGCAAAGGGCGATGAATTTGCCGCGCTCGCGCCCAAGGTGCGCGCCGCTCTCGATGCCATGAACACCAATACCCGGGTGATCGGTGATCCGGTGCGATTTCGCACGCTGCCCGATGCCGAGTGGCCCATCGCCGCCGATGGCAAGCCGCTGACCCGCTGGTCAGGCGCGCTGGACGATGTTGGCCGGCGCACAGCGATCGTGACGACAGCCTCGATCATTCCTGATACCGATTATGCCATGCTGCAGCGCCGCCCGAACGCGCTGGTCGCGGTGCGCTCGCTTGATCCGGCCTATCTGCGCCATGTCGGCGCGGGGCTACTGCTTGAGGATTTCGGCTTGCAGCGCCGGCAGCCGGACAGCGGCAATGCCATCGAACTGCATTCGCCCACCGGTCAGTCGCTTGGCTGGCTGGCGTGGAAGCCCAACGATGTCGGCACCATCATTTCGGACCGTACGATGCCGCTGCTGATCGCCTATCTGGCGTTCTATCTGCTGATCCTGGCAGCGGGCACGGTGATCGTCCGGCAGGCGCTGCGGATGGCGCGCGAATCAGCCCAACGCGAGGCTGAGGCCAAGCAGGACGCCATGCTGGATCCGATGCTCGGCCTGCCCAACCGCCGCCTGATGATGCGGCACATCGATGAACAGCTGGCCAGGGTGAGCGATGGCGACGCGGTGTTCCTGGCCTATATCGACCTCGATCACTTCAAGGCGATCAACGAGGCGATGGGCCACCCGGCTGGCGATGCCGTGCTAATCGCGGCCGTGGCCAACCTCAAGGCCGAACTGATGCCCGGCGATGTGCTGGCACGGCTGGCCAGCGACGAATTCGTCATCGTCCACCGCGGCCCAGCCGGAATCGAGGAGGCCAGGAAGCTGGGCGAACGGGTACTCGCCGCCTTTGCCGAACGCTTCGACATTCACGATACCAGCGTGCCGGTGACCGCAAGTTGCGGCATTGCCTGGGCACCCGAACAGGCCGACACGCACGAAAACCTGTTGCGGCTGGCTGACATCGCCCTGTTCCGCGCCAAGCAGCGCGGGCGCGGCCGCTATCGCTATTTCACCGAGGACATGAATGCCTCGATCCGCTGGCGCAAGGACTTGGAAGCCGAACTACGCCGCGCGCTGACCTGTTCCAGCACCTGCAATATGTGCACGGCGGGCGGCGACTGGGGGCTGGAAGTCCATTACCAGCCGATCGTCCACGTCGCCGGCCGCCGCGTCGTCAGCTTCGAGGCACTGGTGCGCTGGTTCCACGAGGACCGGGGCGAGATTTCGCCAAGCACATTCGTGCCCTTGGCCGAACATTGCGGGCTGATGCCGGCGCTCGGCGAATGGGTGATGCGCCGCGTGTTCGAAGACTGCGCCCAGTTCGGCAGCCGCGAGGTGTCGATAAACCTGTCACCGCTGCAACTCGCCACGCACGATTTCATGACCCGGCTCCACGCTCTGGTCGAGGAAACCGGCGTCGATCCACACGGCATCGTCTTCGAGATTACCGAGGGCGTGCTGCTGGAAAACTCCGACCGCGTGCTGGGCGTGCTCAGCGAAATTCGCGACATGGGCTTCCGCATCGCGCTCGACGATTTCGGCACCGGCTTTTCCAGCCTTGCCTACCTGCGGTTGTTCCAGTTCGACTCGCTCAAGATCGACCGAACTTTCGTGCAGGGGATCGAGGCGGACCTTGATGGTCAGGCGATCCTCACGACCATCGTCAGCCTTGGCCGCACGCTGCGGATGAAGGTGGTGGCCGAAGGCGTGGAGACGCTGTTCCAGCAGCAACTGGTCGAAGCCGCCGGGTGCGAACTGGTGCAGGGCCACCTGCATTCGCGCGCCGTGCCCCTGGCCAAGGCGCTTGCCTTGCTGCCGCCAGAGCCTTCCGGCACCGTGCTGCGGCTGGCGGCGGGTTGATTCACGCCGCTCGTTCCCAATCACGCTCGTCATGCTGAGACGAGTTCAGCATGACGGATATCCGGGGTCAGATCTCGCTTCCATTTGCCGCACGGCGCCCAAAAGAAAAGGGCGCCCGGATCGCTCCGGACGCCCTTTCGTTTTGGCAATGACGCCAGCCAGTAATTACCAGCTGTAGTACATGTCGAATTCGCAGGCAGCGGGCGTGGTTTCCCAGCGCATCACTTCGGGCCACTTCATTTCGATGTAGGCATCGATCTGGTCCTTGGTGAACACGCCGCCCTGCAGCAGGAATTCGTTGTCCGCTTCAAGGCATTCCAGCGCTTCACGCAGCGAACCGCAGACGGTCGGCACTTCGGCGAGTTCGGCCGGCGGCAGATCGTATAGGTTCTTGTCCATGGCTTCGCCCGGGTGGATCTTGTTCTTGATCCCGTCGAGGCCGGCCATCAGCAGCGCCGAATAGCACAGGTAGGGGTTGGCCATCGCGTCGGGGAAACGGAATTCCACGCGCTTTGCCTTGTCACCGGTGCCGTAAGGAATGCGGCACGAAGCCGAACGGTTGCGCGCCGAATAGGCGAGCAGAACCGGGGCTTCGTAACCCGGAACGAGACGCTTGTAGCTGTTGGTGGTCGGGTTGGTGAAGGCGTTGAGCGCCTTGGCGTGCTTGATGACGCCGCCGATGAAGTACAGGCACATGTCCGAAAGGCCCGCATAACCGTTACCGGCGAACAGCGGCTTGCCTTCCTTCCAGATCGAGATGTGCGTGTGCATACCCGATCCGTTGTCCTTCATGATCGGCTTGGGCATGAACGTCGCGGTCTTGCCATAGGCCTGGGCGACCTGGTGGACGACATACTTGTAGACCTGCATGCGGTCAGCGGTCTGGACCAGAGTGCCGAAGGTCAGGCCGAGTTCGTGCTGCGCCGAGGCAACTTCGTGGTGGTGCTTGTCGCAGGGCAGGCCCATTTCGATCATGGTCGAAACCATTTCTCCGCGGATGTCGACGCACGAGTCGACCGGAGCGACGGGGAAGTAGCCGCCCTTGGCACGCGGACGGTGCGCAAGGTTGCCGGCTTCGTACTTGGTGTCCGAATTGGTCGGCAGTTCGATATCGTCGATCTTGAAGCCGTTGCCGTCGTAGCCGTCATAGAAACGGACGTCGTCGAACATGAAGAACTCGGCTTCGGGGCCAACGTAGACCGTGTCACCCACGCCCGATGCGACGACATAGGCTTCGGCGCGCTTGGCGGTCGAACGCGGGTCGCGGGCATAGAGGTCACCGGTCGAAGGCTCGACGATGTCACAGTTGATGATCATCATCGGCGTGGCGCTGAACGGATCGATGTAGATCGAATCGAGATCCGGCTTGAGGATCATGTCGCTCTCGTTGATCGCCTTCCAGCCTTCGATCGACGAACCGTCGAACATCAGGCCGTCTTCGAGTTCGCTTTCACCGAGCAGCGCGGCGACCATGGTGAGGTGCTGCCACTTGCCCTTGGGATCGGTGAAACGCAGATCGACCCATTCGATCTCGTCGTCAACGATCTGCTTGATGATGTCCTTTGCCTTGGCCATTTTTCGTCCTTCTAGATTTCCCCCGGACGCGCAGCGGACGGGGCCCTTGAGTTCCCCTCCCGCCCGCGGGAGGGGCTAGGGGAGGGCTTGTTGGATTTGGGGTCGGGTAACATTCCCTCCCCCGGCCCCTCCCGCAGGCGAGAGGGGAGTTCAGTGAACTTCGTGTGCTTTAGATCGCGTCGTCGTCGCGCTCGCCGGTGCGGATGCGGACGGCCTTTTCGACCGGGATAACGAAGATCTTGCCGTCGCCGATGCGGCCCGTCTGGGCGGCGTTGGCAATGGCTTCGACCGTGCGGTCGGCAAGGCTGTCAGGTACGACAACCTCAAGCTTCACCTTGGGCAGGAAATCGACGACATATTCGGCGCCGCGATAGAGTTCGGTGTGACCCTTCTGGCGGCCAAAGCCCTTGGCCTCGGTCACGGTGATCCCGGACACGCCCACTTCGTGCAGCGCTTCCTTCACCTCGTCGAGCTTGAACGGCTTGATGATGGCTTCAATCTTTTTCACGTGGCCCCCTAATTCGAGTGGCTTTTAAGCCGCTGCGCGCAAGGCCGGTACCGCAATGACGGCCCGGACAACCCAAACAGCTCTACGCGAATCCCGTATCAAGAATCGTGCCAGAGCGCTGCAAACGCCCTAGGCGAACCGCGTTCGGCGCGAAAGAGGGGGAATCGCAAGAATCTTATCCCGCGCCGGTTTCCGGTGAAACGGACTTGCCGGGTGCGGGGCTGGGGCTTTGCCTAAATTGTGGGCAGGGGTGCTTAAAATTTGGGCAGAAGTTTTCAATCCTCCCCATTTTCACGAAGTGCAAATGGTGAGGATCTGGGTGTTCAACCCACCAAAGTCGCACCCTTGAACAGCGCCAGACAACGCCCCTGGACCGGCTGACGGTCAAACGGTGTATTGCCTGCCGCCGCCGCCATCTTGTCACTGTCGACGATCCACGGCCGGTCGGCATCGATCACCGCGAGGTCGGCTTCCATGCCCACTTCCAGCCGCCCGGCCTCGACGCCGAGCAGCGCGGCCGGATTGGCGGCGAGCAGTTCGAAGGCGCGGCCCATGTCGATCACGCCGTCGCGCACCAGCGTAAGGGTGAGCGGGAGCAGCGTTTCCGCGCCCGCCATGCCGGGTTCAGCATCGGCGAAGGGCAAGCGTTTGTCCTCCGGTCCGCGCGGGTCGTGGCCTGAGGCGATCACGTCGATCGTGCCGTCGCCCACCGCCTCGATCACCGCGCGGCGATCGTCCTCGCAGCGCAGCGGCGGGGAAAGGCGGGCGAAGGTGCGAAAGTCGCTCATCGCGATGTCGGAGAGCATGAAGTGCGCGGGCGTGACGCCGGCAGTGACGTTGACGCCGCGCGCCTTGGCCGCGCGGATCAGTGCCAGCGATGCGCGGGTGGTGACTTGCCGGATATGCAGCCGCGCGCCGGACATTTCGGCAAGCGCAATGTCGCGCGCCACGGCCAGCGCCTCGGCTTCGGCAGGGGCACTCGGCAGGCCGAGCCGGGTCGCCATCTCGCCAGCGGTCGCCACGGCGCTGCCGGCAATGCCGCTGTCCTCGCCGTGGCTGACGACGACCAGCCCCAGCATCGCGCAATAGCGCAGCAGCCGCAGCATGGTGCCGCTATCAGCGATCCACCGCCGCCCGGTGCCCACCGCGCGGGCACCAGCATCGCGCATAAGCGCCAGTTCGGCGAGATCGCTGCCCTCCAGCCCGCGTGTAGCCGCGGCGAGGGGATGGACCCAGAGGTCAGGCTTGCCCGAACTTGCCGCGAACCGCACCCGTGCCGGATGGTCGAGCGGCGGGTTCTGGTCCGGCATCAGCGCGGTGCGGGTGATGCCGCCGAAGTGGAAGGCTGGCTTGTCGATGGCGAAGACGCCAAGGTCGACGAGGCCGGGGGTGAGCAGTTTGCCCTTGGCGTCGTGCGTCCGGTCGCCGTCCTGCGCGGTAACTTCCGGGCCGATTGCGGCGATGCGGTCAGCTTCGGTTCGCAGCGCGCCCTTCACCGGCCCTTGCGGTGTGAGGATCGTCGCGTTGGTGATGGTGAGAGCGGAGGAAATCATGCCCAAGCATCCCCATTCCAACCGGGCATCCCGCGCGCCTTGCGGGTCAGTACCTCAAGGCAGGTCATCCGCATTGCCACGCCCATTTCCACCTGCGTGGTGATCAGCGAGCGTTTGGGAAGATCGGCGACGTTCGAATCGATCTCGACCCCACGATTCATCGGCCCCGGGTGCATGATCAGCGCATCGGGCGCGGCGTGTCTCAGCCGCTCAAGCGTCAGCCCGTAGAGGTGGCGATATTCGCGAGGGCTGGGGATGAAGCTGCCCTGCATCCGCTCGTTCTGCAGCCGCAGCATCATCACGACTTCGGCACCTTCAAGCGCGGCAACGAAATCGTGGAAGGCTGTGACCTTCAGTTGCTCGATCCCCTCGGGCATCAGCGCGGGCGGTGCGCAGACGCGCACGTCAGCGCCGAGCGTGGTCAGGCAATGAATGTTCGACCGGGCAACGCGGCTGTGCAGGATATCGCCGCAGATCGTCACTTTCAGGCCGTTGAATTCTGTACGGCCACGGTTGCGGAGGGCGCGGCGGATGGTCAGGGCATCAAGCAGCCCCTGCGTCGGGTGTTCGTGCTGGCCGTCGCCGGCATTGAGCACCGGGCAATCGACCTTGTCGGCAATCAGCCGCACCGCGCCCGACGATCCGTGGCGGATCACCATGGCATCGGCGCGCATGGCGTTGAGGGTCAGCGCCGTGTCGATCAGCGTCTCGCCCTTCTTCACGCTGGATGTCGCGACTGACATGTTGACCACGTCCGCGCCCAGCCGCTTTCCGGCAAGCTCGAACGACAGCAGCGTGCGGGTGGAGTTCTCGAAAAAGGCGTTGATGATCGTCAGCCCACGCAGCACCGAAACGCGCTTTTCCGGCTGGCGGTTAAGCTCGACCCACTGCTCCGCCTCGTCGAGCAGGAACAGCAGTTCGTGCGGGGCAAGTCCAGCGAGGCCCAGCAGGTGCCGGTGCGGGAAGGCGAGACTGCCAGTGGGGTAGCGTGAAGCATGGGCGGCGGGGTTCGCACCGTATTCGCGCATGAACTGGCGCAGCTTGTCCGCTGTGCTGGTGCGCAGATCCCGACCCTGTTTCAGCTGCGAAACGAAGGGCTTGTCGCGCAGCGCAAGTTCCCCGAATCGCGTCTCCGAGAGGCCATGAAGGCGGCAGAAATCCTCGATTTCGCTGAGCAGGTCGTCCATGGTCGGGGTTAATAAGTTGGATTTGGCCAACCGTAAAGGTGGGAAACTGCAATTTCCACGGCAACGCCGCTCGTAGAGTTGCGCTTTGCCAATTGTCGACCTCGCCCTATCTAGGCGCGGCACAAGCCTTTTCTCGGGAACCGGCAACTCATGATCTTCGCACGCAAGCTCTGGCACGTCCTGGTGGCGATCAAGGACGGCCTCGCGCTGTTGTTCCTCCTGCTGTTCTTCATCGCGCTCTATGCCGTCCTGTCGAGCCGCCCCACCGCCAGCCAGGTGCGCGAAGGGGCGCTGCTGCTCAAACTGGACGGTTCGATCGTCGAGGAGCCCGAGGCGGTTGATCCCTGGGCGGCGCTGACTTCGGGCAGCTTGCCGGCCAAGCAGTACCGCACCCGCGACGTGGTGCGCGCGCTCGATGCGGCGGCGAAGGACGAGGACGTCAAGGCCGTGGTGCTCGATCTGTCGCGCTTCACCGGCGGCGGACTGGTGACGATGATGGACGTCGGCGCCGCGCTCGACCGGGTGAAGGCGGCGAAGAAGCCGGTGCTGGTCCACGCCTTCGGCTATGCCGACGATGGCGTGATGCTCGCCGCCCACGCGACAGAGGCATGGGTCGATCCGCTGGGCGGTGCCTTCATCTTGGGGCCGGGCGGGCACAACCTCTATTACGCGGGCCTGTTCGAACGCTTCAAGGTAACGCCGCACGTCTACCGCGTCGGCACCTACAAGGATTTCGTCGAGCCCTATCTGCGCAAGGACATGTCACCCGAAGCCCGCGCCGCGCGCTCCGCAGTGCTCGGTTCGGTGTTCGACCAGTGGCAGGCCGATGTGAAAAAGGCGCGGCCCAAGGCCAATCTCGACCTCGCGATCAAGGACCCGGCGGCGTGGTATCGCGCCTCCGGCGGCGACGGTGCGGAAGCGGCGAAGGCGGCGGGTCTGGTTGACCGCATCGGGGACAAGGTCGCTTTCGGAAATCGCATCGCCGAACTGGTCGGCAAGGACACCTACGATCCTCGTCCCGGCTCTTTCGCCCATTCCGGCCTCAAGGCCTACCTCGCCGCGCAGACGGTGGAGACGCCCGGTAAGGCGATCGGCGTTATCACGATTGCTGGCGACATCGTTGACGGCAAGGCCGGCCCCGGCACCGCCGGCGGCGACCGCATCGCCGAACTGCTCGATTCGTCAGAGGCCAAGGACGTGGCCGCGCTGGTCGTCCGGGTCGATTCACCGGGCGGCACGGTGACGGGGTCGGAACGCATCCGCCAGGCCATCGAACGCCACAAGGCGCGCGGCATTCCGGTCGTCGTCTCGATGGGCAATGTCGCGGCGAGCGGCGGCTACTGGGTTTCGACCACCGGCACCCGCATCTTTGCCGAACCCGCCACGGTCACCGGCTCGATCGGCATCTTCGCCGTGCTGCCCAGCTTTGAAAAGGCGTTGGCGCAATATGGCGTGACTTCGGACGGCGTGCGCTCCACGCCGCTATCGGGCCAGCCCGACGTGCTCGGCGGCTTCACCCCTGAACTCGATGGTATGCTTCAGGCCAACATCGAACGCGGCTATTCCCGCTTCGTCGGCCTCGTCGCCAAGGCGCGCGGCAAGACGCCCGAACAGATCGACGGCATCGCGCAAGGCCGCGTGTGGGACGGCGGCACCGCGCGGCAGGTCGGGCTGGTCGATCAATTCGGCGGGCTGGACGATGCGCTCGCCCATGCCGCCAGTCTCGCCAAACTGGGCGAGGGGGACTGGCACCCCCTCTACCTCGGCGCGAAGGAAAAGGTGGCGGGATCGCTCCTCGAAGCCCTGCTCACCGGCGGCGAAAAGGACGACGAGGATTCCGCCCCGCCGCAGGGTGATCTGTTCGCCATGATCGCTCAGCGCCAGCAGTCGCTGGTGGCGCAAGTGATAACCGACGCCCAGCGCCTGCTCTCCGCCCCCGGCGCGCAGGTCTATTGCCTTGAATGTCCGGCGCCGCCGGTGGCTCGGCGTGCCGAGCCCGGACGGCTCGCCGCATGGCTGGCGCGAAGGGTGGCCGAATAGGCACGCTATAGAGTCCTCGGCGCTTGCCCTTTGGCCGTCATGCCACTAAGGGCCAGCGCCTGATTTTCGGCTTCGTCTTGGTATGCGGGCGTGGCGGAACTGGTAGACGCGCTGGTTTTAGGTACCAGTATCGAAAGATGTGGGGGTTCGAGTCCCTTCGCCCGCACCAGTTCGCCACGATCGGAAGGACGCGGCCCGGCTGCAATTTGGGCAGCAGATTGTGCGAGAAGGCTTGAACTGAAATGCAGATTGTCGAGACCACGAACGAAGGCTTGAAGCGGGCTTTCACGATTACCATCCCCGCCAAGTCGATTGCTGACCGCGTTGAAGGCGAGATCACCAAGATCGCTCCGCAGGTGCGCATGCCCGGCTTCCGCCCCGGCAAGGTGCCCGCCAACCTCGTGAAGAAAATGCACGGGCCGCAGATCCATCAGGAAGCGCTCAACAATTCGATTCGCGAAGCGATGGACAAGCTGGTGGCTGACAACAAGTTGCGCCCCGCGATGCAGCCCGACGTCGCGCTTGGCGATGGCTATGAAGAAGGCAAGGACGCCGTCCTCACCGTCTCGCTCGAAGTGCTCCCGACAATCGCCGCGCCCAGCCTTGACGGGCTGAAGCTGGAAAAGCTGATCGTGCCGGTGTCGGACGAGCAGGTTGAGGAAGCGGTCAAGGGCATCGCTGCCGGCGCCAAGAGCTTTGTCGACGCCAAGAAGGGCAAGAAGGCCGAAGGCGGCGACCAGATCATCGTCGACTTCGTTGGCAAGCTGGACGGCGTTGAATTCGAAGGCGGCGCCGCTCAGGACGCTGCGATCGAACTGGGCGCAGGCCGTTTCATCCCCGGCTTCGAAGAACAGCTGATGGGCGTCAAGGAAGGCGAAGAGCGCACGATCACCGTGACCTTCCCGGCCGATTACCCGGCAGAAAACCTCAAGGGCAAGGACGCCAAATTCGACGTCACCGTGAAGTCGGTGAAGATCGCCGGCGAAACCAAGATCGACGACGAATTCGCCAAGAGCCTCGGCCTGGAAAGCCTCGAGCTGCTGCAGAACCTGATGCGCGGCCAGCTGGAGCAGGAAACTGCCGGCCTGACCCGCACCCAGATGAAGCGCCAGCTGCTCGACATCCTCGCCGCCGATCACGAATTCGACGTGCCGCCCTCGATGGTCGAAGCCGAGTTCGAGCAGATCTGGGCGCAGCTGACCCAGGAAGCACAGAACGAGCCCGATCCCGAAGCCGCGATGAAGGAAATCGAGACCGAGAAGGACGATTACCGGGGTATCGCCGTGCGCCGCGTGCGCCTCGGCCTGCTGCTGTCGGAAATCGGCCAGTCGAATGGCGTCGAAGTGACCGCGCAGGAAATGAACATGCTGGTCCAGCAGGCGGCGCAGCAGTACCGCCCCGAAGATCGCCAGCGTTTCGCCGAATACCTTCAGAACGAACCGCTCGCCGCCGCCCAGCTGCGCGCGCCGCTCTATGAGGACAAGGTCGTCGACTTCCTGTTCGACAAGGCCGAAGTCACCGAACGCACCGTGACCAAGGACGAACTGCAGGCCGCGATCGAAGCCGACGACGCCGCTCCGGCCCCGGCCAAGGGCGCCAAGAAGGCTCCGGCAAAGAAGGCCGCTGCCAAGAGCGAGGACGCTGCTCCCGCCGAGGAAAAGGCTGCGGAAAAGCCTGCCAAGGCGAAGAAGGAAGCCGCTCCCAAGGCTGAAAAGGCTGCTGACGAAAAGCCGGCCGCTGAGAAGAAGGCTCCGGCCAAGAAAGCCGCCGCGAAGAAGTAATTCGCGCGACGCTTTTTGAGCGACAGACAAAGGGGGCGGGCAAGCGATTGCCCGCCCTTTTTGCGTTCGGGGCGGCGTGGCGAATTATGGAACCGAGAGCGGACTTTCCGGTAACGACAACGACCCGTCGTTAGCCCGAAAGGGCGTGATTGTAGGGTCTCATGACACGCTGCCGTTCAACTGCGCTCGATTATGCGGCCTGGAGGTCTAATCCTCATTCACCAATGCCAACGCGAGGTTGCCAAACGACCGGCGAGCCGACTTGGGCGGGCTGGCGGAAGCAGCGGCCAAAGCCTTGAGAGGGATGAAGTCAACGTAGTCGTAGATACTGACGCGTCGAAGATGTTCCGGATTGGTAGCGTGTCAGAAGCAGCCATCCCAAAGGCGCGGCAGCGCAACCCGAAACCCCAAAAAAACCGTCCGCGCCCGCCTGACCAGCACGGCCATTTCTTCGGCAATGTCTTTCGGCATGCTCTCCGCCAGGCCGGTGCGGAACATGCGGCTGATCCATTGCGGGGCGCTTGATACGAGCGCCATGGAGGCACCGGCACTAAACCGACTTCTCCGCCCGCTCGGTATCGGCAGCAATGATCTGTTCCATCGCGGTCTGCATCACTGCGTAGAATGACGCGAGGCTGGCGATGCGTTCGCTGGCCGGGCCGTCGGCCGACCGGGCGCCGCGCGTTTCCATCAGGCGGCTGAGCGCACCAAGCGACGCGGTCCGGTGCAGGAACGGCGTGCCGAAGTCCTCCCGCGCGACATAGAGCACGCGCTTGCTGCCGCGTTCGCCCACCCGCCGGATGTGGCCCTTGTCCTCAAGCATCTTGGCGGCCTTGCAGGCGTTGCTCTTGCTGATTTCGAGCGCCTCGGCGATCTCGTCCAGGCTTGCCGCGTGGTTCTGGAACAGCAGGTAGCCATAAACCTGCGCGCCATTGGCAGGCATGTTCCAGCCGGCCAGCAGCGTAACAAATTCGTCGATGAAGCGGCGTTGATCGTCAGACAGCATGATTGACAAGATTTCTCATTTAAGAAATATACAGAATATGAGACGGGAATCAAGCGCCGGATTCGCTGCGACGCACCCCGCAAAGTCTCTCGGATAAAAACAATTTGGGAAATGACACATGCCCAGCCTGCCTGAAACCGCCGCCACCGTTCTTCCCGAAGGCATGCTCTATGTCGATGGCGTAATTCGCCGCGCCGAACATGGCCGCACCTACGATAACATCGGTCCGTGGACCGGGCAGTCGGTAGGGGTCGCAGCCGATGCATCGGCAGCCGATGTCGAGCAGGCGATTGCCGCCGCCCGCCGCGCGTTTGACACGACGGACTGGTCGACCAACTATGAAAAGCGCTTCGCCTTGGTCAAGAAGCTCTATGACCTGTTCGAAGCCAAGAAGGACCGGCTGGTTGCCATCGCCCGGCATGAAGTCGGCGCGCCGCTGGTTGCAGTCAACCGCGCGCAGGTGGCCAATTGCCTCAACAGCTGGCGCGACCTGATGGAGGTCTTCCCGCAAGTGATCTGGGAAAAGGATTTCGGGGTCAAGACGACTTCGTTCGGCACCAGCCAGCGCACGGGGCACTACGAAGCCATCGGTGTCGCCGCCGCCATCACGCCGTGGAATTTCCCGCTCTATGTCAACGCGGAAAAGGTGGTCTCGGCTCTGCTCGCGGGGTGCACCGTGATCCTCAAGCCCGCGCCCGATACGCCGCTTGCCGGCGCGATCTTTGGCGAACTGGCGGCGGAAGCCGGTTTCCCCGCCGGCGTGCTCAACGTGATCACCGCCAGCGATCCGGCGGAAGCGGGCGAGATGCTCGTCACCGATCCGCGCGTTGACCTGATCACGTTCACCGGATCGACGGCGATCGGCAAACATATCATGCGGCAGGGCGCCGAAACGATGAAGCGCCAGTTCCTCGAACTCGGCGGCAAGTCGGTCAACATCGTGCTCGATGACGAACCCAATTTTGCCCGGGTCGTCGCCTCGTCGATCTTGGTCTTCCACGCCGGCCAAGGCTGCGCGGTCCAGTCGCGCCTGCTGGTGCCCCGCGCCCGGTATGAGGAAGCCAAGCAGATCCTGAAGGCCGCTTACGATGGCTTTGCCGACAAGTGGGGGCACTTCGACGAACCCACCTGCGCCATGGGGCCGGTCGTGTCGAAGAAGCAGATGGAGCGGGTAAAAGCCTACATCGATCTTGGCGTGGAGGAAGGCGCCACCCTGCTCAGCGGCGGCAATCTCCGTCCGGACATGGGTACCGGCTGGTTTATCGAACCGACCTGCTTCGTCGATGTCACCAATGACATGCGCATTGCCCAGGAAGAGATCTTCGGACCCGTGCTGGTCGTCATCCCGTTCGACGACGACGAGGACGCGATCCGCATCGCCAACGACAGCGTTTACGGGCTGTCAGGTGGGGTCTGGTCGGGCGATCTCCAGCGCGGCATCGATGTGGGCATGCGAGTGCGGACCGGCACGATCGGCATCAATGGCGGCTCGCCGATCAACGGCGACCTGCCGTTCGGCGGCTACAAGCAGAGCGGTATTGGCCGCGCCTGGGGTGTCGAGGGGATCGAGGAATACCTTGAAACCAAGGTCATGGCCTATCCGGTGTGATGGCCTGTCCGGTGTGAATACCTGAACGCGGCCCGGTCCTTATGGCCGGGCCGGGTCCATCCGGCGTTATTACCGCACCGTCAGCGCCCGCCTGACCAGCACGGCCATTTCATCCGCGATGTCCTCGAACTTGCTGTCGGCCATGCCCATGCGGATCATGCGGCCGATCCATTGGGGGGCGCCTGAGACGAGGGTGATGAAAGCGTCGGGGCTGATCGGCGGCAGGCGGCCGGCTTCGAAGTGCGGCCGTGCCCAGGCGAGGCCGCGCTGGATGCCGCCGTCATAGACCGTGCGACTTTCGGCGGCGTAGTCTTCGATCCACTTGGATCCGGTCACGTCCTTGATGAAGGCGGAGGCTCCGGGGTTTTCCTGCTGGAAGGCAAAGGATGCCCGCACCGCGGCCTCGACCCCGTCGAGCGGGTCTTTGCAGGCGACCATCGCGCTGATCACGCGGTCCCAGAATTCGGCGCGCACTTCGCAAAAGACGGCGAAAGCAATGTCTTCCTTGACCTTGAACTGGTGGAACAGCGCTCCGTTCGACACGCCCGATTCCCGGCAGATTTCCGCCACCGAAGTCTCATCAAAGCCATTTTCGGTAAAGAGCGGCTTCGCTGCGGCAATAATCCGCGCGCGTGTCAGCTCTGACTTTTTGTGCTTCATGGACAGGGGTTTATTCGACTTCAGCTGATCATGCAAAGGTTTGCATGTAAACTATGACTGGCCGAGTTTACGCCCGCGGTGCCTGCCGGCGATAGCTCAGCGCCTCGGCCACGTGGATGCGGCCGACGGTATCACTTGCCGCAAGATCGGCAATCGTGCGCGCCATGCGGAGCATTCGGGTGTAGCCGCGGGCGGAGAGGCGCATGGCTTCGGCGGCTTGCAGCAGCAGCTTGCGGCCGGGCTCTTCCGGTGTTGGCACGGCATCAAGCGCCTCGCCGTTAAGCTCGGCATTGGTGCGTGCATGTGTCGCCTCGAACCGGGCGATCTGGATCGCGCGGGCGGCGGGGCAGGGCGAGGTCGGCGGCGGAGACAGGGTCGACCTCCACGTGGAGGTCAATGCGGCCAAGTATCGGGCCTGACACCTTGCTCTGGTAATCGGCGGCGCATTTGGGCGCGCGGGAGCAGCCCAGCGCCGGATCGCCTAGGTGCCCGCAGCGGCATGGGTTCATTGCCGCGATCAGTTGAACCCGCGCCGGGAAAGTGACATGGGCATTGGCCCGCGCCACGCTGACCTCGCCGGTTTCGAGCGGCTGGCGCCGCGCATCGAGCACCGGGCGCTGGAATTCGGGCAGCTCGTCAAGGAACAGCACGCCAAGGTGGGCAAGGTTCACTTCGCCCGGGCGCCCCTTCAGCCCGCCGCCGGTCAGCGCCGCCATCGAGGCCGAGTGGTAGGGCGAGCGGAACGGGCGGTTGCGTCTGATCCGTCCGTCCTCCAGCGTGCCGCGCAAATGGTTGAGCAGCGAGACGAGATCGGGCGCGGCGAGCAGCAGGCCGGGGGAGGAAATGATCCGCCCGTCCAGCGCCAGTTCGCCGACGGCGACGTATTCTGATGCCGTTTCAATATCGACCACGCCCATGGCCACGAGCAGCGCCAGCGCGATCGGCAGGTTCTTCCTTGGGCAGATTGGCCGGCGAAAGATTCACCGTGATCCGCTTGGGCGGCAGCGACAGCCTCCTCGACGAGAGCGCCGCGCTGACCCGCTGGCGGCTTTCGCCAACGGCCTTGTCCGGCAGGCCGACGACGTGGAAACCGACCATGCCCGGCGCCACCTGACACTGTACTTCGACGCTGCGCGCCTCAAGCCCGAGGTAGGCCACCGTCGATACCAGTGCGACCACGAATGCCCCTTCCGCAAATATCCCTAGATCGCTGATGGCGGATGGCCGCGCCCCTGACGAGGGATTGCCGCCGTTTTGGAGATACTTACGGGAACTCGCGTAATTCCGCGCAAGAAAATTTTAACGATTTCCCGAAGGAACCCCGTAAAGTGTCGGCGCGCATAGCGGTGCCACGATGCGCCGCGTTTCCTGCCTTTTCCTTGCCCTTGCCGCCCTGCTGGCCAGCCCGGCCCATGCCGCGCCGGACGGGCATGTGGTGGTGAGCGAAGAGGTGATCGTTGAGGAAATGGTCGTGGAAGAGGGCGGTTCCAGCCGCTTCGTCCAGTCACCGGCTGCGACGGTCCCCAAGGGCGTTGCCCGCTTCGGCCCGTTCCGCGTCATTGACGCCAACCGCGCCGCGCTTGTCGACGTAACCGATGGCCGCAGTCCTGCGGCTTTCGCGGCGATGTTGGCGGCCTTTCCCCAGATCACCGAGCTGCAGATGATCGAATGCCCGGGCACGCTGGATGACAGCGCCAACCTGCGGCTGGGGCGGATGATCCGCGCGAAGGGGGTGGCCACGCATGTCCCTTCGGGCGGGTCGGTCCGGTCGGGCGCTGTCGAGCTGTTCCTTGCCGGAAGCCGCCGAATGGCCGATCCGGGGGCTGAATTCGCGGTCCATGCCTGGGAAGACGAAAACGGCCGCCAGCCGGGCGATTTCGCCAAGGATGCGCCGGTCAACCTGGCCTATATCGCCTATTACCGCGAAATGGGGATGAGCCCGGTCGAGGCACGGGCGTTCTATGATATGACCAATACCGTGCCGAACCGCGACGCGCGTTGGCTGAATGCCTCGCAGATGGGCCAATGGGTGAAGCTTGAAAATGACTTCGCACAGGCACCTCGCGCGCTTGACTCGGGCCGGGTGCTTCGGTAGGGGCGCGGCTCCAAATTCGGCCGGATATACGGCCACAGCATGATTCCAGAGGTTTTTGACATGAAGCGCACGTTCCAGCCCAGCCGCCTTGTCCGCGCCCGCCGCCACGGCTTCCGCGCCCGCACGTCGACCGTCGGTGGCCGCAACGTCCTGCGCGCCCGCCGCGCGCGTGGCCGCAAGAAGCTGTCTGCGTAAGCATTGCAATGAAACTGTCCGTCCTTTCGAGGCGGGCTGACTTTCTTGCTGCAAACCGGGGCCTGCGCATAGCACGCCCCGGTTTTGTTTTGCTCGCCCGCCCCAACGAGGCGGGCGCGATTCGTTTCGGCATCACCGTCACCAAGAAGATCGGCAACGCCGTGGTGCGCAACCGCATGAAGCGGCGCTTCCGCGAACTGCTGCGCGATGCGCTGCCGGCTGAGGGCCTGCCGGGCCACGATCACGTGCTGATTGGCCGTGAGGGCGGGGTGGAGCGGGACTTTGCGCTGCTGCGCGCCGAACTCACTGCCGCGCTGTCCCGCGCCGCGCAGGGCAAGGGCGATCCGCCGCGCAAGCCCCGGCCGCCGCGCAAATAGCTGCGATGAAGCGCCTGCTCATCCTCATCGCGCGCGGCTGGCAGCTTGGCCCCAGCCGGATCCTGCCGCCGACCTGCCGCTATTCGCCGTCTTGCTCGCAATACGCGATTGAGGCGCTGGAAAAGCACGGCGCGTTTCGGGGTGGATTGCTGGCCATCAAGCGTCTATTGCGCTGCCACCCCTGGGGGGGACACGGGCACGATCCCGTGCCTTGAAGGGCTGGGCAGTTTGCCTATCTGATACAAAACCAAGGGTTCTAGGGAAGCTTCGTGCAAAACCAGCGTAATCTCATCCTCGCGGTCGTGCTGTGCGCGCTGCTTCTCTTCGGCTGGGATTCAGCCATCAGCTACTTTTATCCGCACGCGAACAAGCCGGTGGTTGCGGCCGCCAGCCCGTCGCCGGCTGCTGGTGCCAATGGCGCTGCGCCGACGCGCGAGGGCGGATTGATGAACGCGGCGGACCGCGCCGCCGAAGTGCGCGATCTCAAGTCTGCACTCGCCGCGCCGGGCCGCATCGCCATTCAGGCGCCAGGCCTGTCGGGTTCGATCAACCCCGCCGGCGCGCTGCTCGACGATCTTGTCACCGTGCGTCACAAGAATGTCGAACTGAACGGACCGGAGCGTATTTTCTCGCCCGTCGGCACCCCGGCTGAACATTACGCGCAGATCGGCTGGGACGGCCAGAACGTCGAGATTCCCGCACCGAACACCCTGTGGACCGCGCCTGCCGGCGCCAAGCTGACGCCGGAAACGCCAGTCACGCTGACCTGGACCAATGCCGCCGGTCTGGTGTTCGAGATCACTTACGCGATCGACAAGGACTACATGATCACCGCGAACGCGAAGGTTGCAAACCGCGGCACCGCGCCGGTGACCGTCACGCCGTTCGCCCGCATTGGCCGCACCAAGAAGACCGCCAGCCTCGATACGTGGAACATCCATTCGGGTCCGTTTGGCGCGTTCGATGGCAAGGTTTCGTTCGACACCAATTATGATGACATGGCCGAGCTTCCGGGCGCGATTCAGGTGAACGAGGGCAAGACCGACTGGATCGGCTTTACCGACATCTACTGGATGTCGGCGCTGATCCCGGGCAGCCCCACCGCGTCGAGCAATTACCGCGCAATCGGCGGTGACCTCTATCAGGCCAACATGTTCTACCGCCCGGTCGCCGTGGCCCCCGGGCAGTCTGCCGGCACCAGCACCCGCCTGTTCGCCGGTGCCAAGGAAGGCGACGTCCTGTCGGCCTATCAGAAGACCGGTATCGCCAATTTCAGCCTCGCCATCGACTGGGGCTGGTTCCGCTGGTTCGAAGAACCGATCTTCTGGCTGCTCAAGAAGCTGTTCAGCCTTGCCGGCAACTTCGGCGTCGCCATCATCCTGCTGACGCTCATCGTGCGCGGCATCATGTTCCCCATCGCCCAGCGCCAGTTCGCATCAATGGCGGCGATGAAGGCGATTCAGCCTAAGATGAAGGCGCTGCAGGAACGCTACAAGGACGACAAGCAGAAGCTCCAGCAGGAAACGATGGCCCTGTACAAGAGCGAGGGCGTCAACCCGCTGGGCGGCTGCTTGCCGATCTTCCTGCAGATCCCGGTGTTCTTCGCGCTCTACAAGGTTCTGACGCTCGCGGTCGAAATGCGCCACCAGCCGTTCGTGCTGTGGATCAAGGATCTGTCCGCACCCGATCCGGCACACATCCTCAACGCATTTGGCCTGCTGCCGTTTGACGTGCCCAGCTTCCTCGCCATCGGCGTGCTGGCCGTGCTGCTCGGCGTGACGATGTGGCTGCAGTTCAAGCTCAACCCTTCGTCGCCCGATCCGGTGCAGCAGCAGGTCTTCGCGATCATGCCCTGGCTGATGATGTTCATCATGGCCCCGTTTGCCGCCGGCCTGCTGATCTACTGGATCACATCGAACGTGCTGACCATCGCCCAGCAGAAGTACCTTTACGCCCGCCATCCGCAGATGAAGGCCATGGTCGACAAGGAACGTGCTGACGTGGCAGCGGCCAAGAAGGCCGCGAAGTGAGCGACGAAGACGACTATACGGCACTCGCAGCGGAAGCCAGTCGGCTGTTCTCGGGCCGGGTGGAGTTCCTGCTCTCGGCCCCGTCGCTGCAGTTCCTGCCCGATCCGACGGTGCCTGAAGTGGCCTTCTGCGGCCGATCCAACGTGGGCAAAAGCTCGCTGCTCAACGCGCTTACGGGCAGGAAGTCGCTGGCGCGCACCTCGGTCACGCCGGGGCGCACGCAGGAGCTCAACTTCTTCGAGGTTGGCGAGCCGACCCAGTTCCGCCTGGTCGACATGCCCGGCTACGGCTTTGCCAAGGCACCGCCCGCCGTGGTGGAGAAGTGGCGCCGCATGGTCCGCGATTTCCTGCGCGGGCGCGTGGTGCTGAAACGTAACCTGGTGCTGATCGATTCGCGCCACGGGGTGAAGCCGGTCGACGTCGAGATGATGCAGATGCTTGACGAATCCGCCGTCGGCTATCGCGTCGTCCTGACCAAGGCCGACAAGATCAAGGCGAGCGAGCTGGATGCCGTGCTCGCTTCCACCACCGCCGAGGCGCGCAAACATTCCGCCGCCTATCCGGTCATCCACGTCACCAGCGCCGAAAAGGGCATGGGGATTGACGAGCTGCGCGCAGCCGTTTTGGCCGACGCGCGTTTGTAAACTCTATGTAACCATAGGGTTAACTACGTTGCCAAGCTGTGGAAATTGTGGCGTCCTGTGACTTCGGTCCTTGACGTAAGCGCGAATCATAAAAACGCGACATCGTGTTTGGGGCCCAACGACACGGGGGTTGTCGATGGGAGTCGTAGAATTCACTCGGCGTGATCCTGCGCCGACGGACGCCAGTATTGACGGCGAACACCCGCGCCGGGTGGTGGCTGATGTCGCGCGCCGGCCGCATCCGCAAGATGGGGGAGGCCTGCCTTGCCGCGCTCGGCCGGATTTCGCCGCGCGTCGGCTTCCGGATCGGTTCGGGGATGACCGAACGCGCCGCTTACCGCGACCTGCAACTGCTCGGGCTCACCCAGCTTGACCTGCAGCATATTCCCAGCCTGCCGCGCGCACACACGGTTGCCCGCAAGGAAATCCTGCGGCTCCATGGCGAATTGCAGCTGGATGCGCCGGGGCAGGTCAGGGTGCGCAAGGCGGGACTTGTGCCTGCCTGAACCCAACGGTTACTTGGCGAACAGCTGACCGATATCCGCGAAGGCCTTGATCTCGACGGCATTGCCTGAAGGGTCGCGGAAGAACATCGTCGCCTGTTCGCCGACTTCACCCTTGAAGCGCACATAGGGCTCGATCGCGAACTGGGTCCCTGCCGCGCGCAGCCGTTCGGCGAGCGCGTGCCATTCGTCCATCGGAAGGACGAGGCCGAAGTGCGGCACCGGCACGCCGTGCCCGTCGACCGGGTTGGCCCCGGCATCCTGCGACCGCTCGCCAACGCAGTGCGCGACCAACTGGTGGCCGTGGAAGTTGAAGTCGATCCATTGGTCGCTGCTGCGCCCTTCGCTGCAACCCATCAGGCCGCCCCAGAAGGCGCGGGCCTCGGCAAGGTCACGGACGGGAAAGGCGAGGTGGAATGGGGGCAGGTTCATGCCAGAAACCTAAGCGTTCAGCCTCGACACTGTCAAACTGAACGGGTAGCTTGTGGCCATGAAGCTGATCATCGGTAACAAGAACTATTCAAGCTGGTCGCTGCGCGGCTGGCTGGCGGCGAAGCAATCGGGGCTGGCGTTTGAGGAAATCGTCGTTCCGATCCACACCGACGACTGGTCCGAGCAGAAAAAGGCAATGGGCGAAGTTGCCCCCAGCCACGGCAAGGTTCCGGTGCTGTGGGACGGCGATGCCGTGGTGTGGGACAGTCTGGCGATCATCGATTACCTGGCCGACAAGGTCGGGCGGGACCGCTTCTGGCCCAAGGCCGACGATGCCCGCGCCATGGCCCGGTCGATGGTCGCGGAAATGCACTCGAGCTTTCAGGCGCTGCGCACGCAATGCCCGATGAACGTGCGCCGCCGGATCGAGGGTGTGAAGCTCGACGATGAAGCCCGCGCCGACGTTGTCCGCGTGCTGACGCTCTGGGCCGAGGCGCGCGCGCGCTTTGGCAAGGGCGGGCCATTCCTGTTCGGAACCTTTTGCGCCGCCGATATCTTCTATGCCCCGGTGGTCAGCCGCTTCATCACCTATGGGGTTGGCGTGCCCGGTTTCGGGCAGGCCTATATGGAAGCGGTGTGGGAGCACGAATGGCTGCAAGCATGGGTCCACGCCGCCGAGGCAGAGGACTGGGTGATCGAACAGTACGAGGTTCCCGCGAAATGATTTTCTCCAGAATTATCAATCGCCTGTCCGCCGTTCTTGCCGCGCTGACGCTGGCATGGGCGCCCGCTGCGATGGCCTGGGGCGAATATGGCCACCACACCACGGGCTCGGTCGCATGGGCCAATATCAAGCCCGAGACCAAGGCCGCGATCCGCCAGTTGCTCAAGTCCGAAAAGGCGCTTGGCACGCCCAAGTGCCGGGTGCGCAACATCGAGGAGGCCAGCTACTGGCCCGACTGCATCCGCAGCCTTGCCTGGCGCTATGCCTATACCTTCCCGTGGCATTACCAGACCGAGCCGGTGTGCAAGGCCTATGACCCAAAGGCTAACTGCGCCAGCGGCAACTGCGTGACCGGCCAGATCGAACGCGGCCGCAAGGTGCTGGCCGACAAGAGCCTGCCCGATGCCGTGCGGCTGGAGGCGTTCGCCTTCCTCGTCCACTTCACCGGCGACGTGCATATGCCCCTCCATTCGGGCGACAACTTCGATCAGGGCGGCAACGGCGTGAAGGCCAATTACGGCGACGCCCCGGTGTGGAACCTGCACGGCTTGTGGGACGGACAGCAGGCGGAGCGCTCGATTTCCTCCGCCGTGCCGCCGCTGGTGCGCCGTTACTCGCCGGAAGAGCGCGCCGCGCTTGCCAGCGGAACGATCGCCGACTGGGGCCGTGAGAGCCACGAACTCGCCCGCCGCGTTTACACCCGCGCCTTTGGCTTTGATCCCTGCGGTGCCAAGGCACCCGAGAAGATCACCTGGTCGAACGAGGCGATCGTGGAGTTCATCCCTGATGCCCAGCGGCGCATTTCGCAGGCTGGGCTGCGGCTGGCCGACATGCTGGATGGGGCCTTGGCGGGGTAGGGCTTACGCCATCCTCTCCGTCGGATACGGCGTCCCGTCCTTATGCCGATAGGCCCCGTCCTCGGTCCACATCATGTCGATATCGGGATA
This sequence comes from Novosphingobium aquae, assembly GCF_037572715.1. Lineage (NCBI taxonomy): Bacteria > Pseudomonadati > Pseudomonadota > Alphaproteobacteria > Sphingomonadales > Sphingomonadaceae > Novosphingobium > Novosphingobium aquae. The sequence goes on along the minus strand of NZ_JBBHJY010000002.1, from coordinate 271,698 downwards.
GGACCCGCCCAGATCCCGACCCGCGCTGATCGCCACGAAGCTGCAATCGGCGTCACTCTCGTTGATCAGATGATGGCCGTTCTCCACGTCCTTCGGCCAGGCGCAGATGTCTCCCGGGCGCAGGACCGTGCGGCCTTCATCCTCGACCAGCACCGCCTCGCCCGTGAGCATGATCAGCAATTCGTCCTCGCCCATGTGCCAGTGGCGCTGCGATGACCAGCAGCCGGGCTTCAGCACCACGTGGCTCGCGCCCATCTCGCTGAGGCCGCCAGCCGGGGCGAGCCGGCGGAAATGGCGACCGGCAACATCGGCGTTGAACGGCGCGGGATAGCCGGTGGTGTTTTTCTGTTCGATAGCCTCAAGGTCGATTTTCGGCATGCGCTGTGCTCCCTCCGCTCCTCCGCACAGGCTGCACCAATCCTCGGCCATTTCCAAGCTGCGCGAAACGCGATAAGCGCGCCGGCATGATCGATGTCGTCCAACTCGCCGAAGACCTGATCGCCTGCCCCAGCGTTACCCCGGCGCGCGGTGTGGTGTTCGATTGCCTTGAAGCGCGCCTGCGTCCGCTCGGCTTCGAGGTGCACCGCAAGATCAGCGGCGATGCCCCTGATGGCCCGGTCGAAAACCTCTTCGCCATCCGCAAGGGGCCCGAGGGCAGCCGCCACTTCGCCTTTGCCGGCCACCTTGATGTCGTGCCGCCGGGCGAGGGCTGGACTTCCGGCCCGTTCCTTCCCGAACGGCGCGGCGAACTGCTTTACGGACGCGGCGCGGTCGACATGAAGGGCGCAATTGCCGCGATGATCGCTGCCGCCGAACAGGTGCCAGCCGATGCCGGCACGCTCAGCATGATCCTCACCGGTGACGAGGAAGGTCCGGCGAAATACGGCACGCTGGCGCTGATGGACACGATGCAGGAACTGGGCGCGGTGCCCGACCTGTGTTTGGTCGGTGAACCCACATCCAGCGCGCGGCTGGGCGACACGATGAAGATCGGCCGGCGCGGTTCGGTCAATATCTGGCTCGAAGTCGAAGGCCGCGAGGGTCATGTCGCCTATCCGCACCTCGCCGACAATCCCGCGCCGCGGCTGGTTGCCATGCTGGCAGAGCTCGACGCGCTGAAGCTCGATAACGGCACCGAGTGGTTCCAGGCATCGAACCTTGAAATCACCGATATTGCCATCGGCAACCCGGCGACCAACGTCATCCCGCCCAAGGCCAGCGCGCGGATTTCGATCCGCTTCAACGCGCTCCACACCGGGCAGGAACTCGCTGACCGGGTGAGCGCCATCGCTGCGCGCCACGGCGGCACAGCGCGCGCCGTTATCTCGGGCGAGGCGTTCATCACCCTGCCGGGCGACTTCTCCGCGATGATCGCCGATGCCGTGAAGGCGGAAACCGGTATTGAGCCTGAAGCCAGCACCACTGGCGGCACTTCGGACGCGCGGTTCCTCAAGAACCTGTGCCCGGTGATTGAGTTCGGCCTGTGCAATGCAACGATGCACAAGCGCGATGAAGCCGTGGCGATTGCTGATCTTGAGGCACTCGCCCGGATTTACGCGCGCGTGGCTGAGGCTGCGTTGGCGCGCTGACGATCCCGGATCCTCTCCATTTTCCCGCAGGGCAAATGGAGAGGTGGCAGCCGCACAGCGGCTGACGGAGGGGTAATGCGGCAAGGTCGATACCCCTCCATCTGGCCCTGACGGGCCATCCACCTCCCCATTTGTGCCATTCGGCAAAAATGGAGAGGAACATCGCGACCAGACCACAGGTTCTGCCCCCCACACCGCTTGTTTGGGATGAACCGGCCAAGGCGCATTGCCAGTGCTGCCCGGCGCGGTTAGTCTCACCCGCAACAATATTTCACGCGGGGAACTGGACGCATGGATCGGCGGCTGACTTTCTATATCCTGATGGGCATGCTGCTGGGCGTCATCGTCGGGCAGGGCCTGCACATGATGGTCGATGCCGCGACGATCAAGGCGGACATTGCGCCGTGGCTCAAGCTGCTTTCTGACATCTTCCTCAACCTGATCAAGCTGCTGGTCGCGCCGCTGGTGCTGTCTACCATCGTGGTCGGCATTGCCCACATGGGCGACAGCACGGCGCTGGGCCGCATTGGCGTCCGCGCGCTGGCGTGGTTCATCACCGCCAGCCTGATCTCGATCGGGCTCGGCCTGATCATGGTCAACCTGCTCAAGCCGGGCGTCGGCGCGCCGATCCCCGATGTTGCCGCCGCCGCCAAGGCCGTGGGCGAGGTCAAGCACCTCAACGCGCCCGAATTCATCCTCTCGATCTTCCCCAAGAACGCCTTCGACGCGATGGCGACGAACAACATCCTGCAGATCCTGGTCTTCTCGATCTTCGCCGGCGTGGCGCTTTCGGCCATCGGCGAAAAGGGCAAGCCGCTGGTGCGCGGCGCCGATGCGCTGGCCGAAATGATGCTGCAGATCACCGGCTACGTCATGCGCTATGCGCCGATCGCGGTGTTCGGCGCGCTCGCCAACGTGGTGGCCGCAAGCGGGCTGGAAATCCTCAAGACCTACCTTGAGCTTCTGGTCGAATTCTATCTCAGCCTTGCGCTGCTTTGGATCATCCTGCTGGGCATTGGCGCGATTTTCCTGGGCAAGCGGATCATCACGCTGATCCGCTACATCCGCCAGCCGATGATGATCGCCTTCTCGACCGCGTCGAGCGAGGCGGCGCTGCCCAAGATGTTCGAACAGCTTGACCGCTTCGGCGTGCCGCGCCGCATTTCGGGCTTCATGCTGCCGCTGGGCTACAGCTTCAACCTCGATGGTTCGATGATGTACATGAGCTTTGCGACGATCTTCATCGCGCAGGCCTATAATATCGACTTGCCGGTGGCGACGCAGATCATGATTCTGCTGACGCTGATGATCAGTTCCAAGGGCATCGCCGCCGTGCCGCGCGCCAGCCTCGTGGTGATCACCGGCACGCTCGCAATGTTCGGCCTGCCGGTCGAAGGTGTGGCGATAATCCTCGCCATCGATCAGTTCCTCGACATGGGCCGCACCGCGACCAACGTGGTCGGCAATGCGGTGGCGACGTCGGTGATCACCAAGTGGGAAGGCATGCTCGAGCCCGAGGAAGGCGAATTCGTCGAACACCCGCACGCTCCGGCGCATACGGCGGCGGATGGGCGGGCGGGGCTGGAGCTGGATCCTTCGAACTACAATTAGGGATCACGTCGTGGCGGATCAGGTCCGGGACGATGAGGTGCCCTTTGGTTCGAGCACCTTCGCCTTGAAACTGCAAAGGTCCACCACCGGGCAGCGCCAGCATTCCGGCGTGCGCGCCTTGCAGACATAACGCCCGTGCAGGATCAGCCAGTGGTGCGCGCCCATGCGGAAGGGGGCGGGGACGCGTTTTTCCAGTTTGGCTTCTACTTGATCCGGCGTCTTGCCCTTGGCGAGGCCGGTGCGGTTGCCGACGCGGAAGATGTGGGTATCGACCGCGAAGGTTTCCTGCCCGAACCAGCAGTTGAGCACGACATTGGCGGTCTTGCGGCCGACGCCGGGCAGCCGCACCAGTTCCTCGCGCGTTGAGGGAACCTCACCGCCGAATTCATCGACCAGCAACTGGCTGAGCGCGATGACGTTCTTGGCCTTGGTATTGAACAGGCCGATGGTCTTGATGTGCTCGCGCAGGCCCTCCTCGCCAAGGTCGAGCATCTGTTGGGGCGTTTGCACCTTGCGGAACAGCGCGCGGGTCGCCTTGTTCACGCCCACGTCGGTCGCCTGTGCCGAAAGCGCGACGGCAACGACGAGCTGGTAGGCATTGCCGAACAGCAGCTCGGTTTCAGGCGCGGGGTTCAGCTCGGCGAGGCGGCGGAAGAATTCGAAAATCTCGTCGCGGGTCAAAGCCCCAGGACCTCACCCATCGCGTAACGCCTGGCGGGCTTGCCAATCAACCATTGCGCCGCCTTCACCGCGCCGGCGGCGAAGATCATGCGGTCTTCGGCCAAGTGCGAGAGGCTGATGCGTTCGTGATCGCCGAACAGGCTCACCGTGTGATCGCCGGGGACGGTGCCGCCGCGTAAGGAAGCAAAGCCGATCGCGCCGGGCTTGCGCGCACCCGTGATGCCGTCACGCCCGCGTTCGGACACGGCGGTGAGGTCCACCCCGCGCCCCTGCGCAGCGGCCTGGCCGAGCAGCAGCGCGGTGCCGGATGGCGCGTCGACCTTCATGCGGTGATGCGTCTCGACAATCTCGATATCCCAGTCATCGCCCAGCCGCGCGGCGGCTTCGCGCACCAGCCAAGCCAGCAGCGTCACTCCGAGCGAGGTGTTGCCGGTCTGCAGGACGGCAGTGTTGTTCGCGGCGCTGTCGCAGAGCCAGTGGTGGCGCTCTTCAAGGCCGGTGGTGCCGACGACGATGGGAATCCCCGCCTCGGCCGCTGCATCAAGGTTCGCCTCGAGCGCGTGGGGGCTGGAGAAATCGACCAGCACGTCGCTGACGCGGGCGAGGGCGAGGGCATCGCCGCCCTTATCTATCCCGCCGGAAAGCGTCTCGCCCTTGGCCGCGATGGCGCGCGCCAGTGCCTGCCCCATGCGTCCTTCGCTGCCGATAATGCCGATGCGTGCCATGCCAACTCCACAAAAGGCCCTCATGCTGAACTTGTTTCAGCATCCATCGTGCCCCACACTCGGACCTGTCCTTGGGGCACAATGGACCCTGAAACAAGTTCAGGGTGACGAGGGAAAGAGGTTCGCGTGCCTGAAATCCGCAATATCGTCGTCCTCACCGGCGCAGGCGTATCCGCCGAAAGCGGGATCGACACCTTTCGTGATGGCGGCGGATTGTGGGAGCAGCACCGGGTGGAGGACGTCGCCACGCCCGAGGCTTTCGCGCGCGATCCCAACCTTGTTCACCGCTTCTACGACATGCGCCGCGCGGCAATCCAGACGAAGGTGCCGAACGAGGCGCACATGGCGCTGGCGCGGCTGGATGCGGGTTGGAAGGGAAGCCTGCTGATCGTCACGCAGAACGTTGATGACCTGCACGAGCGCGGCGGCGCGCGGCGCGTGCTGCACATGCACGGCGAGCATCTCAACGCCTGGTGCACAGCCTGTGATTCGCGCCTGCACTGGACTGGGCCGCTGTTCGACCGGCCTCCTTGCCCGGTCTGCGGATCGCGCGCGCTGCGGCCTGATGTCGTGTGGTTTGGCGAGATGCCTTACCGCATGAACGAGATCTACGCGGCGCTGCGCGAGGCGGATCTGTTCGTTTCCATCGGCACATCGGGCGCGGTCTATCCGGCGGCGGGCTTCGTCCAGACTGCGCGCGATCTGGGGGCGCAGACGCTGGAACTGAACCTCGAGCGCTCGCAGGGATCGCAGAGCTTCCACGAAACGCGGCTGGGTCCGGCGAGCGAGGTCGTGCCGGCCTGGGTGGAGGAGATGCTGGGATGAGCGGTCATCAGGGAACCTGCCACTGCGGCGCCGTGACCATCACCATCGCCGATACACCAACCGAAGTGGCGGAGTGCAATTGCTCGGTCTGCCGGCGGCTCGGTACGCTGTGGCACTATGGCCCGCCGGACAGCGTCAGCGTGACGGGCGAGCTGGCAGGCTATGTGCAGGGGGACTGTTCGCTCACCACCTGGCGCTGCGCGCACTGCGGCTGCGTGACGCACTGGACGGCGATTGATGACACCTACCAGCGCATGGGTGTGAACATACGCATGTTCGATCCCTCGCTGTGGAGTGACCTACCGCGGCGGATCGTCGACGGGGCGAGTTATTAGGTGACTATCTTTTCCCCTTGATGGGGAAAGGATACGCAGCCCTGCTCCTGAAGGGAGCTAGGCGAAGTTGGATAGGGGTGATCGTGCCGCAGGCGCTACGTCCGGCGGAGAGCGCACCCCCACCCAGCTGCGACTAGGCAGCGCTGCTGCCAAGTCTTCGCATCCCTCCCCCATCAAGGGGGAGGGAGCGTAATGCAGCGATACTGGTCAAACCGCTTCGGCGTGCTTCTTGAACATCGCGTTGACATCGCCCGAGGTGATGGCGCGCTGCTTGTCGGCCTGATTTTCCGGTGCTGCACCGCCAGTGGACCTGACCGTCGTGTCGACACCGTTGGCCGCGGCCTTGGCGCGCAGGGCTTTTACCGTCAGATCTGCCTTGGCGTGGTGCGCGAAGGGATCGAAGCGGTAGAGGGCCATCGCGTTCTTGTGGGTGATCTTGTCGATCACTTCGTCGGAAAGCTTGCTGACCGAGCGCCACAGCACTTCGGGAGCATTCGGCCACGGCGCGTCGGAGTGCGGGTAATCGACTTCGTAGCAGACCTTGTCCTCACCCAGCGCGTCGAGGTTGCGGCAGCCATAGGCGTCGTCGATGAAGCACGAATAGAAGTGTTCGTGGTACACGTCCGAAGGCTTCTTGCCTTTCAGGTAGCTGTCCGAATGGGTCCAGGCCGAGTGCTGTTCGTGGGCATAGTCGGCGCGTTCGAGCAGGTAGGGAATCCAGCCGATGCCGCTTTCCGACATGGCGATTTTCAGCGGATAACGGTGCAACGCTTCAAGGTGCAGCCAGTCGGCAAGGCCGATTGAAACCGACATCGGCATGGTGGTGATCCATGCCTCGATCGGCGATTCATCGGTGGCGTGGGGGCTGGGGTTGCCGGCACCGATGTGCAGGTTGATCGTCATGTCGGTATCGGCGCAGGCCTTCCACATCGGCTCCCAGTAGGAGTTGTGGACCGAAGGCAGGCCGCGCTTGGTCGGGTTCTCGTTGAACGAGACCGAGGTGCAGCCTTGCTTGGCCAGGCGGTGGATTTCCGCGACCGTGGCGTCGATGTCCCAGGCCGGCAGGATGCCGTTCATGATGAAGCGGCCGGGGTGGGCCTGGCACCACTGGAACCAGTGATAGTCGTTATAGGCCTGCACGTGCTGGACGGCATAGGTCTTGTCCGGCGCATTGCAGAACATCAGCCCATCGAGGCCGATCAGCGTGCCGAAGTTGAGGCTGGCGGCGATGCCGTTGACGTCCATGTCATCGACGCGGGCGGCCGGGTCCCAGCAGCCCTTGCGCAGCTGGTCAAGGCTGGTCGGCTCCATGCCGTATTCTTCCTTGGGCCGGCCGACGACGCCGTTGAGCGCGACCGAGGCCATCTTCAGGCCTTGATAGTCCCAATAGTTTGACCCGTTCGACTTCTGCTTGAAGGTCGGGGCGGAAGCGAGCGCGGGGCCGCTGAGGTGGTGGGTGAACAGGTCACCGGGTTCGCTGATGTGATCATCGACGCTGATGATCACCATGTCGTCCATTTTCATTACTACTCTCCCATCGGCGGCGCGCGCGGCGCTGGCGTTGCATCGGATGGGAGGGTTTTCCTCTCCTCAAGCCCGGCGATCCTTGATGCGAATCAATTGCGGAAGAGGGAAGGGGGATGCCATCGTGACGGCGATGGCTAAGGTGGCCTCAGGCCGGATTGCAGCCCCGGCACTCGGGGTCCTTGGGCACGCCGATGGTGCGCATTGACGGGGCGAGGCCATCGAACAGCTGGAGCTGGCCCCACTGCGGATCGCCCAGCGCTGCCTTGCCTTCGAGGATGACGCGGATCGCGCTCATCGCGGCGAAAGCGCCGACCATGCCGACCATCGCGCCCAGCACGCCGTCCGCCGAGCAGGTATCGCAGTCCTCGGCATCGAAGGCATCGCCCACCCAGCAGCGATAGCAGGCCTGTCCCGGCAGGTGTCCCGCAAAGTTCGCGACCTGTCCCTGAAAACGGCCCAGCGCGGCGCTGGTCAGCGGCATACTCAGCGCGGTGCAAGTGTCGGATACGATCAGACGAGTCGCGAAGTTGTCACACCCATCGACTACGACGCTCACGTCCCCCCTGAGGACCCGCGCGGCGTTATCCCCCCCCAAACGCATGATGACCGCGCGGGCCTCAATCTGGGGGTCGAACCTTGCCACCCATTCCGCTGCCGCTTCCGCTTTGGGCCGCCCGATATCGGCGGGGGTGAAGATCGTCTGGCGCTGCAGGTTGCTGGCATCGACCGTGTCGTCGTCGATCAGCGTCAACCGCCCGACGCCCGCGCCCGCAAGGTATTGCAGCGCCGGAGATCCGATCCCGCCGCAGCCGACCAGCACGACATGCGCCTGCGTCAGCGCAACCTGCCCAGCGCCGCCAACTTCGGGCAGCACGATGTGGCGGGCGAAACGGTCAAGGCGATCGGGGCTGAGGGTCATGGGATGGCCGTAAACGAGGCGAGGCCTTCAGGAAAGGCCAGACCCGCGAGGCTCACCTTCGTCATTGCCAGGAGGCGAAGTCGACGCGGCAAGCCAGAGTCCAGCACGCAACGCCACTGGATTGCTTCGTCCCTGCGCCTCCTCGCAATGACGAAGGATGTGAGCACTTTGGAGGCTCCCTACCCCTCCATCTGCTCCAGCGTCTTGCCCTTGGTCTCCTTGACCATCTTCAGCACGAACCAGAACGAGATCGCCGCGCAGGTCGCATAGAAGCCGTAGGCCGTCGCCAGCCCCAGATTCTTGAGCGCCCAGGGAAAGCTCGAGGAGATCGCGAAGTTGGCGCTCCACTGCGCCGCGCCCGCCACCGCCAGCGCGCTTCCGCGCATCTGGTTGGGGAACATCTCGCCCAGCAAGACCCACATCACCGGGCCCCACGACAGGTTGAACAGCGCTGCATAGGAAATCGCCGCGACGAAGGCGAGGGTTCCCATTTCGGGCGGCAGCACCAGTTTGCCCTCGATGATCGTGCCTTGCGTGAAGGCGAAGGTCATCAGCCCCAGCGTCACCGCCATGCCGAGCGAACCAATCAGCAGCAGCGGCCTGCGCCCGACCTTGTCGATCAGCATCAGCGCGACGATGCAGGCGCCGACCGAAACGGCATCGTTGATCACTTGCGTGGTGAAGGCTTGCTGCTCGGTAAAGCCGACCGCTTCCCACAGCATGATGCCGTAATAGAACACCACGTTGATGCCGACGAACTGCTGGAACACGGCGAGGCCGATGCCGACCCAGACGATGCGCCGCCACTTGCCGGTGGCGGGATCCTTGAGGTCCTTCATACTCGGCTGGTGATCCTTGGCCAGACTGTCACGGATTTCGCCGGCGATGCGCGGGGCTTCGTCAGATCCGAACAGGCGGGTGAGCACGGCCAGCGCTTCGTCCATGCGGCCCTTGGCGACGAGGAAGCGCGGGCTTTCGGGCACGAACATCAGCGAGACGAGGAACAGCACGGCAGGAACCGCCTGGACCCAGAACATCCAGCGCCAGGCCGGGGCGCCCCAGATCTCGTTCAGCGACGACCCGGCGAGCCGCTGCAGCATCAGGTTGGATGATGCCGCCCCGAGAAGCCCGGTGATGATCATGATCTGCTGGATCGAGGACAGCCGCCCGCGCAGGTTGGCCGGGGTCACTTCGGAAATGTAGGCGGGTGACAGCACCGATGCCGCGCCCACTGCCGCACCGGCAATGAACCGAGCAAGGGCGAAGGACACCGCGCTGTTCGCCGCGCCGGCCCAGAGCGCCGAGAGAATGAACAGAATCGCCGCCGTAACCATGACCCAGCGCCGGCCCTTCAGGTCCGCCAGCCGGCCCGCCATGAAGGCGCCAAGTGCGCAGCCCGGCAGCAGCGAGCTGGCGGTCAGGCCAAGGTTCGCCTCGTCGAGGCCGAAGGTCGTCGCCAGGCCTTTCGTGGTGCCGTTGATCGCGCCCGAATCATAGCCGAACATGAACCCGCCGAGCGTGGCGACCGCCACGATCAGCCCGATAAAGCCCATGTTCGCTTGCCGCTGAGCCGCCGTCATCCCGTCCCCCTTTTTTTGGCCTTGCCAGTTGACTGGCAAAGTCAGGACGGTGCGGCAACCGCTAAATACGCCGCGCAAAGTAGAACGCCCGAACCGCAGGGGTCCGGGCGTGCTACCGGTGTCAGTGTTCCGGCGTAAGGCCGGGGCCGTTTGCTTACTTCGGCTGGAAGCGGATGCCGCCGTCAAGCCGCAGCAGTTGCGCGTTCATGTAGGTGTTCCGGGCAATCTCCAGAGCCAGGCTGGCGAATTCCTCGGGCATGCCAAGACGCTTGGGGAAGGGGACGGCCTTTTCGAGGTTCTCATAGATCGCCGGGGCCTTGGCCTTGACGCCGAGCATAGGCGGGGTGGCGAAGGTGCCAGGCAGGATCGCGTTGACGCGAATGCCGACGTCCATCAGGTCGCGCGCCATCGGCAGGACCATCGAATTGACCGCGCCCTTGCCGCCGCCATAGGCGACCTGGCCCATCTGGCCGTCCTGCGATGCGACCGACGAGGTCAGGATGATGCAACCGCGCTCACCGTCTTCGTTCAGCGGCTGCGAATTGGCCATGCCCAGTGCGGCGATCGAGGCGACGCGGAAGCTGGCGGTGGCGATGCCTTCCATCGACTTGGCGAAGCCTTCGGTGGTGGCGCGCTTGTAGCAGTTGTTTTCCTTGTCCCAGCCCACGGTCTTGCCGCCACCGGCAACCATCGCGCAGTGGACGACAAGGCGTTCCTGGCCGTTGGCCGCGCGGGCCTTGGCAAAGCCGGCCTCGACGCTCTCTTCGTCCATGATGTTGACGTTGCAGAACACGCCGCCAACTTCCTTGGCCAGCGCTTCGCCGACGTCTTCGTTGATGTCGAAAATGGCGACCTTGACGCCGGCAGCGGCAAGCGCCTGCACGGTAGCCTTGCCGAGGCCCGAGGACCCGCCGGTGACGACGGCGGCGATGGTGTTGTCGATCTTCATGGGCGTTTCCCTTGATTGCAGATGTCTTTGACGGTGCCCTGCCTTGCGTCGAAGGGCGTGGCAATGGGGCGGGCTTGTCTCCACCTGCAAGATCGTCCGAGCGGTGATCGAAAATGATTGGATAGGGAATTATTTGATTGCATCGCCGAATCGTGCTTTGTCTGTCAGACCAATTTCGCACGCGGGAATCGCGGCGATCTGCTGAGAGGTATGACATGAAGGCTTTCGGTTCGACCGGTTCTCTGCGCGCGGCACTGCTGCTGGCCACGGCACTTGTTCCCGCCAGCGCGGTCGCCCAGACGGCGGCCCCAGCTGCCGCTCCGGCTCAGCCAAGCCTCGAAGACCAGTTCGTCAATCCCCCGCAGTCCGCTCGCCCGCGCGTGTGGTGGCACTGGATGAACGGCAACATCACCAAGGACGGCATCGCCAAGGACCTTGCATGGATGAAGCGCGTCGGCATCGGCGGCATGCAGAACTTCGATGCCAACCTGCAGACCCCGCAAGTGGTCGACAAGCGGCTGGTCTATATGGACGAAGGCTGGAAGGACGCCTTCCGTTTCACCGCCAATGAAGCCGAACGCCACGGGCTGGAACTCGCCATCGCCGCTTCACCGGGCTGGTCGGAAACCGGCGGCCCCTGGGTGAAGCCTGAAGATGGCCTCAAGAAGGTCGTCTGGAGCGAAACGCTGGTCGAAGGCGGCAGGCCCTTCAAGGGCCGGATCGCTGCGCCAGTGAACGTGACCGGACCGTTCCAGGGCATGGGACCTGCGATGTCCATCGAGGAATTGATGGGTGGTTCGGGCGCAAAAAAGGTCAAGCCGAAGCATTTTGCCGACATTGCCGTGCTTGCCTTTCCGGTGACGGAGCCGGCCGCGCTCGCGGTGCCAACGGTGACCACGCTTGATGGCAAGCCGCTATCTATGGCGCCGATGGTCGATGGTGATCTCGCCTCGGCAACAGATATTGGTACCATCGGCCAGAGCGATGCGGGACTGCTGGTGACCTATGCCGCTCCACAGACGGTACGCGCAGCCACGATCATGATTCCCGGTGCCTCGGTTGCCTTCCTCGGTTCGCTGGTCGAACCCCGGCTTGAGGCGAGCGACGATGGCAAGGCATGGCGCAAGATCGCCGATCTGTCGGTTCAGCCAGTGCCGACGACCGTGAGTTTTGCACCCGTCACCGCGCGCTATTTCCGCGTGATGATGCCGCCGAAGTCTTTCAACATCAACGCGCTCGGAGCCTCAGCGGAAGGGGCCGATGCGGGACTGTACGGATCTGCGCTGGGCGGCGGTGGCCCCCGTATGCCACTGCGCGTGGCGGACTTCAGGCTGCAGGCCGATCCGCGCATCGACCGCTATGAAGCCAAGGCCGGGTTTGAGCTGGAGCGCGATTACTACAAGCTGAGCACCGACGTGGCCGATGCCGCCGGCGTTGCGCCTTCCTCGGTGATTGATCTCACATCGCGCCTCAAGGCCGATGGCTCGCTCGACTGGACCCCGCCGAAGGGCAAGTGGAAGGTCCTCCGGCTGGGGTCGACCCTGCTTGGCACGACCAACCATCCCGCCCCGCCCGAAGCGACCGGGCTGGAAGTGGACAAGTTCGATGGCCCCTCCGTGCGCCGCTATCTCGATCACTACATCGGCATGTACAAGGACGCCTCGGGCGGCATGCTGGGTGACAAGGGTGTCCGCGCCATCCTGACCGACTCGATCGAGGTTGGCGCGGCCAACTGGACGCCGAAGATGGTTGACCAGTTCAAGCGCCTGCGCGGTTATGATCCCACGCCGTGGCTGCCGACGCTGACCGGGACGATCATCGGATCGCGCGCCGAAAGCGACAAGTTCCTCTACGATTATCGCCGCACGCTAGCCGATCTGATGGCCAGCGAACATTATGGCACGGTCGCCAAGGTGGCGCACGAAAACGGCCTCAAGGTCTATGGCGAGGCGCTGGAAGACAAACGCCCCTCGCTTGGCGATGACATGGAAATGCGGCGCTATGCTGACGTGCCGATGGCCGCGTTCTGGACCTTCCCGCGCGGCGGAGCCCTGCGCGATACGCTGATCGCCGACATGAAGGGCGCGGCATCGGTCGCCCACGTTTTCGGCCAGAACATTGTCGCGGCGGAATCGCTGACGGCAGCGATGAATCCCTGGAACTATGCGCCCAACGACCTGAAGCGCATGATCGACATCGAATTCGTCACCGGCGTCAACCGCCCGGTGATCCACACCTCGGTGCACCAGCCGATGGACAGCAAATTCCCCGGCTTGTCGCTGTTCATTTTCGGTCAGTACTTCAACCGGCACGAATCCTGGGCCGAAATGGCCAAGCCCTGGGTCGATTACATGGCGCGCAATTCGGCCATGTTGCAGGCTGGGCGCAACTTTGCCGACGTCGCCTATTTCTATGGCGAGGAAGCCCCGCTCACCAGCCTGTATGGCGATGGCCCGGTGAAGGATGCGCCCAGGACCTATGCCTATGACTTCGTCAACTACGGCGCGCTGACCGATGCCCTGTCGAATGACGGTGCGGAAATCGTCTCCACCGGCGGGGCGCGGTACAAGGCGCTGTATCTGGGCGGATCGACACACCGCATGACGCTTTCCGCGCTGAAGCGGCTGGCAGCGCTGGTTGAAGGCGGCGCGACCATCGTTGGCATGAAGCCGGAGAGCAGCCCGAGCCTGTCTGACAATTCCGCCGAATGGTCGGCACTGGCCGGCAAGCTGTGGGCCGGCGGCGACGTGACCAAGCTGGGCAAGGGGCAGGTCATCGCCTCGCGCAATATCGAAGCCGCGCTGGCCGGTGCCGGCATTACCTCCGACTTCCGCCATGATGGCGGCGCGGACGTGCGGGTGGAATTCGTCCACCGCCGGCTGGCCGGTGGCGACAGCTACTTCCTCGTCAACCGCAACAACGTGCCCGCCAATGTCGAGGCGCGTTTCCGCGTCACCGGCAAGGCCCCCGAGCTATGGGATGCCGAAACCGGCAAGTCCGAGCCGCTCAGCTACCGGATCGAAGGCGGCGAGACCGTGGTGCCGCTGCAATTCGGCGCGGAAAAGTCTTTCCACGTGGTGTTCCGCAAGCCTGCACCGACTGCATCGCTGGCGATCAAGAAGGTCGTGCCGGTCGAACTGGCAACGATCGCCGGCGCTTGGGATGTGGCCTTCCAGCCGGGCCGGGGCGCGCCTTCGGGGGCGAAGCTCGCCGCGCTTGAGGGGCTGGAAAAGAACGCCGATTCGGGAATCAAGTACTTTTCCGGCATGGCGACCTATTCCCGCGATTTCACCACGCCGAAGGGCTGGAAGCCGGGGCAGCCGCTGTGGCTTGACCTGGGCGATGTGCGCGAGCTGGCCGAAGTGTCGATCAACAGCAAGCCCGCGGGTGCGGCGTGGCATCCGCCCTACCGGGTGGAGATTGGCAGCGCGGTAAAGAAGGGCAAGAACCGCCTCGAAGTGAAGGTGGCGAACCTGTGGGTCAACCGCCTGATCGGTGACCGCCAGCCCGGCGCGACCAAGCTGACATGGACGGCAATGCCCACCTACAAGCCCGATGCGCCGCTGCGGCCTTCGGGGCTGATCGGGCCGGTCAAGCTGCTGGGACAGGGCAAGTAAGGGGTCCGTTTCCAGATCGGCACCATTTGTTACAGCGCTGATACACGGCACCGCCCCGGCGGTTGCCGGCGGCGTTCACATCGTGGAAATGTGATTTCATTCAAGAAAACACCAAAGCGACTGTGCGGGGAAAACGAATGATTGCGAAGACGAAGCCGGGTCTGAAGATCGGCGCGGCGCTGGCAGTGCTGGCCGTGGCCGTGCTCATTGGCGGCGGTCCGCTCGCCGCGACGCAGCAGGCTGCGCCTGCCGCGGTTGACGTATCGAAGCTGTCCAAGGACGAGATCGAGACGCTGATCTATGAACGCCAGCAGTTGATGATCCAGATCGACAAGGATTCCGAACTGCTCGGCGAAATCGTCGCCGGAATCGCTCCTGCAGCCAAGCTCAAGGAAACCACCGCTGCGCTGGCCCGCGACGCAAAGGAATCGCACGGTGCCTTCTCGATGAAGGTTCCAGGCGGCCGCACCAAGCCCGAGGCGTGGAGCAACTGGGCGGACTTTTCCAAGCGGCTCGATGCCTTCGTTGCCGGTGCCGAACAGATCGCCAAGCTGGGCGAAACCGGCTCGGTCCCTGCCGTGAACGACGTGCTGGGCGAAGCCATGACCTGCAAGGGCTGCCACGACCTGTACCGCGAGCCGAAGAAGCCCACGACCTGAGGCGGTCTCTCTCCAACTGCGGCTAGCTCGCTTTGCTCCCAAGCCTTCGTATCCTCTCCCAACCGGGGAGAGGGTTAGCGTAGCTTGCCGCACCAGCGTCTAGCGAAGCTGGGAGAGGGGCGTTACGCGTACCTCACCACAACCGCGCGCGCTTTTCCGGGGCGATGTACATCTTGTCGCCCGGCTTGACGCCGAACGCATCGTACCACGCATCGACATTCGCCAGCGGACCGAGCACGCGGAAGCGGCCGGGGCTGTGCGGGTCGGACGTGATCTGGCTGCGGATGGCGTCCTCGCGGTTCTTCTCGCGCCACACCTGCGCCCAGGCGAGGAAGAAACGCTGTTCGCCGGTCAGGCCGCCGATCACCGGCGCAGGCTTGCCGTTCAGCGACTTGCGATAGGCGTCGAGCGCCACCAGCATGCCGCCAAGGTCGGCGATGTTCTCGCCCATGGTCAGGTCTGGATTGACGAACTGGCCGGGCGCCGCCTCGAACTTCGCATACTGGTCGCCGAAGATCTTGGCTTCCTTGATGAAACGGTCGTTGTCTTCCTTGGTCCACCAGTCGCGCACAGCGCCGGTGGCGTCGATCTTGCGGCCCTGATCGTCGAAGCCGTGGACGATTTCATGGCCTATCACCGCGCCGATCGCGCCGTAATTCACCGCGTCGTCCGCCTCCATGTCAAAGAACGGGGCCTGAAGAATGCCGGCGGGGAAGACGATCTTGTTTTCCAGCCCCCCGTTATAGGCGTTGATCGTCTGCGGGTTCATCGCCCACTTCTTGCGATCGACCGGCTTGCCCAGATCGGCGAGGTTGTAGTCGGCATCGAACTTGCCGGCGCGCTGGACGTTTCCGTAGAGGTCGCCGGCATCGATCTTCAGCGCGTCATAGCTGCGGAACTTGTCGGGATAGCCGACCATCACGTCCATCTTCGCCAGCTTTTCCAGGCCCGACGCCTTGGTCGGCTCACTCATCCAGGCATTGCTCTTGATGCGGTCGGCCATGGCGAGCTTGAGGTTGGCAACCAGCTCTTCCATCTTGGCCTTGGCGCGCGGCGGGAAGTGCGCCTTGACGTAGTCCTGCCCGAGCAGTTCTCCCATTGAGGCATCGACCTGACTTACCGCACGTTTCCAGCGCGGCAGGATCGAGGTCACGCCCGAGATCGTCTTGCGATACTGGAACCGGCTGTCGACCATCGCCTTGCCCAGATAGGGCGAGGCACCATCGGCGATGTGGAACATCTGCCACGCCTTCAGCACGTCCAGTGGCGTATTGGCATAGACCCCGGCAATATCGCGCACGGCGGTCTTTTCCGACACGATCAACCGCTTCTGCGCCGGCACGCCCGCGCCTTCCCAGAAGGCGTTCCATTCGATGCCGGGGGCATATTGCGCGAGGTCGAGCGACGACATCGGGTTGTTGACCTTGTCGACATCGCGGCGATCAGCGGCCGGCCATGACTTCTGCGCAAAGGCGGTTTCCAGCGCGAAGACCTTGCCCGCCATTGCCGCCGCATTGGGCTCGCCAAGCTTGGCAAGAGTGCGCGCGATATACGCCTTGTAGGCGGCGCGCTGTGGGGCGAAGCGTGTATTCAGGTAATAGTCGCGCTCGGGCATGCCGATGCCCCCCTGGTACAGCCACAGCACGGTCATCGAGGCATCGGCGGTGTCCGCCTCGACCCCCCAGTTGAACGGCGCGATGCCGTAATCGCCGTTGGTCGTGCCCATGAACCGGGCGAAATCGCGCTTGCTTTCCAGCGCGCGGACCTTGGCAATATCGGCCAGCAGCGGCGCCATGCCCCGCGCCTCGACGCCCTTTTCGTCCATGAAGCTCTTGTAGAACGCGCCGTACTTGGTGCTGTCCCCTTTGGTCACCAGAGCGCGCAGATTGTCCTGCGTGCGGTCGTAGAGTTCAAGGAACGAGCTGACCCCGGCGCGGTCCGCCGGGATCGGCGTCTTCGCCAGCCACTTGCCCGAGGCGTACTTGTCGAAATCGTCGCCCGGCTTCACCGCAAGGTCGCGGTTCTCCAGCGCGACGCCCCATTCGCCGTACTTGCCGGACTTGGCCGGGTCGGAGCTCGCGGCAGGGGAGGCGGCTGCGGTTTCGGGCGTGGCGGCAAGGGCAGGTGCAGCACCCAGCGCCAACACAGCAGCCGAGGCGAGAAGGACGGCAGATTTCATTCCGGTTCCTTTTGAAACGATTTCTCTCCTGCTCGCGCGCGCGAGTGATTGAGTCAATGGCTTTGGTGGAGGCGGAAATGCGGTTGGTGGAATGACGCGGAAAGCGGAGCGACCACAATTTCTTTGCCTCCCCAGCACCTTGCTCTATCGCGGCCACAGGGATGGGTCGTCGATTCGCATATATTAGCCGGCTGCTGCTAGCACTTGGCGCAGGGCTGGCGGCCCTGTCCGCGCCCGTTCTGGCGCAGGACGTGCCGGCGGAAAGCCCCGCCGAGGTCCAGCTTACCCCGGCGCAATTGTTCGCCTTTGCCGACAAGGCCCGCGACACCGGCGATTACCGATCGGCCGAGCAGGCCTACCGCGCGCTCTCCTCCAATCCCGATGTCGAACTGCGGACCGAGGCGCGGTTTCGGCTTGGCATGATGCTGGCCGAGAGGATGGGCCGCTTGCGGGACGCGGCGGTCGAATTCCGCGCGATCCTCGATGAAAAGCCCAAGGCGGCGCGCGTGCGGCTGGAACTGGCGCGGATGCAGGCGATGATGGGCAACCTCGGTTCTGCCGAGCGCGAATTCCGCGCGGCGCAGGCGGGCGGCCTGCCTCCCGAAGTGGAGCGCATGGTGCGTTTCTACGCCAATGCGCTGAGCGCAGCGAAGCCTTACGGTGTCAGTATCGAAGTCGTGCTCGCCCCCGATACCAACATCAATCGGGCGACGCGGTCCGATATGCTGGGTACGGTCATCGGCGATTTCACGCTGGATCAGGATGCGAAGGCGAAGTCCGGTCTGGGGCTTGCGCTGCGCGGGCAGGCCTATCTGCGCCGGCCGCTGCCGGGCGGCGCGGCGCTGGTCGCGCGGCTTTCGGGGAGCGCCGACCTGTACCGGCAGTCGCAGTTCGATGATTTCACCATCGGCCTTCAGGTCGGCCCGGAATACCGCTCGGGGATTGACCGGATCGCGCTGTCGATCGGTCCGGCATGGCGCTGGTACGGCACCGATCCCTACACCGTCTCGCTCGGCGGCAATGCCAGTTGGCAGCACCCGCTGGGCAAGCGCACGCAGATGCGCGCCGAAGGCGGCATCGCCCACGTTACCAACCGCCGCAACGCCGCGCAGACGGGGGACCTGTTCTCGCTTTCCGGTTCGCTCGACCATGCCTTTTCGGAGAAGGTCGGCGGCGGACTGCAGCTTTCGGCATCGCGCCAGACCGCGGCTGATCCCGGCTATGCCCTCGCTAGCGGCAATGCCTCGATCTACGCCTGGCGCGAAATGGGCGCGATGACCGTGGTGGCCAATCTCGGCTTCGGCCACCTAGAAGCTGACGAGCGACTGTTCCTCTATCCGCAGCGCCGGATCGACAATCGCTTTAGCGCCGGCCTTTCCACAACCTTTCGCCAACTGCGCGTCGGCCCGTTCGCGCCGATCGCGCGAATTCGGTGGGAGCGGAACTTTTCAACTGTAGAAATCTATGATTACAAACGACTTAGCGGTGAAGTGGGGATCACTGCCGCTTTTTAGGAGGGGGGCCAGGAGATTGGAAAGCAAAGGCATGGTCCGAGCCGCATTGGCGTCGGGTATCGTATTTTTCGTCAGCGCCTGCGGCGGCGGCTCCTCTGGTGGCGGCGTCATCAGTACGCCTCCCCCCGCTCCGCCCCCGCCTTCCTATACCAAGATCGTCGACATGACCGGCGATCGTACATTTCAGTCGGGCGGGGTGCAGTACAACACCTCCTCTGCCGGGATCGCTAACGGCACCACACAGAACTTCGGCGCCGGGGTGACTATCGCCTACACTGCCGCGAGTGACAGCTATCGGCTGACATCACCCGATGCTGCGACCTTCACCTTCACGCCTGCAATGGCACAGCCGCCCGCGCCGGCCACACCAAACAGCCAGGTCTGGGTCGGTGTCAGCGGCACCCAGCGCGATCAGTTGGTGCTCACCGTGCCTGCCTCCAATGGCGTGGCGCTAAGCTATACTATCCTCGGATCATGGGGCCGGATCGATACGACGACAAACAACGGCACTTTCCGCCTTGCCGTCGGCGGTTCGCCCACTCTTTCCGCTGACATGCCGCGCACCGGTAGCGCCAACTACACAGCTGGCACGGGTGGCACCATTGTCCAGAGCGGGGCGGGCTACAACCTGCAAGGCAACAGCACGATGACCTTCTCAGCCAATTTTGCGGCCAATTCGGTCTCGACGACGCTCACGCTTGCCGGCACGCAATTCACCGGCGGCCCGATCACCAGTTTCGGCACCTTCAACGGAACCGGCACCATCTCGTCCAGCGGTTCGGGCTTTACCGGGACGCTGACCAGCACCGGCGCGACCGGCCTGTTCTCGGGCGGGTTTTTCGGCCCGCAGGCGCTTGAAATGGCCATGGCCTGGTACTTGAATGGCCCCACGATGAGCGGGGCTGGCCTGGCAGCCGGCATCAAACAGTAGGCTGCCGGGGAATTCGGGGAGGAACTTCCTCCCCACCTTCGCCTGTCCAAAGTTCGTGCCGGAATGGAGCAGTGGGCAATTGACGCCCGCATCCTGCTTGTCCGGCAGGATGTTTCGTGCCTAACTGACAGGCCTCGGGGCGGCGGGAGTCGCTGCCGGGTCGCAGGAAGGAACGCTCCATGGATCAGACTGGTCGTATGCGCGGCGTAACGACTTGCGGCATCGTGTTTTTCGTCAGCGCTTGCGGCGGCAGTGGCGGCACCCTTGTTAGCACGATACCGCCGCCACCCGCCCCGCCGAGCTATACCAGGATTGCCGACATGACCGGCGACCGCACGTTCCAGCCGGCCGGGGTGCAGTATGACAGCTCTGCCGCTGGCCTGACCAGCGGCACCGCCCAGAATTTCGGAAACGGCGTGGCTATTGCCTACACCGCCGCGACCGACAGCTATCGCCTTACCGCCCAGGACGGCGCGACCTTTACCTTCACGCCCGCCATGGCGAAGCCGCCATCCGGGGCAACCCAGACCTGGGTCAATGAAACCGGCACCCAGCGGAACCAGTTTTCACTGACAGTGCCCATTTCTGGCTCAGGCGTGCCGCTCAGCTACACGGTGCTCGGTTCCTGGGGCCGTTTCGACACGACAACGACGAATGGAACGATCCGTCTGTCTGTTGGCGGCGCTCCGACCTACGCGGCCGACATGCCGCGCACGGGGGTAGCCATCTATTCGGCCGGGACCGGCGGTGCCATTGTGTCGGCGGGGCAGTCCTACACGCTTCAGGGAAACAGCTCGGTATCCTTCACGGCCAATTTCGGCGCAAGCACGGTGTCGACCACGCTTACGCTGGCGGGTACTTCGGGCGGCGGGCCGGTGACAAGCTTTGGCACTTTCAGCGGGACGGGCACGATATCGTCAACCGGCTCGGGCTTTTCCGGCACTCTCGGCGGCACCGGCGCAACCGGCCTGTTTTCCGGCGGCTTCTTCGGACCGCACGCGCTGGAAATGGCAATGGCCTGGTATCTCAACGGTGCTACGATCAGCGGGGCGGGGCTGGCAGCCGGCATCAAGCAGTAGGCTTTCCACGGTGGGCCGGGCGGGGCCCCGGCCTCCCGCCCGCGCCTTGCCAGGTGGTTCTATTCCACCACCACTTTCACTTCCTGCCAGTTCTGCGGCAGCGCCATGTTCGCCGGGTTGATCAGGCCGTCACGCTGGCCGCTGACTGTCAGGCGCACGGTGTAGATGCCCGGCTTGTCAAAGCTGATCGTGCGCGATGCCGACGAGGAAACCTGCGGCTTTGCCAGCACGTTGGGCACATCGGCCTTGCCTTCGATCGACCAGCCATATTGCACGATCATGCCGGTTTTCGGCGGCATGGCGAAGCTGGCGCGCAGTGTCACCGGTTGGCCCGCCGCCGCCTTTGCGCGGGTGCCGCCATTGACCTTGAGGTCCATCACCGGCTGGAGGCCGCCGCGGGCCGCGGCATCGTCTGGCGGGATGACCTGGCCGTTGCGGATGGCATAGGCGGTCGATTTGGGCGGGGCGATTCCCTTTTCCGCCCAGGCCATCAGGTCCTGGATCGATTGCTGCCACACGCCCGGTTCACCGGCGCCCGCCGCATGGCGGCCGTTGTCGTGAAGGTAGAAACGCATGGTCGAATCCGCCTTGGGTCCCATGGTGCGGGCGATCTTCTCCGCATAGCTGGAGTTGAAGATCGGCCACGAGAGATTGTCCGAGCGGCCTTCGAGCACCATGGTCCTGGTCTTCACCGCCCCGGTTTCGATACGTCCGCCCATGGTCCGGTAATTGGCATGGGTAAGCACCGAAAGGTCCTTGCGCTGTGGGTACTTGGGGCTGCCATTGGCATTGCGATACTGGTCATAGCTGCGCATGCCCGGAATGATGCTGTGGCGCGGATAGAAATAGATCGACAGGATGAAGCGGTTGTTGACCCGCACCTTGCTGCCCACCTTCAGCCCACCCAGCAGCACCGGGCTGTTGGTGATCGGGGCCGATCCGCCGAACACG
Organism: Novosphingobium aquae; assembly: GCF_037572715.1. Lineage (NCBI taxonomy): Bacteria > Pseudomonadati > Pseudomonadota > Alphaproteobacteria > Sphingomonadales > Sphingomonadaceae > Novosphingobium > Novosphingobium aquae. The sequence goes on along the minus strand of NZ_JBBHJY010000002.1, from coordinate 250,027 downwards.
TCCTTGACCGAGCCGGACAGGGCCAGCGTGGCGGTCTGGCGGTCGAGAATTCCCATCAGGCTGTAGCGGCGCTTGTTTTCGGTGGGGGCACCATTGGCGCGCGTGCCATCGATCAGGCGGGTCCTGCCATCATCGTCATAGACCCAGAATTCCAGGTAGGTATCGCCCGTTGCCGTTGCAGCCGGGAAGGCGTCCTTGTCGAAATGGACGGCGGTCGGCTTGCCGGAGGCGTCGCGGTCAATGCCGGTGACAGTCACCCAGCTATCGACCTTCGCCGCCTTCAGGTACTTCGGCGGTTTTGAACCGGCATAGCCGGGCTTCGACCAGAAATCGTCTTCATAGCTCGGGTCGGCCAGGCGGATGTCGACCGGGTCGACCAGCGGCAGAAGGTTGTCGAAATGCTTGCCGATGATCGGCAGCGGATAACCAGCGGAAAGAAACTCGTTGAGGATCGACTTTTCGTCATTGTCGAGGCCGGCGTAAATGTCTCCGGTGCCGCCCGGCATTGCAGCCTCGGCGATTGCGTCGCGCTTGGCCTTGGGAATGCCAAAGGTGTACTGCGCTTGCCACTGGAACGAGTGATAGGTGCTCACGCCATAAGGGCCAGTGCATTGCACCTGCACCCCGTCCCACACGCCGGTGGTATTTTCGGCCGCGGCCATCGAGACAATCCCGCCGCCGCTGCAACCCCAGAAATAGGAATAGATCTTGCGATCATCGTCATAGAGCCGGCGGGCGATGCCCTTGGCGACCTTTGTCGCCGCAGCCTGATGGCGGAAGGTGGCGACGGCATTGACCACGCTCGGGCTCACCCAGTTGATCGACATCGCTCCGTTGACGAAGGCCATCCGGTTGTCGACCATCCCGCCGCCTGACGGGTGCTGCTGTTCGAAGGAACGGTGCTTGAAGAACTCCTTGGCGGGAAACCGCAGCACGTATTTCTGTTCGAACAGGGTCGGGCTCTGGATCACGCCAGCGGGTAACTGCACCGGGGTTTTCGTCGCAGGGAAATGGCCGGTAATCTGGGTATAGGGGACCAGCGGGCCTCCATCGGGCAACTGGAAAGTCAGCTGCTCGGTCTTGTCGATCACGAAGGTCTTTTCGTTGTAGTCCGGATCGACGCAGGTGGCGTTGATCAGCAATTGGGGCTCGATCCCGACATCCTTGAGTATCGGCGTGGCCGGCACGAACTTGCAGGTCGCGGGCGCAGGAGTGGCCTGAGGCTTGGCCAGCGCCGGGGAGGCGAGGGCAAGCCCTGAGGAAAGGATCGTCCCGATCATTGCCGCGCGGCTGCGGGCCTGCGCAAAGATTGTCGCACTTGCCATGTCACTCTCCCCTGCTGCCAGACTGCGCTGTTCCGCTGCCCGGTCCAATGTCGGCAGGCTCACCTGTCACGCGCCGGGTGTAAAGCGGGAAGGTGTGTCAGGTGCGATACATCTGCAAGGTGGCAAAGCCGCGTCAGAGGCGGCAAAAGGGTCGCATCGTCTATTTTTCTTGGATTCCCGCCGATGTCGTTCGTGTCCCTCGCCCTGTTCGCCGCCGCGATACCGCAAGTGCCGTCGACCAACGTCCAGGCCGTACGCGAAGGCGAGGGCTGGGTGATGCGCAACCTGATCGACGACAACCGCATCTACACCTTTGACAAGGATGACGTCGCGAGCGGCGAGAAGCCTGCCCGATCGAACTGTATCGATGCCTGTGCGCAGACTTTTCGCCCGCTCACCTCTGCAGGCAGCGACAAGCCGGTGGGCCGCTGGACCCTGCTGCGCCGCGACGACGGATCGGACCAGTGGGCCTTTGACGGCAAGCCGGTCTACAGCTTTGCCGCCGATCCCGAACCAGTCGCCGCACGCGATGGCAGCATGGGCAATTTCCAACTATTGCCGCCGGTTCCGGCCGATTGAGCCACGGACCAGAACATGTTCCACCCGCCCCTTGCGAGAATCGAACAGATGTGGAACAGAGCGGCGCATGTCGCTCTCCAAGATTGTCGTGCGGGGTGCCCGCGAACATAACCTCAAGGGTTTTGATGTCGAACTGCCGCGCGATGCGCTGATCGTCGTCACGGGGTTGTCGGGCTCGGGCAAGTCGAGCCTCGCCTTCGATACGATCTATGCCGAAGGGCAGCGGCGCTATGTCGAGAGCCTGAGCGCCTATGCGCGCCAGTTCCTCGAAATGATGCAGAAGCCGGATGTCGAGCATATCGACGGGCTGTCGCCGGCGATCTCGATCGAGCAGAAGACCACCAGCCGCAACCCGCGCTCCACCGTGGCGACGGTGACCGAGATCTATGACTATATGCGCTTGCTCTGGGCGCGCACCGGGGTGCCCTATTCGCCGGCCACCGGCCTGCCGATTTCGGCGCAGACGGTCAGCCAGATGGTCGACCGGGTGATGACCCTGCCCGAGGGCACGCGCGCCTATCTGCTTGCGCCGGTCGTGCGGCAGCGCAAGGGCGAATACCGCAAGGAATTGGCCGAGTGGCAGAAGGCAGGCTACACCCGCGTGCGGATCAATGGCGAGATGGTTGCCATCGAGGACGCGCCGGCGCTCGACAAGAAGTTCAAGCATGACATCGAAGTGGTGGTGGACCGTATTGCGGTGCGGGAAGGCATCGAGACGCGGCTGGCGGACAGCTTCGAACAGGCGCTGAAGCTGGCCGATGGGCTGGCCTATGTCGATCTGGCTGACTGGACCGTGGCTGAAGTGCAGGGCGAGCGGGGCGGGGGTGCTTCGACAGGCTCAGCACGAGCGGATGTTGCTGCAGAAACCAATCCCGCTCAGCCTGAGCCTGTCGAAGGCCGCGCGCTGACGGCCGGGATGAAAGGCGCTTCGCTCCCGCCCAACCGCATCGTCTTCAGCGAAAAGTTCGCCTGCCCGGTCTCCGGCTTCACCATCGAGTCCATCGAACCGCGCCTGTTCTCGTTCAACGCGCCGCAGGGGGCCTGCCCCGCCTGCGACGGCCTTGGCGAGAAGCTGCTGTTCGACCCGCAGCTGGTGGTGCCGAACGAGCATCTCAGCCTCAAGCAGGGCGCCATCGTGCCCTGGGCGAAGAGCAACCCGCCGTCGCCCTATTACATGCAGGTGCTGGCCAGCCTCGCCAAGGAGTTCGGCTTCGCGCTCGACACGCCGTGGGATGCGCTGCCGGTCGAGGTGAAGATCGTCATCCTCCACGGCACCGCCGGCCGCGCCGTCCCGCTGACGTTCAAGGACGGGCGCAAGGAATATACCGTCAAGAAGGCGTTCGAGGGCGTGATCGGCAACCTCAACCGCCGCATGTTGCAGACCGAAAGCGCCTGGACGCGCGAGGAGCTGGGCAAGTACCAGACCGCGCAGCCGTGCGAGACCTGCGAGGGCAAGCGCCTCAAGCCCGAGGCGCTGTCGGTCAAGGTCGCCGGGCGCGACATTTCCTCGGTCACGCACCTGTCGGTGTCGGACGCGGTGGCGTGGTTTGGCGCGCTCAATGACCAGCTGACCAGCCAGCAGCAGCAGATCGCCAAGGCCATCCTGAAGGAAATCAACGAGCGGCTGGGCTTCCTCAACAACGTCGGGCTCGATTACCTCAACCTCGACCGCACCAGCGGCACGCTGTCCGGCGGGGAGAGCCAGCGCATCCGCCTCGCCAGCCAGATCGGCTCGGGCCTGTCGGGCGTGCTCTACGTGCTCGATGAACCCTCCATCGGCCTCCACCAGCGCGACAATGACCGGCTGCTCGAAACGCTGAAGCGGCTGCGCGATCTCGGCAATACGGTGATCGTCGTCGAGCATGACGAGGACGCGATCCGCCATGCCGACCATATCCTCGATCTTGGCCCCGGCGCGGGCGTCCACGGCGGGCACATCGTCGCGCAGGGCACGCTCAAGGACATCCTCAAGGCGAAGGACAGCCTCACCGGCCAGTACCTCTCGGGCAAGCGCCGGATCGAGGTGCCGACCACGCGGCGCAAGGGCAACGGCCACAAGGTCGTGGTCCAGAACGCGCGGGCCAACAACCTGCGCGGCGTCACGGCGGAATTCCCGCTCGGCACCTTCTGCTGCGTCACCGGCCTGTCAGGCTCGGGCAAGTCAAGCCTCACCCTCGATACGCTCCACGCCGGCGCGGCGCGGGCGCTGAACGGCGCGCGGGTGATCGCCGGCGCGCATGACAAGATCACCGGCCTCGAAATGTGCGACAAGGTGATCGAGATCGACCAGTCGCCCATCGGCCGCACCCCGCGCTCCAACCCGGCGACCTACACCGGCGCCTTCACCCAGATCCGCGACTGGTTCGCCGGCCTGCCGGAAAGCGGCGCGCGCGGGTACAAGGCAGGGCGCTTCAGCTTCAACGTCAAGGGCGGGCGCTGCGAAAAGTGCCAGGGCGACGGCCTGATCAAGATCGAAATGCACTTCCTCCCCGACGTCTACGTCACCTGCGAGGAATGCAATGGCAAGCGCTACAACCGTGAAACGCTCGAGGTGAAGTTCAAGGGCCACTCGATCGCCGACGTGCTCGACATGACGATCGAGGACGCGGAGGAATTCTTCAAGGCCGTGCCCCCCATCCGTGACAAGATGCACATGCTGAACGAGGTGGGTCTTGGCTACGTCAAGGTCGGCCAGCAGGCGACCACGCTGTCGGGCGGTGAGGCGCAGCGCGTCAAACTCGCCAAGGAACTCAGCCGCCGCGCCACCGGGCAGACGCTCTATATCCTCGACGAGCCGACCACCGGCCTGCACTTCGAAGACGTCCGCAAACTGCTCGAAGTGCTCCACCGGCTGGTCGATGGCGGCAATTCGGTAGTGGTGATCGAACACAACCTTGATGTCATCAAGACCGCGGACTGGGTGATCGACCTCGGCCCAGAAGGCGGCGTGCGCGGCGGCGAGATCGTCGCCGTGGGCACGCCCGAGGACGTCGCGAAGAACCCGCGCAGCTACACCGGGCAATACCTCGCCCCGCTGCTGGAACGCTGAGCGCAGGGGCGGCGCCCTCGTCGTCCCGGGCCAGACCCGGGACCGCTGGCCTCATCAAACCAACCCCGTCATCCAGGGCCTGACCCGGGATCCCGCTTGCCTCTCAGCGCCAGAAGGAAAGCGGGGCCCCGGATCACGTCCGGGGCGACGAATATTGGGGCAAACCCGCCCCCCCGCATTCCCCGCACGCTCCGGCGCAGGGGCGGAAACTTTCATGACGGCAGCGGGTTCAATCTCCCTCTCATCCCATGAAGGAGTTCCTGCCATGACCTTTACCCCGATCACCCGCACCCTGGCCGCGCTTGCCGCCAGCGCCGCACTCGGCGCCGCCGCGCTTCCCGCTTTCGCTGCCGATCCGGCTCCTAATGCCGCTCTGGGTGAGGGCGGAGTCAAGCTCTCCGCCACGCTGACCGGCGCTGCCGAAGTTCCCGGCCCCGGTGATACCGACGGCACCGGCACGCTCGAAGCGCGGGTCAATCCCGGCAAGGGCGAGGTCTGCTACACCCTGACTGTGGCCGGCATCGACGCCGCCACTGGCGCGCACATCCATGCGGGCAAGGCAGGCGTGGCCGGCCCGGTCGCCGTAGCCCTCGAAGCCCCCGCCGACGGATCGAGCGACGCCTGCGCCACGATCACCCGCGACCTCGCCATGGCGCTGATCAAGACGCCGGGAGACTATTACGTGAACGTGCACAATGCCGCGTTCCCGAATGGCGCGGTGCGGGGGCAGTTGGTGAAGTGATTTAGAGAAAGTGATCCGCGAAGGCTATCTGCGCCTCGCTGAACTTCGATCTCTTCATCACACACTCCGTATCCTGGCCCTCCAATCATAACTGGAATCTTCCATCTCCAAACGGTCCAAGATCCCGGGTGCAGGTCAAGGGGGGAGGGGCGGCAAGAGGGGGCTGGGTTCCAAATCCCGCAGCGGGACTCGCGCGGCCCGAATGAGGCGGCTCTTGGCGGGAACCATCGCGCTGGCCCCCGTGTTTCACTTGTAAGTTCCAGAGGGGGCCTTTGGAGTGTTGCAAGATGGATCCGTTCGCCTCGAAACTGGCATTTTCCGCCGCTGCCGCCGGGGCGGCGCTGATGGGGGCCTTGTTCCCGCATCCCAGCTATGAAGCGGTCGCACCGGCTCGTCCCTGGGCTAGTTCCGGCGCGGCCAATGCGTGGCAGCCGGCATCGGGCCAGATGTTTGCGCAGGCTTCGGAAACCTACAGCTACAGCGGGGCGCTGCCTTCCGATCGCGGCCCGATAGACGTCTATGGCGCGCATGGCTGGCGTCTGGCCCGCGAGCGCGAAATCCTTGTGCGACAGGAGGCCGAATTGCAGCGCGCGGTGGCTCAAGCCGTTTGGCCGAAGGAGGAGGCTCCCGCGGTGATCGAGCCGCAAGGCGAGGTGGCTGGGGTGGAGGTGCATCGGGGCAGCAAGCCCGCCGAGGCCGGTCCAATTGAACCGGCCGAGAGCGCCGAGCCGCTGGCCGAGGTCAGCGACGAGTAACGAGCGAAAGCCGAAGCGCTCCGATCCTGCGACGAGGCGAAAACGCTTCGTCGCAAGCGCTTTGCACCGACTCTGCCAACTTCATTATAACCGGCGCAGAGGGTTGGAAGGGTAGCGTAAAAACATGAGGAATTGGACTTTGGCAGGCGCCTTGGCGCTTGGCGTGTGCTCGGGCGGTGCATCGGTGGCCCGGGCGGATGATCCCAACGATCCCTCGATGCGCAACCCGGCAAACCGGGCGCGCGACAAGGCGATCATTCGCGATTTGAACCTGGGCCAGCTCGCCTATGTCGAAAGGCGCGATGCGGAATATGCCGAGGGCTGGAAGGCTTGGCGGGAATATAACGGGCGAGAATATAAAGGCCGGCGGGGCGGTGATGGCGCGGATGACTATGCCTCTGCCCGCGCCCGGTACCAGCGCGACATGGCCGCCTGGCGCCGCGCGGTCTCGCTGTGCGAAGCGGGCCGATACGAATACTGCGACCGCCGCTAACGCGCGCGGTTGCGGTTGGGAGCAGGCTCCTCCTCCCCGGCGGGAGGGGGAGCCTCGCTCCGAAGCTTACTTCTTGCAGTCGCCGGTGCGTTCGGAGACGACGCTCATTTTGATCGTCGCCTTGCCGCCGGGCAGCGCGGGCTGATTGATGTCGGCGGCCATGGCCATGTCGACCTTGCTGTCGCTGTAGGTGCCTTCCATCTTCATGCCGTCAGCACCGAACTGGCCGCCCTTGCACTTCAGCGTGCCGCTCATCTTGCCGCCGCCCTGGGTGTAGGGATCAAGCGTGCAATCGCCCTGCTGGCTCTTCTTGGAAAAGTCGCGCACGCCGGCCTTTGCCTGCTCGGCCGTCATGCAGCTTTCGGTCGACTGGCCCTGGCCCATCATCATGGCCATGCGCTGCTTGATCTGCGCCTGCATTTCGGGCGGCGCGCCGGGCACTTCGAAGCTGGTGACCTTCATCGTGGTCTTCCAGTTGCCCGGATTGAGTTCGCCGTCAGCCTTGCCGCAAGCAGCAAGCGCCACCAGCGCGGCGAGGGGGAGCAGGTTGCGGATCATGGAAACTCCTTCGGTTGGGGTGTCCGCCCGCAAGTCTTCTCCCGGTCGGCACAGGCTTTCGAGCCTAGCGAATAGGCGAGCAAGTGCAACGACTAACCCAGGGGCGCGGGAGGTGTGATGGTGGTACGGTGCGTTAGGAGAAGGACGGGTAGAGCGGCGAGCGGGCCGGAAAAGCAAAAGGGGCCGGCATTGCTGCCAGCCCCCGCTCACCGTCTGCGTCGTTGCAGCCTTCGGGACAACTTTACCTGGCTCTGCCAGCGGTGCCACGGACCGAAGTCCCTGGCGACCGGTCGCCGTACCTCTGCACCGCCGAAGGGGTGCCCGGTCCCGTCAGGTGGGTGGCCGATCCGCGCATCGCTTGTCCGAAGACAACGCGTGCCGACCCATGCCGTTCCCGCCTGGCGGTTCCGTGACTGCCTTCTGGTGCTTGGTTCCGGTTTGTTGCTGGACCCGAAGGACCTGCTTCTCTCCGTTGCCGCGCTCCTCGCGAAAGCGGTCTGACGGTAGCGCGCCTCTCACTGCATCTGCGGTTCGCCAGGCTTATTCCGGGGGGAACTTGCGAGGCGTGTTTTCCGATACTGCTGCGGGCAGCGCCGCCGTACCTTCTGGTTGCTTTTTCCGTTTCGTTTCAGAAGTTTCCTTCTGTCCCGTTGCGTCTGAAGCGCCCTTCCGATGACTTGAAGCTGCGCCCACAAACCGAGTCGCACAAGCGGGATTCGGGTGACTTATCCACAGGCAGCCGACTCCACGGTGGATAAGTCGGCTCCTGCGGTGGACATCTTTTTCAATCGCCTCCCGCGAAGGCGATTCGCCTCAGCGGTCGCGCTGGGCCAGCAATCGCAGCCGGAGGGCGTTGAGCTTGATGAAGCCCGCCGCGTCCTTCTGGTCGTAAGCGCCGGCATCATCCTCGAAGGTGACGTGGCGTTCCGAATAGAGGCTGTTCGGGCTCTTGCGGCCGACAACGCTGGCATTGCCCTTGTAGAGCTTGAGCCGCACGGTGCCGGAAACCTTCGCCTGGCTGTGGTCGATTGCCGATTGCAGCATCTCACGCTCGGGGGCGAACCAGAAACCGTTATAGATGAGCTCGGCGTACTTTGGCATCAGCTCGTCCTTGAGGTGCGCAGCGCCGCGATCGAGGGTGATGCTCTCAATGCCGCGGTGGGCGCGGGCATAGATCTCGCCGCCGGGCGTTTCATACATGCCGCGGCTCTTCATGCCGACGAAGCGGTTCTCGACAAGGTCCAGGCGGCCGATGCCATGCTTGCGGCCCAGCGTGTTGAGCTCGGTCAGCAGGGTGGCGGGCGACATGGCCTGTTCGTTGAGCGCGACGCCATCGCCGCGCTCGAAATCGATGGTGATGTATTCGGGCGTGTCTGGCGCGTCCTCGGGGTTGACCGTGCGCGAATAGACGTAGTCCGGGGTCTCTTCCCACGGATCTTCGAGCACCTTGCCCTCGGACGAGGTGTGGAGGAGGTTCGCGTCGGTTGAGAACGGGCTTTCGCCGCGCTTGTCCTTAGGCACCGGAATCTGGTGCTTCTCGGCCCAGGCGATCAGCGCGGTGCGGCTGGTCAGGTCCCATTCGCGCCATGGTGCGATGACCTTGATCGAGGGATCGAGCGCATAGGCGGACAGTTCGAAGCGCACCTGGTCGTTGCCCTTGCCGGTGGCTCCGTGAGCTACGGCGTCTGCGCCGGTCTCATGCGCGATCTCGACAAGGCGCTTCGAGATCAACGGGCGGGCGATCGAGGTGCCGAGCAGGTAGTCGCCTTCATAGCGGGCATTGGCGCGCATCATCGGGAAGACGAAGTCGCGGACGAATTCCTCGCGCAGGTCGTCGATGTAGATGTGGTGATCGGGCACGCCCATCAGCTTGGCCTTGGCGCGCGCCGGTTCCAGTTCCTCGCCCTGGCCGAGATCGGCGGTGAAGGTCACGACTTCGCAGTTGTAGGTGACCTGCAGCCACTTGAGGATGACGCTGGTGTCGAGGCCGCCCGAATAGGCAAGCACGACTTTCTTGATGGCATCGGACATGGGGCAGGGACTCGCACAAAAAGGGCAGCAATTCGCGGGCGCGGCTAGCAGGGTAGGGGCGCTATCGCAACCATAGGCTAGGCGAAGCGGCGATGACAGAATTTGTCATTGGACCTGAAACTGCCGCTGCAGGATATTTGCGGGGCAATCAGCCTGGGAGGAGAAACCCATGCGCCGTTCGTTCAGCTATGCAGCCATCCTTGTCGCCTCCGCGTTCTGCGGCGGCCAGCTCGCCTCGCAGCCAGCGGTTGATGAGGCCAACCGCAAGCTGGCCTCATATGGCCTGCCGGCGATCGACAAGGTCCACCAGCCGCGCACCAATTGTCACAATGCTTACGACCTGTTGTTCGCCGAGAACGCAAAGGGCCGCAAGTCGAGCGCTGAGGAAGCGAGCTGGGCTGCTGCCTATGAAGCGGCGCGCGGGGCGAAGCAGCCCTGCCCCAAGCCGCCTGCCGGGCTGGCGGTTCGGGCGGACCAACACGTCATCCAGACGGAGCAGGGCATGGGCGGGGCAGCGGGGTATGCCCTGCAGCAGAAGGACCCGGTGGCCATGTTCGAGACCGGGCTGGCCATGTGGAATGGCAAGTTCGGCAAGTCGGACGGCAATGAAGGTTACAAGCTGATTTCGCAGGCGGCCGACCTTGGCGATCCTGAAGCGACCTATACCAAGGGCGTGCTGCTGGCGCGCGGGCAGGTCGACAACAAGGTCGATTACAAGGCCGGCCTTGCGCTGGTCGAGAAGGCTGCGACAGCGGGTCATGTCGACGCGATGTTCAGCGCCGGCAACTTCCACATGGCCGGGTTGGGAACCGCGAAGAACCCCACCAAGGCATTCGCCTGGTTCCGCAAGGCGGCCGAGCGCGGGCACATCTATGGCACCTTCCTCGCCTGGGACATGCTGAACGAGGGCAAGGGGACAAAAAAGGACTGGAACCTGGCCTACCGGCTTGGCCGCAATCTTGCGGAGGACGGGCAGGTCTATGGCGCGGTCATGGCAGCATCCGCGCTGCTCCAGTCGAGCGAGCCGATGAAACATCAGGACGAGATCCTTTACTGGATCAATTACTCGATCAAATACGGGAACTCCGACGTGCGGACCCAGATGACCGCGCTCAAGCCCAAGGTCGTGGCCATATTCAACCGCCCAGCCGCTCCGCCCCAGTACCGCCCGCGCACGTTCAAGGCCTGCCCGATGAAGACGGTCTGCACGGTCAACCACTATTCCGGCCTGCAAAGCTGCACGACCAACAAGGACTACTGGAACGATTGCGACGGGTGACTTTCCGTCGATGCGTGATAGGCTTCGCGTATCGGGAGGAACCGGCATGGCAAAGGCGGAACTGAAGACCAAGGCGACCGAGGTCAGTGCCGCCGATTTCATCGCGGCTGTTGCTGATACCCGGCGGCGCGAGGAAGCTGAGGTAATCGACGCCATGCACCGCCGCGTCACCGGCGTCGAACCGAAGATGTGGGGGCCGAGCATCATCGGCTATGGCAGCTACAACTACAAATACGACAGTGGCCGCGAAGGCACCATGTGCCGCGCCGGGTTCAGCCCGCGCAAAGCGGCGATGACGATCTATCTGATGGGCAATTACGCCAACCGCCAGCCCGAAGCCGACGCCCTCTTTGCGCGGCTGGGCAAGCACAAGACCGGCGCGTCGTGCCTTTATATCAACAAGCTGGCGGACGTGGATGCAGGCGTGCTTGAAGAGCTTGTGGCGCTGAGCTGGCGCTGCATGAACGAGGCTTATCCCGAATAGGGCGGCCCGGAGCTACATTTTCACAGGCGGCGAGGCTGGTCTGGACTTGCCCTTCGCCTTGGGCGCCTTGATCTTCCGATCGGAATAGGGCGCACCCAAGTCAACCGGATCGATCACCCGCTTCGCCGGGTCCTTGACCAGTTCCCAGGCCGCGTTGGCTTCCTCCAGCATGTCATAGCAATAGCGGCCCGTGCCATCGCCATGCTCGCCTTCGAGGAAGCGCTTCTCCGCTTCCTCTCCGTAATATCCGATGGGCAGGTCGCCGCGGAACATGTTCTTCTGGGGCACACGGGTGCCGACAGGCACAATCACGCACTTGCGATAGCGTTCGCAGGCCATGGCAAGCACTCGGCCGCGCTGCTCCATCGGTGTGGACTGGCACGAACCGACCAGGGCCGTGTGATCCTTGGCGAGCTTGTAGGCTTCAGCGTCGAGCTTATCCTCCTCGATGGCGTCGCAGCGGCTGCGGTACAGATGATCCTCGTCAGCCAGAGCCTTGGCACAGGTTTCGGCAAGCAGGGCAGGATCAGCCGCGATCTTCCTCCACTCCGCTTCCTCACGCTGCGAGCGCAGCGAGATGCACTTGTAGTCTATCGGGTCAAAGGCCTTTGCCTCCGGAAATGCGGGGGCATCTTTAGCCTCCGCCTCGTCGCGCTGGGCGCAGCGCGCGGCGATTTCGGCCGGGGTCAGCTTGTTTACCTGCTGCCGTGCATTGTCATCCTGTTCAGATTCGCGGGTTGACTTCACCGAGGCGCAGGCCTCCTCAAGCGGGTCTTCGCTGACATACTGCGGGTACTTGTAGGTGCAGCGATTGTCGTACTCCGCCGGGTTCTTTTGCATCAGGTCACGCAGGCGGCGGAATTCCTTCTCGTGCAGGGCGCGTGCGCGTTCCTGGCAGGCCTTGCCAAGCGCGGTGGCGGGCGTGTCATAGCGACCGATTGTCACGGCCTTGCACTCCACGTCCAGTATCGCGGGGTTGGCGAGAAGGCGCTTGGCCCAGGCATCCATCTTCGCCCGGTCGGCGATCCATTCGACCTGCGCCATCGCGCCTTCGCAGGCCCTTGCTTCCAGTTTGCTGCGCTTGTCTGCCGGAGTTCGCACGCAGATTTTGTCGCGCTTGACCACGTCGCCCACGAGATCGGTTTCGAGTTCAGTGACGGCCGTCTCGAACTCGGCGTCCGCCTTCATCTTTGCGCAGCCCCGGCGTGTGTTGGGGCCGATCAGCGGGTTCTTGCCGGGCTCATCGATGTCGCGGCAGATCATGTTGGCCCAGCGCTTGCCCATCATGCCGACGGGGTGCGGATCATCGTCCTTATCGGCGATTACGCTGCGCATGCGTTCGAGAATGTCGATCCGGCCATCGTCATCTTCCTGCTGATTGACCACGTGCGGATTGACCGGCCGCTTGGCGCGCAAGGCATCGGCCTTCGCATAAAGCGCATCAATCGCCTTCAGCGCTTCGTCCCAGCGCCCGGTTTCACGCAGGGCATTGATGCGGAACACGTCGAGCTGCACGGCAAAGTCGGGCGGGAAACCGGGGGCGTTGGCCATTGCCTCGCTCTCATCGGCGATGCGAGTCATCCAGCGTTTGCGGTCTGCGGGCGTCTTGGCGACCCAAGCGGCGCGCTGGAGCAGGTGGTAGCGCTGCCATGCCGGTCGGCCGAGTTTTTCGGATAGCCACAGCAACCGCGCGGCGCGGCTGTCTTTGCGCAGCGCTTGATACTCGGGCGTGGCGATCAGCGCGGGCAGGCGGGCGATCTCGGCAGTGGTGTAAGGCTCCTGGCTGTCGCCTTCCTCGTGCTTGTATTCGTTCATCAGCACGAGGCCGTTGGACGGGCACTCGGGCAGCTGGACGTCGCTCTGCTCCGACCCCGGACCGCCGCCATCGGGATAGGTCTCGAGCGGAAAGCTGAACGCGTCGATGACCTGGCTGAACTTCTCACCGCCGACCGGGCAGGTGAACTCCACCGGCTTGCCGTAAGTGTGGCGGGGGCCTTCGGTGTTAACCGGAACGTCCTCATCCGCCGCTTCCACCGCCTCTGTTACAGCGGCCGCAGCGTCTGCCGCCGCCTCGCGTGCAGTCTTCGCATCTTGCGCCGGGGCAGGGGTGAGCAGCAGCAGGGCCGAGAGCGCCCCGGCAAAGGCCAGTGCCCTCATTCGGCAGCGTGCTTTTCCAGATGCCACTCGGGCGCCTGCTCAGCCGCGAGCAAGCGCAGCATCTCCGCTTCGATATAGTCGCGCGTGTTCGGCACGGCATTGCGGCGCTTTACCGTCTGGAACTGGAAGTTGACGAGGTTGCCGTGGCGAAAGCCCTGTTCGGCGCCCGCCAGATAGAACTGCCACATGCGGAAGAAGCGCGCGTCGTAAAGCTGCTCGATCTCTTCGCGGTGCAGGGTTGCGCGGCGGTACCATTCGGCCAGCGTATAGGCGTAGTGGTAACGCATCATTTCGAGGTCGGCGATTTCCCAGCCGGTGCGCTCGAGCGAGGCGGACATTTCGCTCACCGCCGGCAGGTAGTGGCCAGGGAAGATGTACTTGCGGTTCCACTTGTCGGTCGCGCCGCTTTGTTTCAGGCGGCCGATGGTGTGGGTTAGCATGACGCCGTCGGGGGCCAGGAGGTCCCAGGTCTTGGAGAAATATTCGTCGTAGTTCTTCAGGCCGACGTGTTCGAACATGCCGACGCTGGCGATCCGGTCAAATTGCACATTGACGTCGCGGTAGTCGGTCAGCTCGAATTTCACCTTGTCCGCTACCCCGGCGGCTTCGGCGCGTTCGTTGGCGAAGCGCACCTGATCGGGCGCGAGGCTCACACCGAGCACTTCGCAGCCGTAATGCCGATTCAGAAACAAGCCGAAACCGCCCCAACCGGAACCAATATCGAGCACTCGCATACCCGGCTCAATCCGCAGCTTGGCGGCAATCAGCGCCTTCTTGTCGAGCTGCGCCTGCTCCAGCGTGCCATTCGGATCCCGCCAATAGGCCATCGTGTACTGGCGGTCGGTATCGAGAAAGAGTTCGTAAAAACGCCGCGTAAGATCGTAATGATGTTCGACATTCTTGGCTGCCCGCGCGCGGTAATTGTTCTGGTCAAGCCTTGACGCAACCTTGTCCAGCACCCGGCGCAGCGGGTTGCGCGCGCGCACGGCATCGCCCGAATCCTGGCTCATGACAAACAGGATGAAGTCGCGCACGTCATGCGGCGGTTCGATCACGAGCCGGCCATCCATATAGGCCTCGCCCGCACCGATGCGCGGGTCCTTGGCGATGTGCAGCGCCGCCCCCTTGTCGGTCAGCCGGATGTGGAGGGGATCGGCGGCAGGCTCACCATAGGTGTAGATCTTGCCGTCGTGGTCGGTCAGCACGAGACGACCCTTGCGGATCAACGCGCGCAGCATCTTGTCTAGCAGCCACATGCGGCAAGCCTATGCCACTTGTGCACAAAGGCAAGTTTGATCTGTCAGCCGAGCCAGCCGAGCGCCGAAGCGAGCTGCCATACGCCGAGCACGAAGAACAGCGCCGCCGCCGCCGTGCGCGCCGCTTTCAGCGAGACGCGCTTGACCAGTTCCTCGCCGAGGAACACGGCGGGCACATTGGCGATCATCATACCGAGTGTGGTGCCAGCGGCGACGGTAAGCACATCGCGGTAATGCGCGGCCAGCGCGATCGTCGCGACCTGAGTCTTGTCGCCGATCTCTACGAAGAAGAATGAGACCAGCGTGGTCAGGAAAGCGCTGCTTTTGGTGCGGACCGATGTTTCTTCATCGTCGTCCAGCTTGTCCGGCACCAGCGTCCACGCGGCCATGGCGATGAAACCGAGCGCAACCGCGATGCGGAACCATTGCGATTCGACCAGTCCGGCCACCTCGCGCCCGACCAGCGCGGCGAGTGCATGGTTGGCAATGGTGGCGACGAAAATGCCCGCGATAATCTGCCACGGCGCGCGCAGCCGGGCGGCCAGCACGATGGCAAGCAGCATCGTCTTGTCGCCCACTTCGGCAAGCGCGACGACGAGGGTGGAGGTCAGCAGGGCTTCGAGCATGGGCGGCGCGTTAGGTCAGCCCGCGCGCAAGGTAAAGCACGTCGCGCGGCTGGGTCATCAGGTGCTGGCCCGAATCGATGAACAGCGTCTCGCCGCTCGCCAGCCAGCCTTCGGACAGCCATAGCGCTGCATCGGCCAATTCCTCAGGCTCGGTAATCCGGCCGAGCAGGTTCATCCGGCCCGATAGCAGGTGCTCCTCGTCACGCTGATCGTGGCTGGGGAGCATGGCCCCGGGGGCAAGGGCGTAGACCCGGTCGCGCGGGTCATCCTGTGCCATCGCCAGCGTCCGAACCGATGCGGCAAGCGCGTTCTTGGCCATGGTGTAGGAGAAGAAATCGGGGTTTGGATTGGCGACCTTCATGTCGGTAAACTGGATCACGCGGCGACCGCCATCGGCCCTGGCGGAGCGCAGGAAGGCCTGCGCCATACGCACCGGCGCGGCAGCGTTGACGGCCATCGCCTCGGCAAAGACGGCGGGATCGATGCGGTCGGCGCGGTCTTCGTTGAATACGGCAGCGTTGCTCACCAGCACGCGCCAGTCCGGCAGGCGCGCGGCGAGGGCCTCGACCATGGCCTCGGCCGCATCGCCGTCTGTCAGGTCGCACTGGACAACTTCGGCGCGGGGCAGTTCGGCTGCCAGCGTCTCGGCCTCGGCGTGCGAGAAGCCGTGGTGAATGACCACGTGCCACCCCGCGGCACCAAAACTGCGCGCAAGCACTGCGCCGATGCGCCGGGCGGCGCCGGTGATGAGGACGGCGGGTCGGTTGATTGCCATACGGCGTTTGGAGCATAAGCCGCGCCGGCATGGAAGGGCGCCCAGGCGATTTCCCGGCACCTAAAGGAGAATGACGGCGTGAATCTCGATCTGATCGACGTGTTCTGCAACGGCCCGCTCAGCGGCAACCCGCTCGGAGTGGTCCATGGCGGCGAAGGGCTGACGACCCAGCAGATGCAGGCGATCACTTGCTGGCTGGGATATTCCGAGACGACTTTCCTGCTCCCGCCGACCGATCCGGCGGCAGATTACCGCGTGAGGATATTCTATCCGGCGGGCGAATTGCCTTTCGCCGGCCATCCCACGCTGGGTTCCGCCCATGGCTGGCTGGCGGCGGGCGGCGTGCCGAAAGGGACCGGACGGATCGTGCAGGAATGCGGCGTCGGGCTGATTGAGGTTCGCCAGCAGGGCGAGCGGCTGGCCTTCCGCGCCCCGCCTCTGATCCGCACCGGAGCACTCTCAGCGGACGAACTGGCCGAGGCGCTGCGCGTATCTGGCGCCGATCCTGACCACGTAGTCGAGGCGGTCCATGTCGCCAACGGCCCGAACTGGGTGCTGCTGCGCATGGACAGTGCCGAGGCCGTCCTTGCGGCGGAACCGGCGGCAAAGGCTGCTCCCGGGACCGATGTCGGTTTGGCGGGACCTTGTGTGCCGGGCAGTGAAGCTGATTGGGAACTGCGCGCTTTCTTCGCCAAGGGGGCGGGGGACATGGCGGAGGACCCGGTCACCGGCAGTTTCAATGCCGGGGTTGCGATGCACCTGTTCGAGACCGGGCTAGTCAAGGATAGCTACATCGCTGCGCAAGGCCGCAAGACCGGCGCGAACGGCCTGGTCTATGCCAACAATGAAGCTGACGGCGTGTGGATCGGCGGGCGCGTGGCGACCGTGTCGGCAGGCGGGGAGCTTTTCGCCCCCTAAGCCCTTATTGGCACTTCACCTCACCATCGGTGAGCGACTTGCCGAGCAGGCCACCGCCAACCGCGCCGATGATCGTGCCGAGCGTGCGCTTGCCGCGCCCGGCGATGCGATTGCCGAGGAAGCCGCCGATGGCCGCGCCGATCACCAGCCCGGTCGTGCCGTTCTTGCGCTTGCAATGATACTGGCCGTCTTCGCCCAACCAGACGCGGTCACTGGCGACGAGCGCCTGCGGGGTGACGTATTGGCCGTTTTCGTCATAAGCCACGGCGCTGTTCGCCGGGGCGCTGCCGCCAAACGTGTAGAGCGGCGGATCCGCCGCAACGGGAGCGGCGAAGCAGACTGAGCCGGCTAGTGTGAGGGCGATGAGTGACTTGCGCATGGGCAATCCTTTCGCATGGACGAACCACGCGAAAGCTACGTCAACTCGCCGACGATGACTCACCTTAATGAGTCAGGCCGTGCCGCCCGCACGACAAGCCGTTCGGGCGAAACATCGGGTTGCAGGTTTAACGGCAGCGCGAATTGCTGCGTTCGATCTCGCGGCCAAGCAGCGCACCTGCGGCGGCACCGATTATCGTTCCGGTCGCGCGGTCACCGCGGCTGTCGATTGCGCGGCCAACCAGAGCGCCGCCGGCAGCGCCGATCAGCAGGCCGGTGGTGCCGTTGCTGCGCTTGCAGTAATAGCGGCCGTCGCGACCCTGCCAGTAGCGCACGCCGTTTTCGGTGCGGCGATAGGAAATGTCGCCGTTCTTGGCGCGGTAGCCATTGGCGGGGGCCCATGCTGGCGGCGCGGCATAGGCTGCGGCGGCCGGCAGGACCATCGTGGCGAGGCCGGCGGCGATGAGTGTCTTGCGAAACATGGGTAGGCTCCTATGACTGTGTTAACTCGTGAGAGCACCAAAGGGTTCCATGGCTGAACTGCGGATTGCCGGGCAGCTGGACTGCCCCGAATGTGCGATCAGCCGAGTGCGGCCTGTTTTTCCTCGGCCAGCCGGTCAAGCTCGGCGCGGCTCATCTTCTGCGCAGCAGTCTTGAGCTGGCCGCAGGCGGCATCGATGTCACGGCCGCGCGGCGTGCGCACCGGCGCGCTGATGCCGGCTTCGAAAACGATCTCGGAAAAGCGCCGGATGCGGTCGGGCGATGAACATTCATAGATGGCGCCGGGCCACGGGTTGAACGGGATCAGGTTGACCTTGGCGGGCAGCTTGTACTGCTTGATCAGCCGCACCAGTTCGCGCGCATCGGCATCGCTGTCGTTCTTATCCTTGAGCATGACGTATTCAAACGTGATGCGCCGTGCGTTGCTGGCGCCGGGATAGTCGGCGCAGGCCTGGAGCAGTTCCTCGAGTCCGTACTTGCGGTTGATCGGTACGATCTCGTCGCGCACTTCCTTGTTCACCGCGTGGAGCGAGACCGCCAGATTGACGCCGATTTCCTCGCCCGCGCGGGCCATCATCGGCACCACGCCCGAAGTCGAAAGGGTGATGCGGCGCTTCGACAGGGCGAGGCCTTCGCCGTCCATGACGATCTTCAGCGCATCGCGGACGTGGTCGAAATTGTAGAGCGGCTCACCCATGCCCATCATCACGATGTTGGTGAGCAGGCGGCCATCGGGGGAATAGCCGCCGCCATCTTCGTCCTCGACTTCATCAAGTCCGGCCATTGTGGCGATGCGGGTATCATCGGCGCTGCGCGGCCATTCGCCCAGTTCATCGCGGGCCAGCATGACCTGTCCGACGATTTCGCCCGGCGTCAGGTTACGCACCAGTCGCATGGTGCCGGTGTGGCAGAAACGGCAATTGAGCGTGCAGCCGACCTGGCTCGAAACGCACAGCGTACCGCGCGATTCGTCGGGGATGAAGACCATTTCAAACTCGTGGCCATCATCGGTGCGCAGCAGCCATTTGCGGGTGCCGTCGTTCGAATGCTGGGCCAGCACGACCTCGGGCCGGCCAACCACGAAGCGCGCCGCCAGCCACGGGCGCATGGTCTTGGAGATGTCGGTCATCGCTTCGAAATCGGTGACGCCGCGGTGGTAGAGCCAGTGATAGACCTGCTTGGCGCGCAGCTTGGCGGCCTTGGCATCAAGGCCTGCGGTTTCGAACAGCGCGGTGATCGCCTTGCGCGGCAGGCCGAGCAGATCCACCCGGCCATCAGCGCGCGGAGTGACCTCGCGCGGGGTGGGTACGGGATCGATCATTCCCGGAATCGACATCAGTGCTGTATCGGCCATGGTTGGGCACATAGGGTTAGCGGCCCAGTTTGGCTAGCTTCGGCGAATGCCTCAGCGAATTCCAGCGCAACCGATCTGCGCCGCGTCCATGGCGGTTGCCGCGCCCGACAAGGCATAAGTGTTGGCGAAATTGCGGCCCGAGGCATCGCGCGCGCTGACCGTCATCGACCCTGCGGAGCGCATGGCTGCGGCCACGGCAGCATCCATCCGCTTGTCTGCCGCCCAGGCATCGCCGCCGCCGGCGGACAGTTCGAAGCGCTGGCCGCTGATCGTCAATACCACGCGCGCACCCTGCGCGAGTTTGCGCGACAGGCGGAAGTGGATTTGCCCGCGCTCGTTCCGGCGCGGCCAGGTGCCGATCGCGGCATAGGGCTGGAAATCACGCTGGAGCCGCGAAGGCTCGGCCATGGCGATGGCATAGCAGCGCGGCACGGCGGGATCGCGAAAGGCCGCCCACTTGCCATAGACGCCCAGATTATCGCGCGCCGAAGCCGGGGCGGCGATCAGCAGAGCGATGAGCAGGAGAGGCAAGCGGCGCGGCATGGCGGTTCAATCGCCGTCGCGCCGGTGGGCGTCAAGCTCGCGTGCGGCGCGGTCCTGCTCGGAGCGCTCGCGCAGCTTCTGGGTCTTGGTTCGCCCGCTGAGCGCGCGGTTCTGTTCGGCGGCGGCTTTGTCAGCCTCGCGCTTGCGCGCCTTGCGCGCCAGACGCAGGTTGACAATCTCGGCCATCAGAGCGGCTCGGGGTAGGTGATCGCAATCACTTCCCATTCCTTTTCGCCGCCGGGCAAGCGTACCTTGCGCAAGTCGCCCAGTGCCGCGCCGCGCAGCGCGCGGGCCATCGGTGCGGACCACCCGATCAGGCTCTTGCTGGCATCCTGCTCGTCATCGCCCACCAGCGTGATCGTACGCTGCCCGTCGTTATCGTCAGCAATGGTGACGGTGGCGCCGAACCATACGCGGCCGGGGTCGGTCTGCGCGGCGGGATCGATCACCCGGCACAGCTTCATGCGCTTGGCGAGGAAGGCCAGCTCGCGGTCAATCTCGCGCATGCGCTTGCGGCCATAGAGGTAATCGCCGTTCTCGCTGCGGTCACCATTGCCCGCCGCCCACGAGACGATCTCGACAATCGCGGGGCGCTCTGTGCCCAGCAGATGGTCGTACCGCTTGCGCAGCGCGGCCATGCCCGCCGGGGAAATCGGCGGCGCTTTCGGGTCCACTAGAGGCTGAGACCGGCGGTTTCCGGCAGGCCCGCCATCAGGTTGAGGTTCTGCACCGCCGCACCGCTGGCACCCTTGCCAAGGTTGTCGAGCACGGCGACGAGCCGCGCCTGTCGGCCATCCTTGGCGCCGAAGACATAGAGGTCGAGCCGGTCCGAAGGCTCGGCAGAACGACGCAGCAGCAGTTCATCGGGCGTATCGGCGTGAAGCGTCACGACTTCGCTGCTCTGGTAGAACAGCTGGAGGCACTGGCGCAGACCGTCGACCGGCGCAGCGCGCTCCATCATCGACAGGTGCAGCGGCACTTCGACAACCATGCCGCGATGCGCCGGGATCACCGCCGGGGCGAAAACCGGCTCATTCCCCAGCTCCGCATAGCGCTGCATTTCAGGCACGTGCTTGTGACCAAGCGCGAGGCCGTAATCGCGGTAGGCGATGTCGGTATCATCTTCGAACCGAGCGATCAGCGCCTTGCCGCCGCCCGAATAGCCGGAGACGGCGTGGCAGACATAGGGCCAGTCCGCCGGCAGCAGCCCGTTGCGGATCAGCGGCGCGAGGAGTGCGATGAAGCCGGTGGGATAGCAGCCGGGGTTGCTCACCCGCGCTGCATTGGCGATCTTTTCGCGCCCAGTGATTTCGGGAAAGCCATAGGTCCAGCCCTGCGCCACACGGTGTGCGGAGCTGGCATCGACGATGCGGACCTTTGCGCCCTCGGCCAGCGCGACAGCCTCGATCGCGGCATCGTCGGGCAGGCAGAGCACGGCGAAATCGGCAGCGTGATAGGCATCGCGGCGCGCGTCGGCGCTCTTGCGCTGAACGTCGTCGAGCACAACCAGTTCGAATTCGCTGCGCGGGGCAAGCCGTTCTAGGATTTCGAGACCGGTGGTCCCCGCCGCGCCGTCAATGAAAACCCGCGCAGTCATGCTGCGAGTTTGAGCTGGTTCATGGACACATAGCCGACCAGTCCGTTCTCATCTCCCGCCTGTCCCCAAGCCTGGCCGCCGGCAATATCGAGCACGTCGAAGTGCGAACCGGCTGGGAGTGCTGCGAGCACTTCTGCATCGGCGCGTCCGGACGAGAGTAATTGCGCTCCGCCAGCCACAACCTTGTGCGGCGCGGGCACGGCGTAATGCGGCACGAAATAGCAGCCCGCGAGGCGGACATGGGCCAGATCACCGCGCACCGGCGTGTGCGCCGGATCGGCGATCTTCATCGGTCCGGTCATCGCAAAGTTGCGTCCGTCGAGATTGGTATCAAGGCTGGCCAATTCGCTCACTTGCCCTCCGGTTCCCCTGCCCGGATGCCCCGGGGATGGGGGCGCTTATACAATAGAGGCGTTTCAGGCAAGTTAGCGACCCCTGGGGGCAGCCTAGCGGTGGTCATGCCTATCCTTCTTCGCCTCTCGGAACTCGGTGTAGCTGTCGAGCACGGCGCGCATTTCCGCGATGGCGCGCTCGCGGGCTTCGGCGTTTTCGATCCTGAGCAAGCGCTGCTTGAGGCTGCTGGCGAGATCGGCATAGGAATTCTGCCAGTCGCGCCCGACTGCGGCCGCAGTTTCGGGCGGTGCGGTGCGCAGGCGGCTGGCCCGACTGCCCGGTTCGAGCTGCCAGGTCTCACCGATTCCCGGCACGATGACCGACGGCGCGAGTTTACGATCCTGCGCCAGACGGGCCAAGACATCGATCGCGGCGCTCTCACCGTGATCGAGCATAAGGCTGCCCGATATCGGCGCGCGAGCAGCAATCCAGTCGAGTAATTCCGCCTGATCGGCATGAGCGGAATAGGAATCGATCCGGCGGATCTGTGCGCGGACCAGCACGTCCTTGCCGGTGATCCGCACCCGCTCTGCACCTTCGAGGATAACGCGGCCGAGAGACCCTTCGGACTGGAAGCCGACGAACAGCACGGTGGAATCGCGCCGGTGCAGGTTGTGAAGCAGGTGGTGCCGGATGCGCCCAGCTTCGCACATGCCCGATGCCGCCAAGATGATCGCGCCCGAAATCGTGTTGAGCCGGACAGATTCGGACACGTCGTTGACGTAGTGGATCGCCGTGCTTTCAAACGGATTGGTGCCGCCGGTATCTTCCAGATCCTCAAGATGTCGGGCAAAGACCTTGGTGGCGCGGTTGGCCAGCGGTGAATCGACAAACACCGTGGCATGTCCGATGCGCCCATCGCGGGACAGGTTGGCGAGGTCGAGCAACAGTTCCTGAGTCCGTTCCAGCGCGAAAGTCGGCACGATCAGGTTGCCGCCGCGCCCCAATGCCTCGTTGACGACCCCGGCAAGGATGTCACGGCGTTCGGCAATGGAGTGCTTCTCACGGGCGCGGTCACCGTAAGTGCTCTCGCAAAAGACATGGTCGAAGCCGGCCGGGCCTTCGGGATCGGGATGGAAGGCCTTGTTGTCCGGTCCGATATCGCCCGAACACATCATCCGCACACCCGCGGCCTCAAGCTCTACAGAGGCGGATCCGAGAATATGCCCGGCGTTCCACAGTCGCGCGCGATATCCGGGTGCGGGTTCGAACCATTGGCCAAGCGCGACAGGCCGCGCCATGCGCCAGGCCTCCAGTCCGTCGGCTTCGGTGTAGAGCGGTTCCATCGCCCTATTGCCCTCACGGTCGCGGCGGCGGTTCATCCGTTCGGCTTCGCCCTCGTGGATGCGGCCGGAATCGGCGAGCATGTATTCGAGCAACTCGCCGGTCTGGTCCGTGCACCAGATCGGACCGCTGAAGCCGTCCTTGACCAGTTTGGGCAGCAGGCCCGAATGGTCGATGTGCGCGTGGGTCAGGATGACGGCGTCAAGCTTTTCCGGGTTATTCACCCGTTTTGCCATGTTCAGCGATTCCAGCGTGCGCGAACCCTGAAACATGCCGCAATCGACCAGTAGCCGCGCTTTGCCCGTGTCGAATTCAAGGCACGATCCGGTGACGGTGCGACCCGCACCGTGCAGGGTGACGGTCAGGCTCATGTGTAGCGCCCTTGCAGCATGGCCCATGATGCGCGCAGGCCCAGCGCCTCGCCGCCCTTGGGTCGCCCGGGCTTGGAAACCGGCCGCCATGCAAAGGTATCGAAGTGCGCCCAGTCTATGCCCTCGCCAACGAAGCGGTCGAGGAACAGCCCCGCGACCGAGGCCCCGGCAAAGCCGTTGGTGTGGCTGTTGTTGATATCGGCGATGTCGCTTTTCAGCCATTCGGCATAGGGTTTGTGCAGTGGCAGGCGCCATGCGGGATCGTCGTTTTCGATGCCCGCCGCCAGCAGTGCCTCTGCCGTCGCGTCCTGCCGCGTCATCAGCGCGGGCAGGTCTGGCCCGAGCGCCCCGCGCGCCGCACCGGTGAGCGTGGCGAAGTCGATGATCAGTTCCGGCGAGCTCTCGCTCGCCTTGGCCAGCGCGTCACCCAGAACGAGGCGGCCCTCGGCGTCGGTATTGCCGATCTCGACCGAAATCCCCGCGCGGCTGCGCAGGACGTCGCCGGGGCGGAAGGCATTGCCCGCCACCGCGTTCTCCACTGCCGGCACCAGCATGTGCAACCGCACCGGCAAGCCAGCGCCCATGATCAACTGCGCCAGTGCAATCGCGTGGGCTGCGCCGCCCATGTCCTTCTTCATCAGCAGCATTCCGGCGCTCGGCTTGATGTCGAGCCCGCCTGAATCGAAGCACACGCCCTTGCCGACAATGGCCACGCGCGGGTGCTTGGGATCGCCACATTCGATCTCGATCATTCGCGGAGCGTGGCTGCGGCTGGCGGCGCGGCCAACCATGTGGACCATCGGGAATTCGCGCTCGAGCGCATCGCCCTTGGTCACGTGGATTTCAGCGCGGTACTGCTTGGCGATCTGGTGGGCGGTCGTTTCGAGTTCGGCGGGCCCCATATCCTCCGCCGGCGTATTGACGAGATCGCGGACCAACTCCGTCGCCGCCGCTTCGGCGAGCACGGCGTCAATCGCCTTGACCGACTTGGTCAGAAGAATGCGCGGCCCTTCCTCCTTGGGATCGGAGCGGTAACGGTCGAACGAGTATTGTCCGCTGAGCCAACCGAACATCGCTTTACCCGGCTCACCGCCCTCGCGGCGATAGGTCCCCGCGGGGAGCACTTCGGCCAGTTTCGCCATGCACCAGCTGGACAAGTCATCCGGATTGGCCACGCCGGAAACGACGAACCAGTGATCGCCATCAGGCACGATCGCATAGGCATAGCCGTCGCCCTCGAACTTCTGCGCGGCCAGCGCGGCGCGCTGCGCGGCGTTCAGGCCCTTGGCGAAGGCGGGGAAGGTGTCCTTCGAGACGAGGTGGATCGCGGTGGCTTTCTGCCCGCGATCGGGCTGGATCAGGGAGTTCTTGTCGCTCATGGGAGGGGGATAGGCGCAATCTCGGCCTCTGTGAATCCCCATCTCATTTACACACTCCGTCATCCTGAACTTGTTTCAGGATCCATTTCGCCCTGGGCACTGGTGACTTAGAGACATGGGACGCGGGCAACTGGTCTCTTATTGACCCGTGCGCTCGGCATGATGGATCGTGAAACGAGTTGAGGATGACAGTAAAAGGGACCGTGCGCACAGCATCTCGCAATTCCGGCCAATCGCGCCTATGTGGGCGGCATGACTCAATACCAGACCGTCGAATCCACCGATGTCCTCCTTCGCGATGGCACGATCAAGCTGCACGCTCCCGAACACTTCGAGGGTATGCGCAAGGCCGGGCGTCTTGCCGCAGAGATCCTCGATGAAATGGCGCCTTTTGTGAAGCCGGGCGTCACCACGGGGGAGATCGACGATCTTGTCCGCAAGCTCACGCTCGATGGCGGCGCGGTGCCGGCGACACTTGGTTATCGCGGCTATGCCCATTCGTGCTGCGTCTCGATCAACCATGTCGTGTGCCACGGGATCCCCGGCGACAAGGTCCTCAAGGACGGCGATATCGTCAACATCGATGTGACCCCGCTGCTCGATGGCTGGCACGGCGATTCCAGCCGAATGTACCTCGTTGGTGACGTGCCGCTGAAGGCGCGGCGGCTGGTCGACGTGACCTATGAGTGCCTGATGATCGGCATCGAACACGCCAAGCCCGGCGCCAAGCTGGGCGATATCGGCGCGGCCATCCAGAAGCACGCCGAAGCCAACCGCTACGGCGTCGTTCGCGAATTCTGCGGCCATGGCCTCGGCCGCCTGTTCCACGATGCGCCCGAGGTGGTCCACGCCGGGCACCGTGGCACCGGGCCGGAGCTGAAGCCGGGCATGTTCTTCACCATCGAGCCGATGATCAACCTCGGCAAGCCGGGGGTGAAGCTGCTCGAAGACGGCTGGACGGCCGTAACGCGCGACCGCTCGCTTTCGGCGCAGTTCGAGCATTCAATCGGGATTACCGAGACCGGGTGCGAGATCTTCACCGCGAGTCCGAAGGGACTGGACAAGCCGCCTTACTAACCCCGCCCATTCCGCACTGCCGCGCCGGCAGCAAACGGGGCAATCGCCAGCAGCACCAGGCTCGCCGCGCCACAAAGGGCGAGGCCGCTTGTCCCGCCCACGGCAAGGCTGCCCGCGCCGAAGACCAGCAGAGGCACGGCCATCGGGATCACTAGCAGACCGCCAAGCGCCGCGCCGCCGCGCAGGCCGGCGGTGAGTGCGGCGACCATGACGCCGAGCGCGGCCAGTCCCGGCGTTCCTGCCAGCAGTCCGATCTCGACGATCCGCAGCTTCTCGCCATCCAGCCCGAGCAAGGCGGCAGCGGGGAGGGCGGCGAGCATCAGCGGCGGGCCGAAGCTCAGCCAGTGGGCAAGGATGCGCACGCCCATCAGCGCCTCTTCGGAAATACCGCGCAGGGCCCACTGATCGAACATGCCCTGATCGAGATCAGGCTCGACCAGCCGGTCAATCGGCAGGATCGCCGCGAGCAGCGCCGCAACCCAGATCACCCCGCCGCCGGTGCGCGCCAGCAGGACCGGGTCCGGCCCGACAGCAAAGGGGAACAGCATGGCGACCGCGAGGAAGAACAGCAGTGGCAGCGTCGCTCCGCCGCGCCGCCCGCCGAAAAGCAGCAGCACAATGTCTCGGCGCAGGATGGCAAGGAGTGGGTGGCTCACGCGGTGAACTCCGCAAGATCAATGCGGTGATCGCCCGGCAGCGCGATTGGCTGGTGCGAGGCGACCAGCGCCACGCCGCCAGAATCGCAGTGCTGCGCCACCAGCGTTTCGACCATGGCCACCGCCGCGCGGTCCAGCCCGTTGAGCGGCTCGTCAAGCAGCCAGACCGGCGCGGACTGGCCGACCATGCGCGCAAGCGCGGCACGTTTTTTCTGGCCGGTAGAAAGGTAGCGCACCGGCACATCAAGCAGGTTTTTGAGGCCCAGCAGGCCGAGTGGCAGATCGTCCCATCCATCGATGCGCTGCCAAAAGGCCAGCGCATTGCCCAGAGGCAGGTGCGGATCGAGCGCGGGTCGCTCATCGAGCAGGGCCGGCGTGCCGCCGCATTCAACCGTGCCGGCCAGCGGGCGGAGCAGGCCGGCGATGATGCGAATCAGGCTCGATTTGCCGATCCCGTTGGCACCTGCAACCTGTATCGCCTCGCCGGGGGCAAGCGCAAACGACAGGCCGCGAAACAACAGCCGCTCGCCGCGCTGGCAGGCGAGATCGGTCGCTTTCAGGCTGGCCCCTTGCATGAGGCAGCGCCTTAGGGGAAACGGGGCCTACTGCCAAGGAGTGCACCATGCCTGTTACCCGCCTGACTGACGCCGAGTGCGATGCCCTGCTGTCCGAATGCCCCGCATGGCAGCTCCGCGCCGATGGCAAGGCGATCGAGCGCGCGTTCAGGTTCGGCGATTTCAACGCCGCCTTTGGCTTCATGACCCGCGTTGCGCTTTATGCCGACAAGGCGGACCACCACCCCGAATGGTCCAACGTCTACAACCACGTGAACATCACCCTGACCACTCATGACGCGGACGGACTATCGCAGCGTGATGCCGATATGGCCCGCGCAATCGAGAGCTTTCTCTAGGGCTTACCAGACCGGTCGCTGGACATAGGCGGCGCGGCGTTCGCGGACGATCTGCTGGCGCTGCTGCGGTGTGACGGTGCCTGTATCGGCGGGCAAGTGCTTGCGGACATCCGCCAGCTTGACCTTGGTTGCGGTCGGCACCGGCTGGCTGTCGCAGTCCATCCAGCGGCCCTGGATCAGGCCCTTGGCGTGGCCGGCGGTATCAAGCCAGTTGGGCACGCCGGGGTCTTTGGACGAGACGACGATGCGCAGCCGACCGTCCTTATCCGCCGGGGCCTGCGCGTTGTTGAGGCTCGAATGGTTGTTGTACCAGTCGGTGGTCTCGTACAGCTCATTGGTCAGGATCAGCGAGCGGTAGCGGCAGACCTTGGGCACATCGCTTTCGACGATCAGCGCTTCGTCCTCGGCGAGGTCATAAGCGCCCTCGTAGTAATACTGGCCGGCAAGGCCGCCGGCGCTGGTAATGTCGAAAGTCTTGAACCGGTTGACATATCCATCGCTGCGCAGCTTTTCCACGTGTTCGACGAACATCAGCGCCATCATGTCGACCATGCCGGGCAGCGCGCGCAGCCGCGCCTCCAGATCGGCGGCAGAGCGGCGCGGGCGGGCGGCAGGCTTGTCGAGCCGTTCGATGGAGAGCGTCGGTGCCTGCTCTTTTGCCCAGTCGGCGCTGACCATGCGGATCATCAGGCGGCTGGCCTGTGGGCGCAGCTCCCACCATTCGCCGCGGTGGCCTTTTGGCTTTGCCGCGCTCAGCAGCACGTCAAAGCGCCCCTGCTTGTCGAGCTTGAGCTTCGACAGGTCGATATGGTTGCGACCCTTGCCGGTCTCGGCATTGCGGGGCACGATCTGGCTGATGATCGCCTGATTGAGCGATCCCGCACGCCCTCGCAGCCGATAGGTGCCTGCGCCATCGACCCGGGCCGAGCGATAGATCGTATCGGCATTGGGCTGGCCAACGTTGAACAGATAGCCGATGGCCGGCAGAAATTCAGGCGCATCGGCATCGCCGCCGATTGCGTCGACCCCTTGCGAGGTCAGCGCTTCCAGCGCGAGGCGCGCCACTTCCTGCTGCACCTGCGGATCGCTTCGCATCGCCTCAGGCAGGCGGGCGAGCATCCGGTCGGGCAGGTCGGATAGCTTGCCGACCAGCTCGTTCCAACCGGGCACGGCGGAACCCTTCGGCGCGGCGGGCGCGGGCTGGGCCTGTGCGGCGAGCGGCAGGATGGTGGCCGCACCAACGGCAAACAGGGCGAGCAGGCGCTTGGGTGTCATGGTCAGGCATCCTCTGCGAAGTCTGTTTCGCCGCAGGGTTGCATGGCTGCACCGGCGGACAAAGGGCGGGGGCAAGTCCATCGCCCCCGCGTCAGGCCTATTTGCTGGTCGTCAGCGCGCTGGAAACGTCCTTCACCAGTCGTCCGCGATGATAGCGGCCCTCGCGGTCCAGCGGCATCTTGTAGAGCGCCTTGAGCAGCGCCTCGTCCTGCGACGTGATTTCACGCGGCGGCGGCGTGCCATTGAACAGCGACAGGATCGAATCCCCCGCCAACGGACCCTGCGGCCATATCTCGGCAAGGCTGACCATCGCCGCATAGTCGATCACCGCGTCAAAGCCTTTGCCCTCGGCCAGCTTGACGTCGATCACCACGGTTACCGTTTCCAGCGAGCGCTTGGTCTGGGTGGCGATGGTGCTGGTGCGGTAGGAATTGGTGAAGGGGCTGGACAGGCTGCCGCCACCGGCGTCGCTGGAGGCTGACGCGCCAGAGGCAGACGTCTCGATATTAAGCCACGGCGGCGGAGCAGACGATCCCGGCATCCCGTCGTGGCTGCGGACCTGGCTGGCGTACCACCAGCGGATCGGATCGCTGCCCTTGAGTACGCGGTCGCGCTGCGAATGCGGCACCTCGGCCAGCTGGCGCGGGTCCATCGCATTGACCCGCTGGACCAGGTCGGCGCCCAATTCGGTAAAGGTGACGAGGACATTCGGCTTGCAGCCTTCCCTGGCCACCCGCGCGCCGATGTTCGATGCCACTTGCCGGATGCGGGCGACAACCATGGCGGCCTTGTCGTCGACAATGCCTACTGCGCGGGGGCAGACCGGATCGACCCAGCGCGCCGCCGGTTTCACCGTGGTGACAATGCCGATGTTCTGCACGTAGGCTCTGGCCTGTTCATGCGCCTGCTCCTTGCTTAGCGCCTTGCCCTTGACGACGATATCTTGGCCCATGGACGGCTGAGCCATGAAGCCCAGGCCGGTTGCCAGAAGCAAATGCTTACCCCGCATAGGTTTTCTCCCGCTGGGGCAAGACTAAGCCCGGCGCTCGAAAACCGTTAGCGGAAGATTGTCGCTGCGCTTTCCGCTCGTCGCAAACATGGGGCAATCCGGCTACGCGCCTACTCCAGCGCAGCGCGCGCCTTCATCAGGTTGCGGCTGCGCTCGCGCAGCTTGCCGGGCATCCACTTGGCGGCAAAGGCCATCGACTTGGCCGTCTTGCCGACCAGATTGTGGACCTTGGTGCCGCCGTTGACCGCGTTCCACACCGTCTCCGCGGCGACTTCGACCGGCGTGAATTCCAGCCCGGCGCGCACTACGCTTTCGCGCTTGGACACGTTGCTCTTCTTGTTGGCCGGGCCAGCGAGAATGCCGGTGTCGATGAAGCTGGGCATCAGCGAGCAGACGTGGATGCCATCATCGCGCCATTCGATGTCGAGCGCCTCGGTGAAGCCGCGCACCGCGAACTTGGTCGCCGAATAGAGGGACAGCCCGCCCGATCCGTAAAGCCCCGCCGCGCTCGCCGTGTTGACCAGCGAGGAACCGGGGGCGGCGGCCTTGAGATGAGGGTAGGCCGCCTGCGCGCCGTAGACCACGCCGGTGACGTTGATCGCGATCAGCGTGTCGATCTCGTCCTTGTCGAGTTCATGCAACATGCCGCCGGTGCCGATCCCCGCATTGTTGAACAGCACGTCTATGCGCCCGCCGCTGGCCTTGGCGAAAGCGGCAAGCGACTCGTCCCACGCCTCGCGGTCGCGTACGTCGAGTTTATGCGTGGAGCAGGATCCCGGCGGCAGCAGCGACTTGGTCTCGGCCATGCCGCTGTCGGAAATGTCGGCAATCCCGATGAACCACCCGCGCGCGGCAAACCAGATGGCCACCGCCCGGCCAATGCCCGACCCGCCGCCGGTGATGAAAATCGCTTTCCGATCCATGTTTGTCTCTCCCGTTGGCGGGGAGGTTAAGCCGATCGGGCGGGGCTTGTCGATTCCGTTACGGAACGGCTGATCAGCGTCGAGTTTATGCCCAGCGACCCACTTCCGTCATCCCGGCGAAGGCCGGGATGACGGAAGTGGGCTTACAAAGCCGCATTGTTATAGCAGTGCCACGTGAAGATCGCCGCCGCCCCCCGGTGCGGACGCCACGCCTCCGCGAGCACGCGCGTCTCCTTCTCACTTGGCCGCTCATCCAGCCGCAAAATCCGGTGCAACCCCGCCTGCACGGCAAGGTCTCCGGCCGGCCAGATGTCCGGCCGGCCCTCGGCGAAGAGGAGGTAGATCTCGGCGCTCCAGCGGCCGATGCCCTTGATGCGGGTGAGGAGTTCGATGGCTTCCTCATCATCGGCGGGCAGGGCGTCGAAGGTCAGGTCGCCGGACAGGACCATTTCGCACAAGGACCGGGTATAGCCCTGTTTCTGGCGGGAAAGGCCGCAGGCGCGCAGTTCGTCGAAATGGCTGGCGAGCAGCTTTTCCGGGGCGACATCTTCGCCCAGGTGCGCCTCGAGCTTGCGCCACATCGAGGCGGCGGCGGCCACGCTGACCTGCTGGCCGACGATGGTGCGCAGCAAGGTGGCATAGCCGCGTTCCCGGATTCGCGGTTCGGGGTAGCCGGCGATCTCCAGCGCCCGCGCCATGCGCGGTTCGGCAGCGGCGATGGCATCGAGTCCGCTGTGGATCGCCGCTGCGCTTAATCCCATGATCCACCGTATATCATATCTTCGCGCAACCCTATATCTTGCCAAAGCGGCGCCTCTTCATTAGCAGCGCCGCCAAAGCCCGCAACCGGGCCGCGAACCCAAAGGAAAACAGCAATGGCCAAGCTCGTTATCGTCAATCGTGAAGGCGCTGAAACCGAAGTCGATGTGAAGAACGGCTACACCGTCATGGAAGCGATCCGCGACAACGGCTTTGACGAGCTGCTGGCGCTGTGCGGCGGCTGCTGCTCGTGCGCGACCTGCCACGTGGTTGTCGATCCCGCATTCGCCGACAAGATCCCGGCAATGAGCGCTGACGAAAACGACCTGCTCGACAGTTCGGACCACCGCGTCGCCACCTCGCGCCTGTCGTGCCAGGTCAAGATGACCGACGCGCTTGACGGTCTGCGCGTGACCATCGCCGAGGAAGACTGAGTATCGGGGGGCAAAGCGCAAATCCATTGCGCGGGCCCCCTCTCGCTCCTACCTCTGCGGCATGACTGCACCTGCTGTCCGCAATACGCTTGACCTGATCGGCAACACCCCGCTCGTCCTGCTCAAAGGACCGAGCGAGGCGGCTGGCTGCGAGATCTGGGGCAAGTGCGAATTCGCCAACCCCGGCGCCTCGGTGAAAGACCGCGCGGCGCTGTGGATCGTCCGCGATGCCGAGGCCAAGGGATTGCTGCAGCCCGGCGGCACGATCGTCGAAGGTACGGCGGGCAATACCGGCATTGGTCTGGCTCTGGTCGCCAATGCGCTGGGCTACAAGACGATCATCGTCATGCCCGAGACGCAGAGCCGCGAAAAGATGGACACGCTGCGCGCGCTGGGCGCGGAACTGGTGCTGGTTCCCGCCGCGCCGTTCTCCAACCCCGGCCACTTCGTGCACACCTCGCGCCGGCTTGCGGAGGAGACCGAAGGCGCGATCTGGGCCAACCAGTTCGATAACGTCGCCAACCGCAAGGCCCACATCGAAAGCACCGCGCCGGAGATCTGGAACCAGCTGGAAGGCCGGCTCGATGGCTTCACTTGCGCGGCTGGCACTGGCGGCACAATTGCCGGGGTGGGGCTGGGCCTCAAGGAATTCGACGAGAATATCCGCATCGCGCTGACTGATCCACATGGCGCGGCGCTTTATAATTACTATGCCCACGGCGAGCTAAAGGCCGAGGGCAATTCGGTGGCCGAAGGCATCGGGCAGGGGAGGATCACCGCCAACCTCGAAGGCGCGCCGATTGACACGCAGTTCCGCATTTCCGATGAAGAAGGCATTGAATGGGTCTCGCGCCTGCTTGCCGAGGAAGGGCTGTGTCTTGGTCTCTCAAGCGGGATCAATGTTGCCGGCGCCATCGCGCTGGGCCAGCAACTGGTGAGCGAAGGCCGCAAGGACGCGCGGGTCGCGACGATCCTCTGCGATACCGGCTTCCGCTACCTCTCGTCGCTGTACAATGCCGAGTGGCTGGCCACCAAAGGCCTCCCCATATTCCCATGGTTGCGCCCCGCCGCTTGAAGTTGTAAACTGCGTTCCAATGGCAACACGGCCGAACGATAGTCCGACGGGTCCCGGACCGCAGCACTTCCAGCTGCCCAATGCGCGAGAGCTTCGCGCACAGGCCGTGCATCGCCTGCAGATCGGCATCTTCGGACTCGCGACCATGCTGCTGCTGGTCGGCCTCGCCAACATCATCATGGACCGCGCCCGCCAAGCCGAAGTCGGGGTGAGCGGCACTTCGCAGGTCCAGGAAGCGCCCAAGGCCAATACTGATCCGCTGGCCGATATCGGCGCGGTGCCTTCGCCCGAGACGACTCTGCCCACCGCCCAGCCGGCTGCGGCGCCTACCAACTGATCCGGCGTACCGCCTTCGTGGCGGCGCTCGCGTCGTCGCTGCTGCTCGGTGCCTGCGCCGGACACTCCCGAACGCGCGACAGCATCAGTCTGATGACCAGCCTGCCGATCCTGTGGGCCGAAGAGCCGAGCATCGGCGCAATGCTCGGCAAGGCCGAAGCGCCGCCGCACTGGGCGCGCGGCGTGCTGGAGGCGCGTGGTACTGTCGTCCCGCTTGACCGAATTGCCAGCGATACTCTGCGCGGCGTGGAACTGGCCGTTCTCGCCCAGCCGCGCGCGTTGTCACCAGAGGAAATGGCCGCGCTGGATCGTTGGGTGCGCGGCGGCGGGAAGCTGCTGCTGTTCGCCGATCCGATGCTCACCGCGCATTCGATCTTCCCGGTGGGCGACAAGCGCCGTCCGCAGGCGATCGCCATGGTCGATCCGCTGCTCGCGCATTGGGGGTTGGAACTGGGCTTTGACGATGCTGCTTTGGAGGGTGAGGCCACGGTTCAAGCCACCGGGCTCAGCCTGCCTGTGAACCTGCCGGGGACGCTCAAGGGCAGCAGTAAACGCTGCTTGATTGATCAGTCCGCGCTGGTGGCAACGTGCGGCATCGGGAGGGGCAGGGCGGTTATTGTTGCTGACGCTGCGCTGCTTGAGAGCGAAGGCATCACCGGCCCGGAAGCCCGCAAGTCTGCGCTGGCCGGCTTGCTCGCGCTTGTGGAAAACCGCCGGGAAAGCGAACCGGGGAAAATCGGGATGAACGCGGGGAAGGTCGGTGGGCGCGAAATAATAACTTTCGAAAACAACCACTTGATGACTAGACTGAAACGTGGTTTCTGGCCTGTTGACCTCGATAAAATTGAATAAAACCAGTAGTCTAACGAGAATTTCCCGAAAATTCCGACTCTACCCCTTTCCACCCCGGTCCTTCCGCGATATGCATAGGGTCCGGTCGGGATGAATCCATTTGCCGATTCCTCAAGCAGGGGGGTCAGCCAGCAGCGAGGGCGCGTTGCTGGGGCGAGGAAGCTTTGTCCCGTTGACGGGTTCGGTTTTAGTGGGGCTGGGGCGAGTGAGCGACGGGCCGGTCATGTACAGTGGGAAGGAGATCACCGCCAAGGTAGGCGGCGATCGCTTCGTGCTGCCGCCGGAATTCCGCCACCTCGTCCGCGAATCTTCGAATGGCCAGCGCATCGTCTGCCTCCAGGCCCATCCCACGCGTCCCTGCCTCATGGGTTTCGGCCTTTCCCACCGGGTCGAACTGGAAGCACGGATCGACAAGGAAGAGGCTATCGCCATCGAACTGGGCAAGGAATTCGACCGCGAAGACCGCGAGATCGAACTGTTCAGCTTTGAAAAGATCCCCTTCGATGACAGCGGCCGCTTTGCCCTTCCGGTCGACCTGCTCGAACACGCAGGCATCACCGACAAGGTCTATTTCCAGGGCTCTATGCGGCATTTCCTGATCTACAGCCCCGATCTGGTGCCGACGCTCGGAGACGACCACGCCACCATCAAGCGCAATTGCGCCGCCGCCATGGGCCGGTTCAAGGCCGGAAAGGGCGCGAAATGACCGGCGCGCCGCATATACCCGTCCTGCTTGATGAAGTGATCGAGGCGCTTGCCCCCGCGCCCGGATCGCTGATCGTTGACGCCACCTTTGGTGCTGGCGGTTATACCCGCCGCCTGCTCGATGCCGGCGCGACGGTCCATGCCTTTGACCGCGATCCCGATGCGATTGCTGCCGGGCAGCTCTGGGCCGAAACACAGGGTGACGAACCCCGCCTCGTCCTCCACCCGCGCCGCTTTTCGGAAATGATTGCCTCGCTGGCCGAAGCGGGCGTCAGCCGCGTTGACGGCGTGGTGATGGACATCGGCGTGTCCTCGATGCAGCTCGACCAGGCGGAACGTGGCTTTGCCTTTTCGTCTGATGGCCCGCTCGACATGCGCATGTCGCAGGACGGCCCCAGCGCCGCCGACTTCCTCAACGAAGCGGACGAAAGCGACATTGCCGACGTGCTCTACACCCATGGTGAGGAGCGCCAGTCGCGCCGCGTCGCCCGCGCCATCGTCGCCGCTCGCCCGCTGGAAACGACCGGACAACTGGCACAGGTCATCCGCAAGGCGCTGGGTTACCGCCCTCATTCGAACAAAGGGCCGGCGCCCAAGGATCCGGCGACCCGCTCGTTCCAGGCGATCCGCATCCACGTCAACGCCGAGCTGGACGAGCTCGCTGCCGGCCTTGCCGCAGCCGAAGCGCTGCTGGGCGAAGGCGGACGGCTGGCCGTGGTCAGCTTCCACAGCCTTGAAGACCGCGTTGTGAAGCAGTTTCTCCGCAAAGCCAGCGGAGCCTTGCCCTCGGGCTCGCGCTACTTGCCAGAGGTCGGAACCGGCCCGGCAGCCACCTTCGCACATGTCGCGAAGGCCGTACGTCCAAGTGAAGCCGAAGTTGCCCGCAATCCCCGGTCCCGGTCCGCTACGCTGCGCAGCGCCACGCGCACCGCCGCGCCGCCCCGGCCAAACCTGCCCCATTCCGAGAGGCCAAATCTGCCTCGTTCCGAAAGGAATGCCGCATGATCGTCACCCGTTCACGTCTGCAGAAGATCGGTTGGGCCGCGATACTCACGGTCTGTTTTGCCATGCTTGTCGCGCTGACCTTCCGGGTCAATGCGGTGAAAAGCGAGGTCCGTCTGATCGAGCGCAAACTGGTTTCGGTGCAGCAGCAGAAGGAACTGCTCAAGACCGAATTCCAGACCCGCGCCAGCCAGCGCAAGCTGACCGCGCTCAACGATTTCGAGTTTGGCTTCAAGGCACCGACTCCGGGCCAGTACC
The DNA here is from genome assembly GCF_037572715.1 of Novosphingobium aquae. NCBI lineage: Bacteria > Pseudomonadati > Pseudomonadota > Alphaproteobacteria > Sphingomonadales > Sphingomonadaceae > Novosphingobium > Novosphingobium aquae. The sequence continues at coordinate 213,926 of NZ_JBBHJY010000002.1, read as the reverse complement.
TCGAAAGCGAGCGCCAGCTTGCCTCGCTTGGCAAGGCGCGCGCGGCCGATGCGCCCGCGCCGATCATGGTCGCCAGCGCCGCGCGCGAAGAGGAAAGCAGCTTCCCCACGCTGGTCAATCCGCTGTCCGGCCGCGCCGAGGCATCCGAGGCGAAGCCCGAAAAGCCGCGCCGCATTGCCACCACCGCCGGAAACCTCGGTGCGCGCCTGTCGCAGGTTTCCGCCTCGAAGCGCGACACGATCCGCGAATGACCGCCGTCGCCATCTCGACCCAGAAAAGCTCGGGACGGATGCAACTCGTCAACGTGCGCCAGCGCATGCTGCACATTGCTAAGTGGCGCTTGCTGCTGGTCGCTGCCGGCTTTGGCGCGCTCGCCGTCGCCTCGACCGCGCGGTTGGCCTACCTGGGCGTCGATGGCGATGCCCCGGCGGCGCTCTCAATGGCAGAGGCGCTGCGCCCGCCGCGCGCCGAGATTACCGACCGCAATGGTGTGCCGCTCGCCCGCGCTCTGCCTACCTTTGCCCTGTGGTTCGATGCCCGCCCGATGGACGGCGATCCGGCGCTGGTCAAAAGCCCGCAGGAACTGGCCCGCGAGCTGATGCAGATCTTCCCTGACGAGAATTACGACAACCTCGTGTCGGTTCTGTCAGCCGGCAAGTCGGCCTATATCCGCCACCGCGTGCTCCCCGAGGAAGCGGACAAGGTTCAGGCGCTGGGCGAAGCGGCGCTGCAGTTCCCCAAGGAAGAGGAACGCTTTTACCCGCAAGGCACCATGGCCGCCTTCGTGCTTGGCTATGTCGACCGCAACGGCAATGGCCTGATCGGCATGGAGCAGGTGCTTGATGCGCGGTTGAAAGACCCGGCGATGCGCGGCCAGCCGGTGGCGCTGTCGATCGATGCCCGCGTTCAGGGCGCGCTGGAAGACGAACTGGCCAAGCAGATCGCCGCGAGCAATGCCAAGGGCGGCGGCGGCATCGTGCTCGATGTCGAGACCGGCGAAGTGCTGGCCTTTGCCTCGGGTCCCTCGTTCGATCCCAACCGGCCATCGGTGCTCGACGCCAATGGCGAAGGCCTGATGCACAACGTGATGACCGGCCAGAACTACGAGCTCGGCTCCGTGTTCAAGCCGCTCACTGTGGCTGCGGCGATCGATGCCGGGCTGATCACCGACATTGCGCGGCGCTGGCCGGCGGGCTCGCAGATGGTCATCGCAGGACGTCCGGTGCATGATCACAAGAGCTATGGCGCATCGCTTACCGTGCCCGAGGCGCTGATCCATTCGTCGAACATCGTGCTGGCCCAGATCGGCGAGGCGCTTGGTCCTCAGGCGCTCAGCGCCAATCTCAAGTCATTGGGTTTCTTCGAAAAGCCCTATCTTGAGCTGCCCGGGCGCCGCAATCCGCAGCTGCCGCGGGAATGGTCGAACATCACCACCACCCGCGTTGCCTTTGGCCATGGCATTTCGCTGACTCCGCTGCACCTCGCCTCAGCCTATGCGGCGATGGTCAACGGCGGCATCTGGCGGCCGGCCACGCTGATGAAGATCGCGCCCGACAAGGCACCGCAGGGCCGCCGGGTGTTCAAGGCCTCGACCAGCGCGCGGATGCGCCAGTTGCTCCGTCTGATCGTCTCGATCGGCACGGGTCGCAAGGCCGACGCCGCCGGTTACCGCGTTGGCGGAAAGACCGGCACGGCTGAAATTGCTGACGAATTTGGCTATCACAAGGACCGCGTCGTCTCGACCTTCGCCGCCGCTTTCCCGATGGATGCGCCGCGCTATGTCGTGGTGACGACGATGGTCGAACCCAAGGCGACCGCAGCCACTTCCGGCCAGCGCACCGCAGGTTACACCGCCGCGCCGGTCATCGGCAAACTGATCCCGCGCATCGGCCCGCTGCTGGGCGTGATGCCCGATGATGGCCGCGATATCGACCTCACCGACCTTGCACCGCTGGTGGCAAGCGGGGACGGCGAATGAAACTCGGAGCGATCGCCCAGGCCGCGGGGATCGCTCTGCCCTCGGGCGGCGAGTTTCCCGTTACCGGCTTTGCCATCGACAACCGCAAAGTCGCGCAAGGCTGCGTGTTCGGCGCGTTTCAGGGCACGGCAGTCAATGGCGAGGACTTCATCCCGGCGGCGGTTCAGGCTGGGGCCGTGGCCGTTGTCGCTCGTCCCGAAGCGCGGGTCGACGGCGCGGTGCACATCGCCGATGCCAATCCCCGCCGTGCCTTTGCTCGCCTTGCCGCGAGGTTCTTCACCCCGGTGCCTGAAACCGTGGTCGCAGTCACTGGAACCAACGGCAAGACTTCTTGCGTAGAAATGACGCGCCAGATCTGGCGCATGTGCGGCCACCGCGCCGCCTCGATTGGCACGCTGGGCGTGACCACCAGCGATGAAAGCGTCTCGACCGGGCTGACCACGCCCGACATCGTCACCTTCCTCGCCAACATGACTGGATTGGCGCGCGAAGGTGTGACTCACGTCGCTTACGAGGCATCGAGCCACGGCCTGTCGCAATTCCGCAACGAGGGACTGCGCGTAAAAGCAGGGGCCTTCACAAATCTCAGTCGCGATCACCTCGATTACCACAAGGACATGGAAGACTACTTCGCGGCCAAGATGCGGCTGCTTTCCGAAGTGGTCGAGGATGGCGGCACAGCAGTTGTCTGGGCGGATGACGGCGAGTGGTCTGCCCGGGCCAGCGAACAGGCTCTCGTACGGGGCTTGAGCCTGTTCACGGTGGGCGAGAAGGGGGACCAGATCCGCCTTCTCGCCCGTCAGCCCGGCCAATTGGGCCAGGTGCTGGAAATCGAATTCGAGGGCACGGCGCGAAAGATCAACCTGCCGTTGATCGGGGCCTATCAGGCGGCAAATGCTTTGGTTTCGGCGGGTCTGGCGATTGCCACTGGCGAGGAACCAGTCCGGGTGTTCGATGCTCTCTCCCGCCTTCAGCCGGTGCGCGGCCGGCTTGAACGCGCCGCCATCAACCGCGCCGGCGCGCCGGTCTATGTCGACTATGCCCACACACCTGACGCGCTCGAAGCTGCGATTGCCGCGCTGCGCCCGCACGTTGCTGGCCGCCTGATCGTCGTGTTCGGCGCGGGCGGCGACCGGGATGCCGGCAAGCGCCCGGAAATGGGCCGGGTCACCACGGAACAAGCGGATATTGCCATCGTTACCGACGATAATCCGCGCGGCGAAGATCCCGCCGAGATTCGCCGCCAAATTCTCGCCGGTGCGCCGAGTGCGCGCGAGACTGGCGACCGCCGCGCCGCCATCACCGCCGCCGTTGCCGAGGCTGGCAAGGATGACATCGTGCTCATCGCCGGCAAGGGGCACGAACAAGGCCAGATCATCGGGCGCGGCGCCGAATGCCGCGTCCTGCCATTCGACGACGTCACCGTAGCACGGGAGGCTGCCGGCCAATGAACATCGCCGCCCTTATCGACTGGCCGATTGAAGCGATCGATGATGCCGGCCTTGCGCTGTGGACATCCGAAGCCATCGTCCGCGCCACATCCGGCACGGCAAACGCGCATTTTCAGGTCTCTGGCGTCGAGATCGACAGCCGTGACGTGCTGCCGGGCGACCTGTTCTTCGCGCTCAAGGGCGAGGCGATGGACGGCCACAGCTTTGTAGAGACGGCGTTTGAACGGGGCGCGGCGGCGGCCATTGTCGACCGCCCCATTCGCGGCCCTCACATCCTCGTCAAGGACACCTTCACAGCGCTCCAGCAGCTCGCCAAGGCGGCTCGGACACGCAGCCATGCACGGATCGTGGGTGTGACCGGTTCAGTCGGCAAGACGGGCGTCAAGGAAGCCATCTTTGCCGCGCTTGATCGCGGATCGAACGGGCAGGCGCACCGCTCGGTCAAGAGCTACAACAACCATGTCGGCGTGCCGCTGAGCCTTGCCCGGATGCCCGAGCGCGCGAAGTTCGGCGTGTTCGAAATGGGCATGAACCACGCGGGTGAAATCGCCAGCCTTGCCACGCAGGTTTGCCCGCATGTCGCCGTGATCACCACGATTGCCCCGGCGCACATCGAAAACCTCGGCAGCGAAGAAGCGATTGCCGATGCCAAGGCGGAGATTTTCCTCGGGCTGGAACCCGGCGGCACGGCGGTGATCCCGGCCGACAGCCCACATTACTGGCGGCTGCGTGCCGCGGCGGAAAAGCAGGGCGCGAAGGTCGTCTCGTTCGGCACGGCGGCTCACGCCAATGTCCGCCTGCTCGATGCGGTTCAGGCACCCGGCGGTGGTTCGCTGGTGACGGCTGATCTTGGTGATCGCCGGCTGTGCTACACGGTGGCTGCGCCCGGCGATCACTGGGTGGCCAATTCGCTCGGCGTGATCGCCGCCGTCCGTGCCGCCGGGGGTGACCTTGGCGCAGCGGGACTGGCGCTTGCCGAGATGGAAGGCCTCAAGGGCCGGGGCGCGCGTCATACGATCAATGCAGCCGGCGGCACCGCACTGCTAATCGACGAAAGCTACAACGCCAACCCCGCCTCGATGCGGGCCACATTGGCGCAATTGGGTGCGACCAAGGCTACGCGCCGCATCGCCGTGCTCGGCGCGATGAAGGAGCTGGGGGACTTCGCACCGAAGTTTCATGCCGCGCTGATCGAACCGATTGCCGCCGCCAAGGTCGATTACCTTGTCCTTATCGGCGACGAGATGGCGGCTTTGGCCGACGAACTGGGGAAATCGGCGGGTTCCGACCTTGGCTTTGCCGCGCCCTTCGCCCATTGCCGGACACCTGCCGAAGCATTGGAAGTGCTCGCGCAGTTCGGGTTGGAGCAGGGCGATGCCGTGCTTGTGAAGGGGTCGAATTCGGTTGGGCTAGGGGCTGTTGTGGCTGCGCTCGTCGAAGGGAAGGAATAGGATCGCCGAGAAATGCTCTACATCATTGCCGAATGGCTGCATTTCCCGGGTATCGTGAACCTCATCCGCTACCAGTCGTTCCGCGCGGGCGCCGCGCTGATGACCGCGCTTGTCATCGGCCTGATCATCGGACCGCGCTTCATCAACATGCTGCGCCTGCGCCAGGGTAAAGGCCAGCCGATCCGCACCGACGGCCCGCAGACGCACCTTGCCAAGCGCGGCACGCCGACGATGGGCGGGCTGATGATCCTCGTCTCGCTGGTCATTTCGATGCTGCTGTGGATGGACCTCAGCAACCCGTTCCTGTGGGCCTGCCTTGCCGTAACCATCGGCTTTGGCATCATCGGATTCATGGACGATTACGACAAGGTGAAGAAGCGCTCGACAGCCGGGCTTTCCAGCAAGTTGCGGCTGGGGCTGGAATTCCTCGTTGCCGGTATCGCCAGCTACATCATCGTCAGCCAGATCGACACGAACCTCTATATCCCGTTTCTTTCGGGCCGCTCGATCCCGCTGGGGCCGTTTTATTATGTTTTCGCCGCCGTCGTCATGGTTGGCGCGGGCAATGCCGTGAACCTGACCGACGGGCTTGACGGGCTGGCGACAATGCCGGTGATCATCGCGGCGGGAACCTTCGCGATCATCGCCTATTTAGCCGGCCGTATCGACTATGCCAGCTACCTCGGCATCCCGCACGTGCCGCGCGCCGGCGAACTGGCGATCCTGTGCGCCGGGATCATGGGGGCAGGGCTTGCTTTCCTGTGGTTCAACGCGCCGCCTGCCGCCGTTTTCATGGGCGATACCGGCAGCCTCGCGCTGGGCGGAGCGCTCGGGGCTATCGCGGTTGCGGCGCATCACGAAATCGTCCTCGCCATTGTCGGCGGACTCTTTGTGATGGAGGCGCTGTCGGTGATCATCCAGGTGTTCTGGTTCAAGCGAACCGGGCGCCGCGTGTTCAAGATGGCGCCGATCCACCACCACTTCGAACAGAAGGGCTGGAAGGAAGAGACCGTCGTCATCCGTTTCTGGATCGTCTCGATCATCCTGGCGTTGATCGGCCTGTCCACGCTGAAGCTGCGGTAACGCCGCGCCGATGATCACCTCCTCCGCCTTTGCCGGAAAGCGTTACGCGGTCCTCGGCCTTGCCCGTTCGGGGCTGGCCGCGGTGCGCACGCTGGTGAAGAGCGGGGCTTATGTCATGGCCTGGGACAACCGAGACGAGCCGCGCCAGCAGGTCATGGCTGAATTCGGCGACAAGTTGGAGCTGGCCGATCCGGTCGGCGCGGACCTTGCCGGGTTCGACGGCATCGTGGTTTCCCCCGGCGTGCCGCTCAACACCCATCCGATTGCCAGCGAAGCGGCAGCCGTCGGCGTGCCGGTGATCGGCGACATTGAACTGTTCGCGCTGGCACGCGAAGACCTGCCCGCGCACCGCGTAATCGGCATCACCGGGACCAACGGCAAGTCGACCACGACCGCGCTGGTCCACCACCTGCTCAAGAGCGCGGCACTGCCGGTGCGGATGGGCGGCAACATCGGACTTCCCATCCTCGCGCAGGAACCGTTGCCGGCGGGTGGAGTCTATGTGCTCGAACTGTCTAGTTACCAGATCGACCTGACTTACAGCCTCGCTTGCGAGGTGACTGCGCTGCTCAACATCACGCCCGATCATCTCGATCGCTATGATGGCTTCACCGGCTACACCGCCTCGAAAGCGCGGCTTTCCGAAATGCAGCGAGCAGAGCAGCACGCGGTGTTCGGTACCGGTGATCCCGAGACGTTGGCGATCGCCAGCCGCGAACAGGCGCGCCGTGCGCCGGGCCTCGTTCACTACGCCGATGGCTCGCGCGTCGCCGCGATGCAGCCGGACTGGCCGACGCTGCAAGGTCCGCACAACCTGCAGAATGCGGCGGTCGCGGTGGAGGTCGTCGAGGCGCTCGGCCTGACCGAGGGTCAGTGGCGCCCCGCCATGGCGACTTTTAAGGGCTTGCCGCACCGGATGGAGCGCGTCGCCGAGGCGCGCGGTGTTCTCTATATCAACGACAGCAAGGCAACGAACCCGGCCAGCACGGCCCCGGCGCTCGCGGCCTTCCCTCCGAAACCCGATCGCCGTGTCCATTGGATCCTCGGCGGCCTGCCCAAGGGCGACGACCTTGACGAATGCGCGCCGTTCTTCGGCAATGTCGCGGCAGCCTATACCATTGGCGAGGCCGGACCGAAGTTCGCCCAGTTGCTCGAACCATATATGCCCGTCCGCCGCAGCGAGATGATGTGCGAAGCGATCCGGCAGGCGATGGAAGAGGCAAAGCCCGGCGATGTCGTCCTGCTTTCGCCTGCCTGTGCCAGCTTCGACCAGTTCCGCGATTACGAAGCGCGCGGCGACACCTTCCGTCAGATCGTTGACGCCTTGATCGAAGGCGGGTCCTGCTGATGGCGAGCAACCCGCCTTTCGTCCCCCGCTCGGGCATCACGCCCGGTGCCGGCAATCGTCGGCGCAGCAAGGTGCAGGAAATCGCCGTCTGGTGGCGCGAGATTGACCGGGTGGCGCTGGTGCTGGTGCTCGCACTGATGGCGATGGGCGCGGCAGCGGTTGCGGCGGCCTCTCCGGCCAGCGCGCGCAAGCTTTCCACCGCTGCCATCAAGCTCGATGACCTCCACTTCTTCTGGCTGCAACTGCGTGTCCAGTTCGCCGGCATCCTGGTGATGCTCGGCGCTTCTTTCATGTCGAAGGAATGGGCGCGGCGCGTGGGCATCGTGCTGGGCGCGGCCATGCTGGTCGGGCTGGTGCTGGTGCTGCTTCCAGGCATCGGCCACTCGGTCAAGGGTGCGCGGCGCTGGGTCAATCTGGGCGTGGGATCGTTGCAGCCGTCCGAATTCCTCAAGCCAGCCTATGCCATCCTGATGGCATGGATCCTCAGCTGGAAGATACGCGATACCAAGATCCCGGTGATCCCGATCACCGCTGGCCTGATGATCGTGGTTTCGGCGCTGCTGATGGCCGAACCAGACTTTGGCTCGACGGTGCTGTTCGTTGGCGTGTGGTTCGTGCTGGTCATGCTTTCGGGCATGGACATGAAGAAGATTTCCATCCTGATCGGCGGCGGTCTGACGGCAGTGATCGCCACCTATTTCCTTTATGACAACGCCCGCCACCGCATCGACAATTTCCTTGGCGGCGGTACGGCTTATGACCAGGTCGACCTTGCCCACAAGACCATTACCGCCGGCGGCTGGACCGGCAGCGGCCTGTGGCTGGGCATGCGCAAGCTGTCGTTGCCCGAGGCGCATACCGATTACATTTTCTCGGTCATTGGCGAGGAGTTCGGTCTGCTCTTCTGCCTGATGATCGTGATCGTTTATCTCGCGCTGATCGTGCGCGTGCTGCTGCGCCTGATTGACGAGGAGGACCTGTTCACCGTGCTCGCCGGGGCCGGGCTGGCGGTGCAGATCGGCGGACAGGCATTCATCAACATCCTCGTCAATCTTGGCCTGTTTCCGTCAAAGGGCATGACTCTGCCGCTGATTTCGTACGGTGGTTCTTCTACACTGGCGCTGTGCTTCGGCATTGGGCTGCTGCTGGCGATCACCCGCCGCAATCCGTTCCTGCGGCGCGAACCGTTCAACCTATTTCCTCCGGAGACTCAGCGATGACCGCCGTCAGCCGCCATTTCGTGCTGGCCGCAGGCGGCACGGGCGGACACCTGATCCCCGCCTTCGTGCTTGCCGAAGAGCTTGAGCGCCGTGGGCACCACGTGGCGCTGATCACTGACGCGCGGGGCGCGCAGATCCCCGGCAAACCCGCCGGCCTGACCGCACACGTGCTGCCCGCCGGCCGCTTGCAGGGCAAGAACCCGCTGTCGTGGATCAAGGGTGTGCGCGCCATCATGGAAGGCCGGCGCATGGCGCTGCGCCTGTTCGAAAGCTTCGAGCCGAGCTGCGTCGTCGGCTTCGGCGGCTACCCCGCGTTCCCGGCGCTGCTGGCGGCGCAATCGGCGGGCATCCCTACGGTCATTCACGAGCAGAACGCCGTGCTGGGCCGGGTCAACCGGTTCCTTGCCGGCAAGGTCAATGCAATTGCCACCGCCTATAATCACATTGACCGGCTGGCCCCAAAACATGAGGAAAAGGTCCATCTCGTCGGCAACCCGGTCCGCGCCGATGTGCTTGCCTTGCGCGAAAAGCCCTATCCGGTTTTCACCGAAGACGGCCTGCTGCGCGTGCTGGTCACCGGCGGCAGCCAGGGCGCGCGGGTGCTGTCCGAAGTCGTTCCCGATGGCCTCGCCATGCTCCAGCCGGCGCTGCGTGAGCGCCTGCAGGTCACCCAGCAGTGCCGCGCCGAAGATATCGAGGCAGTTCGTGCGCGCTATGCCGGGCATGATATTCCCGCCGAACTCGGCACCTATTTCGAAGACATGGCGAGCCGCCTGGCCGACGCGCATCTGTTCATCGGCCGTGCCGGTGCCTCGACCGTGTCCGAGCTGACGGCGGTGGGCCGCCCGGCGATCCTCATCCCGCTCCCCATCGCCACCGACGACCATCAGGCCGCCAATTGCCGCGATATTGTCGAGGCCGGCGGCGCGCGGGCGATCCGGCAGGAACGCTTTACCGCGGTGGAACTCGCCAAGCAGCTTCAGGCCATGGCGCAGAACCCGGGCAGCCTCGCCAATGCCGCCCACGCCGCGTGGAACTGCGGCTATCCCGCTGCGGTGAGCGATCTTGCCGATCTGGTGGAGAGCTTTGGCGGCGCTCCCATGATGGATGTCATCCGTGTCGGCGGCAGCGCACACGCGCATCAGGGCAAGGAAGCACTGGCCATGGAGACGCCGGAATGAAGGGTGTCGGCACGGATATCGGCACGATCCATTTCGTCGGCATCGGCGGCATCGGCATGTCGGGCATTGCCGAGGTGATGAACAACCTTGGCTACACGGTGCAGGGTAGCGACATTGCCGAGGGCTATGTCGTCGAGGGCCTGCGCAAGCGCGGGATCAAGGTGTTCATCGGCCATGCGACCGAGAACGCCGTCGATGCCGCCGTGGTCGTCACCTCGACCGCGGTGAAGCGCGACAATCCCGAAGTGGTCTACGCGCTCGAACACCGCGTCCCGGTCGTGCGCCGTGCGGAGATGCTCGCTGAACTGATGCGGCTGAAGAACACCGTGGCCGTGGCTGGCACGCATGGCAAGACCACGACGACTTCGATGGTCGCGGCATTGCTCGATGCCGGCGGGGTCGATCCCACGGTGATCAACGGCGGCATCATCAATAGCTACGGCTCGAACGCCCGCCTTGGCGCGAGCGACTGGATGGTGGTCGAAGCGGATGAGAGCGACGGGTCTTTCCTGCGGCTCGACGGCACGATCGCGGTTGTCACCAACATCGATCCCGAACACCTCGATCATTATGGCTCGTTCGATGCGGTCAAGGACGCCTTCGTCGAATTCATCGAGAACGTGCCGTTCTATGGCTGCGCGGTGCTGTGCATCGATCACCCCGAAGTCCAGGCCGTGATCCCCAAGGTGCGCGACCGCCGCGTGGTGACTTACGGCTTCTCGGCCCAGGCTGACGTGCGCGGTGAGAACGTCACGCCATATCCCGGCGGCAACAGTTTCGATGTGGTCGTGCGCGAACGCGATGGCTCGCAGCGCCGGATCGAGGGGATCGAACTGCCGATGCCGGGCCGCCACAACGTGCAGAACGCGCTCGCCGCAGTAGCCGTCGCGGCGGAAATGGGCTGCAGCGACGAAGTCATCCAGACTGGCTTCCACAAGTTCCACGGCGTGAAGCGCCGCTTCACCAAGGTCGGCGAAGTAGATGGAACGACGGTGATCGACGATTACGGCCACCACCCGGTCGAAATCCGCGCCGTGCTCTCTGCCGCGCGCGAAGGTGTCGGGTCGGGCCGGGTCATCGCCGTGGTTCAGCCGCACCGCTTCACCCGCCTGCGCGACCACATGGAAGACTTCCAGTCGGCCTTCAACGATGCCGATATTGTCTATGCCGCGCCGGTCTATGCCGCAGGCGAACATTCGATCGAGGGCGTGGATTCGCAGGCGCTGGTCGAAGGCGTAAAGGCGCGCGGCCACCGGGCGGTCTTCACCGTTGCCGGGGCGGACGAGCTTGCCGAAGCGCTCGCCAATTCGGCGCAGCCCGGTGATATGGTCGTGTGCCTCGGCGCGGGCGACATCACCAAATGGGCCGCCGGTCTGGCCGACGCGATCAAGCTTAAGAGGGGGGCATGATGGCCGATACCCTCCCGCGCGTCGCCGGCAAGCTCACCGAAAACGCTCCGCTCGCGCCACTGGTTTGGTTCAAGTCGGGCGGCACGGCGCAGTGGCTGTTTGAGCCGAAGGATCTCGCTGATCTGCAGCAGTTCCTTGGCGACCTTGATCCCGCAATGCCGGTTATGGCGCTGGGCCTAGGCTCGAACATGATCGTCCGCGATGGCGGCGTTCCCGGCGTGGTCGTGCGGCTGGGCAAGGCCTTTGCCAAGGTCACCGCGAGCGCCGACCTGACGCTCGATTGCGGCGGCGGGGCGAGCGGTATTCTCGTTTCCTCGACCGCGCGCGACAACGGCATTGCCGGCCTCGAATTCCTCCGCTCGATCCCTGGCACGGTCGGCGGCTTCGTGCGGATGAACGGTGGTGCCTATGGCGGCGAGGTCAAGGATATCCTCGTCGATTGCGACGTCGTGCTGCGCTCGGGCGAACTGGTCACGCTGCCGGTTGCTGACCTGCATTACACCTACCGCCATTCCGCACTGCCCGAGGGCGCCATCGTCGTCGCCGCGCGGTTCAAGGGCCGTTCGGGCGAACCCGCCGCAATTCAGGCGGAAATGGACCGCATCTCCGCCAGTCGTGAGGCCAGCCAGCCGCTGCGCTCGAAGACCGGCGGCTCCACCTTCAAGAACCCGGCCCCTGAAGTATCTGGCGGCCAGAAGGCCTGGGAACTGGTCGACAAGGCCGGCTGCCGCGGCCTCCAGATCGGCGGCGCGCAGGTGAGTGAGAAGCACACCAACTTCCTGATCAACACCGGCGACGCCACCAGCGCCGATATCGAAGCACTGGGCGAGGAAGTGCGCCGGCGCGTGAAAGACAACTCGGGCTTAGAGCTCGAATGGGAAATACAAAGGGTCGGACGAAAGTGACTTTGCCGAAACTCCACATCGCGGTCCTGATGGGCGGTTGGTCCAGCGAACGGCCGGTGTCGCTCATGTCTGGCGAGGGCGTTGCCAAGGCGCTGGAATCGCGCGGGCATCAGGTCACGCGGATTGACATGGACCGCGATGTCGCGCTGCGCTTGTCGGAAACCAAGCCCGACGTCGTGTTCAACGCGCTCCATGGCACACCTGGCGAAGACGGCACGGTGCAGGGCATGATGGACCTGATGGGCCTGACTTACACCCATTCGGGCCTCGCCACTTCGGTGATCGCCATCGACAAGGAACTGACCAAGTCGGCGCTGGTCCCGCATGGCATCCCGATGCCCGGCGGGCGCATTGTCGACTGCGATGAACTTTACGAACGCGATCCGCTGAAGCGACCCTATGTGCTGAAGCCGGTCAACGAGGGCTCCTCGGTCGGCGTCGCGATCGTCACGGATGAAGGCAATTACGGCCAGCCGATCAGCCGCGATGCCAAGGGTCCGTGGCAGCTCTTTGACCGCCTGCTTGCCGAACCGTTCATTCGCGGGCTTGAACTGACCACCGCCGTCATCGGTAACAAGGCGCTGATGGTCACCGAACTCAAGCCCAAGTCCGGCTTCTACGATTTCGACGCGAAGTACACCGACGGCATGACCGAGCACGTCTGCCCCGCCGAAATCCCTGACGACATTGCCGAAGCCTGCAAGGACATCGCTCTGCGCGCCCACAAGTTACTGGGTTGCAAGGGTGCCAGTCGCAGCGACTTCCGCTGGGATGACCAGCGCGGGGTCGAAGGGCTGTTCCTGCTCGAGGTCAACACCCAGCCCGGAATGACGCCGCTCAGCCTTGTGCCCGAACAGGCGAAGCACTGCGGCATGAGCTATGAAGACCTTGTCGAGGAAATCGTTGCCGAGGCAATCCGCGACAAGGCCCAGGGCAACAGGGCCGGGGAGGCAAAATGAGCCAGACCATCCGTCGCAAGGGAAGCAACGTCCGCAAGGTCGCCGCGCAGCAGTCGAAGGCGCGTTCAATGCGTAATGCCAAGGCGAAAACCGGCTCGGCGCTCGACAGTTTCATGAACTGGCTGCCGGTCAGCGAGGAGGTGCTGCAGCGCCTGTTCCTGCTGTTCATCCTCGCGGTGGCAGCCATCGCCGTCGTCGTGATCGCGCGGTTGGCGGGCGTGCCCGAGTTGATCGGTCGGCAATTCGCCATGGCGGCGGGCGATGTCGGCTTTTCGGTCAACAAGGTCGAAGTGCGCGGGGTCAAGCACCTCAACGAGCTCAAGATTTACGAACGCGTCGATACTGCGATGGGGCGGCCGATGCCCGAAGTCGATGTCGACCAGATTCGCAGCGAACTGGTCCAGCTCAACTGGATCGAGGATGCCCGCGTCTCGCGCCAGTTGCCTGACCGGCTGGTCATCGACGTGGTGGAGCGCAAGCCGCATGCCGTGCTGCGCAAGCCTGACAAGCTGGTGCTGATCGATGCCACCGGCCACGAACTCGAACCGGTTTCGCCCGAACGCGCCAAGGGCAAGCTGATTGTCTTTGGTCCCGGCGCCAGCAAGCAGGTCGAGGCGCTGACCAAATTGCTTGGCGCAGCCCCCGCGCTCAAGCCGCAGGTTACCGAGGCCGAATGGGTGGGCAACCGCCGCTGGAACGTCGCGTTCAAGACTGGCCAGATCCTCGCCCTGCCCGAAGGGGAGAAGGATGCCGCCAATTCATTGATGACCTTTGCGCGGCTGGACGGGGTGAATCGCCTGCTCGGCGGCAGGGTCGCCGTGTTTGACATGCGCACTGCCGGCCGCATCTATTTCCGCGTGCCTGAGCGGGCCGCTGACGCTGCGACGGCCACGGCCAAGGCTACGGCGGCAAAGGCAGCGGAAAAGTCAGCTTCTGCCGAGACGAAGGACGCCAAGGATACGAAAGACACCAAGGTCGCCAGCGCCAAGACCGACAAGGCCAAGCCCGGTGAGAAGAAGAAGGAGCAGCAATAGTGGCTCAGCCCCGGATTGCGCGCCTGTTCGGCGCGGTGAACATCGGCTCCTTCCGCATTTCCGCGATGATCGCGGGGATCACTGAGACGAACGAGATGGTCGTGCTCGGCTCCGCCCACCGCGCGGCGCAGGGCGTCAAGCGCGGTTATGTGACCGACATGACCGCGGCCACTTACGCTGTGCGCGATGCGCTGGAACGCGCCGAAAAGATTGCCGGGGTCACGGTCAATTCGGTGTGGATCGGCACTTCGGGGGCAGGGCTCACCAGCCAGACCGCGCAGGTCGAGATCGACATCGGCGGCCGCCGGATCGAACAGGACGACATCGACCACCTGCTGGTCGCCGGGCGCGATGTGATCCAGCCTGACGGTCGCATGGTTCTCCATGCCCAGCCGGCGCATTACACGCTCGACGGAGCGCATGGCGTCGCCAATCCCAAGGGGCTCCACGCTGAGCGGCTGGGCGTCGACATCCACGTCATGCTGGCGGACGGCGCGCCGATCCGCAACATTACCGAAGCCGTGCAGAACGCGCACATCGATGTCGAAGCCGTCGTCGCCTCACCGATCGCCGCCGGCCATGCCTGTCTCTCGGCCGAAGAGCGCGATCTGGGCGTGGCACTGGTTGAGATGGGCGCGGAAGTGACCACCGTCTCAGTCCATGCCGGGGGCATGCTGCTCGGCCTCGCCTCGATCCCGATGGGGTCAGGTGATGTCACCGATGCCATCGCCTCGGCCTTCGGCATTCGCCGTTTCCAGGCCGAGCGGCTGAAGTGCGTCAACGGTTCAGCCATCGCCAGTCCCGCCGATCACCGCGAGATGATCGCGATCAACGCGCCGGGCGAAGAGAACGCCGGCCCGGTTGCCCGCCATGCCGACGAGGCGAACCGCATTCCCCGTGCCGAACTGGTGGCGGTGATCACCCAGCAGCTCGGCCGCTTGATGGAAGAAGTGAACAAGGCGCTCAAAGCGCTTGGATTCACAGGAACAAAGGGCCAGCTCGTGGTCTTTACCGGCGGCGGTGCGGAACTGACCGGCCTTGCTGATTTTGCGCAGTCCGCGCTCGGCAAGCCGGTTCGGGTGGCCAAGGCGCCCGAAATCCGGGGCCTTGCCGATGCTCACGCCAAGCCGGGTTTTGCGGCTTTGGCCGGGCTGATCCTCTATGCGGCAGCCGATCCGGTAGACATCCGGGCGATCGGGCCAAACTACCAGCAAACCCATACCTATGCGGGTATGGGGCTGGCCGTACGGGTGTGGAGGGCCATCCGTGAATATTTCTAGGTTGAATCCCTTAGGCTTGGCCTGTGGACAACGTCTGAAAACGGCTTGGGGAACCGAGTCGAAGCGTGTCAATATTAGAAGTGCGCACCCGTACCCGCGGCATGGGTCTATTTGGAGAGCGAGATGAGCATCAACATCGGTCCACCGGCAGTGGAAGAACTGCGCCCGCGCATCGTCGTGATCGGCGTTGGTGGTGCTGGCGGGAACGCGATCGCCAACATGATCCGGGCGGAAATCGAAGGCGTTGATTTCGTCATCGCTAATACCGATGCCCAGGCGCTGAACACGTCGGTTGCCGAACAGCGCATCCAGCTTGGCCCGGACATCACCCAGGGCCTGGGTGCCGGTTCGCGCCCCGAAGTGGGCAAGGCTGCGGCAGAGGAAACCCTGAACGAGATCGAGCGTTCGCTTGATGGCGTCCACATGTGCTTCATCGCAGCCGGCATGGGCGGCGGCACCGGCACCGGTGCGGCTCCCGTGATCGCCAAGGCAGCGCGTGACAAGGGCGTGCTGACTGTCGGCGTCGTGACCAAGCCGTTCCTGTTTGAAGGCACCCGCCGCATGCGCGCCGCGGAAGCCGGGATCGAGGAACTGCAGAAGCATGTCGATACGCTCATCGTCATCCCGAACCAGAACCTGTTTCTCGTCGCCAAGGCCGAAACGACCTTCAAGGAGGCGTTCAGCCTGGCCGATGAAGTGCTGCAGCAGGGCGTGCGGTCGATCACCGATCTCATGGTCATGCCGGGCCTGATCAACCTCGATTTCGCCGACGTCCGCTCGGTCATGGGCGAAATGGGCAAGGCGATGATGGGCACGGGCGAGGGCGCGGGCGAAAACCGTGCGCTCGAGGCGGCCGAACGCGCCATCTCGAACCCGCTGCTCGACGGCGTGTCGATGCAGGGCGCAAAGGGCGTGATCATTTCGATCATCGGCGGCGACGACATGAAGCTGCTCGAAGTCGATGAAGCCGCGAACCACATTCGCGAACTGGTCGATCCCAATGCCAACATCATCTGGGGTTCGGCGTTCAACCCGGACCTGCAGGGCAAGATCCGCGTCTCGGTCGTTGCCACCGGCATCGAACAGACCGCCGAAATGGCGACCGAAGCGGCCAAGCCTTTCAGCCTCAGCGCTTCGCGCGGGCCGGTGCTTCCTTCGGCTGGCATGGACGAAGCGGCTCCAGTCGCGGCTGCCCCTGCAGTACCTGAACCTTACGTACCGGCACCCGAACCGGAAGCGGCGGCTGACGAAGACGCGTTCGAACTCAGCGAATTTGCCGAATCCGACGAAGCTGAAGCTGCTGATGCGGCACCCGAAGATGCTGGCTGGACCTCCGCCGAAGCTGCGGATGAACCGGCGGAAGCGTCCGCGCCGTCTGCCGGCGACGACGATCTGCTCGGCAGCGCCAGCCGCCTGGTCGAGGAAGATGAAGGCTCGCCGCTGATGCGCAAGCGTCCGCTGGTGTCCTCCAGCAGTGAAGTCGACGAAAAGGCACCGCGCCTGTCGTCAAGCAGCGCGGGCAGCACCTTGTTCGAGCGTATGGCGAACCTGTCGCGCGGCGGCAGCTCGTCGGACGAAGCGGAAGAGGACGATGCCAAGGACGAGGCCGACACGCCTTCGATCTCGATTCCGCGCTTCCTCGGACGCCAGAACAACCAGTAACAAGGCCCCCGGCGAGCAGGTCGCGCCGTGCCGCCCCGTTCGTGCGCCGTTCAGCATCATTGCGCCATTGTGGCAGCGGCGTTGCTGTGTCACGCCGCAATGGGATCGGGGTCGCGCGTGGGTGGAGTGGACGTGTCGCAATTATCGAAGTTCAGGGCGATGAAGTTCGGCGGAATATTTGCGCTGGCTCTCGCTGGCCTTGCCGCTGCGCCGCTTCCGGCACTCGCCCAATCCACGTCGCGTGCGGTTGTTCAGGCTCTT
Source organism: Novosphingobium aquae (assembly GCF_037572715.1). Lineage (NCBI taxonomy): Bacteria > Pseudomonadati > Pseudomonadota > Alphaproteobacteria > Sphingomonadales > Sphingomonadaceae > Novosphingobium > Novosphingobium aquae. Next base: position 196,704 of record NZ_JBBHJY010000002.1, on the reverse strand, counting down.
CCGGGGCCGGAATCGCAGGCGCTCAATTCCGCGCTTTCCCGGCTGGGGCGTAATCCGAAAGACGTGGTCGCGCTGATCGATGCCGGCAATGCGGCGCTCGCCATGGGCGATGTTGACGCCGCCGTCGGCTTTTTTGCCAACGCCGATTCGATCCAGCCGAACAGTCCGCGCGTCCGCGCCGGACTTGCCGCGGCGCTGGTGCAGAACGGCAATCCCTATGACGCGATTCCCCTGTTTACCGAGGCTGAAGGCGCGGGCGGCATGGACCCCCGGCTCAACGCCGATCGCGGGCTGGCCTATGATCTGGTTGGCGATAATGCCACCGCGCAAAAATATTACCGGCTGGCGCTGGCGGCCTCGCCCAGTGACGAAGTGAAGCGGCGGCTGGCGCTCAGCCTCGCCATCGCCGGCAATCGCACCGGCATGGAAGAGGTTCTTATGCCGCTGCTGCAAAAGGCGGACAAGCCGGCCTATCGCACCCGGGCGTTCGCGCTCGCCATCCTTGGCAAGCCGGACGAGGCGGTGACTATCGCTTACCAGTCGATGCCGCAGGACCTTGCCGTGGGGATTTCGCCCTACCTGCGTTACATGCCGCGCCTGACCAAGGCGCAGCAGGCGGCAGCGGCGACCTTCGGCCATTTCCCGCGTGCAGCCGACATTGGCCGGGATGATCCGCGGGTCCTGCGCTATTCCCCGCCGGTGCACGTTGCCACGGCTGAGGCCACGCTGGTCCCCGCCGGCAAGCCGCTCGGCAAGCCGGAAATGGGCACCGAAAAGGGCCGGGACGAGAAAGCCAAGAAATCAACGCAGCTCGCCGTGGCACGCACAGCCAGCGCCGTGCCGGTGCCGCAACGCGCGGCGCTGCCTGATTTCAAGCCGGCACGGGAAGAAACTGTCGCTCCGCTTCAGGTCAAGCCGCCGGTCGTGACGCAGTTTGAAACCCCGCCAGCGCGGCAAGTTGCCCTCGTGACACCGCCGCCAGCCAAGCCGCAGGCGCTCCCGGCCGCGCAGGTAACTCCGCCCGCGACTGGGCCCGCGCTGATCCCCGCAGTTTCGCCCACTCCGGCAACCGTGCAGGCCGCAACGATTGCAGCTACACCCAAGCCCACGCCCGCGCCGACAATCGCCGCCGCGCCGCCGAAGCCGAGGTTCTTCGATGCCTTCGGCGATCTTGGCGCGCCAACAGCGGCAGCGGTGCCTGCCTCGGGCGCGGTGGATATCCGCAAGATCGCAGCGGCCAAGCCCAAGATCGAAACCAAGATCACCAAGCCTTCGCACCCCAGCCGCATCTGGATTCAGGTCGGCGTCGGGCGGGGCAAGGGGCCGATGCAGTCTGACTGGAAATCGCTGGTCAAGGACGTTCCCGAACTGCTTCGCGGCAAATCGGCCTCGATCACCGACTGGGGCAAGACCAACCGCCTGTTGACCGGCCCGTTTGAGACCGAAAGCGCGGCAAAGGCCCTGCTGGCGAAGCTGAAGAAGCAGAAGATCGATGCCTTCGTTTGGACAAGCCCGGCGGGGCAGGTGGTCGATCCGCTATAATTCCAGCCGCCGGCGCTGGGCTTTTCCACATGGTGTGAACAGGCTTGTAAAGTCATGCACAGGCCATCGCGGTCACTGGATTGTCCTTAACCGCGCAGCAACGCATCCAGCCGCCATGAACAGGAACATGATTTCGTGAGGACTGGCCAGGTTTCGATGAATCAGGACGAGGACGCTGCCCCGGTCGAGATGCTCGCTTCGTTGTGCGAAGCGCGCGGCTGGCAGTATGAATTTGTTGGCGACGATGAATTGACCACGGAAATTCAGGGTTCGTGGGCAACGTACCAGTTGCGCGCGGTCTGGCGCAGCGAAGACCACGTTCTGCAATTGATCTGCCTGCCCGACATTCGCGTGCCCGATGACAAGAAGGCACAAATGTACGAGGTGCTGGCGCTGGTGAACGAACAGCTCTGGCTCGGCCATTTCGATGTCTGGTCGAACGGCATGGTCCTGCTTTACCGCCACGCCATGATGCTGGGCGACGATGGCTTGCTGAGCGTCGCGCAGGCCCAGAGCGCGATCGAGACCGCGGTTGAGGAGTGCGACCGCTTCTATCCGGCGTTCCAGTTCATCCTGTGGGGTGACAAGAGCCCCGCCGATGCCCTCGCCAGCGCGCTGGTCGACGCGGCAGGAGAGGCCTGAAGCGCTTGCCGCAAGGGCGGAGCGTGGCTAACGCCGCCGCAGCAGCAGCGGCGGGACCTGTGCAATGAGCCTTTTGATCATCGGATGCGGCAATATGGGCGGCGCCATGCTGGCTGGCTGGCTGGCGGGCGGTATGAACCCGGCGGATGTCACCGTGGTCGATCCGCTGCGCCCCGAAGTGCCCCAAGGCGTTACCTTGCTGCGCGAATTGCCGGCGGACGGCCAGTTCGGCGCGGTGCTGCTCGGCATCAAGCCGCAGCAGCTGGCAGAGGCCGCTCCCGCGATTGCGGCGCTGATCGGTCCGCAGACCTCGGTGCTTTCAGTGCTTGCCGGAGTTGATCTGCCTACGCTGGGCAAGGCGTTCCCCGCTGCTGGCGCGATTGTGCGGGTCATGCCGAACCTTGCTGCGGCGCTCGGCAAGTCGCCGATTGCGGTTTCGGGAACGGTTAGCCCGGCGCAAGCGTCCGTGATTGACACGCTCCTCGCGCCGCTGGGGCAAGTCGAATGGATTGCCGATGAAAGCCTGATGGACCTGATGACGGCGCTCGTCGGATCGGGGCCGGCTTTCGTCTACCGCGTGATCGATGCATTGGCACAAGGCGCGGAAAACCTCGGTTTGCCGCGCTATCAGGCCGACCGGCTGGCGCTCGCGATGGTCGAGGGCGCAGCGGCGCTGGCCGCCAGTTCTCTTGACAGTCCGGCCGATCTCGCCCGCAAGGTGTCCAGCCCTGGCGGAACTACGGTGGCCGGGCTGTCCGCGCTCGATGAAAACGCCGCACTGGGGGCGCTGCTCGAGGAAGCGCTACGCCGCGCGCGTGACCGGGGACGCGAACTGGCCGAGGCTGCGCGCAGCGCCAGTTGAGGCTGCTACAAATTAAGACAGCTCCGCTTGTCCGGTTTCGCTTGAAACCCCGGACGATAACACCGATATTGCCGGGACCGGCTTGTCGTCGCTCGGCGCCGGAAGGAGAGAACAATGGCTAACTGGAACGATCCCCAGCCCACTCGGACGGGCTTCGGTACGTCTCCGAGCATTGACGGCAAGAGCCTGGGTCAGACCGCGTCGTATGACATGGGCTTGCGCCGCTACATGCTGTCGATCTACAATTACATGGCATCGGGCGTGCTGCTCTCGGGCATCGTCGCCTTGGTGTTCGCATCATCGGGCATGGCTGAAGCCGTGTTCGCAACGCCGCTGCGCTGGGTCCTCGTACTGGCCCCGCTCGGTTTCGTCATGGCCATGAGCTTCGGCCTCAACCGCATGCAGACATCCACGCTGCAGATGCTGTTCTGGGCTTTCGCCGTAACCATGGGCCTGTCGCTTTCGTCGATCTTCCTGGTCTACACCGGCCCCTCGATCGCGGCGACGTTCTTCGCCACGGCGGGTGCTTTCGCAGGTCTCAGCCTGGTGGGTTACACCACCAAGAAGAACCTGTCGGGCATGGGCTCGTTCCTGACCATGGGCGTGTTCGGTCTGATTATCGCGATGCTGATCAACGCGTTCTTCCCGATGCCGGGCCTTGGCCTTGCCATCTCGATCCTCGGCGTGCTGATCTTTGCCGGCCTTACCGCCTATGACACCCAGCGCCTGAAGGAAGCCTATGCGCACGTCGCCGGAACCGAAATGATGGGCAAGGTCGTGATCATGGGGGCGCTCAGCCTCTACCTCGACTTTATCAACATGTTCCAGTTCCTGCTCAGCATCCTGGGCAACCGCGAATAAGCAGGGCTAGTCTGAACCGGGAGCGGATAAGCTTCCGTTCAGGATAACAATGATTTGATCGTGCCCGGTGCGCTTATTGTCGCACCGGGCATTTTCTTTGGCGATGACGGGCGCTAGGATCAAAAGCGTATCGCCGTGCGTTGCTGCTGGGTTGAGGGTTTGCTGAAATGATCAAGTTTTCCATGAAGTCCTGCGTCCAGTTGGCGGCAGTGGCCAGTCTGGCGATTTCCGGCTGTGCTGAGGCGAAGAAGAAAAAGCCGCTGCCGGTTCCCCCGCCACCGCCCGCGCCCAAGATGGTCTTTGTCGCATGGAAGCCGGTGCCGCCCGAATGGGCCGCGCCGAACACCCAGGTGCCGCCGCTGCTCCCCGATGGCTTGCGTCAGAGCGTCAATCGCCAGATCACACCGGCCCAGACGACCTGGAACCTGCGTTCGGGCTACAACGTTGCGGCGCTAAACTGCACCCAGCCCAAGCACGCCGAAATCCTGATCAATTATCGCGCCTTCCTCAAGGCCCACGCCAAGACGCTCAAGGCGGTGAACAACAAGGTCGATGCCGAATGGCGTGCCCGATACGGCGCCGGCTTCATCAAGCCGCGCGAAAAGTACATGACCGAGGTGTACAACCACTTCGCCATCCCGCCGACGCTGCCCGCCTTCTGCGACGCGGCGCTGGCAATGAGCCGCGAAGGCAAGCTGGTGAAATCGGCGGACTTGCAAAACTTTGCGGCGCGCAGCCTGCCTAGCCTTGAGATCGTCTTCGATGATTTCTTCAAGCGCTTTGACCAGTACCGTTTGGACATGGCGGCATGGGAAACGCGCTGGGGCAAGGACGCGGTTCCGGGATCAACGGTGCTGGCGACATCGACCAACTCGACGATGTAATCCTGCGCTGCTCGGGCGCAAAAATTGGCTTTCACGGGCGGTTTGCTTTCGCTAAAGCAGCCGCTCGCGTGGGCAGGGACCAGTCTTCCTGTCCGCACTCGCACTGGAACGGGGCCGTAGCTCAGATGGGAGAGCGCGTCGTTCGCAATGACGAGGTCAGGGGTTCGATCCCCCTCGGCTCCACCAGTGCTCGGGGTGCATGAATTGCCCCAGGACGGCCTGCAAACGGCGAATTTCTGCGCTTCCGGTGCTCGCGACCAGTCGGTCGCTGCGCTCCGGTTCTCGAAATCCACCATTTTCGGCTCGCCCTGAGCCAATTCCTGCACCCCAAGCTCAGACTTCCTGCTTTTCGTCCTGACCGGGTCCGTTTCAGCCCGGGCGCGACAAACGCTTCATGATCGGCTAACGGCATACCATGCATTTTCTAGACCAAGCCAAGATCTTTATCCGCGCCGGTGCTGGTGGCCCAGGAGCCGTGTCTTTCCGCCGCGAAAAGTACGTTGAGTACGGCGGCCCTGACGGCGGTAACGGAGGCAAGGGCGGCGACATCATTTTCGAAGCCATCGCCGGGCTCAATACCCTGATCGACTTTCGTTACACTCAGCATTTCAAGGCGCCGCGCGGCACCGGTGGTTCGGGCAAGGACCGCACCGGCGCTCAGGGGCCGGACCTCGTCATCAGGGTCCCAGTCGGCACTCAGGTCATTTCGGACGAAGACCGCGAGACGGTGCTGGCCGACCTGACCGAGGCCGGACAGCGCGTCGTACTGCTCGAAGGCGGCATGGGCGGGCGCGGCAACGCCAGCTACAAGACCAGCACCAACCGTGCGCCGCGCCAGCACCAGCCGGGGTTGCCAGCCGAGGAAATGTGGGTCTGGCTGCGGCTGAAGCTGCTGGCCGACACCGGCCTTGTCGGTCTGCCCAATGCCGGCAAGTCGACCTTCATTAACAAGATCACCAATACCAAGGCCAAGGTCGGCGCCTATGCCTTCACCACGCTGCGTCCGCAGCTGGGCGTGGTGAGCCACCGTGACCGTGAATTCGTCCTGGCTGATATTCCCGGCCTGATCGCCGGCGCCGCCGAGGGGGCAGGGGTGGGCGATCGCTTCCTGGGCCATATCGAACGCTGCCGTGTGCTGATCCACCTGATCGATGCCAATGGCGTCGATCCGGTCGAAGCGATGGAAGTCGTCGAGGAAGAGTTGGCCGCTTATGGCGAGGGTCTCGACGAGAAGCCGCGCCTGATCGCTCTGAACAAGATCGACCTGATCGACAAGGAACTGGTCGAGGCGTTCAGCAAGGAACTGATCGCCGCTGGTGCTGCCGAAGTCTTCCCGATTTCGGGCGCGACGGGTGCCGGGATCGATGCACTTCTTGATGGCGTCATCAGCTATCTCCCCTCCGCAACCGTGACCGAACGCCCTGCTGGTGAGCGTGAAGAGAGCGACGACACGCCCTGGTCACCGATCTGAGGTCTAGGTTTTGCGGTCAAGGTGATCGCGGATCAGCGGCGAGATTTCGGCGGCATGGCCGCTGAACAGGCCCTCGCTCCACGGCAGGTCAGTGACGACCATGTTCGGCATCAGCCCGCGCGCTCGCGCCGTAATTGGCGACAGCCCTTCCTTGGGGTTGAGCACGAGGATCGGCTGCCTGAGCTTGCGAATGTTCGCGGCGAAGTCATAGGCGAAGGCCGCATCGTGGCCCCAGCCCGAATGGAGCGCATCGCGGTTCATTTCCCAGAATAGCTGCCACGCCGCAGTATCGCCCAGCTCGCTGCGGAAACGGGCGAACCTGCGCCATAGTTCTGGCATGCGATCGGCCGCAGCATCAAGCGTTTCGGGGACGGACCGCTCGAGCCGCTTCTTATAGTCGGCGATTTCCTGCGGGGTAAACATCAGCGCCGAATGCAGCACGATGCGCCCCACCGCATCGGGGCGCTGCCGGGCGAGTTCTACCGCCGTCGCCGAGCCGGTATGGCTGCCGACCACGTCAACCTTGTCGATCCCAAGAGCGCGCAGAAGGTCGCTCATGGCCCCGGCAAAGCCTTCGATCGTCGAACGGTCCCGCGGCCGGTCGGAAAGACCAAAGCCGGGGTTGTCGGGGGCGATGGTCAAGCGGTCCTTGCCCATCTCGGCGAGGAAATTGGTGTAGCCGATCCCGGATCCCGGTGAAGCATGGAGGCAGAGCAGTACTGTCTTGCCGCTGGCGCGGGCTGGCCTGGCGTAGCGATAATGGATCGCGCCAAAGCGTCCCTGCACCATGTCATGGCCGGAACTTGCCCCGCACGCGCCTGTCGCGGCGCTGGCGGATGATACAGCCAGCGCGCCGGCGGCGGTTGTAGCGGTTACTGCGCCAAGGAAGGCGCGGCGGCCAAGTTCGGGCAAGTTCATCGCGCGTCATCCTTAGGGTTTGTATCGCGGCAGGATGCGGCCTGCCTGCATTGTAGCGACAGCTCCGACTCCACCTCACCGCCACTCGGACAGCGGCCCTTTTCGCATCGCCGGATTTCGCCTAAGCGGCTGGCCATGAAGATTGCGCGCCTCTCCGATCTTGCCGACAAGGCGAAGTGCCCCCGGATCGTCATCAAGGTCGGCTCAGCCTTGCTGGTGGATGCCGAAGGTCCGCGCTCGGCATGGATCGAGGGACTGGTCGGCGAAATTGCTGGCGCGCGGGCGCGCGGACAGGAAGTTATCGTCGTTTCATCCGGCTCGATCGCGTTGGGCGCGCGCACGCTCGGGCTGGAGAAGGGCGGGCGCGGCAGCCTGGCCGATGCGCAGGCCGCCGCTGCCGTAGGGCAGATCGCGCTGTCGGGGCTCTGGGCGGAACTGCTGCGCAAACATGGGCTGACGGCGGCACAATTGCTGCTGACGCTTGAAGATCTTGAGGATCGCCGGCGCTATCTCAACGCGACAGCCACGCTGACCCGTCTGCTTGATGCCGGCGCGGTGCCGGTGGTGAACGAGAATGATTCGGTCGCCACCCAGGAAATCCGCTTTGGTGACAACGACCGGCTCGCCGCGCGCGTGGCGCAGGCCGCGCGGGCCAGCGCCGTGCTGCTTCTGTCCGACGTTGACGGCCTCTATGACCGTAACCCCAAGGACCCGGCGGCCAAACTGCTCCCGGAAGTGCGCGGCGTCACCCCGGCGATCCGCGCGATGGCCGATGGCGGCTCTGCCTCGGGCATGGGATCGGGCGGCATGACATCGAAGCTGCAGGCCGCCGAAATCGCCGAACGTGCCGGCATCGCGCTGGTCATCGGCAACGGCACGCACGACGCGCCGATTGCGCGCGTGATCGAACAGGGCATCGGCACGTTGTTCCTGCCGAAAGCCAAAGCCGGCGCGCGCAAGGCGTGGCTGGGCGGACGGTTGCGGCTGAAGGGCACGCTGGTGGTCGATGCCGGCGCGGCAAAGGCGCTGGCCAAGGGATCGAGCCTTCTGGCTGCCGGAATCACTGCCGTCGAAGGTACGTTCCAGCGCGGCGATGCCGTGGCGATCCGCGATGGCGAAGGCACTGCGCTGGCGCATGGCCTCGCCGAATACGATGCCGATGAATGCGCCAAACTGGTCGGCCATCACAGCCGCGCGCATGAGGCGCTGCTCGGTTACGCGCCGCGCTCGGCTATTGTCCACCGCGACCAGATGGTCCTGCTGTGACCCTGGCGGTTACCGGCGCCACCGGCTTTGTCGGTCAGGCGCTGCTTGACCGCGCGGAGCTGGTGCAGCAGCCGGTCCGCGCGCTCGCCCGCCGCAGCCAAGCAGCCCGGCAAGGGGTGGAGTGGATCGCGGGCGATCTTGATGACACAGCCGCGCTCGACCGCCTGATGCAGGGGGCAGAGGCCGTTCTCCATATCGCCGGACTGGTCAGCGCCCCCGATGCTGCCGGGTTCGACGCGGCCAATGTGGGCGGCACGCTGAACGTGATCGAGGCGGCTAAGCGCGCCGGTGTGCAGCGCCTGATCTTCGTCTCCTCGCTGTCGGCGCGCGAGGCGCACCTGTCGCTCTATGGCGCGTCGAAGGCCCGCGCGGAAAAGCTGGTCATGGCCAGCGGGCTCGATTGGACGATCGTTCGCCCGCCGGCGATCTACGGCTTCCGCGACAAGGAAATGCTCGACCTGTTCAAGGCGGCGAAGTGGGGCGTGATGCCCATGCCGGGCCGCGAGGGCCGGGCAAGCTACATCCACGTCGAGGACCTCGTCCGGCTGCTAATGAAGCTCATCCCCGGCGGCGAGGCAGTGACCGGCAAGACTTTCGAACCCGATGACGGCCGCGAGCAGGGCTGGAGCCACCGCGAGATTGCCCGCGCAATTGGTTGGGCCATGGGCAAGCGCCCTGTGATTGTGCACCTCTCGTCCGCATGGTTGCATCGCGCGGCACGCTGGGGCGGCAAGCTCACGCGCGGGCGTTTCAAGCTGACGCCTGACCGCGCCTGCTATATGGCGCACCCCGATTGGGTGGCAAGTTCGAGAGCCAAAGTACCAGAATCACTATGGAAACCGATTGTTCCGACGCGCGAGGGGCTGAAGGCTACGGCCAAGTGGTACCGCGACCAAAGCTGGCTGTGATCGTTTGCCGATAGGCCGATAGGCTTGCCCGTCGTCCAACCGGTCCGTTTCGCCGTGGCGGCAGCGCAACCGAAGGCGCACAAGGGCTTCAACAATTGGGTTGAGGAGTCCGAACGATGTCCACTTTAATCAAGGCCGGCGCCGACGACGCCAAGCGATACTGGCTCGACGAGGGCCGCGGCGACAAGGGTGGTTTCATCCGCGAGGTCGACTATGCCGCCAATGCACGTGGGCTCGATCCGCTGTTTGAAGGCATCAAGATTGTCGATTGCGACACGCATTTCACGGAACCAGCGGACTTGTGGGTCGATAATGCGCCCGCCGGCATGAAGGCTAAGATGCCTCATGTCGAGCGCATCGGCGAGGCGGACAAGTGGGTTTGTAATGGCCGCGATTTTGGCAGCCTGGGCGGCAATGTCATCGCCAAAGACAAGAACAAGCTGCTCGGCAAGCTGGCCTTCCAGCGCTACGAGCAGATCGCCCCGGGTTCCTATGACCTCAAGGAACGCCTCAAGGACATGGACGACATGGGCATCTGGGGGCACATCTGCTTCCAGAACGGCGGGGTGACCCAGGCCGGATCGCTCGTCGCTCTGGAAGACGATGCGTTAGCGATGGCGATCATCGAGATCTACAACGATGCCTGCAAGGACCGCATGGACGCATCCGGCGGCCGCGTGAACTGCATGGCGACGCTGCCCTATTGGGACAAGACGCTGATGAACGCCGAGATGCGCCGCGTCGCGGACCTCGGCATCAAGGGCGTGGTCCTGCCCGACCGGCCTGAGCGCTTGTCCGAAGGCTATCTCGCCGAAGGTGGCGGAATTTCGCCGTTCTGGGAGGAAGTGTTCGAGATCTGCCATTCGCAGAGCATCCCGATCAATTATCACCTCAACTCCTCGCTCGATGCCGAAAGCGCGATGTGGAACAACCTCGGCTTTGACCAGCGCCTGCCGATTTCCGCGCTGATCCACCACATCGGCTGCGCGGCGACGATGTCGAACTTCATGGTCTCAGGCCTGCTCGACAAGTATCCCAACCTCAAGATCGGCCTGATCGAAAGCGGCGCGGGCTGGGTGCCGTTCTGGCTGGAAGGCATGGAGCACCAGCTCAGCGAGTTCCGCACGACGATCAACCGCGGGCTGCAATTGTCGCCAACCGAGTATTTCCGGCGCAATTTCTGGGTCAGCTTCTGGTTTGAAACCATCGCGCCCACCAAGCTGCTCGACGACATCGGCGCCGATCGCATTCTGTTCGAAACCGATTACCCGCACCCGACCTCGCTTTATCCCGGCGTGCAGGACAAGCTGGTTTCGGTGCTGGGCCACCAGCCTTACGAAACGCGCAAGCTGATCCTGCAGGACAATGCGAAAGCGCTCTACAACCTGCCGATCTGAGCCGGATTAGGCGGTTTGTAACGCGGGATGTAACCTCTCCTCCGGAGTGACGAGTCGTGAACACACGCGGCTGTCGACTCTGGAGGGATGATGCCATGAAGAAGATCATGCTGCTGGTCGCAATTGCGGCCGTTTCTGCCTGCTCCAAACCTGAACCCGCTGCCGAAGCTGAAGCAACGCCTGTTGCGGTTGCCAGCGCCGAGGCCAACATCGCGGCCGATGGCAAGAGCTCGGTCGGGAAATACAAGATCACGCTGGCCAATGGCGACGTCGTCATGGAAGAGGTCAAGGCCGACGGAACCTATGCCGACATGGTCGATGGCAAGGTGATCGAGACCGGCAAGTGGGTGCAGAAGTCACCCAGCCAGTACTGCTACACCAAGGACAAGCCCGAAGCGGTCGAGGAGTGCAACGCTGAAAAGGTCGAGAACGGCGTCTGGACCAGCACGAATCCCAAGGGGGAAACCTCGAAAGTCGAACGCGTAGAGGGCTGATGCCTCTGGCAGGGCGAGTGCCGGCGATCACCGGCACTCGCTCACCTGACTAGAAGACCGGATCGTAACCCGGGGGCAGATCGCGCTCGTCGTCGCTGAATGCGCCCGGTACGTGGATGCCGCATTCGGTCTTGTCCCAGCCCTTCCAGCGGCCCGAGCGCGGGTCCTCGCCGGCTGCGACCTTGTGCGTGCAGGGCGAGCAGCCGATCGAAGGGTAACCCTCAGCCACCAGCGGGTGCGCCGGCAGGTCGTGGCGCACGAAATAGGCGGCAAGATCGTCGGACGACCAGTCGGCCAGCGGGTTGATTTTCAGTCGGCCATGCGCGTCGGACGTGTCGATCTCGAAGCGGGGCAGCCCGGCGCGGGTGGCGGACTGGAAGCCCTTGCGCCCGGTGATCGAGGCATCGAAACGCTCGATCGCGCGGGCCAGCGGTTCAACCTTGCGGATTTCGCAGCAGCCATCGGGGTCATAGGACCAGCGCAGCCCGCTTTCGTCCCGCGCCTTCAACTTGTCCGCATCGGGGGTGAGGACTTCAAGCCCGGTCAGGCCAAGCTGCGCCACCAGTGTATCGCGGTAGGCCAGCGTTTCGGGAAAGTGCTTGCCCGTGTCGAGGAACAGCACCGGAGTGGCAGGATCGATGCTCGCAACAAGATGAAGCAGAACAGCACTTTCCGCGCCAAAGCTCGAAACCACGGCAATATCGCCGGCCATGCGTTCGCGCAGCACCGTGCCGAGCATTTCGGCGGTGTCCGAGCCGCGAAACAGCCGGTTGAGCTGCACCGCTTCGGATTCGGTGAACCGAGGGCCGGTGTCGATCCGGTCAACGAGGCGCTTCGGCACGGTCACGGCGTCAGCCATGCCTCTTGGCCCAGACGGGCGCGCGGCCGTCGACCGTTGGCTGATAGACGTCGGCATAGCGCGCCATGGCGGCTTCGGCGTCGGCCGTGTTGAGCGGATGTTCGGGCGCGAAGCTGTCAAACCCGCAGCGGCGCATATAGGCGAGCTGGTCGACCAGTACGTCGCCCACGGCGCGCAGTTCGCCAGCATAGCCAGCCTCGCGCAGGATGCGTGCCGCCGAATAGCCGCGCCCGTCGGTATAGGCGGGGAAATTGACCTCTACGAGCTTCAGCCGGTCGAGATAGGGCAGCAGGACGCGCGCATCGTCACCCGGTTCGATGCGGACTGCGGCGGCGTTGGTCTGGTCACCGAACGAATCGACGGTCACGGCCGGATCGCCGGCGGGTTCGTCAGCGCGGTAGCGGAACTGGGTTTCAACCATTGACCGATTCCTTTGCATAGATCGCTTCCTTGAACGGCGCCATGCCGAGGCGGCGGTACGTATCGAGGAAGCGTTCGTCGCCCTGCTTGTTGGCGAGGTAGAGATTGGTCGCCTTTTCAACGGCATCGACAATGCCGTCTTCGTCAAAGCCGGGGCCGGTGATCTGGCCGAGCGAGGTGTCCGCGCCTTCGCAGCCGCCGAGCAGGAGCTGGTAGTTCTCCACGCCCTTGCGGTCGACGCCGAGGATGCCGATGTGGCCGGCGTGGTGATGGCCGCAGGCGTTGATGCAGCCCGAAATCTTGAGCTTCAGCTCACCGATTTCCTGCTGCTTGCCAGCGAAACGCTCCGAAATCTTCTGCGCCACCGGGATCGAGCGGGCATTGGCGAGGCTGCAATAGTCGAGCCCCGGGCAGGCGATGATGTCACCCACCAGGTCGAGGTTCGCCGTGCCGAGGCCAGCCGCGTCGAGCTTTTGCCAGAGCGTGGAGAGATCGGCCTTGCGGACATGCGGCAGGACGATGTTCTGGGCGTGAGTGACGCGCAGTTCGTCGAACGAATATTCCTTCGCCAGGTCAGCCATCAGGCGGATCTGGTCGCTCGTCGCATCGCCCGGAATGCCACCGACCGGCTTCAGGCTGATCGTCGCCGAAAGGTAGCCGGGCTGCTTGTGGGCAAGACAGTTGTTGTCCACCCACAGCGCGAAATCGGGGTCACTGCGGTCAAGATCATCGCTCGCCGACAGGTCATAGGCCGGATCAGTGAACTGCGCCTTGATACGTTCCAGTTCGGCCAGCGGCGGCTCGATATTCTGGGTGAGCAGGTGGGCGAACTCTTCTTCGACCTGGCGAGTATATTCATCCTTTCCAAGCTCATGGACGAGGATCTTGATACGCGCTTTGTACTTGTTGTCGCGGCGGCCGTGGCGGTTGTAGACGCGCAGGCAGGCCTCGGAATAGGTGATCATCTGGTCGAGCGATACGAAGTCGCGGATCAGCGGCGCGATCATCGGCGTGCGGCCCATGCCGCCGCCAACGTAAAATGCGCAGCCCAGTTCACCCGCGTCATTGCGGACAATCTGGATGCCGATGTCATGCAGCCGCATCGCCGCACGGTCGGTGTTGCTGGCGATCACCGCCATCTTGAACTTACGCGGCAGGTAGCTGAATTCCGGGTGGAAGGTGGACCACTGACGGATCAGTTCGGCATAGGGACGCGGATCGACCACTTCGTCGGCGGCGGCCCCGGCGTACTGGTCGGACGTGGTGTTGCGGATGCAGTTGCCGCTGGTCTGGATGGCGTGCATCTCAACCTTGGCGAGATCGGCCAGAATGTCGGGCGCGTCGTCCAGCTTGATCCAGTTGTACTGGATGTTCTGGCGCGTGGTGAAGTGACCATAGCCGCGATCGTATTTGTCGGCGATGTCACCCAGCATCCGCATCTGCGCGCTACTCAGCGTGCCATAGGGCACGGCGACGCGCAGCATGTAGGCGTGCAGCTGGAGGTACAGCCCGTTCATCAGGCGGAGCGGGCGGAACTGTTCCTCGCTCATCGAGCCATCAAGGCGGCGGCGGACCTGGTCGCGGAAATCGGCGACGCGGGCATCGACCAGAGCCTGGTCGTATTTGTCATACTGGTACATCAGATCACCCAGTTGCCGGCAGCAGGGTCGGCAGGCTTGAGGGAAAGGTCGAGGCGGACGGTCGGGCCGAGCGCGCGAATGCGATCCTTGATATGACCGGGGCGAATGCCGTCAGGCCCTTGTTCGCCATCGATCACATAGGGAGCGACAACGCGGCGGGCGGCATTTTCACGCGCGGCAATTTCTTCGCCGTGCTCGCCGACATCGGCGGCATCGGCAACGTGCAGCGACCAGCCGCTGCCGTCCCACCAGGTGACGGCACCGCTATTCAGGTCATTGCCGGTCAGGATCTTCATTGGGCAATCTCCAGCGCAAAGGTGCGCAATTCGTTTTCCGGCTGAGCCGTGACATGGCCGATCACGATCAGCGCCGGGCTCTTGATCTTTTCGCGCGCGACGAGGTCCGCGAGGCCGGCAACAGGCCCGCGCAGCACGCGCATGTTCGGGCGGCTGGCGTTCTCGATCACCGCGAGCGGGGTTTCGGGGGCGAGGCCATCGGCCATCAGCTTTTCGGAAATCGCCTCGCTTGTGGCGACGCCCATGTAGATGACCAGTGTACGGCCCTTGCCGGCAAGGCCGGACCAGTCCTGCTCGGTCAGGCCCTTGCACTGGCCGGCGACGAAGCTGACGATCGAGGCGCTGTCGCGGTGAGTGAGCGGGATTTGGGCTGCGGCTGCCGCGCCCATTGCGGCGCTGATGCCGGGGACGACCTGAACTGCAACGCCGGCAGCGCGGCAGGCCTCTGCCTCTTCACCGCCGCGGCCGAAAACGAAGGGATCGCCGCCCTTGAGCCGGACGACATCGTTGCCGGCGAGGGCTTCGCGCACCAGCAGGGCATTGATCGCATCCTGCGCCATGGTGTGGCGCGAGCGGCTTTTGGCGACCGACACCAGCCGCGCGGCAGGGCGGGCGAGGGCGAGGATTGCCGGATCGACCAGTCCATCATGGACGATCAGGCCCGCCTGCATAACCAACCGCGCAGCGCGCAGGGTCAGCAGGTCAGGATCGCCGGGGCCGGCGCCGACGAGGTGAACCGTGCCGGTGGAAGGGATACTTTCGCTCATGCTGGACCAGATGGTCCGCGCCGACGCGCATTGCCAGCGAGAAAGCCTTTGAAACGGCTTAGTTCAACTTTCTCTTTGGCGTTTTGGCTTTGGGCTTGGGTTTGGTCCCGAGATCGTTGGCGCCGGACTTCTCGATTGCCTCGGGAGCCTGACTCTCGGCAATGCGCGCGATTTCGGCCAGTTCCTTGGGCCATTCGCGGATGTGGACGTCGTGCTGGGCGTAAGGCACCTCGATGCCATTGGCGACGAAGGCCTTCCACACGGCTTTCAGCAGGTCAGAGCGCAGGTTGCCCAGCCCCTCTTCGGGGTCGTCGATCCACATCTGCACTTCGAACTCGATCGCGTTCGATCCGAAGCCATGCAGCCAGACCTGCGGGGGATTGCGGTTGAGCACGCGTTTCAGCGAAAGCGCCGCCCCCAGCAGGACCTTCTCCACCTTCTCGATATCGCTGCCATAGGCGACGCCGACCGGCACCTTCACCCGCACGTCGCGCGAGGAGAAGGACCAGTTTTCGACCTGGTTGGTCATCAGCAATTCGTTCGGAATCAGGAATTCGATCCTGTCGCGCGTGGTCACGGACACGGCGCGGATGCCGATCTTGTTGACCTGGCCGACCGTCTTGTCCGACCCGGTGCCGACCGCGATAACGTCGCCCGGCTTGATCGAGCGGTCCATCAGCAGAATGATGCCCGAGATCAGGTTACCGAAGGTTTTCTGCAGGCCGAAGCCGACGGCAAGGCCGAAGGCGCCGGAAAACACGGTCAGCGCGGTCAGGCTGATGCCCAGGAAATCCACGCCGGCCAGGACCAGTCCGACCCAGACCGCGATGCTCACCAGCTTTTCGCCGAGCAACTGCTGCGTTGCATCGAGCCGGGAAATTCGGCGGAACGAACGCCGGACCAGCGCCGTCATGACCCGTCCGGCGATAACCACGGCAATGCCGACCGCCAGCATGATCAGCGCGCGATAGACCGAGACGCGGTAATCGCCGACGTCGAAGCCGATCAGGTCAAGCTGCCGGGCGATCTCGTTCAGGTCTGCGCGGATGTTCATCAATTACTCCGAAGCGGCGCGCCAGGCGGCCATGGCCTGATCAAGGTCGGCGATCAGGTCCGCCGCGTCCTCAAGCCCGACCGCCAAGCGCACGGCAAACTGGTCAGTGTGCGCCATATCCATCGGCGGCCACAGGGTGACCGTGCGGATAGAACCGGGATCGGCGGGGGTGACGAGGCTTTCGAATCCGCCCCACGAATAGCCGATGCCGAACAGGGTCAGCGCATCGATGAAGGCATTGCGGGCTTCCGCCGTGCCGCCGCGGAAGGCGAAGCCCATCAGGCCGCAGGCGCCGGTGAAATCACGCTTCCAGATGTGGTGCCCCGGACTGTCGGGCAGCATCGGGCAGAACACACGAGTGACTTCAGGCCGCTCTTCAAGCCACTCGGCAATGGCAAGCGCCGTAGCGGCCGAGCGTTCGAGCCGCATCGCCATGGTCCGTAGCCCGCGCAAGGCGAGGCTGGCATCATCAGGCGAGACGACCTGCCCGGTCAGCTGTGCCATCCGGCGCAGCGGGGCGTACCATTCCTCTGTCGCGCTGACGCTGCCCATCATCAGGTCCGAATGTCCGCCGACGTGCTTGGTCAGGCTCATCACCGAAATGTCGATGCCATGTTCGTGCGCGGTGAAGCCGAGCGGCCCGGCCCAGGTATTGTCCATGATCGTCACCACGCCGCGCGCCTTGGCCAGCCGGCAGGCGGCCGGAATATCCTGCATTTCCATCGTCAGGCTGCCCGGAGATTCGAGCAGGACGGCGCGGGTGCGCTCGCAGAACGCCTCGTCGAGCGCGCTGGTTTCAAGCGGATCGAAGAAGCGGGTTTCGACGCCGAAATCCTTGAGCAAGGTCTGGCCAAGCGCGCGGGTCGGCTCATAGGCGTGGTCGCTCATCAGCAGGACGTCGCCGGGGCGCAATACGGTCAGAAACGCGCCGGTCAGCGCAGCCACACCTGAGGGGTACAGCATGGTGCCAGCCGCCCCCGGCTCCAGCCCGGTCAGCGCATCGCATAGCGCCCATTGGGTCGGCGAACCGCGACGGCCATAGAAAAAGCGCCCGTCGCAATTGTTCTTCGGCCCTTCCTTCAGCGCCTTGGTGTTGGGGTAAAGGTGAGTCGAGGCGCGCCAGATCGGCGGGTTGACCACGGCCGAGGGGTGGCCTTCAACGCCGGTCCATTCGCCCCGGCGGCCGGCATGGGTGACCCGGGTTTGCGGGCCGAGCTTGGTCTTGCCTGTCTTGTCGTCGTTCATATCAGGCGCTTTTGGCCTCTCCGGTTTCCTTGGGGGTGTCGGGATCGGCGCCCCACTCGGTCCACGATCCATCGTATAGTGCAACGTCCTCCTTGCCGATCAGGTGCAGGCCAAAGGCAAGGCAGCAGGCCGTGACGCCGCTGCCGCATGACGTGACGACCGGGCGCGACAGGTCAACGCCCGCCGCAGTGAACGCCTCGGTCAGCGCAGCCGCGTCCTTCCATGTGCCATCTTCATTGAACAAAGTGGCGAAGGGGACGTTGAGCGAGCAGGGAATGTGTCCGCTGGCAAGTCCGGGGCGCACTTCGGGATCGGCGCCGGTGAAGCGGGGCTTGCCGCGCGCGTCGACCAATTGTTCGGCCTTGCTGGCGATATTGGCTAGCACCTGCGCCTTGCTGCGCAGCTGCCCTTCGTCGCTCCAGGTCGTATAGTGGCGGCGGCGCTGCTTTTCCTGGCCGGAAGCGAGCGGGCGGCCTTCGGCCTTCCACTTGGCGATCCCGCCATCGAGCAGCGCAACGTTCTGCGCGCCGAACAGGCGCAGCATGAACCACGCGCGGGCAGAGCTTTTCACCGCGCTATCATCATAGATCACGATGCGGCTGCCATCGCCAAGGCCGAGCGCCTGCATTCGGCTGGCGAACTTGGCGGCGCTGGGCAGCGTGTTTTCGATCGGCGCGTCGCTGTCTACCAGATCGCTGAGGTCCATGAATACCGCGCCGGGAATGTGCGCGGCGAGGTATTCGGCCTGCGCATCGCGCCCGGTTTCCGGCAAGTGCTTACTGGCATCGACGATCCTGAGATCGCTCGCCCCCATTTCGGCCGCGAGCCACTCGGTCGTCACAAGACTGTCCATCGGCGCACGCCTCCTCCGCGTTGCGTCAGTTCAGGGTTAGCCTCGCAGTTGCGAGCCGTCGAGGGGGAGAAAGTGGCTTAGTGAACCATCCGGGAACTTTGTTGCACTGCGGCAACTATCGCGGCTGGCGGTCAGGCGGCGATCGGCTGGCGATCGACCTGCCGCTGGCTGATCTTCGCCCAGACGCGCGGCCCCAGATCGAGCCTGAACGGCAGCAGCGCCGCCTTAGCAACCGGCGGCGTTTCTCCAATGGCAAAGGTGGCGAGCGTCGTGACCTCGTCCGCCTCAACACGAAAGCGCGCGAGCGGGATGTAGAGCAGCGCCGATCCGGCCTGAATCGGCTTTATCGAGGACAGCGGCACACGGAATTCTCCGCGCAGTTCGGCCTGTTCACCCGGCGCGATCACGCCAATATCGTCGATCAGTTCGAGCGGCTGGCCATCGGTGGCAAGCTGCTGTTCGACCGGCAGCGAGCCGTGCGCGGCGATCATGTCGCCTGCCACCATCACCGGGCCAAGCGGCGTGTCGCCCCGGTTCTCGACGATCAGCCGCCATGACAGCGAAGCATTGACCAGCGTGGCGCTCATCCGCCCGACATCGAGCGAAATGGCCAAGGTGTCGCCGCTCCACTGGGCAGGGTCGGGGATAGGAGCCGTGGCCGGAGCCGGAGCGGCCGGTTTGGGAGCCGGTGCGCGCTTGGCAATTGGCGGTGTTTCCGCAAGGACGGGCGGCGCTTCGGCTGGAGCCTCGGCATAATCCTCGTATTCGGCAGCCTCGCCGCGCTTGCCGCGCAGCATGAACCACAGGCCGGCGAGGACGATCAGGACCGCCGGAATAGCTAGCCACCACAGGTCGAACGGCAGCGCCTTGCCCGCGTTCGGCGAAGGCTCGGACGTTTCGACAACGACGGGCGCCTGCGCTTCGGTTGAGGAACCGACAAGCGGCGCTTCGGCGTCAGGCGCATTGACGGAAGGCGTGGATGGCGATCGGGTGGCCGATGTCGCTGACGCATTGCTGCGCGGCTGGGCAGCAGTGCTCGGCCGCGCGGAGGGCGCTGACGAAGGCGTGGAGGCGGCGGGGGCAGAGGTGGCGGTCGCGGCGGGGCTGGGTGTGGCAACCGGCTGCGTCGGAGTCGGGCTGGGCGTTGGCGTAGCAGGGCGGACGACCGGTGCATCGCGGTCAACCGGGCCTTGCGCCTGCGTGGTCGGCGTTTCCTTGGGCTGCAGACGGAAATCGCCAACCGATTGCGCCATGACTGGCGCCAGCGTCGTGCACAGCAGTGCCAGTACGCATGCAAGACCTGCGCGCCTGATCCCTGCCATCGTCTTGAAACCCCGATTCATGCCGTCTTTCGCCTGTGTCCCCGCTTCTGCCGGGGGGCGCTGAATAGCGGGTGAATTGGGCAAGGCAAACCGCTGACTTGTGCAATCGCACAGATGACGGCATGCGAGCGGCATGAACGACACACTCTCTCCGCTCCACCTCGGCCAGAACAGCGCGCTGCCGGCATCCCCTGAGGCCGCCGTGCTGGATTACGTGCCCAACCCGCGTGCTGGCAGCCTTTTCCTCGTGCGCTTTGCCGCGCCGGAGTTTACCTCGCTGTGCCCGGTGACCGGCCAGCCAGATTTCGCGCACCTCGTGATCGACTATGCGCCGGGTGATACGATCGTCGAATCGAAGAGCCTCAAGCTGTTCCTCGGATCGTTCCGCAACCATGCGGGCTTTCATGAAGATGTGACCGTGGGCATCGGGCAGCGCCTGTTCGATGAAATGAAGCCCAGGTGGCTGCGCATCGGTGGTTACTGGTATCCGCGCGGCGGCATTCCGATCGACGTATTCTGGCAAAGCGATGCGCCGCCGGCCGGCCTGTGGGTGCCCGATCAGGGCGTGGCCGGCTATCGCGGGCGGGGGTAATTAACGGCAGGCTTTGACCAGCCGCTGCACATCCTCGAAATCCTGATAGAGCCCGAAGCCGATCCGCAGGACGTCGGCGCGCCGGTCGATGACAATGCCCTTGGCGG
Source organism: Novosphingobium aquae (assembly GCF_037572715.1). NCBI lineage: Bacteria > Pseudomonadati > Pseudomonadota > Alphaproteobacteria > Sphingomonadales > Sphingomonadaceae > Novosphingobium > Novosphingobium aquae. The sequence goes on along the minus strand of NZ_JBBHJY010000002.1, from coordinate 176,304 downwards.
ATAGCCGTTCCTGCCATTTTTGCGCGTCCGGCCCGCGAAAGGCGATGAAGCGCGGGGCGCGGGGCAGAGCTTCCATGCCAGGAAGCGGGCGCGCCGCGGCGAAGGCGTCCATCAGCCCGTCGCAATATCTGGAAATGACCGGGGTATCGAGCGATTCAGCGGCCAGCATCCGGCGCACGCCATTGAACCGGTAAAGCCCTGCGGGATCGAAGGTGCTGCCCAGAAACCGCAGGCCATCGGGGGCATAGCCGACACCGCCCAGCTGCGCTTCAAGGCTGTCAAAATCCGCGAACCAGCCGGTGATTTCGGGGCGTAGGGCATATCCCGGCGGGGCGTGAAGGAAACACACGCCTTCGCCGGCCATCGCGTATTTGTAGCCGCCAGACAGGTAGAACAGGCGGTCTGCCACTCCGGAAAGATCGGTCGGCTGGGCCATGAACCCGTGATAGCCATCGATCACCACCCATGGGCCATGGGGCCCGGCGAGGGCGGCGAACTGGTCAATGTCGCCCAGTCGTGCGCCGGTGTTGAACTGGATCTGGCTGGCGAACAGCAGGTCGAACCCGCCGCGTGCTGCCCGCTCGGCAAGCTCTGCGAGCGGCACGGTTTCCAGTGTGATTCGCCCTGCCTCGGCCCAGCGCATGGCTTGGCGGCGGAACGAATGAAACTCGCCGTCGCTCGCCAGAATGTGCGGCTTCGCCATCGGCAGGGCCGAGACGATCCGCACCAGCAGGTCGTGTGTGTTGGGCGCAAAGGCGATGGTGGCCGGATCGGGCAGGGATAGCTCGCTCGCCACGTGGCGCTGCGCCTCGGGCAGGACCTCGCCGAAGATCCGGTCCCACTTGCGGTCGGCCATCCGCGCGGCATCGTCCCATGCTTCCATGTGGCCGTCATAGCTGGCATCGGGCCACAAGTGATGGCTGTGCGCGGCAAAGTGCAGCCGCTGTCGGTTGGCGGCGAGCGCGCGGGCGAAGAGGTACTGGTAGCTCACAGGCCAAGTCTCACAGGCTGGTCCTCAATGACCAGAGTTCGGGAAAGGCGCGTTTGCCCAGCGTCGAATGCAGGTAGCTGGCCCCCGCCGTGCCGCCGGTTCCCGGCTTGCCGCCGATGACGCGTTCGACGGTGAGGACATGCTTGTGCCGCCATGTCGCCATGGCATCGTCGAGATCTACCAGTTTCTCAGCGAGTTGGTAGAGGTCCCAGTAGCGCTGCGTATCGCGGTAAACCTCCAGGAAGGCGGCCTCGACTGCCGGGTCGGCCTCGTAAGCCTGCGAGAAATCGCGCGCCAGAACGTGGTCCGGAATAGCAAGGCCCGCGCGGGCAGCGGCGGCTATGGCGAGGTCCCACAGGCCGGGCGCGGCGAGTGCGCGTTCCATCGCGGCCTGCGCTTCGGGACGGTCGTCCTGAAACCGCAGAAACTTCCCGTCTTTCAGCCCAAGCAAGTATTCGACCGTGCGAAACTGGTCCGACTGGAAGCCCGAACTGGGGCCGAGCACATGGCGGAAGCGGGTGTAATCGCTTGGCGTCATGGTCGCCAGCACGTCCCAGCTCAGCGTCATCACCGCCTGGATGCGGCTGACGCGGGCCAGCGCCTTGTAGGCTGGGATCAACGCATCGGCGGCGACCTGATCCATCGCCAGCCGCAGTTCGCGGATCATCTGCTTGAGCCAAAGTTCCTTGGTCTGGTGGATGATGATGAACAGCATTTCGTCATCAAGGTCGGACTGCGGATGCTGGCTGCCGAGCAGCTTGTCGAGCGCGAGATAGCGCGCGTAGGTCATTGGTTGAGAAGCAGGGGGTTTTGAATCGGATGGTCCGTCTGTCGTCATGTCCCGGACCATCCGATTAACTGGTTACAAATGCAAGCAGTTTGCCATCAGAACACGGCCTTCGCCGTCTCCTCCTTCATCATCGCCTGCCGCACCAGCGGGACCGGTGGGCCGCCATAGGACAGGAACTCGTCGTGGAACGCCTTCCATGCCGCGCGCCCGCCGCGGGTGGCGGACCAGTCATCGCGCAGCTTGCGAATCATCAGCTTGCCCATCGTGTAGTTGAGGTAGGCGGGATCGTAAGTTCCGCGCGCTGCCTGCTGGTCGGCGGTGCCTTCGTCCTGAAAGCATTCTTCCATGAACAGCTTCTTGGAATCGGCCACGCTCATTCCGCGTGCATGGAGCCCGATGGCGGAGATGAAGCGGCAGTCGCGAAGCAGGGCGTTTGACAGCTGGCCGATGTGCGTTTCGGGATCGCCGTTGCCGAGCCCCGCTTCCCACATCATTTCCTCGGTATAGTGCGCCCAGCCTTCAGCAAAGGCGTAGCCGACGAACAACCGCCCGAACATTGACGGGCTGCGGTTGGCGTGGAGGAAGTTGAGGAAGTGGCCGGGCATCACTTCATGGATCGAAGTGAACAGCAGGTCGCGCTCACCGGGGATATAGGCGGCCTGCTTTTCCGGCGACCACGTCGGGTCTGGCGGGGAGATGTAATAGACCGAGGGGATGCCCTTCTCGAACGGCCCCGGCGGATCGATATAGGCGCTGTTCTGCCGGTTATAGGGCGGGCTTTCGCGCACCAGCGCCTGTTCGGTGCCGGGGATCGAGACGAGGTCCTTCTCCTTGACGAAGGCCGTCAGTGTCGGGATCTGCCGCGTTGCGGTGGCGACGGGACCGCCAGCGCCCTTGTTGGCATTCATCTTGGTCATGCATTCCGGCACGGTGCCACCGGGCGCGAACTTGGCGCATTCGGCCTTCAGCGCGTCCTGATTGCGCTTGAGGTCGGCGCGCCCGATAGCCTCCAACTGGTCGAGCGGGATGTCTACGCCTTCGTTGGCGAGGACCATCTTGGCGAACTTGTCCGGCCCCAGAGCAAAGTCCTGCGTGGCCGTGGCTTCCTGCCCTTTCAGCCAGTCGCGCAGGTCGGCCATCGCCTTTGACGCCTTGTCCGAACTAGCGATGAGCTGCTGCTGGAGCGCCGGGTCCTTCACATCGGCAAAGGCTGCGCGGGCATCGCTGACATAGGCATCGGCAAAGCCGCCAAAGCCGGCGACGCCGTACTTGATGTAGGTGGCGGGCAGCGGGCCTTTGAGATTGGCGCGGATATTCGCGGCGGCATCGGGGACGCCATCAAAAAAGGCTATCATGGCCTTCATCCGGGTCGGCTTGTCGGCATATTCGCGGGCGATGTAGACATTGGGATCAAGCCCGCCGCCAACATAGAACGCCGGGTTGCGGTGCGGCTGGTCAGCTTCCTCCAACATGAACAGCTGCCCTTCGGCAACCTTGATCATGTAGTCGCGCTCGAACTTCTCCTTGCCTTCAAGCGTGCTGTAAGCCTTGGCCCCGTCGATCACCCCGCGCAGGAAATCGCCGCGCTTTTTGAGGCCCTCGGCGCTCCAGTCGGGCAGCTTGCCATCGAACTGATGCGCGCCTTGATAGACGGCGAAGGACGGATCGATCGCCAGCCAGCCGTCGATCGTTTTCTGGGTATAGTTGCTCCACGGTTCCGTGGGCGGTGCAGTGCCCATGCAGGCGGCGAGCGCGGTGCTCATCAGCAGGACGGCGAGGGGGCGATAGAGGCGCACGGCGATTCTCCCGGGGAGCAATTGGTTGCGCCTGAAACTGGAGCGAAGCATCGGTGGACGCAAGGGGAGTCTCGACGAACGCCTTTTCCTGCCCGCCGCGCCGCCCGGCATGGCCGCAAGCCCGGCGGCCCTTGCGCGGATCGTTGCAGGCCCCATCATGGCGGCAAAGGGAGAGTCTGATGCGCCTGTGTCGTTTTGTCTTGCCGGAAAGCCCGGAAAACCCGCGCCTCGGCCTGCTCGAAAGCGACGCCGTGCGCGATGTGACCGAGGCGACAGACGTGCTGCCGCCGCTCCGCTGGCCGCTGGCACCGGGCGACCAGTTAATCGCGAACCTGCCGCAAGTGTGCGAACGGATCGCCCAGATCGCCGGAAATGCGTCGATTCTCGCGCGCGAAAACGTGCGTCTGCTCTCGCCAGTGGCGAATCCATCGAAATTCGTCTGCGGCGCCGGCAACTGGAAGCACCACGTCTCGCCGTTGGGCATGATGGGTTTCATGGGCAAGGCGGTGACGTCGCTCGCGGGCGAGGGCGAGGGCGTCGAACTGCGCTGGCCCGACCGGGTAACGGTGCACGAACCCGAACTCGCGATCATTATCGGGCGCGAATGCAGCAATGTTTCGGTCGAAGAGGCGCTCGATTACGTCGCCGGCTATGCCTGCGCGCTCGACATGACGCTCAAGCCCGAGCGCGAGGATTGGGCCTTCTGCAAGAGCTTCGACACCTATGGCGTGCTTGGCCCATGCTTGGTGACGGCGGACGAAATCGCCGATCCCTCCGCGCTGGGCTACAAATTCTGGGTCAACGACGAACTGCGCGGCGAGCGGTCTTTCGGTGACCTGACCGGCAGCCCAGCGCAGATGATCGCTTTCGCATCCAGCGCGATGACGCTCTATCCGGGGGACTTGTTGTTGTCTGGCGCGGCGGATGTTGCGCCGGTTGTGGCTGGCGATGTCATGCGGCTGGAGATACCGGGGATCGAGACGTTGGTGACTAAGGTGTCGCTGTCTGCGGAGGCCCGATCTGCGCCTTGGGATGCTGGTGCCGGCTAGAGGATTCGAACCCCAAGCGTAGCCGCTTGCGGCAAAGCGCACAAAAAACTCAGGGGTTCGCTGGATTCCTGCTGTGGTGCTGGTCGAACCGGAAACCGATCAGTCTACGCTCAAGGCAATGTCACAACGACACGGGCATCAGGAGCGTTTACCCTGCAAATAGCGGAATTCTGTCCTTTGCAGGGTAACTCTTGCAATTCATCACTTTACCCTGGGCCGACCCTTCCAGCATGCACCAAATGCGAACGGGCATCGTATTTTCGCAAGTCAAAGAGAGCGCCAACCAGATCATTCAGAGGGGAATGCCTTCCCCTGGGCCTATGGCCGCTACGCTGCCTTAGGCTACCCCTTTACTCATGTCCGAATTCAAGTCTCTGGGCGCGACTGGCCTGCGGCTGTGCGCCGGTACGGTGTTTCATCACGATGCGCAGTGTAGGGGACGGGGTTCAAGACGACGGTCGATCATTCACTCATGCGCGGGTTGGTTACCGCAAGACCTCGGGATTTGTCTTGGAGCTGCCTCTGTCAGCGGCCGGCGTGGGTCTTGCGAGCTGCCACACGAAGGGGCCGAGGATTCTCCTTACCGACTCCGCCCCCGACACTGGGCACCGATTAATGGTTTTTGGTTGCTGCCTCCTTTCGTGCGCTTCGGGGTTGCCGGTTCAAACCCCTTGCAATCGGGGTTCCACCTCGCGCGAGATCGCCCAGATAAACCCCACCATTTCGCGCGCAATCGCGGTGATCACTATGGTCTTCGCCCTGCCTGTCGCGGCAAGCCGCCGTTAGCGCTCATGGAGCCGTTGTTGCGCTTTCCAGCCATTGTTCGGATGGGCTGAGCCAGGTTTTCCTGTCGGCGGAGCAAGTGACCGTAGACCCGGGGCGGCCGGCAATAGGTCCAGGCGCTTTCGACCAGCAGTCGCCGCGGCGAACCGATCAGCTTCGTTTCTGGATCTCAGCCTCAAGCTCGGCAAGGCGTTCGCTGCAGACCTCGTGAACCACGCGGCCGAGTTCCTCAACCCGTTCACCGAGCCACGTCAGTTCTTCTGCGCTGATCCGGTAGTGCTTTGAATAACGAGCCTTTACGTAGGCCTCTTTGAGCTTTTCGAACATCGCGCGGTGCTTGCGGCTATCGACAGGCCAGACAAAAGTTAGGCGGCGATTGAGTCGCTCTGCCTGGGTGCGCAGAAAGCCAAGGTTGTGCACATGTGGCGTGTAAAAACTGCAAACCAGAAGTACGCAATGGTAGAGGCTCTCGGCGGTCTGATGCAATTCGAATGCCGTTTCCTTGAGATGCCCTTTCTCGATACCAAAGCGTACAAACTCAAACTTCCGCATCGAGGCAGGAAACCACTCGTCGAAATACTCCTGAGCCATCGCAAGCGCCTGTTTCGGCGTCTTGGGCTTGGGTGTGTGCAGTTCGATGTCGTCGCTCTGGTAGAGCGCCACGCCTTCCTTGGCGACGTCCATGAAGAAGTAGCGGCCATGGGCGAGGCCGTCGTTCACTTCCTGCAAGGTGTGGACGATGAAGTTGACCGGTGTGCTGAGCGTGCCGGTGATGCCGTACTCGCGCATCAGCCGGTCATCGAGCTTGGCCCAGTACTTGACCCGGTCGGTCAGCCGCTTGTCGTTGACGATGATCAGCAGGTCGAAGTCGGACTTGTAGCCCTTGGCAGTGTGCGGCTCATCGATCCAGCCGCCCCGCGCGTAAGAGCCGTAGAGGATTACCTTGAGGATCCGCCCCGCTTTCTTCCATTCGTGTTTCGCCAGCGCGAAGGAGTCGCCGAATTCCTCAAACAGGATTTGCACAACACGTTCGAGCTCGCGCTGCTTGTTGGCCGGCAGGTGTTCGAGATCGGTACGCATGGCGCAAACCTAGCAGGCAAAGGCTTTCCCTGCCCAGTCCTCTTAAAGACATAATGGTGCAATTGCCTCGGGAATGGACATTCCATTGCCGGCGGAAATTCGAAATATGCGGGTCCGGGACAAGACCGTGGCGGCCCCATCTGCCCGTTCCCACCTTGGCCTAAGACTAGCCGCGACCGGACGGTAGTACTGGTCGGTCGGGTTGTCGCACCGGTGCAGTCCGAAGAGCGGATGGACATCGCGACATGCTTGCCCGGATCCGTCACGAGATCGAAGAACTGCCCGTTGCCCGGAAGTCAACCATCACGGTCGCGGACTTGTCGGTGATCCTCGCGGAGAAATGCAACCCTTCCGGAGATCGGGACAATGGTTCTTAGATTAATGACAGTCCCGCGCCGGTAGGATTTGGTCGCGCTCGAATTGCGCAATTCCGAGTTAATATGAAATGGCCTGGCCATGACGTTACGCCATTCTTGCCTCAAAGAGGACGAGGGGCTCTGAAGGTTCAAGGTCCTTTATTCCTTCGATGACTGAATTCTCATCGCTCATACGATGGCCTAACGGTGTTGCTCGACACGCTATCGCCTCCCCCGCATTTCTTGTGCGCTCCAATTGCGCGCCGCAAATTCAACGGGTGTGGGCAGCCATGGTGCTTAGCGGATTGATGGTCACATGCACTCCCCGCTCTGCAGACCAGGTCTAAAAGCACCGGCGGGGCTCAGTCCGTGGTTGATGAAATCGTTGCGGCGGGCGGGCGCGGCCTTGCCCTGTCTTGCGATGTCAGCAGTCGCGAAGATGTGGAGGCAATGGTCGGTCAGATCATCAGCGACCGTGGCCGAATCGACATACTCGTAAACAATGCGGGCGTGCCGAGTGAAGCGGGATCAGCAATATACTGCGCTTCGCTTGTTCGTCAGCAGCATTAGATGCTTAAGGGCCTTCGTGCGTCCAGCACTATCGTTGAAAATGGTGCCATCACAAGCAAAGCATATCAGCCTTTACAGGGCCTGCAGCGCCCAATGAAGATCGGTGCGGAGCATTCAATCTGATCTGGCTCCGGCCTGAGAGGTGACTTTTTTCCCAAAAGATCACGCCACACTAACCCCCTCTGCGAATCCTCTTGGTTTCGTGGCGATTGCGTGGCGCTCGACAGGTGCCCCAGAAAGGGCTGTGATCGCTACTAAGTTCTTGAAAAATATGGTGCCGGCTAGAGGATTCGAACCCCTGGCCCCCTGATTACAAATCAGGTGCTCTACCAACTGAGCTAAGCCGGCCCGCCAATGCCCACGCCCATAGCCTCAGACCGCGCCAAACGTCCAGCCCTCGGTTTGCGCGACTTCGCTGAGGCCAGGCGGGTTCCACAGTTCGGGCTGATGGGCGACCTTGCGCAGCCAGGCCGAGGTGAGAATCGCATCGCTGGTGTGGTCGTCCACCGCACCGCTGGCCTCTACCGGCCGGCTGCCGAGCGAAATGAGCGCGGAGTTCAGCTCCTCATAACTGCGCATCTTCGAGCGGCCCGGCGGCCGGCCCGCGTGCATCGCGGCTATCGTTGTGTAGATTTCCACCACGACCGAGCCCTCGCCGGGCAGCGGATCGACCGGCCAGACCGGCAGGCGTGGGGAGAGCCGGTGGAGCATCCGCATGCCTGACAGGCTGGACTTTCCCACCTGCGCCGCGCCGATGAGGTTGAAGTTCGAATACGGCCGGCAGCCCATGCGCTCCTGCGCCAGTTCGGACTTGCGGAACCGCCCTCGGCCTCCTCCAAACCGGTCTCCCTCGCGCCCGCCGTGGCGGCGGAAGTGGCGGCTGGCCTCGGCATGGTCGACAAAACTGGAGACGGACAAGTGCGGGTCATCAGCGCAAATCCGCTCGACCGCCGCCCACAGGTCGCGCGCATCGGCGGGGCTTTCGTTCCATGCGGGGAAGTACGCGCCTCGGTCAGCGTGCGGCAGCGACATGCCGAGGTCCAGTCCGGCCAGCGTGCCTTGCGGCATTTCCTGGGCCAGCCAGTCGGCCACTTCGGTCCGTGACCAGCGATGCCCGGGCCGCACGATCTGAGGGGCGGCATTGCCTTCGCTGCACAGGGCGAGCGCGATGCCCTTGTGCCGTTCACCCGCCGCGCCTGACCAGTCGATAGCGGCGAAGTGTTGGAAGCGGGGCGGTGTCACGCAGAGACTATGGCTTGGGCCTCAGCGACGAACCCGGCTTCCACGCAGGGGCCTGCGGCTGGTTCGCCACCCGTTCGACCAGCGTATAGAAGAACCGGTTGAAATCTGCCGCCGCTTGCCAGTCGATCGCTTGTTTCATGTCGTCCTGCGGGCGGTGATAGCCGGTGCGGTACCATTGCCGGTAGACGGCCTCGCTCGGGCTCCCCGCTTCAAAGCCGAAGACGAAATTTGTCGCCGGTATGCCCGCCAGGATGAAGTTCCAGTGATCGGTGCGGCGCAGGAGGTTGCGTTCGGGTTCAGGGTCATCCTGCGTGACGATGCCCATCGAACGGGCAACGGCCTCGACATCGTCGCCCAGCGTCGAATCGGTGCGGGCATGGACCGTCAGGCGGCGCAGCGGGAAGATCGGGCGGAGCTGATCGAGATTGATGTTAGCGGCAATGCGCGGCAACGGCCATGTCGGATTGGCGACCCAGTATTTGGATCCGAGCAGGCCCTTTTCCTCAGCCGTCACCAGCAGCGCGATCACCGGGCGGGCAAAGCCCTTGCCCTTTTGCCGTTCCATCAGGCGGACGATCAGCGCGACATAGGCGGCATCGTCGAGCGTGCCGTTGTAAAGGTCGTCGCCCTTGACCGGGTAGCCGTGCCCATAGCCGTCAAGGTGCGCGGTTAGCACGATGGCTTGGTCGGCAAGCGCGGGATCGGTGCCCGGCAGCACGCCGACGACATTGGACGAGGTGACGCGCCGCTCGGCCGTGGCGAAGGTCAGTTCGAGCGGCAGTTTCGCATCGCGTGACGGCAGCGGCTGGCCGGCCGCTCCCGCTGCAACCAACTTTGCGCCGCCCGGTATCAGCGAACCCAGCATTTCGGCGCGCAGGGTCAATTTGACGAAGCTGTCTGCCGCGGGAAGTTGGCCGGCGAGCGCAAAGCTGCGCGCATAGGCGAAGGGCCAGCGTGGCGGCTCGATGGTGAAGCCCGGATCGGCGATTTCGAACATGCCGGCCGCGCCCGCCTTGCGAACGGCGGCCTCGCGGGCCACTGCGGAGGTCGGGCCGCTCTTGCGGGTGCCGTGGCAGATCACCAGCCGGCCTGCCACGTCGCCAAGTTCCTCCGCGCCGCAATAACCGCGATAGGCGAGGGGGGCCGCGATCCGTGCGGGCATTCCCCGGCGCGGGGAGACGGTGAAATCGGCGAGGAAGCGCAGGCTGGTGCGGCCCATCCGGGCGCTGGCCTTGGTGACCGCCAGTTCATCAATCGCGACCGGCTGAAGCCATCCGTCCGTGCCAAGCGCCTTCAGGCCCGCCGCTTTCAGGCGATTGGCAACGAGCGCTGCCGATCGTTCATAGGCTGCGCTTCCGGTGTCGCGGCCCTGCATGGCATCGCCGGAAAGTTCACCGGTGAACGCCCACCAGGCGCTCGTATCGGCGTCCTGGGGGCCAGCGGGACCCTTGCCTTGCGCAAGCGCCAGTCCGCAGGTTGCGGTGAGGAGCGAAGCGGCCAGTACTGCTGTTGCTGATAGCGACCTGTTCATTCGTCCCCCCGGCGCTCGCGGCGCTTCTTGTCCCACCATTCCATCCGCTTGGCGACTTCGCGTTCGAAACCGCGTTCGACCGGGCGATAGTATTCCTGCGGCTCCATGCCCTCTGGCCAGTAGTCGGCGCCGGAAAAGCCGTCATCAGCCTCGTGGTCATAGACATAGCCCGCGCCGTAACCGATGTCCTTCATCAGCTTGGTCGGGGCGTTGAGGATATTGGCCGGCGGGCTCAGCGATCCCGTTTCGCGTGCGCTTTTCCATACGGCCTTCTGGGCGGCATAGGCAGCGTTCGATTTGGGCGCGGTGGCGAGGTAGAGGCAGGCTTGCACGATCGCCAGCTCGCCTTCGGGGCTGCCGAGAAATTCGTAGGCGTCCTTCGCGGCGAGGCACTGGACCAGCGCCTGCGGATCGGCGAGGCCGATATCCTCGCTGGCGAAGCGCACCAGCCGGCGCAGGACGTAAAGCGGCTCCTCTCCCGCCGTCAGCATCCGCGCCATGTAATAGAGCGCAGCCTGCGGGTCTGATCCGCGCAAGGATTTGTGCAGGGCGGAAATCAGGTTGTAATGACCGTCGCGGTCTTTGTCATAGACCGCGACCCGGCGCTGGAGGAACTTGCCAAGTGCAGCGGGATCGAGCGGTTCCGGTATCTTCGCGTTGTAGAGGGTTTCCGCCTGATTGAGCAGAAAGCGCCCGTCGCCGTCGGCGCTCGCCACCAGCGCATCGCGTGCCTCGGCGGTGAGGGGCAGCGGGCCTCCAAGGTCCTCGCCGCGCGCCAGCAGGGTATCGAGCGCGCGGGCATCGAGCCGGTGGAGGATCAGGACCTGCGCGCGGGAGAGCAGCGCGGCGTTGAGCGCGAAGCTCGGGTTCTCCGTCGTCGCGCCGACCAGGGTGACCGTGCCGCGCTCGACAAAGGGCAGGAAGCCATCCTGCTGGGCGCGGTTGAAGCGGTGGATCTCGTCCACGAACAGCAGGGTTCGCTGGCCCATTTTTGCCGCAGTTTCCGCCTCGGCAAAGGCCTTCTTGAGATCCCCAACCCCTGAAAACACCGCGCTCACCGAAATGAAGCGCATGCCCACCGCATCGGCGAGCAGGCGGGCGATGCTGGTCTTCCCGGTGCCGGGCGGACCCCACAGGATCATGCTCGACAGGCGGCCGGCGGCGACCATGCGCCCTATCGCGCCTTCCGGTCCGGTCAGGTGTTCCTGCCCGATCACCTCGTCCAGTGCGCGCGGGCGCAGCTTGTCAGCGAGCGGCGCGTCCTCGCGCGGTTCGTCGCGGTTTTGCTGCGGGGATTCGTCTGCGAAAAGGTCAGCCATCGGCCTCGTCCTAGCCGGTTCGACGGCGGATTGCATCGCCCCTCGTTCAGGCATACCATCGCGCCATCAAGAACAGGGGAGATGGGGCATGACAAATGGCACCAAGGCACCGACCATTTACTGGGTGGTGGCCGTACTCGGACTTCTGTGGAACTGCATCGGTGCGTACCTGTATATTCAGACGCGGCTCAATCCGGATGTGATGCTGGCAAGTGCGCCGCAGGAAATTCGCGACTACGTGACGAACATGCCGCTGTGGGCGAACATTGGTTATGGCCTTGGTGTGTGGGGTTCGCTCGCCGGCTCGGTGCTGATGCTTCTGCGTTCGCGCCATGCGCCCAACGCGTTTCTAGTGTCGCTCGTTGGGGCACTGGTGAGTTACCTCGGCCAGTTTCTCGCAGGCGTGCTCGGACCAGCGGAACCCGCGATGATCCTCGCCGGCATCTTGCTGCTGTGGTGGTACAGCCGCCGCGCCGCTGCGCAGGGCATCCTCAAGTAGGTCAGCGCTTCTTCGCGCGCTGGCGGATCAGCCGCAGATAGGTATCCGCCACGGCCTGATTGATCCGGTCCCATGAAAAGTCGCGGGCGCGCCGTTCGCCGGCCGCGCCGTGCTTGGCGCGCAGGTCCGCATCGTCCAGATAGGTGACAATGGCATCGGCGAACTGGGTGATCGCGCCGGGCGGGATCAAGCGGCCAGACTTGTTGTCCGCGACAAGACTTTCGCTGCCCGTTGCCGCCGCCGCGACGACTGGCAGGTTGCAAGCCATCGCCTCCAGCGTGACATTGCCGAATGTCTCTGTGGTCGAAGGGAAGAACAGCACGTCCATTGATGCGACCGCCTTGCCCAGGTCCTGACCGCCCATGAAGCCAGCAAAAATGGCGTCCGGCAGCCGGTCTTCCAGCCATTCGCGCGCCGGGCCATCCCCGACGATCAGTGTGCGGTGGACCACGCCGCGCCGGCGCAGTTCGTCGATCGTGTCGGAGAACACGTCGAGCCCTTTTTCCATCACCAGACGGCTGTGGAAGCCGACAACGATCTCTTCATCGCCGATGCCCAGGTTGCGCCGCCATTCGAGCGAGCGCAGGCCGGGATTGAACAGATCGCGGTCCACCCCTCGAGACCAGATGTCGATATCGTAATTCATCCGCTGGTCGCGCAGCACTTGGGCCATCGATTCCGAAGGCGCGACCAGCGCGTCGCAGCGGCGGTAGAGTCGGCGCAGCATCGCTTCGACTGCCGGTTCGAACCAGGCCATGTTGTAATACCGGAAATAGGTTTCGAAGCGGGTGTGGACCGATGCCAGCACCGGCAGCTTGCGATGCCGCGCCCAAGTCACCGCGCGGTGCGCGACGATATCGGGCGAGGAGATGTGGACGATGTTGGGTGCGAAGGCCGCGAGATCGGAGCGCAGGCGCGGGCTGAGCGCGAGCGGAAAACGGTATTCGCCCCGTCCCGGAAAGGCGATCGACGGTACCGAAACCAGATCGCCGGTAGCCGGAAAGGCCGGCTCCGGAACGGTTGGCGAATAGACCCGTACTTGCGCGCCCTGCCGCAGCAGGTAGCCGACCAGCCGGTTTAGCGCCTGGTTCGCACCATCGCGCACATAGTTGTAATTGCCGCTGAACAACGCAATGCGCAGGTCAGCTAGCGGTGCCTTGGGGTCAGCTTGAAGAGGCTCTGCCATGGGCAGCGCCTTTAGCGGCTTGAGCACAGAATGGCGAGGGGGCGCGATCCGGGCGCCGTCAGGGCGCCGTCACGAGAGGGCAAAGTGCTCCATCGCGCCACCAATCGTCATCGCGCCCATACTCGCACGAAATGCGGCGAAGGCATCGGTATTGCGGGCCGCGTGGTGGGCTTCAAGCGAATCCCATTCGACCACAAATGCGAACTTGCCCGGGTCTTCCACGCCTTGGCCGAACGACACTTTACGCACCCCCGGGCAGCCCGAAAGGTGCTCGATTCCGCCGTGCCGCATGGCTGCTTCAAAGGCCTCTTCCTGTCCGGGGGCGACGGAAATGGTGGCGATTTCGGTGATCATAGCGGGCTCCTGACAAGTATCAAACGATCATCGGCGCGGCACGTTCCAGTGGCAAGGGGCCGACCATCGCTCGGGCGCTAAGCCAGCGATTGCGCCGCAACGCTAAGCACGCTTAGGATAATTGGCAGGAGAAACGATGCCCCGCCTGACTGCCGCCTTCGCCTTTGGTGCCACGATCTGCCTTGCCGCGACCCCGGCGCTTGCCCAGCGTTCGGCAGAGAATGCCGCGGCGAGCAGCGACGACGCCTTCGGCACGCAGGTCGGGACCGAGGCAACGGGCATCTACAACGAGAATGATACGCGCGGGCTCAGTCCGCTGAAGGCCGGCAATGCGCGGATTGACGGGGTCTATTTCGATCCGGTCGCCAGCCTCTCGGGCCGGACGCGCGCGTCCTATGGCATCCGCGTCGGCATCGCCGGGATCGACTACCCCTTCGCCGCGCCAACCGGGATCGTTGACAACCGACTGCGCGTCTCAGGCGATGAACTTGCGGGAAGCTTGTCGTTCACGCGGCTGCAGTACACAGGCGCTCTTGCCGAACTTGACGTGCAATTGCCGATCGTGCCGGGTGCGCTCAGTTCGAGCATCGGGCTGGGTTACGCCCGCACGGTAACCGGCGACGGCGCCGTGTTGCCCAGCGTGGCTGTCGCAATCCGGCCTGTGTTGCGCGTGAGCAATGGTTTCGAGATCAGCCCGTTCTACGCTGGCACCCTGCTTTACAATATCCGGTCGCGGCCCTTCTTCCTCACGCAGGGCGATATCGTGCCGCCCCAGCCGCAGCTGGGCCACTACCTCGGGCAGGATTGGGCGCGCGGGCGCATCTACCAGAGCAACGCCGGCGTCACAGTCCGCGCGCCGATCACCAGCCGGCTTGCCCTGCGCGGCGGGATCTTCCGCTCGGCCCTGTCGCGCGAGCACAATTATTCCGAGTTCTTCAGCTTTAGCGGCCCCGGTTCGACCGTGCGCCACCGGCTGGTTTCCGACCCCGAACAGGACGTCCATTCGTGGAGCGGTGAAGCGCAGCTGGCGTGGAAGCTGGGCGGGCCAAAGGCCTTGCAGCACCGCTTGATCGCGGGATTTCGGGCGCGAAAGCGGTATACGGAATCGGGCGGATCAGACCTGCGCGATTTCGGCCTGATGGACCTTTACGGCGACGATCAGGAGGCCGAGCCGACATTCGCGTACGGCCCGGTCAACGTGGGGCGCGTCAGCCAGCGGGCGGTTCTGCTGGGCTATCAGGCGAAGCTTGCTGGTGTGGGCAGCGTCAACCTCGGGCTGCAGCGCGCCCGTTATCGCGCCACCTTCCGCGATGCCCGCACCGGCAGCGTCACCGCCAGCGCGAGCGATGCCTGGCTGTACAATGCGACTGCCGTCGTCAACCTTGCAGCCCACGTCGAACTGTTCGCCGGCACACAGAAGGGGCTGGAAGACAGCGGCGCTGCGCCCGAGAATGCGGTAAACCGCAGCGAGCAGCTCCCCACCACGCAGTCCACCCAGTACGAAGGCGGGGTGCGGATCGGGCTTGGCAAGGGCAACCAATTGGTGCTGTCGGCCTTCCAGATCCGCCGGCCCTATTTCACCTTCGATACCAGTGGCCGCTTTGCCGAACTGGGCAAAGCGCGTTATCGCGGGGCGGAACTGTCGTTCGCCGGTCACTTCGACCGGCTGACCGTGCTCGCCGGAGCCGTGCTGATGAAGCCCGAAGTCACCGGCCCGGGGCGGACGAGCGGCTTGGTTGGCGCAAGACCCGCTGGTATACCCGACTTCTATACCCGCATCGACCTGCAATACCGCACCGACATCCTTGGCGGCCTGACCCCCACTGTCACGCTGCTCGCCACAGGGCCGCGCGCGATGGGTTCAGCGCCGGTGGCGGCGCTGGGCGGACGGCAAGCCATGCTGGACACGCACGCCGCGATCGATATCGGCCTGCGCCACCGCTTCAAGCTGGGCACCATGCCGGCCAGCGCGCGGATGCAGTTGCAGAACGTGTTCAATCGCACCGGCTGGAAGGTGATCACCAGCAACACCTTGCAACCGGAGGAACACCGTCGGTTCACCTTTTCGATCGCCGCTGATTTCTGATCTGGTCTTGCCGGGGCCGCGTCAGGCCAACGCAGTTTCCAACTCAATCTGCCGCAAATTCGCGCATCGCCGGAACCATCCGCGCGATCAAACGTCTTGTGACCGCACATTGTCGCTGATGTGAAGATTCACAAGGAACTGTAAAATGAGGATGATTTCGACGCTGTTGGCCGCCACCGCGGCCCTCGGCCTGGCCACGGCTGCCTCCGCTCAGGACACCGACTCTTCGACCGATTATAACGGATTTTACATTGGTGGAACTATCGGTACGACTGCCCAGAACAACGACGGCGGGAGCACCGTTGTCTTCGATACCAACCGCGATGGCACCTTTGACCAGAACGTGCTGACCTCGAGCGGCGGCAACGCGTTTTCGCCGGGCTTCTGCAATGGCTTCAGCACGGCCAATGCGCCGGGCGGCTGCCGCAAGGATGAAAACGGCCTCGAGTACTCGGTACGCATGGGTTACGATGCCCGCCTCGGCAACAACTTGGTTGCTGGCGTACTGATCGAAGGCGCCAAGTCTTCGGCACGTGACGGCAGCTCGGCCTTCAGCACCACTCCGGCTGGCTACAGCTTTGACCGCGAGCTGGATTACGCCGTTTCTGCCCGTGCGCGTCTTGGCTTCACCCCCGGCGGTGGCGGCCTGATGTATGTGACCGGTGGCGGTTCCTACGCCAAGATCGACCACACCTTCTCGACCACGAACACGGCGAACTCGTTCACCCCGTTCAACGATGGCAAGATGGTCTGGGGCTGGCAGGCCGGCGGCGGCGCGGAAGTGCTGCTTTCCCGCAACCTCTCGCTCGGCCTCGAATACCTCTACAACCGCTACAATGACGACGAATACTTCGTTGCCGTTGGTAACGGTACGGCAGGTGCGACCAACCCGTTCGTCCTCGCCGGCGGTGTGAACATGCGCCCGTCCGAAACGCGCTATGACTACCACAGCCTGCGCGCAACGATGAGCTTCAGGTTCTGATCTGACGGCACGCCGTCAGGTCAAAGAAAAAGGGCGGCTTCCCGAAGGAGCCGCCCTTTTTTATGTCAGGCTGAAAAAGCCGGCGCTGAAAGTCAGGCCGCCTGCTTCTTGCGGCCAGCCTTCTTGCGCTCGTTCGGGTCGAGCAGGGCTTTCCGCAGACGGATCGACTTGGGCGTCACTTCGACCATTTCGTCTTCGTCGATATAGGCAATCGCCTGTTCCAGCGTCATGATCTTGGGCGGGGTCAGGCGGATGGCGTCATCCTTGCCCGAGACGCGGAAGTTGGTCAGCTGCTTCGACTTCATAGGGTTGACCTCAAGGTCATCCGGCTTGGCGTTTTCGCCGATGATCATGCCTTCATAGAGCGGGGTGCCGACGCCGACGAACAGGATGCCGCGCTCTTCCAATGGGCCGAGCGCATAGGCGTTTGCCTCGCCCGCGCCGTTGGAGATCAGCACGCCATTCTTGCGGCCATCGATCCGGCCCTTGTAGGGACCATACTTCTCGAACAGGCGGTTCATGATGCCGGTGCCGCGCGTGTCCGACAGGAACTCGCCGTGGTAGCCGATCAGGCCGCGTGACGGGGCCGAGAAGGTGATGCGGGTCTTGCCGCCGCCCGAGGGGCGCATGTCGGTCATCTCGCCCTTGCGGGTCGCCATCTTTTCGACAACGGTGCCGGCGTGTTCGTCGTCAACGTCGATCACGACGGTTTCGTACGGCTCCGTCTGCTTGCCGTTTTCGTCTTCGCCGTAAAGCACGCGCGGACGGCTGATGCCGAGCTCGAAGCCTTCGCGGCGCATCGTTTCGATCAGCACGCCAAGCTGCAATTCGCCGCGACCGGCAACTTCGAAGCTGTCCTTGTCGGCAGATTCGGTGACCTTGATCGCGACGTTCGATTCCGCTTCGCGCTCAAGGCGGTCGCGGATCATGCGGCTGGTCACCTTGGTGCCTTCGCGGCCGGCCATAGGTGAATCGTTTACCGCGAAACGCATCGACAGCGTCGGCGGATCGATCGGCTGGGCGTGCAGCGGCTCGGTGACCGAAGGGTCGCAGATGGTGTTCGAAACGGTCGCTTCGGTCAGGCCGGCGATCGAGATGATGTCACCCGCCCGGGCTTCTTCCACCGGAACACGCTCAAGCCCGCGGAAGGCGAGCAGCTTGGAGGCGCGGCCGGTTTCGATGATCTTGCCGTCACCGTCGAGCGCGTGGATCGGCTGGTTGACCTTGACCGTGCCCGACTGAACCTTGCCGGTCAGGACGCGGCCGAGGAAGTTGTCACGATCGAGCAGGGTGACGAGGAACTTGAACGGGCCGTCGAAATCGGCCTCAGGCGCGGGGACGTGACGGACGATGGTTTCAAACATCGGCGTCAGTGTGCCTTCACGCAGGTTGGGGTCTTCGTTGGCGTAGCCGTTGCGGCCCGAGGCGTAGAGTACGGGGAAATCGCACTGCTCGTCAGTGGCGTCGAGGCTCACGAACAGGTCGAACACTTCGTCGAGCACTTCCTGGATGCGTTCATCCGGACGGTCGACCTTGTTGACCACTACGATCGGGCGCAGGCCCAGCGCCAGCGCCTTGCCGGTAACGAACTTGGTCTGCGGCATGGCGCCTTCCGAGCTGTCGACCAGCAGGATCACGCCGTCGACCATCGACAGGATGCGCTCAACCTCGCCGCCGAAGTCGGCGTGGCCGGGCGTGTCGACGATGTTGATGTGGGTGCCGTTCCACTCGACCGACGTGCACTTTGCGAGAATGGTGATCCCGCGCTCTTTTTCGAGGTCGTTGGAATCCATCGCGCGCTCTTCGATCCGCTGATTGTCGCGGAAGGTGCCGGACTGGCGGAAGAGCTGGTCGACAAGCGTGGTCTTGCCGTGGTCGACGTGGGCGATAATGGCGATATTGCGCTGATTGGCGGACATTACGAACTTTCCGGGAGCTTTGGACAGGAGGCAGGGCGCGTGCTGCGCCGCAACATGGGCGCGCCCCTAAACCAACAGAGCCTCAAGGGCAAGGAAAGACGCCTGTGTCCTTCATGCAACAGGGACAAGTTGCGTTTGTGACCAATGCTGCGCGCGATTGCGCCGGAGCCCTTGAAAAACTAAGGTTTCGGCAGAACAAGCAGGGGAAGGGGCGTCCCGGCAGCATTGCCGTAGCGTCAAACCCCTTACGAGAGGATGAGACTTACATGAAAATCACGACTCGCATCGTGCTCCTCGGCACCGCAAGCGTCGCCCTGATGGCGATGCCCTCTGTCGCTTTCGCCCAATCGGCCCCCGCCGATGAAGAGGCGCAGGCCGCTCCTCCGGCTGAGGAAAGCGTCGGTACCGGCAACGAGATCGTCGTTACCGCGACCAAGCGCGAACAGACCCTGCAGGACGTTCCGGTCGCCGTTTCGGTAACCACGGGCGAGACCATCGAACGCGCGCAGATCCGCGACATCCGCGACCTGTCGAGCGTGGTCCCCTCGCTCCGCGTCAACCAGTTGCAGAGCTCGGCCAACACCAACTTCTACATCCGCGGCTTCGGCAATGGCGCCAACAACGCCGGTATCGAACCATCGGTCGGCCTGTTCGTCGATGGCGTCTATCGCTCGCGTTCGGCCTCGATGATCGGCGATCTGCCTGACGTGCAGCGTGTCGAAGTGCTGCGCGGTCCGCAGTCCACCCTGTTCGGCAAGAACGCTTCGGCCGGCGTCATTTCGATGACCACCCGCAAGCCGCGTTTTGAATTCGGCGGCAATGTCGAAGCAACTTACGGCAATTTCAACGCCTTCATCCTCAAGGGCGTGGTCACCGGTCCGATCAGCGACACGATCGCCGCCTCGATTGCCGGCGGTTACAACCGCCGTGACGGTTATGTGAAGGACGGTGCCACTGGCAGCGACATCAACGAGCGCAACCGCTGGTTCGTTCGCGGGCAGCTGCTGTTCGAACCGTCGAACGACCTGTCGGTCCGCATCATCGGCGATTACGGCAAGATCGACGAAGTGTGCTGCTCGGTCATGAACCTGCGCCGTTCGGCAGCCTCTTCGGTGATCCTCGCGCTGGGCGGCAAGCTGAGCGATCCGGCGAAGCCCTTTGCCGACATCACGTACAACAACGTCGATTCGACCAACAAGATCGAGAACTGGGGGCTTTCAGGCCAGATCGACTATTCGATGGGCTTCCTCAAGCTCACCTCGATCACCGCGTTCCGCCGCACCGGCGCGATCACCAATCAGGATTCGGATTTTTCCAGCGCCGATCTGCTTGGCCGCAACTTCCAGGATCTGAAGGTCGATACCTTCACGCAGGAACTGCGCCTCAACACCGATTGGGACGGCCCGGTCAACGTGATGCTCGGCGGGTTCTACTTTAACGAGAAGGTGGACCAGGCGAACGAGATCTTCTGGGGCACGCAGGCACGTCCCTATGCTGACCAGCTGATCCGCGGCGCCACCGGCAATGCGCTCAACGTGGCGCTGCTGGAAGGCACATTCGGCGCGCTTGAAGGCCAGCCGACCAAGTACACGAACCGCTTCTTCGCTGCAGGCACCGGCCTCAACGAAGCCTACAAGCTCAAGGACGAGGCATACTCGATCTTCGGCCAGGTCGATTTCGAGATCACCGACGGCCTGACGCTGACCGGCGGCGCGAACTACACGCATGACAGCAAGGTCTTCAGCACCAACACCGTGTCGAACGATGCCTTCTCGGGCGTCGATTTCAACGCGGCTGCCTATGCGCCGTTCCGCTACCAGCTGCTGCTGGGCGGTCTGCTCGGCCAGGGCGTTCCGCTCGCCACAGCTCAGGCCCAAGCCGCTGCACTGCAGAACGTACCGTCCTTCAACCCGCTCAATGGCCTGAAGCCGCTGCAGTTCCTGCCGCCGTTCCTCAACGTTCCCAACGCTCTGGAATCGGGCAAGCTGAGCGATGGCCACTGGAACTGGACCGCGCGTCTTGCCTATGAGTTCAATGATAACCTGAACGCCTATGTGAGCTACGCCACCGGATACAAGGCGGCGTCGATCAACCTGTCGCGTGACAGCCGTCCCACGCCGGCGGATCTTGCAACGATCAATTCGAACTCAACCTATTCGGCGCTGCGTTTGGCCAACCTGTCGTCCGGCAGCCGCTTTGCCGGTCCAGAAGAATCGACCGTCTACGAATTCGGCCTGAAGGGCAGCTGGGGCGTTGCCTCGGCGAACTTCGCGATTTTCAAGCAGTCGATCGAAGGTTTCCAGTCGAACATCTTCACCGGCACCGGCTTCTTCCTTGCCAATGCGGGTAAGCAATCGGTCTTTGGTCTTGAATTCGAAGGCATGGTCAAGCCGACTTCGGAACTGACGCTTAACCTGGCGATGACCTACCTCGACGCCAAGTATGACAGCTTCGCGCTGTCGGCCTTCGGTGACCTGTCGGGCACGCGTCCGGGCGGCGTTTCCCCGCTGTCGATGACCATCGGTGCGGAATGGAACAAGGAACTGGGCAACGGCGACCGCGTGATCCTGCGCGGTGACTACCACTATGAAGCGCTGTTCAAACTGGTCGAAGGTCTGCCCGGCCTGGTCGTGAAGAATTCGGCCGGTGCCATCATCGACACCGGACCGGCGCTCGCAGCCGGCCGCGATTTCAAGCAGGACGTCAACCAGGTCAACGCCTCGCTCACCTATGCCATGCAGAACGGCATCGAACTGAGCATCTGGGGCCGCAACCTGACCGACAATCGTTCGATCCTGCAGATCTTCGATTCGCCGGCGCAGTCGGGCTCGATCTCGGGCTATGTCAGCGAACCGCGCACCTTCGGCGGTTCGGTGCGCTTCAAGTTCTGATCGCACGAAGCATCTGTTACAAAACGGGAAGGGGGCCTTTGCGGGCCCCCTTTTTGTTTGCCAAGCGCCAAGAATTGTGATGCCTTCCCCTTCGGGACCGGACTGCACGCGGCTGTCCGGCAGATGGGGGACTGCGAAATGACTACAAGCGTAGGTCAGATCTACGGGCAAACGCTCGAAATCGTGAAGGGCCGTTTTGGCCCGCTGCTGGGTCTGCTGGCCACATTCTTTGCCATTAACATAGCTCTGATAATCGTTTTCGCGATGGTCATTGGCGTTTCGGCATTTGCCGGAATGGGTGCCGGAATGCAGGCCAGTCCTGAGACCATCGGCGCCGGGGCAATTCTGGGCGTCATCTTGTTCTACATCCTCTATATCCTTGTCTATTGCGCCCAGTCAGCATCGATGACGGCCATGGCCTCGCCATTGCAGCGGCTGACATTCAGTGAAGCGCTTAGCGCCGGTATGCGCAGTGCCTTGCCGATGCTGGGCCTGATCGTTATCCTGATGATCGCTTATCTGGTCGTGGCGCTGGTCGTCGGCCTTGTGGTCGGCATCCTGTCGATGGCGGGCAGCGTTGTCGTCTTCATTGCCATGTTGGCGGTCTCCATCGGCGCAGTTTACCTTGTATGCCGCTTGTCGACCGTGAATGCGGTGATCGCGGTGGAAGGCGTGGGCAATCCGCTGACCGCCCTGTCGCGCGGCTGGAACATGACCCGCGGCAATGTGCTGACGATCTTCCTTTCACTGCTTAGCTTTGGCGTGATCGCCGTGGTCCTCCTCCTGCTGTTGGTGGCTCCGTTCTTTTCGGTCTTTACCGCGGCGAGCGCCATGTCGGTTGACCCGTCAGCCGCTCCGCCCGAAATGCCGGGGATTGGCAGTCTGCTGTTTCTCGGTATCGGCGCGCTGGTGGTTGGCATCGTCCTCTCGATCTCCGGATCGGCGCTGATGTCGACGATCCACGCCGAACTTTCGGACGCCAGCCCAAGGGCGGCGGAAGATGTCTTCGCCTGATTGATTGTCGGAACGGAATACCAGGCCCCTTCGCCACGCGGCGGAGGGGCCTTTCCTTTGCCCTCAAAGCTCGCGCAGCGCCTGCGACGGCCGGGTCCGCAAGACCGGCAGCGATGCCGCCATGGCAAAGCCCAGCACCAGCGTCAGGCCCGCGCCCAGCACGGCAAAAACTTCGATCCAGTCGGGCAGCCAGTCGAATTCGAACATCTGGACGATGACCAGCCACGCCACTCCGGTGCCAAGCGCCAGCGAAACAAGCGCGAGGACCAGCGCCAGCAAGGCATATTCGCCAAGCTGGACCAGCAGCAATTGCCGCCGGCTCGCGCCCAGCACGCGCAAGATTACACTGTCATAGGTCCGCGCCGCGCGCGCTGCGGCAATCGCGCCAAGCAGCACGGCAATGCCCGCCAGCACCGCCACCGATGCGGCAGCAAGGATGGCCAGGCTCATCTGCGAGAGCAGGTCGCGCGCCTGCCGCAGCATCGGGCCGGTCTCGATCACCGAACTGGAAGGAAAAGCCTTGGCGAGCTGGCGCAGCAGGGTCGGGGGGGGAGCGCCGTTCTTGACGTCGACGGTCGCGGCGAAGTTGTGCGGGGCTTCGCGCAGGGCATTGGGTGAGAACACGAGGAAATAGTTGAAGCCCATGGTTGCCCAGTCGATCCGGCGCAGGCTGGAAATGGTCACGTCGCGCTCAACGCCCAGCACGCTCACGGCCAACGTATCGCCCACCTTCAAGCCGGCGGCGGTGGCAATGTCCGCGTCGATCGAAACAAGCGGCGGGCCGGCATAGTTCTTGGGCCACCACTTGCCCTCGACCAGCGTGTTGCCCTCGGGAACCTCGTCGGCATAGGTCAGGCCGCGCTCGCCGCGCAGCGGACCCAGACCTTCGGGCAATTGCTTGAGGTCGGCCAGACGGGTCATCCTGCCGGGTGTGCCATAAGCTAGGACGGCACCGCGGAGGGCCGGCACCGTGCGCACTTCAGCGCCGGGGGCGAATTGCTGCACCGTTTCGCCAAACTGGGTAATGCGGTCCTTCGGCACATCGAGCACGAAGTAATCCGGCGCTTTCTGCGGCACTCGCGCCGAGATGTTCGCGTCAAGACTGCTAGAAATTGCGGCGAGCAAAACGAAGGCGGACAGGCCGAAGCCCAGCGCCGTCACCAGCGCGCCGGTCTGCGCTCCCGGGCGGTGCAGGTTGGCCATGGCCGTGCGCAGCAAGGGATTGGCGGGGCGGGGCAGGCGCGCGACAGTGCCCCGGATGCCCCAGCCGAGCAGGCCGAGCAGCAACAACAGCGCCGCCGATCCGCCAAGGAAGGTTGCCGTCACCATCGGCTGCGCGGCGCTGATCATGGCCGTCGCGCCAATCAGCGTGAGGCCAATTACCACCGGCCACGCCGCTCGCTTCCATTCACTCCCCAGCGGTGAAACCCGCGCGCGCAGCAGCGCCATCGCGGGAAAGGCGCGGGCGCGGGCTAGCGGCACGGCGGTGAAGACGAAGGCGACCAGCAGGCCGTAGAGCGCCGCCCGCAGCAATGCTAAGGGCTCAACGGGGAAGCCCTTCGGTACGGGCAGCAAGCCACTCAGCGCATTGGTCAGCAGCGGGGTCACCAGCACGCCGGCGACCAGTCCGGCAGCGGTTCCTACCAACGCAACGGAAGCGACCTGCAACAGTGTGATGCGCGCAATGTCGCCGCTGGTCGCGCCAAGCACCTTGAGCGCAGCGATGGAGCCGCGCTTGCTGTCGAGCCATGAGGAAACCCCGCCGCCGATGCCAATGCCGGCGATGGTCAGTGCGGCGAGTCCGACCAGAGTCAGGAATTCACCCAGACGGTCGATGAAACGTTCGGTGCCGGGCGAGGCGCGGTCGCGGGTGCGCAATTCGAATCCGGCAGTGGGGAACTGGCGGCGCAGGTCGTCAACCACCGGTGCGGCTTCGCGCTGATCGGCAAACGCGACGCGCACCTTGCTGCGGTACATCGCGCCGGGCTGGATCAGGCCAGCGTCAAACGGCACGCGCTCACGTACGATGACTGGCGGCGCAAAACCCATGCCTTCGCCCAGACGGTCGGGTTCGTCGGCGATCACGCCTGCCACCTTTAGCCGCAGCGCGCCAAGCGCGATCGTGCCGCCCTTGTCCACGCCAAGCCGCGCGGCGACGCCTTCGCCGATCCATGCGGCGCCTTCAGGTGGCTGGCCTACCGCGCGCCCGTCCTTGAGCGTGAGGCGGCCGTAGAGCGGCCAACTGGCGTCGATGGCCTTCAGTTCGACCGGCGCAACCGCGTCGCCGTTGCTGACCATCGCCTGCGTGCGGGTGCCGGTGGAGACCGTGCCGAGGCGTCCCAGCGCGGCCAGCTCGGCATCGCTGAGCGACCGCTGCCAGACCGAGACCTGCACGTCGCCGCCCAGGATCGCCTGTCCGCGCGTTTCCAGTTCGCGCTCGATCGCGCGGGTGAGGGTGCCGATCGCGGCCAGCGCGCCAACGCCAAGGAACAGGCAGACCAGCAACAGGCGCAGCCCCTTGAAGCGGGCGGACAGATCACGCCGGGCGATGCGCCATGCGGTCGCCAGGGGCAGGCGAAGGGGGTGGGCGGCGCTCACTTGGCGGCGGTGTCGCTGACGATGCGTCCGTCGCCTAGGGTCACCACGCGTTCGCAGCGGGTCGCGAGATGCTCGTCATGGGTGATGATGATCAGCGTTGCCCCGGCCTCGGCGCGGCGGGCGAACAGCAGGTCAACGATCCCTGCGCCAGTCGTCGCATCGAGGTTGCCGGTGGGTTCGTCAGCGAAGACCAGCGCCGGGCGCGGGGCCAGCGCGCGGGCTATAGCCACGCGCTGCTGCTCGCCGCCGGAAAGCTGCGCCGGGTAATGATCGAGCCGGTGACCAAGGCCGACTGCCTCCAGTTCCTGCGCGGCACGGGCCCAGGCGTCCTTCGCGCCCATCAGTTCGAGCGGCGTCGCCACATTCTCCAGCGCGGTCATCGTCGGCAGCAGGTGGAAGGCCTGCAGGACTACGCCAATCCGTCCGCGCCGGGCGAGTGCCAGTCCATCCTCGTCAAGCGTGGTGAAATCCTGCCCGGCGACGATCAGCGAACCGCCCTCGGCGCGTTCCAGCCCAGTCAGCACGGCCATGAGCGAGCTCTTGCCCGATCCCGACGGGCCGAGCAGCGCCAGCGTTTCACCTTGCGCTACCGTCAAGTCGATCCCCTTGAGGATCTGCACGGTGCCGAGCGTGAGGATGAGGCCGCGGGCTTCGACAGCTGCAGGCGGAATGGGGGCGGGCGAAATCTGGGGGGGACTTGTCACCGCGCCGCGATGGCATAGCTATGGCCTGTCTCGCAAGGAGTGAAAATGTACAGGTTTGTCTCAGGAATTGTCGCACTTGCCTTGCTGGCCGGTTGCAAGGGCGATGCACCCGCGCCTGAAGCGAGCGCAGCGCCGTTCGCTGTGAGCACCGATGCGCCGTCGGACCTACCGCCGATCATTGGGCCGGAGAAGCGCATCCTTGCCGTGGGGGACAGCCTGTTTGCCGGATATGGCCTGAATCCGGGGGAATCCTATCCCTCGCGGCTCGAAGCCGCACTACGGGCGCAGGGCGTGAACGCGCGGGTGACCAATGCCGGCGTGTCAGGCGATACTTCCGCGGCTGGCGCGCAGCGATTTGGCTTCGTGCTGGATTCGCAGAAGGTTAAGCCCGATCTCGTGATCATCGAATTCGGCGGCAATGACCTGCTCCGCGCTCTGCCGCCCGCTGAAACCCGCAAGAATATCGAGGCAATGCTGGCCGAAGCGAAGAGGCGCGAGCTGAACGTCGTGCTGATGGGAATGCTCACCCCGCCCAACCTCGGCACGGAATTCCGCGCGCAGTTTGAGGCGATCTATCCTGAACTGGCGAAAAAGTATGGCGCGACGCTGGTGCCGTTCTTCCTCAATGGCCTGGTCGGAAAGCCCGAACTGATCCAGGACGATCACGTCCACCCCAATGCGAAAGGCGTGGAAGAAGTGGTCAAGCGGACGGCAGGAACCGTCGCCTCGGCCATCAAATAAGCATCACGGGCAAGTAACCGTCACGGGCAAGTAACCGTCACGGGCAAGTAACCGTCACGGGCAAGTAACCGTCAGCCCAGCCGCTCGACCGCGCCACCGGACACGCGCCAGACGGCGGCTTCCCGCGTGATAGCCTCAAACGGGGCGAGTTCGGTGCCGGTCAGCCAGACTTGCGCCTGGCCGGCGCGCAGCCGCTCGAACAGCGCCTCGCGCCGAACCGGATCGAGGTGCGCGGCGACTTCATCGAGCAGGAGTACCCCCGGCCGGTCCGCGTCCAGCAGTCCGGCATGGGCGAGGGTGATGGCGATGAGCATGGCCTTCTGCTCGCCGGTCGAGCATTCCGCGGCGGGCTGGTCCTTGCCGGCCATGGTCACGACCAGTTCGTCGCGGTGCGGTCCGATCAGCGTGCGCTGCGCGGCGCGATCACGGCGGCGGCCCTCGGCTAGAGCGGAGGCCAGAGCGCCCACTTCGAGCGGCCCGCCAGCTAGGTAAGACAGTGCTGGGCGGGCAAACGGCGCATCGGGCAGGGTCGTCAGCGCGCTGGATAGCCGCTCGACCAGCCGTGCGCGGGACTGGGCGACGAGCGCGCCACTCTCGGCGATCTGGGTTTCCAGCGCGGCCAGCCAGGAAGCGTCAGGCTCGTGCTCGGCACCAAGCAAGCGGTTGCGTTCGCGCAGGGCATTGTCGAGCCGCGCGGAATTGCGCGCGTGGCCGGGTTCCAGCGCCAGCACCAGCCGGTCAAGGAAACGTCGGCGGGCGGAGGGGCCTTCGGCAAACAGGCGGTCCATCGCCGGGGTCAGCCAGCCGATCGACAGCCATTCCGACAGCGAATTGGCGGCAACGTCAGTCCCTTCCACCTGCACGATGCGGCGGGTCGGGCGGTCAAGCTGAGTGCCGGTTCCGAGACGCACCGGCCCGGCGCTGGCAGCGAGATCGGCGCTGATCGAGAAGCCGCCGTCACCGGCCTTGCCGGCCATGTCGGGCAGTGCCGCCCGGCGCAGGCCGCGGCCCGGGGCGAGGAGCGAGATTGCCTCCAGCACGTTGGTCTTGCCGGCGCCGTTATCCCCCACCAGCAGGTTGAAATGCCGCGCTCCGTCAATGCGGGTTTCGCCGTGGTTGCGGAACGTGGTCAGGGAAAGGCGGTCAAGGGTCATGGCGGCTTGTCAGCCCTAGCTACGGGGCGGCAGGACCGCCACGAAAAACGCCGATCCTGAAAATTGGGAAAAAATGCCATTCATCAGGAATTCATCTATGTTGCAAAGTGTGCCGCGAAGTCAAAATGACGGATTTGCGCGGTTTTTCCAATTTGGCACGGCTCCTGCAAAGTACCTTGCATCGGCGGAACACCCGCCCAACCATTCAAGAAGGAACCGAAAAATGACCGAAGCCAACTCATTCAGCAGCCGCCTCGCAGCCGCCGCCAGCGCCCTGATGCTTTCGCTGGTGCTGTTCACCAACACCGTATCCACTCCCGCTGAAGTTTCCAACGTGAACCTCGCCAGCGCTTATGTCGGAGCAGTCGCATGAACCAGGTCGAACACAACTCCAGCGGCAAGTCGGCAGGCTTCCGTCTGAACAAGGCCCGCGGCAAGGTCATGGGCGTCTCGGCCGGCATGGCCGACTACTTCGGGATCGACGTAACGCTGGTCCGCGTTGGCTGGGTCGTCGGCACCCTGCTCGGCTTCGGATCGCTGATCCTGATCTACCTCGCAATTGGCCTCATCGCAGATTGATGAGCCATCGCGGTGAGGCCCCGCCGCTCCTAGAGAGCGCGGGGCCTAAACCGCATCTGCCTTGGCGAAGGGCGAGAAATCGATGCCCTCGTCGAACACGTCGACGCCCTCGCGCGCCTTGAACCAGGCAACGACCGCATAGGTCACCGGGGTCAGCACGGCCTCCCACAGCACTTTCAGCAGCCAGTTGGTCACCATCACGGTGACGACTTGCGTGTTCGACCAGACGCCAAGAAAGGCGACCGGGTAGAATATCGCGCTGTCGACGGCCTGCCCGAAGAAGGTCGAACCGATCGTCCGGCTCCACAAATGCTTGCCTGCGGTCCACACCTTCATCCGCGCGAGCACGAAGCTGTTCACGAACTCGCCAGCCCAGAAGGCGAGCACAGAGGCGAGGACGATGCGCCAGGTGCTGCCGAACACGCTCTCGTAAGCGGCCTGACCGCCCCAGTCCTCAGCCGGCGGCATTGCGACGACGACGAAGCTCATGAAGGCCATGAATACCAGCGCGGAAAAGCCCATCCACACGCAGCGGCGGGCATTGGCATAGCCGTAGACCTCGGTCAGCACGTCGCCGATCACGTAAGACAGCGGGAAGAACAGGATGCCCGCGCCGAAAGTGTAGCCTTGGATCGTCGCCAACTTGCTCGCGCCGATCAGGTTCGACAGCAGCAGGATCGCGACAAAGGCCGCCATCACGTAGTCGAAATAGCGGAAATGACGGCGGGCGCCGGCGTTTCCGTCAATGCGCGAAAGGGCTTTGTCCATATTGAAGCCTAACCCGGTTTGCGCCGCCGTCAAACCCTGACTATGGGAAGCAGGCGCGCGCCCGTAGCTCATCTGGATAGAGCGCGAGACTTCTAATCTTGAGGCAGCAGGTTCGAGTCCTGCCGGGCGCGCCAAACTTCCATCCCGAGCCTTGCCGATCAGGCAATTTGCCTGAGGACGCTGTGGCGTTAGGCTGCGGGCTTTCCAATGGAGTTCACCCGATGCGTCCAGTCCGGTCGATTGCCCTTTTTGCCCTCCTCTCCGCACCGATCCTGTCGGTGCCCGGCTTTGCCAAGCCTGCCGCTCTTCCTGCTGCTCGGCCTGTGATGGTGGGCGGAGAGGCAGAGTTCGATGCCTGCGGCGGGGTGCACAAGGTGGTCGGTCTCAAGGCAAAGGGCGACAATTTCCTCTCGGTCCGCGTCGCGCCCAGCGTCAGGGGTAGGGAACGCGATCGGCTGAAGATGGGCCGCAGGGTCTGGTCCTGCGACTCGACCGAGGAAGGCGAATGGATCGGCGTGGTCTATGAGCGCGTTCCCGGTCAGGAATGCGGCGTTGGTACCCCGATTGCCAAACGCCGCGCCTATGCCGGCCCTTGCGCCAGTGGCTGGGTTTCGGGGCGTTTTCTGGAACTCGTCGCAGGCTAGGGCATAGAAAAAGCCGCCGAGGTTTCCCCCGGCGGCTCAGTCTTTTCACGCTGTTCTAAACGCTTAGAATTTCACTTCGGCTGACACCGTGAAGCTGCGGCCGCGCGGATCGGCGACGCGCGGTTCCCACGAGCTGCCCGAGCCGGTGTTGCTGTCATAGGTGATGGCGAACGGCGGGTCGGTGTTGAAGATGTTCTTCACGCCCAAGGTGATCTTGAAGCGTTCGGCGACCAGCTGCGAGATCGACATGTTGTAGATGTGATAGGGCTTCACGCGGGCGTTGTAGTCAGGTCGCGAGGCGCTGTTGTTGGTGGTCAGGCTTGGCAGACCGGCGTTCTGATAGCCGCCGCGATAGATCTGCGAGAAGGTCATGGTGAAGCCATCCTTCGCATAGCTGATGAAGGCGTTGTGCTTCCACTTCAGGCCCAGATCGCCAGACAGCGAGAACACGCCCCGCAGGTTGGTGTAAGCCAGGTTGGGAAGCAGCTTTTCCTTCTTGGTGAGCAGCAGCGTGGCATCGAAGCCAGCCGAGATCGTGCCCTGAAGCGCATCGAAGTTGCCGCGCGCCATGAAGTCAATGCCGCTGGTCCGCCGCGAACCGAAGTTGCCGGTGCGCAGGTCAAGCAGCGTGATGATGCCGTTTGTGCGCTGGATACGCTCGGGGAACGCCGCGATGTTGGCGAACAGCTGCGAGATCGTGATCGAACCGATCACGTTGTCCACGGCGATGTTCCAGTAATCGGCCGAAAGCGTGATCCGCGACGTGGGCCGCAGGACGAGGCCGGCGCTGTACTGTTCGGACGTTTCCGGCCCGAGGTTGAGGTTGCCGCCGCTCAGCGAATCCGGCGTGATCGCCGTGCAGCCCGGGGTGACGTTGACCGTGCCACCGGTGGGGCAGGTGGTCGGATCGGTCAGCGAGCTGCCCGGGTTGGGCGACTGGGTGACGCCATTGAAGATCTGGTTGAACGAAGGAACGCGGAAGCCGGTGCCATAGGACGCGCGGGCCATGAGCCAGTCGACCGGCTGGAACTTGGCAGTGAACTTGGGGTTCACCGTGCTGCCGAAGCCGGTGTAATCGTCAACGCGGACCGCGCCGGTCAGTTCGAGCATATCGAACACCGGAACCAGAACTTCGGCATAGGCTGCCTTCACGTCGCGGGTCTTCTTGGACAGCTGGTTCACGTTGTCGAAGGCGACGTTGAAAATGTCGGGCGAGGTGGTCGCACCGGCAGTTGATCCATCAAAGCTGTAACCTTCGCGGCGATAGTCGACGCCGGCCGCAAACTTTACCGTGCCGCCAGGCAGTTCGAACAGGTCGCCCGAGATCGAGGCATCGGCCTGCCAGACGGTGTACTTGCCGCCATAAAGCCGCGTTCCCTTGGCGGAAACGGCATCAAGCGCGGCAAGCGCCTGCGGGGTCTGGACCAGCGAGAACGGGTTGATGATGCCGCTGTTGAACAGGCCGACAATGCCGGGTGCGCTGGCGCCCGGAGCCGTCGGTGCGCGCGTATCCGCCTGACCAGCAAGCGTTGCGCCGGTACCTGAGGCGAGGGCGCTGGCGTTGCTCGCGAAGACGCCGCGGAAGTGATAGCCGGAGCCGAGAACCGAAGTGGCCTGGCTTTCCGCATAGGAACCACCGACGCGGTATTCCCACGATCCGCCAATCGGCCCTTCGGCGCCCATGGCGGCGCGGAAGGTCTTGGTATCGGTTTCATACTGGCGCGGGCCGCAAGCCTCGCAGCGCCAGCGGAAGGCGATCGGCAGGCCGTAACGTCCGACCGAATCGACCGTGCGATCACCCACAGCGCCGATGGCGGGGAGGACAGCGGCGAGTTGATCGTAAACCGTGTTGTAGGTCGATGCCGTCAGCGAATTGAGCGGATAGGCGATCGGCAGCGAAGTGTTGTTCGCGGTGTACTGGTTGTTCGAGAAGATCTTGCTCGAATGGGCCTTCGATCCGGTGACTTCGGCGAAAATTTCATGCTCGCCGAGCTTCGCGGTGGCGCGGCCATACCACGTCAGCGTTTCAAGCGGCTGCTGCAGCGTAGCCGCGCGGCCCGTGTCCCAGGCGCAGGCGAGCGCGGCACCCGGCGTGTTCCACAGCACCTGATCATACGGCATGCCGCCGTCCATCGTGCTGCAGCCGGCGCCGCCGGGCAGATCAAGCGGATTGACGCCGCCATTGGCCGCAGTCGTTGTGCCGGGGATGAAGAAGCCCGGGTTGGTTGCCAGCGAACCGACGGTGGTGCCGCCAAACAGGGTGCCGCCCTGCGAGATGCCGATGCCGCTCGCGGTCGGGTTGATCGGGAACACGGTGGCAATCGGCGTGCCGCGCGTGTCGATCGACAGGCCGCGGTTGGGCTGGTTCCCGTTGACAAAATCGCGGTCCTTGCCGAACAGAATGCCGTTCCAGCTCTTGCTGACGGCGCCCATGATGTTGAAGCCCTGCTCGTCCAGCTTGCCAAACCCAGCCGTGCCGGACAGGCGATAGATCGGCGCGTCGCCGGCTTCGGTAATGTCGACGAAGCCCGAGGCGGTGATGCCGGTGAAGTTCTTCTTGGTAATATAGTTAATCACGCCGCCGATGGCATCGGTGCCGTAGATGGCCGAAGCGCCGTCCTTCAGCACTTCGATGCGCTCGATCGCCGAGAACGGGATCTGGTTGACGTCAACCGCCGAGCCCGAAAGGCCGTGTGCGGCAACGCGGCGGCCATTGAGCAGGACCAGCGTGGATGATGCGCCCTGACCGCGCAGGTTGGCGGCCGACAGACCGTTGGTGCCGCGCGCCGCGCCGGTCACCACGTCGGAGTTCGAAGCGAGGTTATCCGCGCCGTTGCCGTTCGCGGCGAGGTAGGAAATAAACTGCTCGGGGCTGCTGATGCTTTCGCGGCTGAGATCGTCGGGCGTGACGATTTCCAGCGGCAGCGCGCTCTTCGACGGGTCCTGCTTGATGCGCGAACCGGTGACGACAATGGCCTTGCCATCGCTTTCGGCGCTGTCGCCATCCGAAGCGCTTTGCGCCATGGCGGCGCTTGGCATCGCGATGAGAGCAAGGAAGGCGGTGCCAGTGGCGAGTGCCACCGCGAGCGAAGTATTGCGCATATGTCCCCCTGATAGGAATCAGGCCCAAACCCCTTGGGCAAGCGCGCAATAGATACCTGAACGCGCACCTAGGCTAGGGTTTTGCCGCGAGATTCAGCGAATTATGTCATTGAATTGGCAAGCGTGACCAAACTGCAACATGTCTTGCTTGTTGATGCGAGCCGCTCGCAAGAACCTATTGCGATTCCGCGATTTTCACCAGCGCTGCATCCATGATCCGGGTGGCGATAACGCCGTCGGGAACATCGTTGGCATAGGCCGCAAAGGTGAATGTCCGTCCGCTCTTGGCCGTGAACCAGCCGGCGAGCGCGTTGGTCGCGTTGAGAGTGCCGGTTTTCGCCTGCAACCGGCCTTCGAGCGAAGTGCCCCGGAACCGGCCGGCCAGCGTCCCATCGACCCCGCCGATGGGCAGCGTTTCGCGGAACTTTGTCCCCCAAGGCTGGGTCTTCACCCAACGAAGGAACGTCACCGCACCGCGCGGCGCGATGCGGTTATAGGTCGACATGCCCGAGCCATCCGAGAACGCGAAATGGTGCGGTTTGAGGCCGGCTTCCGTGAGCATGGCGCTTACCACTTTCTGGCCGCCTTCGACCGAGGCATCGGCGCGCATGTTGCCGCCCGCCATCATGCCGACCCGGCGCAGAACCAGTTCAGCGTGGAGGTTCTGGCTCTCCTTGTTGATCCGCGTCAGGTCTTCGGTAAGCGGCGGCGGCAACACGGTGTCCAGCGGTGGAGGGCGGGCCTCCATGGCTCCGGCCTGCGGATCGATCCGGTGACGGGCGGCGACCTTGCCAGAAACCTTCACCCCGCGCGCCTTGAGCATTTCCGCCAGCTTCCACGCGGCATAGTCCGCCGGATCATCGATGCCGAGCGTCACGATCTTCGGTGCGGTAACCGGCAAGGAGCCGCTGACCTGAACGACCTTGCTGCCCGGAAGCCGGTCCACGCTCAGCGCCGCAGGTTCGGCAGCGACGGTCTGCGCGGTGTTTTCCACGCTGAAATAGGCCGGGAGCGAGACGATAGGCGGCTTGCCGGCCGTTCCCGGAGTTACAACGACCTTCACTTCGTTGTCATCCAGCGTGAGCGCGGAAATCCCCGTGCCTGAACGCGTTGGGATGTTGTTCCAGCTCATCCCCAGACTCCAGCGCTGGTCGATGAAGCGGGTGTCGTCGCCGGTGATGTCGTGGACCTTGCGGGTCCTGGCGGCGATAGCGTCGGCCAGTTGGGCCAGGCAGACGACCTTGCAATCCGGCGCAGAGGACAGCCGTGCATCGCCCCGGCCGACGAGCTCGACCGAGGGGACCCTGCCCTTGCCGAGGAGCAGCCAGACGCTCGCCCCGCCAAGCTGGTCGGGCTGGTCCAGCGCGCCCAGTTTCCAGAAGGCTGCGGCAGTAGTGAACAGCTTGGTGTTCGAGGCGGGGATGTAGCGCCCCTCGGGGTCGATGCTGACCACTTCGCGCCCCTCATCATCAACCACCACCATGCCCCAGCGCGTGCCGGGGCCGCTGGTGGCAAGGACTTTCTGGGCGATTTGCTGCGCGCTTTGCTGCCCTTCTTCCTTTTGGGCGGCGGCAAGTTGCGGGCAGAGCAGGGCGGTGCCAGCGGCGATCAGGACGAAAGTGCGCATGAGCGGGAGACTAGCGGCCTTGTGCAATTTGTCGATCAGCCGCGCTTGACGGTCGACAGGGCTTCGCTGGTCACGGGATAGCCGAGGTCTTCGGGGATCGTCAGGTACGTGGTGCCGTCAATCTCCACCCGCAAAGGCGAGATGGTGCGGACGGGGAACTGCCTGGCGTAATCGCGCGCGCCGGCAAATTCGCCGAACAGAGCCAGCCGCTCAAGGTTTCGCTGGGTGGGGAAGATCACGCTGATCTCGCCGCGATCCGCCATGGCCAGCGCCTCGGCCGCACTGGTCCAGAACAGGTGGGTGTGTTCGGTGTCGTCCACCGCTACGTCGACCGCGCCGGTGCCGAGATCGGCGAGGTAGAACCGGGTGTCGAACGCGCCTTTCCATTCGGGACACCAGCGCGCCCAAGGCTCCAAGGCATCGAGGTCCGGCGACCATCCGAAGGCATCGAGAACCGGGGCCAGTTCGCCGCCCGCGAGCAGCATTTCGCGCCCACGCGCGGCGCTCTCGGCGTCTATCGCCCCTTTAAGCGCGACAGCGAGGCCCGCCTCTTCCAGCGTTTCGCGGATGCCGGCGATGCGCGAGGCGGCGTCATGCGGGTCGAGCCCGTGGTCGAGGCTGGCGGCAAGGGCATGGTCTGCCTGATCGACGCGCCCGCCCGGGAACACTGCGGCGCCGCCGGCAAAACGCATAGAACCCGCCCGTTCGAGCATCAGCAGTTGCGCGGGGCCGCCCGTCGCTGATTTGCGGAAGACGACGATGGTCGCAGCAGGAACTGCACCGGGAAAGGCGGGGCCAAAGGTCATGTCCCAGCCCTTGCCGGGTCAATGCGGCAAAGCAAGGGCCGAATTGTCATAAGATTGTCGGGAAAGTTTACATATGCCAATGCTGTAGGGTGGCGCTCATGCATTTAATTGCGAGATTTCCGGGGTTTTCGGGAAACTGGCACGGTGCCTGCATTGTATCTGGCACCCCCAAAGCAGTCTCGAATGAGACGGGGGCCGCACCCGGTCTCCGCGGCCCTCAGTCTCCCCAAGACACCGTCCCAAAAAAGATAGCCCGCAGGTCCCACCCTGCGGGCTTCTCTTTTTGTCAGGAGCGCTTTTGGCGTCCGCCAAAAGCTTGCGGCAGAGTCTCCGCAGGGAAAGCGGGCTGGCTTTCCGTACCGCCGTGAGGCAGAAAAATTCTAGATCAAACGAGCCCGGCGTCAGCCATGGCCTGCTGCAGTTCGCCGGCTTCGTACATTTCCATCATGATGTCGCTGCCGCCCAGGAACTCACCCTTGAGGTAGAGCTGCGGAATGGTCGGCCATTCGGAATATTCCTTGATGCCCTGCCGAATTTCCATGTCCTGCAGCACGTCGACGCTCTCGTACTTCACGCCAAGGTGCTCGAGGATGGCAATCGCGCGGCTGGAAAAGCCGCACTGCGGGAACAGCGGCGTGCCCTTCATGAACAGGACGACGTCGTTGGAATTGACGATCTCGGCGATGCGGGAGTTGGTATCAGACATGGGGGACGGCCTTCGTGGGAATGGGATCGCAGCTTAGCTGGGAACGACAGTGGTCAGTTGCAAGGCGTGGAGCACGCCGCCCATCCGGCCGCCTAGCGCATCATAGAC
Organism: Novosphingobium aquae; assembly: GCF_037572715.1. NCBI lineage: Bacteria > Pseudomonadati > Pseudomonadota > Alphaproteobacteria > Sphingomonadales > Sphingomonadaceae > Novosphingobium > Novosphingobium aquae. Next base: position 140,329 of record NZ_JBBHJY010000002.1, on the reverse strand, counting down.
CATCTTGTGCTGCGCCACGCGGGTCTTGCCGGCGAAGGCGGCGCTGGTCACGCGCGCGGCGAAGTGATCGTTGTCACCGGCCAGATCGGTGATCGCAACTTCCGCATCGGGCAGGGCCGCCTTGATCATGGCTTCGATCTCGGCAGCGGGCATCCCCATGGCTCAGGACTCGCCCATAAGCGCACGGCGGGCGTCGATCAGCTTGGCACTGAGCGCGGCGCGGACTTCGGCCTCGGTCACTTCAACACCGGCAGCGGTCATGTCGCCAAGCAGCTTGCGCACGACGTCTTCATCGCCGGCTTCCTCGAAATCGGCCTGAACTACGGCGCGGGCGTAGCTTTCGGTTTCGGCGGCAGAAAGCCCCATGCGTTCGGCAGCCCAGTGGCCCAGCAGCTTGTTGCGGCGGGCGTGGACGCGGAAGTTCATTTCCTCGTCATGAGCGAAGTGGGCTTCCTCGGCGCGTTCGCGGTCATTGAAATCGGTCATGTCAGGCTGGGTCCTTAGGTGTGACGACTTGGCATTTGCGATAGGCCGCGCGGGCGTTCCGTTCAATCCCCGATGCAGCGCGTGGGCATCATGCCGCTGCAGCGATTCCCTTGGCAAGGAACGGGAGGCTTTCGCGCGCCTTGGCTTCATGGGCGGCAATCGCGCTGTCGCGGGTCAGGGTCAGGCCCACCTCGTCGAGGCCGTTGAGCAGGCAGTGCTTGCGGAACGGGTCGATCTCGAAGGTAAAGCGATCCTGGAACGGGGTGGTGACGGTCTGGCTTTCAAGGTCGATCGTGATCGGATCGGTCTTGGCCACCTCGAGCAGACGGTCGACCTGTTCCTGCGGCAGGGCCACGGCAAGGATACCGTTCTTGAAGGCATTGCCCGAAAAGATGTCCGAATAACTCGGCGCGATCACCGCCTTGATGCCCATGTCGAGCAGCGCCCACGCTGCGTGTTCCCGACTGGAACCGCAACCGAAATTGTCCCCGGCGATGACGATCGGCGCGCCCTTGTAGGCCTCGTCTTCGAACACGTTGCCCGGTTCCTGCTTGACGCTTTCGAAGCAGCCCTGACCCAGCCCTTCGCGCGTGATGGTCTTGAGCCACTGCGCCGGGATGATGACGTCGGTATCGACGTTCTTGCGCCCGAACGGATAGGCCTTGCCCTCAACGTGGGAGACAGCGTCCATCAGTCGGTTTCCGGCACGTCTTTGGTGATCGGGGCAGGCTCGGCCTTCGCCGGCTTCTTGCGCGTCATGTAGAGCACGGCAGCGGCGAGCGCGGCGGAACCAATGGCAGCGCCGGCGACGGCGGCCTTGTTCTTCCAGTTCTTGTCTTCAGGATCGGTCATGACATTTCCCTATGGTTGCCGGGCCGGGGTTTCAAGGGGCGCGGCAAGGAATTCTCGCAAGGCGAGCCAGTGTTCGCGCTTTTCTGCAAGCGGCATGGCAGCATGGGCCGGGCTGGACGAGGGCAAGTCGATCAGGCGCCATTGACACAAGCCGAGCGCCTTCCTCCCAATTGTTGCCGACTTGGCGCCGTTGAAGGCAATCGCGCGCAGGCGGGGCAGGCCTTGCGCGAGTTCGCAAAGCGCCGCAGGTTCGGCATCATGGATCGCCGTGTCTAGGCTACCCTTGCGGTGTGCGGAGGCGATGGTGTCCCACAGGCCGATTCCGGCGGAGGTCAGCACCTGAAGGCGCTCGGCATAGGGCAGGGCGGGCAAGTTCGGCCGATCGATCACTTCACCGATCAGGTACCAGAAACCATTGCGGGGATTGCCGTAATACTGCTGCCGGGCGAGCGATTGCGCCCCCGGCAGACTGCCCAGCACCAGCACGCGGGTGCCGGCATCGGCCAATGGCGCGAAGGCATTTTCCCGCGTCAGACGAGGTCGCGCACGTCGGTGAGCTTGCCGGTAACCGCCGCTGCCGCAGCCATCGCCGGAGAGACGAGGTGCGTGCGCGCGCCGGGGCCCTGTCGGCCGACGAAGTTGCGGTTGCTGGTCGAGGCGCAGCGCTCGCCCGCAGGAACCTTGTCCGGGTTCATGGCGAGGCAGGCCGAACATCCTGGCTCGCGCCACTCAAGGCCCGCTTCGGTAAAGATCACGTCCAGTCCTTCGGCCTCGGCCTGCTGCTTGACCAGACCCGAGCCGGGCACGACCACGGCCCAGCGCACATTCGCGGCCTTCTTGCGGCCCTTGATTACGGCGGCAGCGGCGCGCAGGTCTTCGATGCGGCTGTTGGTGCACGAACCGATGAACACGTTCTGCACCTCGACCTCGTCCATACGCTGGCCAGGCTGCAGACCCATGTAATCAAGGCTCTTGCGCGCGGCGTCCTGCTTGGACGGATCGGCGAAGCTTTCGGGAGCCGGAACCACGCCGCCGATGGCGACGGTATCTTCCGGGCTGGTGCCCCAGGTGACCGTCGGCTCAATTTCTGCAGCGCTGATCGTCACCGACTTGTCGAACGAGGCGCCTGGATCGGTGGCAAGGCTTTTCCACCAGGCAACGGCCTTGTCCCAATCGTTGCCGGTCGGGGCGAGGGGGCGGCCCTTGAGATAGCTGAATGTCGTTTCATCGGGCGCGACAAGGCCGGAGCGGGCGCCGCCTTCGATCGCCATGTTGCACACGGTCAGGCGGCCCTCGATGGACATCTGTTCGAACACCGGTCCGCGGAATTCGATGACATGGCCGGTTCCGCCAGCAGTGCCAATCACGCCGATGATGTGCATGACGAGGTCTTTGGGGGTGACGCCGGGGGCCAGATGGCCTTCGACGCGCACTTCCATGGTCTTCGCCTGCTTGAGCAGCAGCGTCTGCGTGGCGAGCACATGCTCAACCTCGCTGGTGCCGATGCCGAATGCCAGAGCACCAAGTCCGCCGTGGCAGGCGGTATGGCTGTCGCCGCAAACGATGGTAGCGCCGGGGAGCGAAAAGCCCTGTTCGGGGCCGACGACGTGGACGATGCCCTGCTCAAGATCGGTCGCGCCGATATAGCGGATGCCGAAGTCGGGGGCATTGCGTTCCAGCGCGGCGAGCTGCTGCGCGCTTTCGGCGTCAGCGATGGGCAGGCGGTTGCCCGAAGCATCCTTGCGCGCCGTGGTTGGCAAGTTGTGGTCGGGGACCGCCAGCGTCAGGTCCGGGCGGCGCACCTTGCGGCCCGAAACGCGCAAGGCCTCAAAGGCCTGCGGACTGGTAACCTCATGCACGAGGTGGCGGTCGATATAGATCAGGCAGGTGCCGTCTTCCTGGCGTTCGACGACGTGGGCGTCCCAGATCTTCTCGTAAAGTGTGCGTGGCTTGGCTGTCATGACGGCCTGCGACTAGAAAGCCGCAGGCCGTCTGACAAGCAGGAAAGGGCAGCAAGGTTGAAAGCTGCCCTTTCCCATCATTGCTTAGTAGCGGCGACCATCGCGGTCGTGACGCTCGTTCTGCAGCTTGTGGCGGATGCGCTGGATCCGGTCCTGCAGGGTGCGGACTTCACGCGAGCTCAGGCCGTCACGGGCATAGCTGCGATATGTCCAGCGGAGCTGGGCAACGTCGCGGCGCAGGCCGGCGGCTTCGCGCTCGGAGATGCGGTCGCGGTTGTCGTTACGGCTAACCTGGCGTTCAAGCTGCGTGATTTCGCGCTCGATGCCCCGGCCATTGTTATAGCCGTTGTTGTTGTGGTTGTAGCCATAGTCGCGGCCCTGGTTGTGCTGGGCCTGGGCGGGAACAGCAACGCCGAAGGCCATCGCGGCGATCAGCGCAGGGGCTGCGATCTTGGTGAACTTGGTCATGGCCGGTACTCCTGATTTCATTGTGCCGGTGGGGGAATTCGAACCGGCGAGTTCAGGTTTAGGCCTTTGAATATGAACGGCGCGCTACGGAATGTCTCATTTCAGCGCTAAAATGTCGCAGTCTGTCGCGTTGTAAACTCAGTGTGGGTAACTTCAATCCGGGCGCGACCAGATCCAGCTACCGGCGATGACCAGAACCAGCAGCGAAATCCCCACCCAAGGCCAACCGAGCGTAAACCAGGTGACCCCGGCGCCGATAGACATGGCAGTGACGGATGAGATCTTGGCCTTGCGCGTAATCGCGCCGCGTTCGCGCCAGCGGCGGATCGGCGGGCCCCAGACGTTGTGGTCGAGCAGCCATTGCTCCCACTTCTGGTTCGACCGGGCGAAGCAAAAGGCGGCGAGCAGATAAAACGGCACGGTCGGCAGCAGGGGCAGCAGGATGCCCACAGTCCCCATCGCGAAGGCGGAAATGCCGGCAGTCAGCCAGAATGGCCGGGCCAGTTTCATGACGGGTTGCGGTTCAAGCTGTGGCCAGCCGCGCGGCAGTCTCGCGAATCAGCGCGATCATGTTGGGCAGGCCCTGCGTGCGGTTGGACGAGAGCTGGTTTTTCAGGTCGAAAGGCTCGAGCGCTTCGGCAATGTCCATCGCCGCGACCTCTTCGGCGGGCTTGTCCTGCACGGATGAGAGGACCAGCGCGATGATGCCCTTGGTGATGGCCGCGTTGCTGTCAGCCAGGAAATGCAGCCGGCTTTCCGCGCCTTCGGTGGGATAGACCCAGACGCTGGCCGAGCAGCCGCGCACCAGTGTGGCATCGGTTTTCAGCGCATCGGGCATGGGATCAAGCTCGCGCCCCAGCTCGATCAGCAGGCGGTAGCGTTCGTCGCTGTCGAGGAATTCGAATTCCTCGCGGATGTCATCAAGGCTGCGCATGGGGTTCATTTAGCGACCGAAAGTCCCAGCGCAATGGGCAGGCGTTGCACATGCGGCCTTCGACAGGCTCAGGCTGAGCGGGATTGGGAACAGGTTCAACACAACCTCCGCTCATCCTGAGCTTGTCGAAGGATGTTGTCACAACTGAGCCTAGCCGAAAAAGCCGCCGGGCCTGGTGAGCATGTAATAGATCACGTAGAACCACCCCAGCACCCCGTGGATCACGGCCCACAGGATCGATTTGTGCAGGCTCCATGACACGGCGACCGCGATGGCCGAGCCGAGTCCGATGCCGGCGCGCGCGGCGCCTGTTGCTTTTTCCTTCACAGATCAACTCCTGCTGCTATCGCCTCAAGCTTGCGAATGCGCTCCTTGAGGTCGGCCACTTCGATGCGGGCCATTCCCGATGGGGCGCCGCCTTCCAGATCGGATCGGCGGTGCTCCAACTCGCGGGTCTTGAGCTGGAGCCAGCCGTTCCACCCGCGCAAGGCGGCGGCGGAGACGATGCCCAGTCCGACCAGCAGAATGGCGGCGGAAATCAGGTTGCTATCAATCATCATGCTTCTCCCTGGTCCCCCGGAGTTGCAGTTCCCATGTTGCGTTTGCGCCCGCGCCTACTTGTCTCGCAGGGCTTCGATTTCGGCGGCGATGGAGCGGCTCTGGCGTTCATCGGTGGCAATGCGTTCGAGCACCTTCACGCGTTCGCGCAGAGTTTCGAGTTCCTTGATCAGTTCGGCTTTTGTGCCATCGTCCTGCTCCGGCGCGATGAACTGCTGGCGGCCGTGACGGCTCTCGAAAATCCCGTGCCGCGCGTTGAAACGCGCCTTCAGAAGGCCGGCGACGCTGACGATCAGGACAATCATCACCACCATGATCTGGCTGCCGCTCATTTCGTTTCTTCCCTATCCCGTAAGTTTAGTTCAGTTCTTCGGCTGATCGCGCAGCGCCTCGATCTGGTGAGTCAGGCTGTAGCCGCCGTCAGTGACGATTCGTTCGATCGTGGCGAGGCGGTCCTTCACCGAGCCGAGTTCGGCGCGCAGCGTGGCATTTTCCTGAGTCAGCAGCTTGATCCGCTCGCCATCCTCGGTCGTCGACTTCGGGTGGATGGCCTGGCCCCAACCGCCGGTCAGCGGATAGCCGTGCTTAATCTTGAGCCGGGTGTTGTGCATCGAGGCAAGGATGCCGCCGATGCCGAGGATGAGCCCGCCGCCGATCAGCCAGCCGAGGTAAGGGATCAGTTCCTGCGGGTCCATCAGCGGACTTCCCTTTCAAGCTTTGCCGTGATGCGCGGTTCATCGCGCAGGGCTTCGATCTGGGCGGCGACGCCGACGCTGCTGTCGGTCGCGATGCGTTCCAGCACCTGCAGCCGTTCGCCCACCTCGGCCAGTTGGCTGCGCAGTTCGACGTTCTCGGCGATCAGGGCCTTGCTGGCCTTGTCGTCACCAAGGGCCGTCTTGCCGCCCCATTCGTCTTCGAGCGGGTAGCCGTGGCGGGCACGGATCCAGTTGTTGATCACCCAGCCGCCGGTCGAGATCGCGACGATGAGGATGACGAATTCGGGGCTGCCCCAGTTCATGGCTGGAGGTCCTTTTCACGGGCATCAAGGCGGGCCTCGATTGCACGGGCATCACGCAGCGCTTCGATCTGGCTTGCGACATCGTAGCCCTTGTCTGTGACGATGCGTTCCAGAACGCGGATGCGGTCTTCCAGTTCGCGGGTGTAGAGGGCCTGCCGTTCGTCGACCTGCGGCATTGCGGCCTGGGCCTCGGCCATCTTCGTCTGGTGGCGCGTCCAGATGACGAAGCCGCCGAGAATGAAGGGAGCGAGCGGAATGAGGAGGGCAAGTTCACCCATGAGATTTCCCCTGTTGCAAGCGGGTTAGCGGAGGCGTTCGATCTCGGCCGAAAGGCGCGGGTTCGACGATACGTAATAGGTCTCGATGTCGGCCAGGCGGCGGTCGATGTCGCGGAACTGGGCGCGCACTTCGCGGGCCGTGCGGCCGGGCGACTGGCGGACGCCCTGCCAGAACTTCTGTTCGCTCTTGTCCTCGGCATAGAGATAGCCGGGCTTTTTGTCGGCGATCAGGGCCAGCACGATGTAGAGCGGGATGCCGAAGCCGGTTGCCAGGGTGAACAGCACCATGCCGATGCGGACCCAGAGAACATCAACCCCGGTGTAGTCGGCGATGCCGGAGCAGACGCCGAAGATCTTGCCGTTGATCTTGTCGCGATAAAAGCGGGTGCGCGGGCTGTTCACTTGGACATCCTTTCGTTCTTGCCGAGCAGTCCTTCAAGCTCGCGCAGTTGCTGGTTATCGGTTTCGCGGTCGTGCATCAGGCGCGCCGGCCGGAAATCGGGGTTGTCGGAAGCGACCAGGCGTTCAACCGTGTCCATCCGGGAGTCGAGCCGCTTGGCGACCTGATAAAGCTCTTCAAGCAGGGCTTCGTCACCGGTCGTTAGGGTGGCGGCGGTCTTCCACTTGGTGATGTAGTGAAAGATGATCCACGGCAAAGCGACGAACAGCATACCGCAGATGATAAGGGGCAGGAAAACCTCTTCCATGTGATCAACCCTCCTTCTTGGCGGCGTCGAGCGCGGCCTTCATGGCCTCCAGCTCTTCGTCGACCTTGTCCTGCCCGGCGAGGGCATTGATTTCATCGGCCAGGGTCGGCTTGCCGCGACCATCGGCGAGGCTGAGCGCATCGGCGCGGCCCTCGGCATAGTCGACCCGGCGCTCGAGCTGGTCAAAGCGGGCCATCGCCTCGTCTACGCGCTCGCTGGCGAGCAGTGTGCGCAGCTTGACGCGGTTCTCGGCGCTTTCGAGGCGGGCGACGATGGCGCCCTGCTTGCTGCGGGCTTCGCGCAGGCGGGTCTGCAGCTTGTCGATATCGGCCTCGTAGGCGCGCAGGGCGTCGTCGAGGACCTTGATCTCTTCCTTGAGCTGCTCGGCCATGTCGCCGGCCTTCTTCTTTTCGACGAGGGCAGCGCGGGCGAGATCTTCGCGGTCCTTGCTCAGGGCCAGCTGGGCCTTCTCGCCCCAGTCAGCCTGGAGCTTGTCCAACTTGACGGTGTGGCGGTGCATTTCCTTCTGGTCGGCAATGGTGCGCGCGGCAGAAGCGCGAACTTCGACGAGCGTTTCCTCCATCTCGAAGATGATCATACGGATCATCTTTTCCGGATCGTCCGCCTTGTCGAGCAGGTCGGAAAAGTTGGCGGCGATGATGTCGCGGGTGCGGCTGAAAATGCCCATGAAGGAAGCTCCGATGGCGAAGGATTGGGGTGAGGACTGAGTCGGGGTTGGCGAAGTGCGCAGGCGTTCTACCTCTGCGTCAAAGCGGGTGGAACGCCCTTCGGAACCGCGCGAACGCATTTCGGAAGAGTGGGCCGGAAACCCGGCGTGACGGCGGGACTGCTTGCCGTCAGCGGGGGGCACCGGGGATTCCGGCCCGAGGGGGTCGAACTCGGTCATGCGAGACCCAGTCCGGCAAAAGTGCTCGCGGCAAGCTGGGGGACTGTTTCAAGCTGCTGGGCGAACACGATCACGTTCATCGCCACCATGGCGGCGATCGAATAGACGACGGCGCGGTCGAGGCTGGAGGGGCTTTTCTGGCCGGGCTCTGGCTGACGCTGGAACATTGTCTGAACCTTTCGAACGATGCCCTCGATTGGGCTTGTTCACCTATTGGCAAGGTGCGTGCCAAATTGCATCGCGCCCGGAAATCCGCCAATTTTCGCGCAAATCGACGAACAGCATGTCGTAACTGTTGCAGCTACTTGGGAAATTCTGCTAACAATTGGGCATGGAGCGCGGGGTGCAGTTCGTCGGCCAGTCCGGGGCCTTTCTTGACGCGGTCGAACGCGCCAGCCGCGCCGCTGCGCTCAGCCGTCCGGTTCTGGTTATCGGGGAGCGGGGGACGGGCAAGGAACTGATCGCCGACCGCCTTCACCAGCTGTCGCGCCGCTGGGCCGAACCGATGGTCACGCTCAACTGCGCCGCCCTGCCCGAAACGCTGATCGAGGCCGAACTGTTCGGCCACGAACAGGGCGCCTTCACTGGCGCCACCCGCGCCCGCGCCGGCCGGTTTGAGGAAGCAGACAAGGGCACGCTGTTCCTCGATGAACTCGCCACGCTGTCCATGGGCGCGCAGGAACGCCTGCTGCGCGCGATCGAATATGGCGAGGTGACGCGCATTGGCTCCTCTCGTTCGATTCAGGTCGACGTGCGTATTGTTGCTGCGACCAACGAGGACTTGCCGCGCCTCGCCGACGAGGGCCTGTTCCGCGCCGACCTTCTCGACCGCCTTAGCTTTGAGGTCATCACCTTGCCGCCGTTGCGTGCCCGCGAAGGCGACGTGCCGGTGCTCACCGAATACTTTGGCCGGCGCATGGCGACCGAGCTTGGCTGGGAGGCATGGCCGGGATTCGACGAGCGCGCCTGGCAGGGGCTCAACGAATATTCCTGGCCGGGCAACGTACGCGAACTGCGCAACGTGGTCGAACGCGCGGTCTATCGCTGGGATGACTGGACCCGGCCCGTGGCGCACGTGGTTTACGATCCGTTCGACAGCCCGTGGAAGCCAGAGGCTGCACCGCACCGCGTTGCAAAGGGCGGCGAATCAGGCACCGCGTCGCGTCCTGCCGCAACTCCATTGCCGATGCAGACCACACATGACCACGTTTCGGACCTGCGCACTGCCGTCGACGCCCACGAACGCGCGATTATCGAACATCATCTTGGCAAGAATCGCTATAACCAGCGGCAGACGGCCAAAGCGCTTGGTCTGACTTATGACCAGCTGCGACACTGCATGAAAAAGCACGGCCTGATGGATAAGCCGGCTGGATAAGGTTTCGAGTTAACAACCTTGTAACCTCGTGTTTGTACTTAGTTCGCTCCGCAGACGGAAGACGGGGGTCTTCCTGCAGGGGGAGACTTGGGCATGTATCGCGTTGCGCAGTGGGTAGTTCGTCACAAGGTTCTGGTAGTAGCCGTCGGCGCTGCCGGGTTCATTTTCTTCGGTGGCAACAAGGAAGACGCCAAGCCGGCCAATCCATGGTCAGCTGGGACGTCGGAAGTTGCCGTTTCGGGATCGTCTTCGTCAGGCGCGAAGAAATCGCTGACCGACAAGGCCATCGGTGCCGTTTCGGGCGCTGCCAAGGAATATGCCGGGATCGATCTGGGCGAGGTCAAGGAAACCAACGACCAGAACTGGGCTTCGGTTACTGACGCGACGAAAAAGGCTTCGGAATAACCTGGCCGCGCGGGGAGCGCGGCTTTGGCCGCGCCCCGTAAGACGGCAGCCGTCAGGCCGCCAACACGGGAAGCGCCGTTTCCGCCACCCAGTTGCCATAGGCGCTGAGCGCGGCGGCCTTGCGCTTTCCGGCACCGACGAGATCGCGGTAGAGGTCGGAAATTCCCGACAACTCGGCTTCGAATTCGATCTGGCTGACCCGCGAATCGTCAAGCACGCGGGGCAGGGCCAGCAGATTCGCGCCGTGCCGGGCCAGACCTGCCTCGCAAGTCGTTGCCGTCGTCACGCCTGACATCCGCAAGGCGGGAAAGCGCGAGGCTGACCACACGCCGCTGGGATAGCAGAAGTGCCGCGCCGGGCGGCCTGTCACCTTTTCGATCACCGCGCGGTTGTCAGCGATTTCGCTGAGCGCCGCATTCATGTCTTCGGGCAGCACATGGCGGTGCGTGTGGAGTTCGATGGCCATGCCCGATGCCGCCAGGTCGCGCAGTTCGTCGCGTGACAGCAGGCTCAGCTTGCGGCTGCTCACGATGGCATCGTAATCGACTTCCATCTTTGCCGCGAGACGGCGGGCAAAGGCCGTCCGGCCATCGCTGTCAAAGGCGGCGCAGGCCGCTACGAACAGGCGGTTGGCCAGTTCGCCGCGCGTTTCGCCGTCGAGTGTTAGTGATCCCCAGTCGCCGGCTGCGTCCAGTCCCAGGCCCTCGAGGTTCACTTCGGCCAAGGGGCTTTTCCAGCAGATATAGGCAAGGGCAATCTGAAGGATCGGCCCGCCTTTTTCGAAGTAATAGCTGGTCAGGTAAAGGGTGGAGGGAAAGCCGTGCGTTTTCAGTTCCGGCCCGGCGATGGCGTGGGTGGAATGGAACCCGTCGTCGATGGTGATGACCACCGGCGCATGATCGACGGCGTCCTGCTCCAGCAGGCTGGTGGCGTGATCCAGGGAAACGACAGGGAAGCCCTTGCGTGCGATGTAGCGCATCCGCCGGGCGAAAGTGTCAGCCGAGATGAACAGCGAAGGGCGGAATGCCGCCTCGTCGTTCAGCGCAAAGCCATGATAACACAGCACGCGCAGACGCCGGCGGGTCACCCGCCGCGCCACGGCGAAAAGCCCGCCCAGCCGGCAGGCCCAAAGCCCGGTCCTGATAATCGATCGGCGCATGGTCATCCGTATTCGTCGCCGCAGGGGGCGGACTTTGCGCACTATAGCGCCAAGACGCGAGCCATTGGTTAACGCTGTGGCCCCGCTTTCAGCGCCATTCCGGACAGCGCAATCTTTTCCAATTGCATTTTGCCGGCAAGGCGCGTAATCGGCCGCCATCCCGACATTGTGAAGCAACGAAGGGGCTGGCGCCGAATGGGGCCGGCACGAAACGCTTTGCACGCCGGGCCCGGGCATGACTGTTTGGCCCAATGGAGTACCTGATGGCGGATATCGCGCGCCTTGTTGAACTTATCGAGCCTGAGGTTGCAGCCCTGGGGCTCGATCTCGTGCGCGTGAAGTATTTCAAGGGCGGCGAGATCGGCGACGAGGACTTTACCCTGCAGGTCATGGCCGAAGATCCGGCGACCGGGCAGCTGGTGATTGAACAGTGCGCCGCGCTGTCGCACCGCATTTCCGACAAGATCGACGATCTGGAAGAAGCCGGTGACGTGCTGCTGACGGATGCCTATCGCCTTGAAGTCAGCTCGCCGGGGATCGACCGTCCGCTCACCCGCGTGAAGGATTTCACCGCCTGGACCGGTCATGAAGCGCGGGTAACGCTGCTCAATCCGGTCGATACCAATCGCAAGACGGTTCAGGGCGATATCACGAGCTTCGACGGCGAAACTGTTGTTCTCAACGATCGCAAGTCGGGGGAAGTCTCCTTCCCGTATTCCGACGTTCATTCCGCGAAGCTGGTCTTGACCGACCGGCTGATTGCCGCCACGCGCCCGATCGACACATCGGGCGCCGACGAGATTCTCGAAGAACAGGAAGACTGAGCCATGAGTGCGATTTCCGCGAACCGCGCCGAACTGATCGCAATTGCGAATTCCGTTGCGACCGAAAAGATGATCGACAAGTCGATCGTCATAGAGGCGATGGAAGAAGCGATCCAGAAGTCCGCGCGAAACCGCTATGGTGCCGAGAATGACATTCGCGCCAAGCTCGATCCGCGCACCGGCGACCTGCGCCTGTGGCGCGTCGTCGAAGTGGTCGAGGAAGTCGAAGACTATTTCAAGCAGGTCGACCTGAAGGCCGCACAGAAGCTCGACGCGAATGCGAAGCTGGGTGACTTCATCGTTGATCCGCTGCCGCCGGTTGATCTCGGCCGCATCGACGCGCAGTCCGCCAAGCAGGTGATCTTCCAGAAGGTCCGCGATGCCGAGCGTGAGCGCCAGTATGAAGAATTCAAGGACCGCGCCGGGGAAATCGTCGTCGGCACCGTCAAGTCGGTCGAATTCGGCCACGTCATCGTCAACCTCGGCCGCGCCGAGGGTGTGATCCGCCGCGATCAGCAGATTCCCCGCGAAGTCGCCCGCACCGGCGAACGCGTCCGCGCCTACATCTCGAAGGTGGAACGCAACAACCGCGGCCCGCAGATCTTCCTCAGCCGCGCGCACCCAGAATTCATGAAGAAGCTGTTCGCGCAGGAAGTGCCCGAAATCTACGACGGCGTGATCACCATCATGGCCGCTGCCCGCGATCCCGGCAGCCGCGCCAAGATCGGTGTGATCAGCCGCGACAGCTCGATCGACCCGGTCGGCGCCTGCGTCGGCATGAAGGGCAGCCGCGTTCAGGCCGTCGTGCAGGAACTGCAGGGCGAAAAGATCGACATCATCCCCTGGAGCGAAGACACCGCGACTTTCGTCGTCAACGCGCTCCAGCCGGCCACCGTCAGCCGCGTCGTCATCGACGAGGAAGAAAGCCGCATCGAAGTCGTCGTTCCCGATGACCAGCTGTCGCTCGCCATCGGTCGCCGCGGCCAGAACGTGCGTCTCGCCAGCCAGCTCACCGGCAGCCAGATCGACATCATGACCGAGGCGGAATCGAGCGAGAAGCGCCAGAAGGAATTTGCCGAACGTTCGAAGATGTTCGAGGAGGAACTCGACGTCGATGAAACCCTGTCGCAGCTGCTGGTCGCGGAAGGCTTCAGCGAGCTGGAAGAAGTCGCCTATATCGATCTTGCCGAACTGGCGACGATCGAAGGCTTCGACGAAGAACTCGGCGAAGAACTGCAGAGTCGCGCCCAGGAAGCGCTCGACCGACGCGAGGAAGCGAACCGCGAAAAGCGCCGCGCCCTTGGTGTCGAAGATGCGCTGGCCGAAATCCCGCACCTCACCGAAGCGATGCTTGTCGTGCTCGGCAAGGCCGGCATCAAGACGCTCGACGATCTGGCCGATCTTGCCACTGACGAGCTTATTTCCAAGAAGCGCACCGAGCAGCGCCGCCGCAATGCCGATGCAGGTCCGCCGCAGCGCCGTCCGCAGCGTGAGGAAGACAAGGGCGGCGTCCTTGGCGAATATGGCCTGAGCGAAGAGCAGGGCAACGAAATCATCATGGCTGCGCGCGCGCACTGGTTCGAAGATGAGCCAGCCACAGAGGAGGCCGCCGATGCGGATTCCTCACAATGAACCGCTAAGTTCCGACACCTCTGACAGGCCTGCGCGGCCCGGGACTCGCGGATCAGCTTCGGTTGATCCGGAGAGGAAGTGTATCCTTTCCGGGGACCATGGTTCGCGAGATGGCCTGCTGCGTCTCGCCATATCGCCCGATGGCCTTGTCCTTCCCGATGTCCACGCCAAGGCGCCCGGCCGCGGCGCGTGGCTCGGTGTGTCCCGCACCGAGCTTGAAAAGGCGATCGCCAAGGGCCAGATGAAAGGTGCATTGGCGCGCGCGTTCAAGGGCGCTGCGCTGACCATTCCGGAAGACTTGCCCGAACGGATCGAAGCGGCGCTTTTCCGCGCCTTTACTGACCGTCTGGGCCTCGAGCTGCGCGCCGGCAAGCTCTTGCTCGGCTCGGACCGGATCGCCGAAAAGGCCCGCGCCGGCCGCATCGCCTTCATTGGCCATGCAGCCGATGCCAGCGAAGATGGCTCGCGCAAGCTGGACCAGGCGTGGCGCGTGGGTATGGAAACCGAGGGTTCGGGCATGGCGGGAACGCGCTTGCCACTGGACCGGACGGCTCTGTCTGTGGCATTGGGCCGCGACAATGTCGTCCACCTGGCGCTCGACGACGCAGCCGCGGCACAGCGATTGACCGCCCTGCTTGAGCGCCTGCTCCGTTTTCTTGGCCGCAGCGATCCTGCGGCAGACGAATTGAGCGCGGGGGCGAATGCTTCGTCCGCCGTGACGACTGATTGATTTTGAAGGATAGTTTTGACCGATGAGCGATAGCGATAACAAACCGACGCTGGGCCGCAAGCCGCTGGGTCTGAAGACCGCGGTGCAGGCTGGCGAGGTCAAGCAGACCTTCAGTCACGGCCGCACCAACAAGGTCGTGGTCGAGGTGAAGCGCCGCAAGGTGCTTGGCAAGCCGGGTGAAGTGGCTGCGCCGGCTCCCGTCGCCGCGCCTGAGCCCGTCGCCGTACCCGCGCCCGTTCAGCAGGCCCCCGCGCCCAAGCCGGCACCGCGCCCGCCCGTCTCGAACGAGACGCCGCAGGAGCGCGTCGCCCGCATGCAGCGCGAGGCCGAAGAAGCGCGCATGAACGTGCTCGAAGCGCAGACCAAGCGCGAAGCCGAAGACCGCCTGCGCGCGCAGGAAGAAGAACGCCGCCGCGCCGAGGACAAGACCAAGGTGGAAACCGCCGCCCCTGAAGCGCCTGCGCCCGTTGCCGCGCCTGATCCCGAAGCGGCGCCCGCTGCTCCGGTTGCTGCTGCCGAGCCCGCTGCCGCCAGTGAAGAGCCGGCGCCCGCCGCTGCTGCTACCGCTGCTGCCGCACCTGCGCCGCGCCGTTTCACGCCCGTCGCCTCGCCGCCCAAGCGCCCCGAACCGGCCAAGAAGATTGCCCATCCGCGCGACAAGAGCGGTGCCGACATTCGCCGCCAGTCCGGCAAGCTCACTGTCAGCCGCGCGCTGAACGAGGACGAAGGCGCCCGCGCACGCAGCCTTGCCGCGCTCAAGCGTGCGCGTGAAAAGGAAAAGCGCGCCCACTTCGCCGGCCAGTCGCAGCACCGCGAAAAGCAGGTCCGCGATGTCGTCGTGCCGGAAGCGATCACCGTCCAGGAACTCGCCAACCGCATGGCCGAAAAGGGCGCGGATCTGGTCAAGTCACTGTTCAAGATGGGCGTGATGGTCACCGTCAACCAGACGATCGACCAGGACACTGCCGAACTGTTGGTCGAGGAATTCGGCCACAACATCACCCGCGTCTCTGAAAGCGACGTCGATATCGACCACACCGTCGACGTCGATGACGAAGCCACGCTGAAGGTGCGCCCGCCGGTCGTCACGATCATGGGCCACGTCGATCATGGCAAGACCTCGCTGCTTGATGCACTGCGCGGCACCGACGTGGTCAAGGGTGAAGCTGGCGGCATCACGCAGCACATCGGCGCTTATCAGATCAGGGCCAAGGGCGGCGATCTCGTCACCTTCCTTGATACGCCGGGCCACGAGGCCTTCACCGAAATGCGTATGCGCGGTGCCAACGTTACCGATATCGTGATCCTGGTGGTCGCGGGCGATGACGGGCTGATGCCGCAGACGATCGAGGCGATCAACCACACCAAGGCGGCCGGCGTGCCGATGATCGTGGCGATCACCAAGAGCGACAAGCCCGAATACAAGCCGCAGAAGATCCGCGAACGCCTGCTCGAGCATGAAATTGTCGTCGAGGCGATGTCGGGTGACGTGCAGGACGTGGAAGTTTCGGCCAAGACCGGCGCCGGGCTGGATGAGCTGATCGAGAAGATCCTGCTTCAGGCCGAACTGCTCGAACTGCGCGCCAATCCGGACCGCGCCGCCGAAGCGACCGTGGTCGAAGCCAAACTCGACAAGGGCAAGGGGCCGCTGGCCACCGTCCTCATCACGCGCGGCACGCTCAAGGTTGGCGACATCTTCGTCGTCGGTGTCCATTCGGGCCGCGTCCGCGCGCTGCATGATGACAAGGGCCGCCAGATCAAGTCGGCACCGCCGGCGCTTCCGGTCGAGGTGCTTGGCCTTAGCGGCGTGCCGATGGCAGGCGATACGCTCACCGTGGTGGACAATGAGGCCCGTGCTCGCGAAGTCGCCGCTTTCCGCGCCGAACAGGCAACGGCAAAGCGCACTACCTCTGCTCCGACGAACCTCGAAAACATGTTCTCGGCGCTCGCCGCCAAGGCCAATGTCATCGACTATCCGGTCGTGGTGAAGAGCGACGTTCAGGGTTCGACCGAGGCGATCGTGCAGGCGCTCAACCGCCTGTCGAACGAAGAGATCAAGGTGAAGGTGCTGAGCTCCGGCGTCGGCGCGATTACCGAAAGCGACGTGACGCTGGCTTCGGCCGCCAACGCGCCGATCATCGGCTTCAACGTCCGTCCGAACGCCAAGGCGCGCGAGATGATTGCGCGCAACAAGACGCGGATGAAGTACTTCGATGTGATCTATCACCTGACCGAGGACGTCGCCAAGGAAATGGCCGGCATATGGGGTCCGGAGCGGATCGAAACCGTGGTCGGCCGCGCCGAGATCAAGGAGATCTTCCCCGCCGGCAAGAAGGACAAGGCCGCTGGCCTGCTCGTCACCGACGGTTACATCAAGAAGGGTATCTTCGCCCGCATCACCCGCGACGACGTCATCATCACCAAGACGACGGTGGCCTCGCTGCGGCGCTTCAAGGACGACGTGGCCGAAGTCCGCGCCGGTCTGGAATGCGGCGTGGTGCTGCAGGATACCAACGACATCAAGGCAGGCGATATCCTCGAAACCTTCGAGGTCGAGGAACGCGAACGGACGGTCGGCTAATTGGTTCGACTGACTGACAACTGGCCCGGATGCGCCCTAGCGGCGTT
This sequence comes from Novosphingobium aquae, assembly GCF_037572715.1. Taxonomy (NCBI): domain Bacteria; kingdom Pseudomonadati; phylum Pseudomonadota; class Alphaproteobacteria; order Sphingomonadales; family Sphingomonadaceae; genus Novosphingobium; species Novosphingobium aquae. Next base: position 123,404 of record NZ_JBBHJY010000002.1, on the reverse strand, counting down.
TCCGGGCTTGTCGTTTCTGCCAAGGATCGAGACTGCCTGATGCCCCGTTACTGCGCCCTGTTCGGTTCGATCAATGTCGGAGGCAACCGCCTGAAAATGGCGGACCTGCGCTATGCGCTGGAACGTGAGGACTTCGAGAATATCGAAACCGTCGTCGCCAGCGGCAACGTGCTGTTCGATTACGACGAGCGACCGACCGATGGCCTTGAAGACCTGTTTTCCTACATGATGGCCGAACGCTTCGACATCAAAAGCTTCGTCGCGGTGCGCAGCCGGGACGAGCTGGAGGCGGCGATCACCGGCAATCCTTTTGCCGCCGATGGCGCGGAGAACATGGTCCACACCCAGTTCCTCGGCCAACAGCCGAGCGAGGCGCAATTCGCCGACATGCTGGCCGCCTATGCCGGGCGCGGGCCGGAAAGGCTCGCCTTGGGCGACCGCGCGCTTTATATCGATTTTGTTGACGGGGCGGGTAACAGCAAACTGACCGGCCCCTTCCTCGAACGACGCCTGGGATGCCCCGGCACCGCGCGCAATATCCGCTCGCTGCGCCGCATTCTCGAGAAAATGGACGCATAATGGCCGCCGCGAAAGCCTCTCCCGAAAACCGCTCGGTCCGCCTGCTCAAGGTGGGTGAACAGGTGCGCCACGTGATTTCCGAGCTGCTGATGCGGCAGGAGGTCCACGATGAAGTGCTGTCGGCGCACACGATCTCGGTCACAGAAGTGCGCATGTCGCCCGACCTGCGCCATGCGCACGTCTATGTTAAGCCGTTGCTTGGTTCAGACGAAGACATTGTGCTCAAGGCGCTGCGGACCAACACGGCGTTTTTTCAGAAGGTTGTCGCGGGTAAGCTCAAGCTGAAATATGCCGCGAAGATCAAGTTCATGGCCGACGAGACTTTTGACGAGGCCAGCCGCATCGAAGCGCTTCTGAACGATCCGAAGGTGCTGCGCGACCTTGGCGATGAGTGATTTCGTTTTTCTCCACGGCGGCGGGCAGGGCGGCTGGATCTGGGACGAAACGATAGCCGCCTTGGCAGCACAAGCGGGCGAGGGCGCTCACCGCACCCTCGCTCTCGATGGCCCCGGCTGCGGTGCCAAGCGCGATGCTGACCGCGCATCCTATGCTTTCGATGCCATCACGGCGGAACTGACCGGAGACATCGAAGCCGCCGGCTTTGCCGATGTCGTCCTTGTCGGCCACTCGCAGGCGGGAACGCACATGCCTGCGATGATCCTCGCTCGGCCTGACCTGTTCTCGCGCGCGGTGTTCGTCTCCTGTGTCGCGCCCGATCCGGGGCTGACGACGATCGAGATGACCGGCACGAAGATCCACGGCGGCAGCCATCCGTTCAACGACGCCGCACTTTCGGTGCGCGATCGTTACCGGGCGATGTTCTGCAACGATATGGCTCCAGCGCAGCAGGAAGCTTTCCTCGACAAGCTGGGCCCCGACCAGTGGCCGGCCTGCTGCTATAGCCACGCTGACTGGCCCTACGATCACCTCGCGGACCTGCCGGCAAGCTATGTACTGTGCCTGCAGGACGCGATCCTGCCGCTGGAATGGCAAGAGCGCTTTGCCGAGCGCTTTCGTGCCCGCTCTACCCCGCGCATCGATGCCGGGCATCAGGCGATGAATACCCGGCCCCACGCACTGGCGGAAATCCTGCTGTCGGAAGTGTCGGGCGTTTAGTTCGGCAGCATCCGGGCCTTGATCGTGATCGTCACGTCCTTGCCCACCACGCCGCCATAGCTGTTCATGCCAAACTGACGGCGATCAATCGTCGTCTGCGCAGTGATCTGCACCGGATCGCGGCCTGTGGCCTGCGACGGGGGCACGGCGAACGTCACATTCATCACCGTTGGCCGCGTGGTGCCGCGCGCGGTGAGCTGGCCGGAAATCTGCGCCGTGTTCGGCCCGGTCATGGTCATATGCTGGCCTGTAAAGCTGACCATCGGATGGCGCGCCACATCAAGAAAGTCAGGCCCTCTAAGCTGGGTGCCCACCTTGGGGTCGCGCGTTGCCAGTGCCCGCGCATCGACCGCGACTTCAAGCCGCAGGCTGCCAAGCTGGCTGGGGGACAGCACGATGCCGCCGGTCATCTTGGGGAACTGCGCTGATTTCTTGGCAAAGCCTAGGATCGTGACCTTGGCGTCGATCTGGCTGGTGCGGCTGTCGATCTGGTAGCGATAGGCTGGCGTTGACGCGGCAATCGAGAGCAGGGGTATGGCGGCAAGGAGAATTCGCATTGTTACGGTCCCGTCATGCGCCCGCAGAGGGACGGCTCGAGTCATTACCGCAAGGTCGCCAAACATCCTTACGATTCGGTTAAGGGGGGCACCTTAGGGCACGGTAACCATTACACCATGCGCGCATCCACAGATGCGGGCGCAAACGGACTCGCCTTTGCCGCGTCAGTACCTATCTGTGAGGGACCATGGCCAAGCTCTATTTCTATTATGCCAGCATGAACGCCGGCAAATCGACCAACCTGCTGCAGGCGAACTTCAATTATAACGAGCGGGGCATGCAGACGATGCTGTGGACCGCCGCGCTGGATGACCGGGGCGGGGACAAAGCCATCGAAAGCCGCATCGGCCTGAATGCCGACGCGCACCGTTTCAGGCCCGATACCGACCTGTGGGACCGCGTCATGGCCGCGCACCGGGTGGAGCCGCTGGCCTGTGTGCTGGTGGATGAGGCGCAGTTCCTTTCCGTCGGGCAGGTCTGGCAACTGGCGCGGATTGCGGACGAGGGCGGCATTCCCGTTCTCTGCTATGGCTTGCGCACCGATTTTCAGGGCGAGTTGTTCCCCGGATCCGGCGCGCTGCTTGGACTTGCTGATGCCCTGATTGAGCTCAAAGCGGTGTGCCATTGTGGCCGTAAGTCGACCATGAACCTGCGCGTTGATGAAAGCGGCGCGGCGGTGAAGGCCGGCGCGCAGAACGAAATCGGCGGGAATGACCGTTACGTGGCCTTGTGCCGCAAGCACTTTAGCGAGGCACTGGGTCGATGAGCGAGACAGTCCTGCGGATGGCGGCGCTGATTGTGCCGATGATCTTCGCCATCGTCTTCCACGAAGTCGCGCACGGCCTTGCCGCCAAGTGGCTGGGCGATCCCACGGCGCAGGAGCGCGGACGGCTGAGCCTCAACCCTATCCGCCATGTCGATCCGGTCGGCACCATCGTGCTGCCCGGCGCACTGGCGCTGATGGGGCTGCCGGTGTTCGGTTGGGCCAAGCCGGTACCGGTTGTTCCCGAGAGGATGCGCAACCCGCGGCTCGGCATGATGCTCTCAGCGGCGGCGGGACCGGCGTCGAACTTCCTGCAGGCGCTGGTCGGCGCGGTGCTCCTGGGTCTGCTGGTGGCCGCTTATGGCTCGGTTGAAGAGCCGGGCGGGGTGGTGAAGTTCTTCGTCATGATGCTCAGCTACGTGCTGATGATCAATGTGTTCGTCGGCCTGTTCAACCTAATCCCGGTGCCGCCGTTCGACGGTTCGCACATCGTCGAAGGCCTGCTGCCGCGCGGGCTAGCGGCGCAATATGCCCGCCTGCGCAACTTCGGCTTCGCGCTGGTGCTGATCGTGATCGTCGTGCTGCCCTACATCTTTCCAAGCTTCGATCCGGTCGGCGCGATTGTAGACAAGCCCTATGGCGCGATGATGGAGGGCTATGGCTGGGTGGTGAAAGCCATAGCCGGCGAATGACGTGACGAACGGCTGGATCATCCTCGACAAGCCGTTGGAGCTTGGTTCGACCCAGGCGGTCGGCGCGGTCAAGCGCAACCTGCGCGAGGCGGGCTATCGCAAGGTCAAGGTGGGCCACGGCGGTACGCTCGATCCGTTGGCAACGGGCGTGTTGCCCATCGCGCTGGGCGAGGCTACCAAGCTGTGCGGCCGGATGCTCGATGCCAGCAAGGAATATGCCTTCACCGTCCAGTTCGGCAGCGAGACTGATACGCTCGATCTTGAAGGCAAGGTCATTGCGGAGAGCCCGGTGCGTCCGTCGCTGGCTGAGATCGAGGCAGTGCTGCCGCGCTTTACCGGGCCGATCGAGCAGGTGCCGCCCGCCTATTCGGCGCTGATGGTCGATGGCCAGCGTGCCTATGACCGGGCGCGGGCAGGGGAGGAGGTCGCGCTCAAAAGCCGCGCTGTGACGGTCTATTCTCTGCGGCTGGAAACCTTTGCCGATGATGCGGCCACGCTGGTTGCCCACGTCTCCAAGGGAACGTACATTCGTAGCCTCGCCCGCGACATTGCCCGTGCTCTCGGCGCCGCCGGCCACGTCACCATGCTGCGCCGCTTGCGTGCAGGGCCGTTCGCCGAAAATCAGGCGATTTCGCTGGACAAATTGAACGAAGTGGGTAAGGGCGCGCCACTTGAGAACGTACTCTTGCCGCTGGAGGCAGGGCTGGTCGACATCCCGGCTCTCAACCTCAGTCCGGAACAGGCAAGCATGGTCCGACAGGGCCGGGTTCTAACCGGACTGCCCCACGATGACGGGCTATACTGGGCGCGATGCGGGACTGTTCCCGTCGCACTGGTGGAGCTGTCGGGCGGTGACGCCCGCGTTACCCGGGGTTTCAATCTTTCCGATGTCGCGGAGTAAGTACTATGTCGGTATCTGCCGAAAAGAAGCAGGAAATCATCAAGGACAACGCGCGCGCAGCCAACGATACCGGCTCGCCCGAAGTTCAGGTCGCGATCCTGACCAGCCGCATCAACACGCTGCAAGGTCACTTCAAGGACCACCACAAGGACAACCACTCGCGCCGGGGCCTGCTGACCATGGTCAACAAGCGCCGCACGCTGCTGGCCTACCTCAAGAAGACGGACGTTGATCGTTACAACGCCCTTATCGCGAAGCTCGGTCTTCGTAAGTAAGGCAACCGTTCGGCCCGCTTCGGCGGGCCGTTTACGTTTTGCGACATCCCGGGCTAGGCCCGGGATCGCTGGCCTCCAGCTACGGAGGCAGCCACCACCGGTCCCGGATCAAGTCCGGGACGACGAAAAAAAGCCAGGCTTCGCAATTCGGTGAAGCCGGCCACCCAGGGGCGCAAAAGGCCCCGCACCGGACCGGGACGGAACCCCCGGCAGCAAAAACCCGCAGAGCAATAGGGCCTGTGGGCTGAAGGAAATAAAATGTTCGACGTCAAAACCGTATCGATGGAGTGGGGCGGAAAGACCCTCACCCTGGAAACCGGCCGCATTGCCCGTCAGGCTGACGGCGCGGTCCTCGCCACTTATGGCGAAACTGTCGTGCTCTGCGCCGTAACGGCCGCCAAGAGCGTCAAGGAAGGCCAGGATTTCTTCCCCCTGACCGTCCACTACCAGGAAAAGTTCTTCGCCGCCGGGCGTATCCCGGGCGGCTTCTTCAAGCGTGAACGCGGCGCGACGGAAAAGGAAACGCTGGTTTCCCGCCTGATCGACCGTCCGGTCCGCCCGCTGTTCCCCGAAGGTTTCTACAACGAAATCAACGTCATCTGCCACGTTCTGAGCTATGATGGCGAAGTCGAGCCCGACGTGCTTGCAATGATTGCTGCTTCGGCTGCGCTGACCATTTCGGGTCTGCCCTTCATGGGTCCGATCGGTGCTGCCCGTGTTGGCTATGTCGACGGTGAATACACCCTCAACCCGCGCCAGGACGTTGCCGCTGCCGGCGATCTCGACCTCGTCGTTGCCGCTACCGGCAATGCCGTGATGATGGTCGAATCGCAGGCGCGCGAACTTGACGAGCAGGTCATGCTCGGCGCCGTCCTCTTCGCTCATGACGAGTGCAAGAAGGTCTGCGACCTGATCATCGATCTGGCTGAAAAGGCTGCCAAGGACCCGTGGGACGTCGCTGTCAGCGACAACACCGCGATCAAGGCCAAGCTCAAGGACCTGATCGGCAAGGACATCGCGGCAGCTTACAAGCTGACCGACAAGTCCGAGCGTTCGAACGCCCTCAACCTTGCCCGTGCCAAGGCCAAGGAAGCCTTCGCCGGCGAAGACGGTCAGACCCAGATGGTCGCCATGAAGTCGGTCAAGAAGGTCGAAGCCGACATCGTTCGCGGCGCCATCCTCAAGGACGGCACCCGCATCGATGGCCGCAAGGTCGATCAGGTTCGCCCGATCGAAGCCATGGTCGGCTTCCTGCCGCGCACCCACGGTTCGGCGCTGTTCACCCGCGGTGAAACGCAGGCGATCTGCACGACCACGCTGGGCACCAAGGACAGCGAGCAGATGATCGACGGGCTGGAGGGTCTCTCCTATTCGAACTTCATGTTGCACTATAACTTCCCGCCCTATTCGGTTGGCGAAGTTGGTCGTTTTGGTGCTCCTTCGCGTCGTGACACTGGCCACGGCAAGCTCGCATGGCGCGCGCTGCAGGCTGTTCTGCCCAGCAAGGAAGAGTTCCCCTACACGATCCGCGTCGTCTCGGACATTACCGAGTCGAACGGTTCCTCGTCGATGGCCACCGTTTGCGGCGGCGCACTTTCGATGATGGACGCCGGCGTGCCGATCAAGCGTCCGGTTTCCGGTATCGCGATGGGCCTGATCCTCGAAGGCGATGACTTCACCGTGCTGTCCGACATTCTGGGTGATGAAGATCACCTTGGCGACATGGACTTCAAGGTGGCCGGCACGTCCGAAGGCATCACCACGATGCAGATGGACATCAAGGTCGCCGGCATCACCCGCGAGATCTTCGAAGCGGCACTGAACCAGGCCAAGGGCGGCCGCGCTCACATCCTGGGTGAAATGCAGAAGGCTCTGGGTTCAGCTCGCACCGAACTGTCGGCTCACGCTCCGCGTATCGAGACCCTGCAGATCGACAAGTCGAAGATCCGTGAAGTCATCGGCACAGGCGGCAAGGTCATCCGCGAAATCGTCGCCGAAACCGGCGCGAAGGTGGACATTGACGATGAAGGCCTGATCAAGATCAGCTCGTCCGACCTCAGCCAGATCGAAGCTGCCAAGAACTGGATCCTCGGCATCGTTGAGGAAGCAGAAGTGGGCAAGGTCTACGACGGCAAGGTCGTCAACATTGTCGATTTCGGCGCCTTCGTGAACTTCATGGGTGGCAAGGACGGCCTCGTCCACGTTTCGGAAATGCGAAACGAGCGCGTTGAGAAGCCGACCGATGTCGTTTCGGAAGGTCAGGCCGTGAAGGTCAAGGTCCTCGAAATCGATCCGCGCGGCAAGGTTCGCCTGTCGATGCGCGTCGTTGATCAGGAAACAGGCGCTGAGCTGGAAGACACCCGTCCGCCCCGCGAACCGCGCGAACCGCGCGGTGATCGCGGTGGCGACCGTCGCCCCGGTGGCGATCGTGGTCGTGGCCCCCGCCGTGAAGGTGGTGGTGATCGTGGTCCCCGCCGTGAAGGTGGCGATCGTGGTCCGCGCCGCGAAGAAGGCGGCAACCCCGATCACATGCCGGCGTTCCTCAAGAACGACGACTGATCGGCGTAGTCCCGGCGAAAGCCGGGACGACCAAACGATAAAAGGGAAGGGGCTGCTGCGGCGGCCCCTTTTCTTTTGTGCCCTCGAGGCAGTCAGGCCTCAGGCAGTGCTCGCGATCCGTACCGGCTTCGCATCGCTGGCTGAGCGGCTGCCAGCCTGCTCCACCCGGTTCTTGCCAGCGCGCTTGGCGCGGAACAGGGCGACTTCGGCCGAGCGGCGGGCCTCCTCGAGCCGGCGTTGCAGCTGGCGGGTTTCGCGCTCGGATCGCGCCATTCGGTCTTCGATGTCGCGGGTGCGGTCAAGCATGGCCTTGGCCACGTTGGCGAGTTCGATGATGACTTCGCCATTGACGAGGGGCAGTATTCGGTCGTTTTGCTGAGGTTGGTCGTCGAATTGACCGAGGTGTAGAAATTGTTGCGATAGAACTCCATCGCCCCCCAAGAAGGCTTCCAGCGCGTTGCGTCGGACGATGGCGCACTGGTAATGTCAAGGTCGGTCGCGCCGGCTGGCACCGGGTCCATCGTGGCATCGTTGACCGTTTCGCGCTCTTCCAGACAGCCGTCCCACGTGTCGGACGAGCGGGTCAGCCCCGAAGTGCCAGCCATTGCGGCAAGCATGACCATGTCATAGGTCCCCGAGTCGGCACCGTGGCCCAGGACGAGATCGAGGAGACATAGCTGACCGAGCCGAAGCCCTTGTAGTTGGCAGTCGGCACCGTGCCCTTGCGGTAGACGTAATAGGAAAAGCGATAGCTGCTGCCAGTGGCCCAGGTCGTGGTGACGACGGACTTGTTGCGCTTGCAGGTTCCGGTTGCCCACCAGCTGCTTCCAGAAGTCCTGGTCCAGGAATTGTAGGAATAGGTGGTTTTCGTGGTATCGGCCGGTGAGGTGCCGCTGGTCGCAGGATTGTTGCCGTAGGACGGGTAATCGTTGTCGCCATAGTCGTAGCAGTCATTTTGCGAGATGGCATAGGCATAGGTCTCGACCGAATTGGCCGGGGCGCTGTTGGTCCCGGTGTATTCGGGCGTCCCGAAATAAGCGAGCTTGGTCTGGTAGGAATGGCTGTCGGCGATGTAGCTCGTCGGCATGGCACCCGTGGTTAGCAACTCGCTGGCGTTCACGGTCATTGAACAGGGCACGAAGCCAAAACTGATGCGCGTTGTGTTCTTGTCGATCACTGCCGCTGCAACGGTCTTGTAGAGGTCTTTCACCGCCTCGCGCAGGCCCTGGATCTTCGAGCTCGATCCTGATGTGCAGTCGCTCCCGTCCGGGAGGGAGGCCATCGAACCGGTGGTGTCGAGGAGGAACATCACGTCGGCGCTGGCCAGCTGCAACTCGGCTCCGCAAGTGACGCTGATGGCATATTGCGACCAGCCAAACAGCCGCATCATCGTGGCGGGAATCTGCGTGCTGGCCGATCCGGTGACCTCACCGGCCGTATTAGCCGCCGGCGTAAAACTGGTGTTCCCTGCCTTGCACCTGCCCGCCGGTGAATTTGAAATTGCACATCGATTGCGCCTTGGCCGTCTCCGCCGTGCTGAACACGCCCGACTTGCTCATCGCCCGGCGCCCGGCGAGAACGCCCGCGTCGCAGGCGTTCTGCAGGCTAGTGCGGGCCGTGTAGGAACGGCTCATGTCGATGCCGCCGCCTATCAGCAGCAGTAGCGCGGGCAGGTCGAGCGCGACGATCGACAGGACATTGCCGCCCCGCGCCCCGGCAAGCCAGAGCAGGAGGCGGACAAGTCGCATAAAGGCGGGACTTTGGTTCATGGTTGCGCAGGACGGTTACCGACCGCGCAACGACTACCCCTACACGCTCACGCGGCGGGTGTCAGCACATGACGTAGTTGCCCGAGGTGAGGGCAGGCGCACCTTAGCGGACGCGCGGACCACCGAAGGGCAGCGGCGGGGGCGGGCGGCGATGGCCGCGCGGCAGCTGCGCCTGATAGGCACGGCCGCAATGGTCTACGCAGTAAGGAAAACCGGGGTTCACCTTTTCACCGCAGAAGTGGAAGTCAGGCTCGCCCGGGTGACCCATCGGCCAGCGGCAGATGCGATCGTTGAGATCGAGCAGCGTGGTCTTGCCATGAATTTCGGCGCTGGGCTTGGCCGGAACCAAGCGGCGCGGCGGGGCGGGCGGGATCGGCGCCTGCTGATCGCCGGGGCCCTGACGGAGGAATCCGCCCGGGCCGACCGAGACGATGCGCGGCTGCGGCGTGCTGGGCGCGGCGTTCACGGCTGGCGTAGCAACCGGTGCACGCGGCGGCGGGGCAAGGCGCGGGGCCGGCTCCGACGGAATCTTTGCGGCCTTGGGCTCCGCCGGCTTGGCCACCTTGGGCGCAGGCGCTGCCTTGGGTGCAGCCTCGTCCTTGTCGTTGGCCTTGACCGGCGAAGGGCGCGCCTTCAGCCCGAGGCGATGCGCCTTGCCGATGACTGCGTTGCGCGAGACGCCGCCGAGTTCGTCGGCGATCTGGCTGGCCGTTGAGCCGCCTTCCCACATCTTGGTTAGTCGTTCGATACGTTCGTCGGTCCAGCTCATCGCAATTCCTGTTCACGGCTTTCACGCGCGCAGTCGCGCACATGTCTTGCCTTCGTTGCAGCCAGCCGATAGTCGCCCGGGGATGGCCGATCAACCCACATCTCTTGTCGCCGGATCAAAGGCAGCGCCCAGGCAGTTTCCGGCCCAGGGCGAACCCGTGATCCACCGCGTCAACAAATTGGGGCTGTGGACTCTCTATATCAAGGAAGTGCGCCGATTTATCAAGGTCCAGACCCAGACTATCTGGGCTCCGGCAATCACGACCCTGCTGCAACTGGTCATATTCACCGTCGCGCTGGGCCGGGAAGGCCGTGAAGTGCTTGGCGTATCCTTCGCCACTTTCGTTGCGCCGGGCTTGATCGTCATGGGCATGATGAACAATGCCTTCGCCAATTCGAGCTTCAACTTCCTCTCCGGCAAGATGCAAGGGACCATCGTCGATTACCTGATGCCGCCGCTGTCCGAGATCGAATTGATGCTCGGACTGATCGGCGCTGCCGTCACCCGCGCCGTATTGGTCGGGCTGGCGCTGGCGGGCGCAATGTGGCTCTATCCTGGCGTCCACCTCGGCGCGCCGCACCTCTGGGCTATCGTGTGGTTCGGGCTGATGGGCTCGATGCTTCTCGCTTTCGTCGGCCTCCTGTCATCGATGTGGGCCGAGAAGTTCGATCACAACGCCGCGATCACCAACTTCGTCATCATGCCGCTGACCATGCTTTCGGGCACGTTCTACGTCATCGACAACTTGGCCCCAGCGTTCCAGACGATCAGCCGGCTCAACCCGATCTTCTACGTCATTTCCGGTTTCCGCTTCGGCTTCCTTGGCCAGAGCGATATCGGAAGCACAAACGAGGCGGTTCTTCACGGCGCGATCGGGCTGGGTGTGCTCAACCTCGTGGTCGGCACCGTGTGCTTCCTCCTGCTCAAGCGCGGCTGGAAGCTGAAAAGCTGACCGGCAACCTGCCCGCTCAGTGGGTGAGGCTGGCCCGCAGGCGGTAACGGCCTTCGGCAAAGTCCTGGAACAGTTCATCAACCGATGGATGATCGACCGGCCCGGCTTCACCGTCGCCGGTGAGGTTTTGCTGGCTGACATAGGCAATGTAGCTCGATTCCCCGTTTTCGGCGAGCAGGTGGTAATACGGCTGCTCGCGCGTGGGGCGCGCTTCCTTGGGAATCGATTCGTACCATTCATCGCTGTTGGCGAACACCGGATCGATATCGAAGATCACCCCGCGAAAGTCATGGGTGCGGTGGCGCACGACGTCGCCAATGGCAAAGCGCGCGCGCGAATGGCTCGGCGCCTCGACCAGGCGGCCGGCCTGCGGTGAGTAGAAATGGGCGCGTTCGATGCGGTTCATGGGCCCAATATATTCTTGTGCACCTGCGAAACAAGCAGCGGACCAATAAGATCCCCGAAATTCCTTATCAGCGGGGCTTGGCAAGCGCGCCCGCTTCGGCTAACCGCGCCGTTCTTCGACCGGACGGCCCCCGCGCCGCCCGCAGGCGATCTCACGGAGAGGTGGCAGAGTGGTCGAATGCGCCGCACTCGAAATGCGGTTTACGGGTAACCGTAACGTGGGTTCGAATCCCACCCTCTCCGCCAAAAATCCTTTAAAAACAACCACTTATAGATCGCGATGATGCGGTCTCATGGCATGGCCGCGTTACGGCTGGCGGGCGTGACGTGCGATTTTGCAGTCAGCATTGACCGCAATGGGTGCGATTCAGTTGCTTGAGGAATTCATAGCGTGTTTTCAAAGCGATACGCCGCACCATTTCGCCAGTTCGAATCTCTTTCCCTCCGCCACAAATAAGTCATTGATATAGAATGATTTTTGCTTCTCGGCAGGGCGCGCAGAACCGCGCCCTTCAGGGGTATGGCCCGGTCTGCGGAGAGCAGATAATCGCAAAGAATCGTCGCTCTCGCGGGTTAATTCTCCTTCGGCGATTTCGGCGGTACGGAGTGCCCGGAGAACATGCCGCGGATCAGGCCGGAGAACGAGTAGCGGCGCCGGAGCGCCGCTTGTTTACCGTTTCTGGTGATCAGTTGTTCAGATGCCGAACATGGCCATCTGATCGTTCCAGGCGATTGGCAGGTCGGCCGTGCGCAAGGATGTGGCAGTCAGGGTGGCGGGCTGGGTGCCGGCAAGGATCGCTTCGACCAGAGCCGGCGCAAGGAAGTTCAATCGGACGAGTCTTGATACCCAGGAGTCATTGACCTGTTCTTCACGCGAGATGGTGGCGATGTCGATCGTGCCGGTCTGAAGCTGAACCCACCAGGCACGGCCTTTGCGCAGCAGCTCGACCAGCCCGGGATCGGGACTGCCCGCTGTAACCGCTCGGCCATCGCGCTGGATCAATCGAACGGCTCGTCCGGTTTTGGTCAGGCGGACCGGCACCGTAAGATGGACTGGTTCGGGATTAGCTGCTGGGTTTTCGATGCCCAGGGAATCGCATAGCGCACTGAGTGACAGTTCGATGGCGAGGGCCTGAGGTTCGACGATGACCTTTGTAATGATCGAACTGATCGCATCACGCTGCCTCGCGCGGACGGCGCAGGCCAGTGCTTCTGCTTTCCTGAGCATCTGGCGCAGGCGCTCGCTTTCGAGCGGTAGTCCTGCCTTGGTAAGCAGGGTCAACGGATCATCAAGCGCTTCGACGACAGCCTGGATCACGGCAGCCTCAAGCTCCGGAGCGGGGATGCGTATGCCGCCAGCTGGCGCTGCATCGGGCTCGTGGTGCAGTGCCCGGCTCACGTAGTATCGGTAGCGGACCTTCTCACCTTCGGACGTGCCCTTACCATTCTTCGATGCGTGAACCGCGACCAGGGGTTCGCCGTCCGGATCGACAATGCGCCCTGCCAGCAAACTCGGTGATTGCACCCGGGCCCCTGTTCGTTCGCCTTGCAGATTGTCTGCCAGCAATTGCTGGACACCATCCCATGTCGCGCGGTCGATAATCGCCTGATGCATGCCCGCATGGATCTGGCCGCGATGATGGATCTCGCCGACATAAATCGGGTTGGAGAGCAGTTTGTAGATCTGACCCCGCGAAAACGGACCGCCGCCGGTTGTTCTTCCGGTCAAGGCCGCGCGCTGCGGTGCAGCGATGCCGCGCTCGACCAGGTCGCTCGCAACCAGCCGGACATTGCCCAGATCCAGGTAGCGCATGAAGATCTGCCGGACGAGGTCAGCATGCTCGTCGACAATAGCCAGCGTTCTGCCATCGGGCCGATACCCCAGCGGCGGATTACCGCCCATCCACATGCCGCGGGCCTTGGATGCAGCGATCTTGTCGCGGATCCGCTCGGCGGTGACCTCGCGTTCGAACTGGGCAAACGAGAGCAGCATGTTGAGGGTCAGCCGGCCCATGCTGGTTGTGGTGTTGAAGGACTGGGTTACCGAGACGAAGCTGACCCCCGCCTTGTCGAAGGCTTCGACCAGCCGGGCGAAGTCTAGCAGCGAGCGGGTAAGCCGGTCGACCTTGTAGACAACGACAATGTCGATCCTGCCCGCAGCGATATCGGCGAGAAGCCGCTGAAGCGCCGGACGCTCCAGCGTGCCTCCAGACAGTCCGCCATCATCGTACTCGCCCTGCATCGCCGACCAGCCTTCACTTGCCTGGCTGAGTACATAGGCGGCGCAAGCCTCACGCTGGGCATGGAGCGAGTTGAAGTCCTGTTCGAGACCTTCCTCACTCGATTTGCGTGTGTAGATCGCGCAGCGGACCTTCTTCATGCTGCTGCCTTTCTCTGCTTTAGGCCGAAGAAGGCAGGACCCGACCAGCGCGTGCCGGTGATGGTACGGGCAACCTCGCTGAGGCTCTTCCAGTTCCTGTCATTCCACATGACCGTGCCATCGTCGGCGACGGTGACGACATGGACAGCGCCATGCCATTCGCGCACCAGACGCATGCCGGGGGTCAGCGACATGGCACGCGGACGCGCCTGATCTGACGCGTCCAGCTGCTCGCTGTCGGGCCGCGACAGGCGCCCCATCGCCTTCGCCTGAATCTCGTAGCCCAGCGCCAGACGCAACATGCCGACGCTGAGGCGGGGGACGGGGCGCCCGGTGAGCTTCGCCCACCGACGCTGGAGATCGCTGCGCGACATCTCGGCGATCTCGCATAGCTGTGCATCGAGCGAGGCCATGATCAAACCTCCGTCCCGATGCGGTAGCGGGTCGCGTTCTCGCGGCGGTCCTTGGCAATCGTGTGGCCTTTTTTGCGCAGGCCAGTCAATGCCGCTCGGGTGGTGTGCGGCAGCCAGCCGGTTGCATCGACCAGTTCGGCGAGCGTTGCGCCCTCTTCGCGGCGAAGCAGGCTCAGCACTTCGGCGATCTTGCTGCCGGAACGGGCAGGGGACGTATCCTTCTCGCTGTCCTTCTTGCTTGCGTTGCAATCGGCCGCGTCGGAGGCCCCAATCGCGTTGCGGCCGGCCTCAGTGATGAACAAGCCGATCAAGGTATCGTTCTCGCTGCGCCAGACGAGCGATCGGTCAGTCACAGACTTCTCTTCGACGAAGCCGTGCGAAAGCAGCGCGGCGGCTGCCTTGGTAATGCGCGCTGTGTCCTGCCCGCAGTTGTCGGGCAGCGGGATCAGGCTCGCATTATCGCGCGCAGCGGCGCCGGCGAGCAGGATAAGCTGGAGGTCATTGAGACGGATGCTCTTGGCCATGGGGTGGTACTCCGGTTATGGAGCGACACTCTGTCGCTCCCACCACCCGGAGCCCCGGTCGAGCGCGTCGCCGGGGCGGCAGCCGGCCCGCCGGCTGCGATTCAGTAATGCCACCAATGCTTCGAACGAACATGAAGTCGAATGGAATGTCAGCGTGTTGCGCAAAAACTTCCTGCGCGGGGGTACGGATCAGTCCGACCTGCTCATCAGGTAGGATATGTCGTCCGCGCCAATTGCGAATTCAACACGGAAACGCGCGAGGAAATGCCTGCAAACTGGATGGCTGCAAAAACCCTCCCTAGAGGGCTAACTGCGTGGTCGGACGATCGTGTTTGAAAGTTACAGACTAATAACAGTGACTTAACTTCAAACCGTACCTTGAGTTCGAATCCGAAACTTCCCCGCCACGAAGTCCTTGATAACAAAGAAAATTTGCCAACGCGCCGCGAAAGCGGCGCAATTCCGCGCGTTCGGCGCATAATTCCGTAATGAGAGAGCGCTTTGCGGGGCCGCAAATCGGCCCAATTTTGGGCTTTTCTCTGGAGGCCATTTGCGCGTTACGGAATTGAAATTTGGCCAGAGTTTCCGCCGATCAATTGGGCTCAATAGCTACGAAAACGGATCGCCTTTTTGCTCACGCCACAAATTGCGCATGGGCCAACTCGGCGCTCGAAGCCATTGAGGCCGACTAGCTCGTTTGCAAATCGCTCCGAATTCTCGTTCTGCTCGAGGCCAAGGCGTTCCGTTATACAAGGACTGCAAATTACATCTGGCGAAAGGCGCTCGATCAGCGCCTTGACCCTGTTTTGAACGGTTGCGAGCATGTCAGCGTCCTATCGAAGACCCTCATTCAAAGATAGCCCGTCCAGGATTTTCGAAGTGCACTCTTGCGTCAGCTAACGCTGACTTGCACGAACCCGCTCCGCGGGAGGGTCGCTTGGGTGCAAGGTAGCGTGATAATCATAGGTTTTGGGCGGGGAGAGTCCGCCGTCTGACCATGCAAGTCCCTTCAACGAGAGGAACTTGCCATGACCACCACTTCGACCACGCCCATCAGTCCGCTGCGCCAGCGGATGCAGCACGACATGATGATGCGCGGATTGTCGCCCCGCACCCAGCACCAGTACGTCCGCAACGTCCAGCGCTTTGCCGCCTTTCTCAAGCGTCCGCCGGATACGGCGACGCCGGAGGACCTGCGCGCATTCCAGATCCACCAGCACGAGTGCGGCGCCAACGCCGGGACCATCAACAGCACGGTCTCGGCGCTGCGCTTCTTCTACACCGTGACGCTCAGGCGGCGTGATCTCGCCCGAGGTCTGGTCGCCACGCGCCGCCCGCACACAGTGCGCGAGGTACTGAGCGTCGAGGAGGCAGCCCGGCTGCTCGAGGCGGCGCCCGGGATCAAGTACAAGGCCGCACTGGGCGTCGCCTATGGCGCAGGTCTGCGCGTCTCGGAGGTCGCGCACCTCAAGGTTGACGATATCGACAGCCAGCGCATGCTGATCCGGGTCGAACAGGGCAAGGGCGGGCGAGACCGCAACGCGATGCTCTCACCGCAACTGCTCGAGTTGCTGCGGATCTGGTGGCGCGAGGGCAAGCGGCGCGGGGTGATGTTCCCGCATGGCTGGTTGTTCCCTGGGCGCAGCTACACCGATCCGATCTCGGCCCGGCAGTTGCACCGCGCCGTGCAGGAAGCCGCCGAGGTTGCGGGGATCAAGAGGCGCATCAGCCCGCATACACTGCGCCACAGCTTCGCCACCCACCTGCTCGAGCAGGATGTCGATATCCGCGTGATCCAGGTGCTGCTCGGCCATGCCAACATCGATACCACCGCGATCTACACCAAGGTCTCGACCAGGACGATCCAGGCGGTAGCCAGCCCGCTCGACCGGATCATCGCGCTGATGGAGGGCAAGACCCCGCCCGGCTGAGCCGGTGCGCTCGCCCCTTGAGGTCGCCGATATCTTCCGCAGTGCAGGCCCGGCCTATCGGCTCGCCCATGCTGGGCATCTGAGCCTGCAACAGCTCAAGGTGATGACGGCGATCGAACACTGCCGCACCCCGGCGCTGGGTGGTCATGTCGAGGCCTGCACCGACTGCGGACACTGGCGAGTGGCCTACAACTCCTGCCGCAACCGGCACTGCCCGAAGTGCCAGGGCGCGGCGGCGCGCGCCTGGCTGGCGGAGCGCGAGGCCGATCTGCTCCCTGTCGGATACTTCCACGTCGTCTTCACCCTGCCGGCCGAGGTCGCCGCCATCGCCTTCCACAACAAGGCGGTGGTCTATGACCTGCTGTTCCGGGCTGCCTCGGAGACGATGCTCACCATTGCCGCCGATCAGAAGCACCTCGGCGTCCGCATCGGCATCACCGCCGTGCTCCACACCTGGGGATCAGCGATGACCCATCATCCGCACGTGCACATGATCGTCCCGGGCGGCGGTATCGCACTCGATGGTTGCCGCTGGATATCCTCCCGTCCCGCCTTCCTCCTTCCGGTGCGGGTTCTGGGCAAGCTGTTCCGCCGCCTGTTCCTGACCCGGCTGCTCCAGTTCCACGACGCGGGGCAACTCGCCTTCTTCGGATCGCTTGCGCCACTCGCCGACCGCCGCGCCTTCCTCCATCATCTCGCCCCGGTTCGGAAGGCGCGCTGGGTGGTCTATGCCAAGCCGCCCTTTGCCGGACCGCAGGCGGTGCTCGCCTATTTGTCGCGCTATACGCACCGTGTCGCCATCTCGAACCGGCGCCTGCTTGGCTTCGACGAGACCGGCGTCACTTTCCGCTACAAGGACTACCGGCGTGACGATCCCGAGCGGCAGCAGGTCATGACGCTTGCCACGGACGAGTTCATTCGCCGCTTTCTGCTCCACGTCCTGCCGCGCGGGTTCCACCGCATTCGCCACTACGGCCTGCTCGCCGGTTCCGCCCGCAAAGACAACCTCGCCCAGGCCCGGCACCTGCTGGCGGTCGCGCTACCGTCTGATGGCGATCCCGACGAAGTCGTCGAAGTCCGCCCACCATGCCCGTGCTGCGGTGGCCGCATGGTCCTGATCGAGACCTTTGCGCGCTGGTGCCAGCCCCGCGCACCGCCGGCAACCACCACGCCCTTCCGGGAACGCGCGCCATGACCCGGCATGGCTCATCTTGCCCGCTGGTCGTATCCGCCGCAATCCGGCCAACGAAGCCGTATGTGCACTTCATTGCCGGGTTATTGTCCAGCCATCCTGACCTCGGCGAAGTTACCGCATCGGCTGCTAAGTCCGCGATCGAATGGCGCTCGACGCGTTGGTTCTGCACCATTCAACCGACAGTGCAGACCGCAAGCCGGACCAGCCCGAGGCACAAATCCCCATAGCACAGCACGTACGGCCCGCGGGTTCCTGCATGTTAGGATTTCGTACGCTCATGCGCCCGAAATCCTTCGACATAGCCGCCGTTCGAACGGCTGCACGGCATTCCAAAAAGCCGCCGTACATTCAGTCGCTCTCCGGCGGCGGCCACGCTGCCGTTAGCCGCCGCCCCAGGCGGGAAGGTGAACCCCGGTTTGTTCGGACGCAGTCTCCGTTGTCTTGTAACACCCACTAACCGGATGTCCCCGCAGCCCTACTCTCGGATCACATACTCGACAAAGCGGCGGTCGAGCATCCGACAGCCTATTGCCTCAGTGTTGGCACCGACCTCTCTCAGCAATGCCATATGTGATATCGCTTTGACCGTTTCTGTGGCGTCCCAGAGGTCGATACCACTGAGTACCTGCTCGTCGCGGTCGGTCCGGTGAGCATAGTGGTTTCGAGTCGCGGCCACGCGGCCGATGAAAGATTTGCGAGCCTCGTCAGGCCGCAACGAAGAGATCTCCGCCTCGAACCCATCCCAATAATGACGCAATCGTTGCCGCAAGCCGGGTTCGTGCGAGTGAGCAAGCACCCCGGCGACCCGATCTATGACATCATTTGCGATACTGCGTTCACGCAAGGTCGCAAGGATTGGCGCGATATCAATCGGAGTGGCAACCGTGGTAGCCGTCCGGCGGTGCAGCGCTTCAAGCGCTTGGACGAAGATTTGGAAGCGCAGCTCGGTGGGCAGCGCCGTCTGCCCAAGACCACTCATGTGCAGGCGGATCGCATCCTCCAAATCATCGTACCGCGCCAGCCAGCGGTCGAGGATCGGAGCGAGAATCTCAGCCGTGTTTGCCGTGAGAATCGGGTCTGCCGGCTTCTCCAAAACCTCACTCATCAGCAGCCCATGGATGCCCACCTCGTGCGGGTTGCCATCTTGCGGGAGCTTCATGGATGCGCTCGTAATCGGCAGCACACGCCCCATCACGAGCGAGAGAAGTTGACGGATTCGGTGCATGCTCTGGAGAGCAAAGTCGACGTCCACTTCGTCAGGAAATGTGATGTCCGCCGGGTAGGCAAGCGCCACGGTGGGCCCGTCGATGATGTTACCGCCTGTCTTGATGCTCTGACCGAGGCTCACGATAATCCCTGCGGACGGACAATGCAGAGCGATTGGCCGTGGTGAAGCCACAGAGTAGTTCATGATGAGCCCGCCTTCATCTGGGAAGATCATCTGTTGAAGCACGCCATTGACGTGTAGTATTTTCGCAATATCGCCGACATGCATAGACCAGGTGCGGGTCCTGATCTGGTCTCGGGTCTCGAAGTGCGCGCTCTCGAACGCAAGCCCTACGCTGTAAGTCGATAGGCCGGCCACACCGAGCCGCATATTGTGGTTGCGGCGAAAGAGATTGGTCAGCGTGAAGTAGCCAGTGTTGCTCGTAAAGCGAGCCAGGTCCATGCGCTCCGGCATATTGGGGGTGTGGCCGGGACTTGCGACATCGAGCGTGACCCGCCCAGGCTCCAACAAGAGCGTTGCGCCAAATTGAGCGCCGGCGAGTTCGACATGGCCACGGTGGGTGAAAGTGTTCATAAGGCTCAATAGCCACAAAATTGACAGGAAGATCTAGCAATCGAAATCTATTCTCGCAGTCCCCCAGCAGTTCAGCTATTCTAATCTCTAGAGGGACCGTTTAACATGGACGAGCCGGCCGACGCGTCATCAGAACCGAAGGACGGTGCCACGCTGGCTGTTCAGGATCCGGCGCAGCAGCTGAACACTACCGATCCAGGCGATGCGACAAGTCGAAATTATCGGTATCAGCACGCTTACGGCATCATAATTATGGTCGCTGCGAATCGTGGCGTGCGGCCATATGTCGCAATCTGGTGTGAGCATCACGAAGACTTTCTCGCGCAACGCACTGACGATGTCTTCGACGGCTACCAAATCAAGACCTCGCGTCCCGAAAGCGGAGCTTGGAAGCTCACTGATGGCGAACTGACCAAATCCATCGGTCGCTTCCTCGATCTGGTCGAAGCGTTTGGTGACAAGATCGGTGATCTGTTCTTCGTCTCGAACAAGGATTTCGATCGCGTCACGCCGGAGAGCAAGAATGAACGCCAGAGGGGACGTTGCCCCCCTCTCTTCCTCGAGCATGTAAAAGCCTGCTCGACCCGCAGCGAGATCGCCGCGCCCTTCGACAGTGCTTTCGATGAGCTCCAGGCCACCTGCGGTTGCAGCCCCGAGCAGCTAATCGCTGTCCTGCATCGGATGGACTTAGTCTTGGGACCTTCTCGCGGTGAGTTCGACGCGACGATCTCCAATGAGCACCTCCCTCAACTCGACGATTGTCGCAGTTTCACGCCCAACCAGCTCAACGCTTTCCGGGACGACCTCGTGGCGCTCATCTATCGGGCGTCATCGTTGCAGGTGACCGATCCGATCCGACATCTTCGCCCCCTCGTCGCGCCGCGCGATGGCGATCCTGCGCTTGCTGCGAAGAAAATCGTGATCGCGGATGCACTTCGATACGACGGCGCTTCTGCAACGCCGGACTTTCGCTATCCCGGCGACCCGAAGCTCGATCTCAGCGCCGGGCTGAAATCGGACATCCTCGAACAGAAGTTTGACGCTGCCGGACTAAAGGAGGAAATCGAATACATCAGCGAAAGAGCCCGAGCAGCGGAATATAACCTGCTTGAAGATGCCATGCGGCGGCCCGAGCGTTTTCCCGCTCTGCTACGGCAAATCGAACAGCGGGTGCATGGAGAATTGTCCGAAGCCTATTTGCGCGCGCGGCAACAGCCCAGCCCATTTGGGCCCGCCATGCTCATAGACGCGCAGGACAGGCTGCGCCGGGTAGCAGCGGATGATGCGGTAGTGATCGGCCGCCATTCCTATGATTGTCTGATGGGCGTCGCGGGATTGCTCACCGGCGAGTGCCGCGTGTGGTGGAGCCCGCGATTTCCGCTCAATCCGCCGGTGGTCACATGAGCCTTCGCCTTATTCAAGCAGTAGCCGAGACCGAAAATCTCGACGATTTCCACCTCGGCCGATTGCTGGTTTTGCTGGCGAGCGCGGATGCTCGAAAATCGACGCCGGCTACAAAGGCGAAGGCGGTCGAAGGCATCACCAAGCTGGCCAAACTCGACTTCTTGCTGCGCTACCCCACAGCCTTGGAGCGGGCGCTGATCGAACTCGGCCGCGACCCAGCAGACGCAAAGGTGCAACCGCGCGAACGGTCGTCGATCGAGGCGAAAATGGTCCGATTTCGCTATGGACCGTGGGACGCACGCTATCGGCGTTGGCTGGGTCTTCTCGCGGCGCGCGGTCTCGTCATTCTGGGCCTGCAGGGCAATACGGTGCAGATCGGCCTCTCCGACGCAGGCAGAGTGCTAGCTACCGAGTTTCAAGCGGATCCGCTGTTCGCCGACCTCGCCCGCCGTGCCGAGGTGGTCATGAAGGCGGTTGGACCGATGTCGGCCACGCGGCTGAAGGATTTCGTGTACGTCGCGATCCCCGAGATCGTCGATATGAAGTGGGGAAGGGAAATCGATCTATGAGGCAAAACCTCTTGTCTCGCCCCGTCATCGTCGGCGTCCAAGCATGAAGTTCAGGCTCACCTCTCTTGTCCTGAACCTTCGGCGCGGCGCGGTTCAGATCGATTTCGCCGACGTCAGCTATTTTTGGGGCCAGATGGGTGCCGGCAAGACCAGCATCCTGAGGCTAATCGACTATTGCTTGGGCGGCAGTATCCAGCTCTCCCCCGCAATGCAGGATGAATTCGTTTCAGCGACGCTCAGCGTGTCGCTTCTGAACGGCGAGATCACGATCGAACGCCCGCGCGATTCCGATCGAGTGATCGCCAAGTGGGGCGAAGGCGACGAGGGCTTCGAGTTGAGTCTTCCGGCGCGACGTCCCGATGGTGAGGTGTTGCCGGGGACCGGTGTCGAACAACTTTCGGACTTGCTCTTTTGGCTATCCGACATTCGCCCGCCCCGTGTGCGAAAGAGCAAGACGCGTGACGATAGCGACACTGCCCGGCTCTCGATGCGGGATTTGCTCTGGTACTGCTATCTCGACCAGGATGAGATCGACAGCTCCTTCTTTCACCTGGACGAGAGCGCTCCGTTCTACAAACGATACAAGAGCCGTGACGTGCTGCGGTACGTCATTGGGTTCCACGATGAGAGGGTCGCCGAGCTCGAAGCTGAACTGGATCAGCTGCGTGGCGAACGTCTCGCGCTGACGGCGACGATCGACGGTCTGGTCAAGGTACTCAAGGAAGTCGGCGTCGAGTCCGAGATGCAGATCCTGCAGCGCGTCTCGGGCCTGCGGGATCAGGCCGCAGGCTTCTACGCAGAGATCGAGGCGGCTCGAGAGCGCACGACACGGGAGCAGAGAACAGACCATGCTGCCGACATCCTGCGCGCACAGGCGCGTGAGATGGGGGTAGAGCTCGGCCGCTTGGACGAAGCCATCGCGAACATTCTCGAGGCCCAGGAGCGGGACCGGCGGCATTTGCACGAGATCGAGACGCTTTCCCTCAAGTTTCGGAGGTCTGTCTCTGCAAAGGCGGTGCTGACCGGCGTCGCGTTCGAGTCGTGCCCTCGGTGCGCGCAGGATTTGCCCGAACGGGATACCGGCTGCTGCATAGTTTGCGGCCAGGCTGACAATGTCGAGATTGCCGATCCAGTCGAACTGGCGGTGATCGAGCGAGATGCGAAAGCCCGCATCGCGGAACTCAACGGCATTCTCGCGCTGCATGACGCTAAGTTGGGAACAATGCGAAGCGAAAGGGAATCGTTGCTCGCGACAAAGGCCCGCATCGAGCGCGAGCGCAATGAAGCAATGCATCGGTACGACACGGCCTATCTTTCGACGATGATCACGGCTGAGCGCGAGGCAGCGTCGCTGTTGCAGGAGGCCGAGAATATCGGATCTCTGATCCGCCTGCCTCGCATGGTCGAGGCGCAGCGCGAAAGTCTCGCTGACATCGTAGGCAAGGAACAGCGGCTTCGCGCAGAACTCAAGGAAATCCGAGAGGCCGCAGAGAGCGACGCAACCAACCTCGATCAACTCAAGGCATATTTCCTCGATTGCCTAGTGCGCGCGGGCGTCCCCGGCATAACGGAGAATGATCGCGTCGAAATACCAACTCCGTCATTCTATGCGGAAGTCTTTGGCCCCAGTCCCAACCAGCACGCCGTCACTACATTCGCGACGATCAGCAGCGGAGGCAAGAAAACCCTCTTCAAAAGCTGCTTCGCGATCGCCGTGCACCGACTTGCCGTTCAGTTGAAGGCGCCTCTGCCTCAATTGCTGATCATTGACTCGCCTATGAAGAATATCAGCGAGCGGGAGAACCGAGAGCAGTTCGAAGGCTTTTATCGATTGCTTTACGAGCTCAAAGCTGGAGAGTTTCGCAACACACAGCTGATACTTATCGATAAGGAATTCTCAGCGCCGGCTGAACGAGCGGACTTTGCATTGTTCGAGCGCCACATGCGACCCGGCGACCCGGAGAACCCACCGCTAATTCCTTACTACGACGGCAAGTGACAAGGCTTGGGGTCGGCTCGTCAAACATAGTCAGTAATTCCAGACAGTCGCTAGGTCTCGGATCCCAATCGTTTTAAGTTATCTTTGAGGGGGGTTGCGGGGCGAATTCTGGAGAATATTTGACACGCCGGCCCTCTGGTTGAGATGTCTGTAATCTTGATCGGCGCCCCTGAAAGGAGCCGTTCCGGAGTGTCCAACACAGTAGTCTTTAAGATGTTCGTCGATTTCTTGCTAAATCTGTATCGTCATGCCCTTCAAAGCGCTTTCAAGCCCGGCATCAAGCACTTCCATCACGCAGATCGCATCGCTAGTGGGCAGCGGGGTTGACCCTTTGCCCGCCAGTGCAAGCGCTAACGCGCGCCAAAATAGCCCATAGTCACCACGCTCGTTCGGGATCTGCTCTGATCTGTCCGGGTCTTCGGCTGGGATGAAGATCCCAGGTAGGGGGTCCTCGCCCAGTGCCGGATCTCCGGGGCTCGCACCTGCCACTATCGCGGCCTCCTGCGTGTCTAAACCGTGCTTGATCCAGCTGCCGCCTGTCCCATGCACGGCGAAACGCAGCCGGTGATCTGCGGATAGTTTGCTTGAGTGCAGGACCGCTCGCATTTCTGGATAGTGGAGGATTGCGTGGAACCAATCCGGTGCTGGAGCTCCATCGCGCAGCGTGGTGACGTCTGCTGTAATCGCATCAGGCTTGCCGAACAGGCAGATTGCCTGATCGACGAGATGGGGACCAAGATCGAGCCATGAACCACCCGTCCGTGCCTCTTTCCAGACAGAGAGGGCCTCGGGTTTCCAGCGGTCAAAATGACTTTCGAAATGAACGATCCGGCCTAACTTCCCTTGCGAGATAAGTCGTTTCAGGGTCAGAAAATCGGCGTCCCAGCGTCGGTTGTGAAATACGGTCACCATCCGGTCTGCTCGTTTTGCTGCGGCACAGATCCGTTGAGCATCAGCAAGATTGGTCGCGAACGGTTTGTCGATCAGCACATGTTTACCGGCGCTGAGCGCTTCCATCGCGTGCGCGGCATGGAAGTCATCGGGACTCGAAATGACGACGAGATCGATACCGGGCAGCGCCAACAGCGCTTCGACCGAGGGGACCACCATCATGCCTGGCAACTGGGCATGAACCTTCTCAGGATTTCCCGAAACCACCGCGCGGAGCGCGAGGCCCGCAGTGGCTTCAATGAACGGCGCGTGGAAGACGCGGCCCCCAAGTCCGAAACCAACCAGACCCACGCCGATTTCCGTCATTGTTCCCCCTGATTTCCCGTCGGCATCCGCGGCACCCCGGATTAGCAAACCCAGTCAGGTGGGCAATGCGTTTTGGTGCGAGGCCTCGATCTAAATCTCAGACGCTAAGCGGCGTTCATGGCGGCCAACTGAGATACTGGACCTAGCTGGTGATTCTTCTGAGCTGACTAGCGACCTTTTGCAGCTCGGCGAGCACCCCATCGAGCCTATCAAGGAGAGCAATGATCTCCACGTCGCTCATGCCACGGGTGAATAGCAGATCGGGGCTGAGATCCTCCATCGCGGCTCCGATCTGGGTACATAGCCTGACGACGAGGTCCCGGGTCTTCTTATCCATGAGCATACGAAGCCGATGCCGGATACCAAAGTCCAGACGCAGCTTTGTCGCAGAAATGCTTGAATGGCATCAATTTCGTAGACTCGTTCTGCACCAGTCTCATTTTCACAGATTCACGCAAACCCGAACCGCCGTGCCTGCTCGTCCCAATCCGCTGATATCTGGGCATTCAGGAGCTTTATGGCGTTGAGCCCGGCCGGTTGCTCGCCAACGGTAATCGCATCGATGATCGTGGGGGAGAGGAAGGCCAGGCGTACCAGGCGCGTCGCGTAGGAATCGTTGATCTGCTCTTCGCGGGCGAGGGTGGCGATGTCGATGTCACCGCTCTCGAGCCTGCTCCAGAGTGCGCGGGCCCTGGCGAGGAGCTTCAGAAGGGCAGGATCGGGCTCGCGAGCGGCAACGGCCTTGCCATCCTGCTGAACGATGCGGACGACGTGGCCAGTGCGGGTTATTCGCAACGGAGAGGTGAGGGTGGTTGGCAGGGCCGGGGCTGCTGCAAGCACTGGCAGGCCCAGCAGGTCATTGAGCACCTCGCTATTGAGGTCCACCTGCAATTGCTGCGGCTGGACCGTGACCCGGTCCACCAGCGCGCGAATGGTCACGCTGTCCTTGGCCTTTACCTTGTGGGCGAGAGGTTCTGCGTTAGCCGAAGCAACACGGAGCAGGTCGGCATCGACTTCGTGACCGAGCGATGCCGCCAGATGCATCGGATCGCCGAGCGCATCGCCAAGCATGGCTTCGACCGCACCTTCAAGCTCACGCGCCGGGATACGCAGCCCATGGTTGCTGCCGCCTGCCTTGTGGTGGAGTTCCCGGCTGACATAATAGCGATAACGGTGCCGGCCTCCTACGGCTTTACCTGACGACTTGCCCTGGGCCGGTTTGCAGGCATGGGTGGCCAGCAATGGATCGCCGGCCTCATCATAGGCCAGACCTGCGAGCACGCTGGGACGTGCCGCACGAACGCGGCGCTCGCCTTGGGTGTGCTCCTGCAAGAGTTGCTGCGTGCGTTCCCAGGTCAGTTCATCGATGATGGCAGAATGCAGGCCGGGATAGGTCTTGTCCTTGTGCCGGATCCTGCCGATGTAGACCGGGTTATTCAGCATCTGGTAGATTTGTCCACGGCTGAGCTGCAAGCCGCCAGAAGCGCGGCCGGTGCCGTAAGTTCGGCGCGGGCTGAGAATACCCTCGTCCTTGAGCTGATCGGCGACCAGTCGGACACTTCGCAGTTCAAGATAGCGCCGGAATAGGCCCCGCACGAATTCAGCCTGCTCTTCGACGATCTCCAGGGTGCGCTCGTGGGGCCGGTAGCCGATCGGCGGTGTACCGCCCATCCACATGCCGCGTGCCTTCGAGGCAGCAAGCTTGTCGCGGATGCGTTCGGCAGTGACCTCGCGTTCGAACTGTGCGAAACTAAGCAGCATGTTGAGCGTCAGCCGTCCCATGCTGGTGGTGGTGTTGAACGACTGGGTGATCGAGACAAAGCTGGTGCCTGCCTTGTCGAAGGCCTCCACCAGTTTGGCGAAGTCGAGCAGCGAGCGGGTGAGCCGGTCGACCTTGTAGACGACGACGATGTCGATCTTGCCAGCCGCGATATCGCCAAGCAGGCGTTGCAGGGCAGGGCGCTCCAGGTTGCCGCCCGACAAGCCGCCGTCGTCGTATTGCTCGGGCAGCAGTGTCCAGCCCTCGCTAGCCTGGCTCAGCACATAGGCCGCGCAGGCCTCATGCTGGGCATGGAGCGAATTGAAGCTCTGCTCCAGACCCTCCTCGCTCGACTTGCGGGTGTAGATGGCGCAGCGAACCTTGTTCATGCCGCTTTCTCCTTGGTCTTGAGGCCGAAGAAGAGGGGACCCGACCAGCGGGTCCCCGTAATCGCGCGGGCCACTTCGCTGAGTGAACCCCACTCGCGGTCATTCCAGCGGATGACCCTATCCTCTCCGATCGTGACCACGTGGATCTTGCCAGCCCATTCGCGAACCAGCCGCATGCCAGCGTTGATGCTGCGGCCATCCGGGGTCGCGGCCGCGAGTTTCGCGAGGTCTTGTCCGCTGCGCCGCGACAGGCCGCCACGCTCGTGGGCCTGCAGCTCGTAGCCGACGGCGAGACGCAGCAGCTTGGGGCTAAGTTTTGGAGCGGGGCGGCCCGTTAGCTGGTCCCACTCGGAGCGAAGTTCTGCCGCCGACATCCGCTCGAGTTTGGCCAGTTGTTGCTCGAGCTGAACGCGCCGCCGGGTCACTGCGCATTTCCAGAGGCGGAGTAGTGGGTCACGCCATCTTGCTTGACCTTAGCGATTGTGTGGCCCTTCTTGCGCAGACCGCTCAGAACTGCGCGGGCGCTATGCGGCTGCCAGCCTGTTGCCGCGACCATATCGTCCAGGCTGGCTCCGCTGGGCCGATGCAAGAGTTCAAGTACCAGGCTGATTTTATGGGGCAGGGGCGGCTTTCTGTCACTTGCAGGTGCAGTCAGCGTTGTTTCTCCCTGTGCGGGCATGCGCGCCATGCGGCGAGGCTTTAGCCCCTGCGCCTTTGCAATGGAGTTTGAGGTGAGGGGCTCAATCTGTTCGGCAGCCTGCTCGGTGGGCTTATCGAGGTCGTGCATGGGGGGTACTCCAGGTCGCAGGCAGCGGTATTGCTGCTTGTACCACCCAAGGCCCCGCCGATTGATATCGCTAGGGGCGCTGCCGGTCATCCGGGCGGAGATTCATTAACGCCACCATTGCTCTGCGTCGCCGTGAAGTCGAACGGTTTCTTATGCCCCAAGTCGTCGAAATGGCCTTTGGATTTACGAACTGGAAATACAGGCGGATTTGGGAGTTGCCCCTTGCGTTCGCTTGGGGGCCCTGCTGCCCGACTAAAGCCGTTTTCAATCGCGGTTTAGCTGTGCTGACTGAAGCATGGTTGCCCTCCGGGTCGGAGGTATGGGGAGCATAAAGCTGAAGGCAAAAGCTCGCTCCGCGCAACGGTCAGACTAACAGTGGCGCAAGTACCGTGCGCCATGTCTCGGGGATTGGGCGAGGGCGGCGGTCGGACCGATTGACATAGACATGGACGAAGTGACCCTGCGCGGAAGCAGTCTCTTCGTTGTCTGCGAAAAGTCCTATTTCATACCGCACGCTTGACGTGCCGATATGGCCGATCCTTACCATTGCGGTGACACGCTGCGGAAACGAAACCTCACGGTTATATTGACAGCCGCTATCCACGGCCATTCCGATGATCGGTCCCTTTTCGACGTCGATGAGTCCATTTTCCAGAAGGAAAGTGCCTACCGCAGTGTCGATCCAGCTATAATAAACTACGTTGTTGACGTGACCATAAACGTCATTGTCCATCCACCGCGTACTTACCGTGCAGGAAAATCTGTAATCGGAGCGGGTGTGGATTGGCGATCGGCTCATAAAGTCGCTCCATTTGTTAATTGATAGACAGTCACTCCGTCCGCTCCGGTCCTGCGATGCACGCTACCACGGGTGACGAGATGATTTAGAAGGGCGAGAGTCTCACCTGTCGCGAGACCCATCAGGGGAATGTCACTGCGGGAAATCGGCCGTTTGAACAGCACGCCGAAAAGCTCATCGGCCCTTTTAGGCTGAACGAGGGCCGGCAAAAGTTGTTTCAATACCCCACGTTGCTCTCCAACCAGGACATCAATACGTTCGTGCAGACCCGTAAAGCACCGGCCATGCGACGGCAGGACAAGGACATCATTGGGAACCTTTTCGCGAATGCGCGAGAGCGTCGTGAACCATTCCGCGAGCGGATCGCCATCGGGCTCGACTGGATCGACCGAGATGTTGGACG
The DNA here is from genome assembly GCF_037572715.1 of Novosphingobium aquae. Classification (NCBI taxonomy): domain Bacteria; kingdom Pseudomonadati; phylum Pseudomonadota; class Alphaproteobacteria; order Sphingomonadales; family Sphingomonadaceae; genus Novosphingobium; species Novosphingobium aquae. The sequence continues at coordinate 94,456 of NZ_JBBHJY010000002.1, read as the reverse complement.
AAATTCCCGGCAGCACCATGTCGCCAGAAATGAACAAGCCAAGCTCTGGGCAATGCAGGCAAGCGTGTTCTGGAGAATGCCCGCCACCCGCAATCACGCGCCAGAGTTTGCCGCCTATCTCCAGTGTGTCGTTATCACGCATGCGTCGGATGCTGCCGGGAAGGGGAGCATAGAAGCCTGCGATCGTCCGCTTGCGAGCGCCCAGTTCGGCAATTTCGGCTGCGGTCCAACCGGCCTTGCTATGCAGGGCGCGGAAGGCCGGTTCCTCACCGGACGAACCAGCGATTGCCTGGGCAGACAGGTATTCGGTGCGCGTCATCCACAATTTGCAGCCAAACTTCTCGACCAGCCAACCGGCCAGCCCGGCGTGATCGGCATGCATGTGAGTGACGATGACACGGGTGACCGGCACGTTGCCAAGATCCTCGCGCAGCAAGCGCTCCCAGGTTTCAGTGCTGCCCGGATGATCAATCCCGGTGTCGACAATCGTCCAGCCATGCCCGTCCGCCAGCGCCCAGAGGTTGATATGGTCAAGCGCGATCGGCAACCCCATCCGCAGCCAGTGCACGCCTGGCACCAGTTCCATCATCTTTCCCGTCTCTGGCGGCGCGGGTAGCGGATGGATTGGCGCAAACACGCCGCGCTTAGTGGGCTGGAGCAGGTTCATCCTGCGGCGATATGCCGGCGCGCGCCGCTTCTCAGCCCCTCATGGAGAGGGGGCCCCCTCCAATCGGGGAGTTTTCCGTTTGCTCTCGCGGCCTAGTCTGAGTGCGCGAGAGACGACGAGGAAACGGAAGCCGAACATGCAATTCAACACGCTCAAATGGGAACTTGAAGACCGAATTCTTGTCCTTCGCCTCAATCGCCCCGAAAACCTCAATGCCTTCACAGTCGAAATGGCCAACGAGTTGGTCGAGGCATTTGCCCGGGCGAGTGAAGACGATACGGTGGGTGCGGTCATTGTCACCGGCGAGGGCAGGGCGTTCTGTGCTGGCATGGAGCTGACAACCGAAGGTAACGCTTTTGGTCTGGACGAAACTCAAAGCCCTGGCCTTGCAGACATGCGCGGCGAACTTGGCCCGCTTTCGCGGCGAGATGCCGTGCGCGATGATGGTGGCCGGGTCACACTGGCGATCTTCGCCTGCAAGAAGCCGGTGATCGCAGCCATCAATGGCCCAGCGGTGGGCATCGGCGCAACGATGACGCTAGCGATGGACGTTCGCATGGCATCGGAAAAGGCGCGGATGGGCTTCGTTTTCGGCAAGTTGGGGATCGTGCCCGAAGCCTGCTCAAGTTGGTTTCTGCCTCGTCTTGTCGGGCCGCAACAGGCGCTTGAATGGGTGCTTTCTGCCGAAATCTTCGATGCCGAGGAAGGGCGGTGCGGCGGACTTTTCCGTTCGGTTCACGCACCGGACTCCCTGCTAGACGAGGCAAGGGCGCTAGCCGGCAAGTTCATCAATAATCGGTCCCCAGTAGCGGTGGCCCTCGCGCGTCAAATGATGTGGCGTAACGCGGCGCAGCCCCATCCGATCGAGGCACACCGCATCGATTCACTTGCCATGTTCTACACCAGCATGGCTGACGGGAAGGAGGGCGTTGCTGCCTTTTTGGAAAAGAGAGACCCTGTCTTCACGGGAAAGGCTTCGCAGATGCCGTCGTTCTATCCCTGGCAGGACGACCAATAAGCCGTCGAAGCCAAGATTGACCAAGGTGTAATTCGGAAGGGAATCAAGCTTGCTGATCAGGGCAGCCGTGCTGCGCGCAACCGATGCCGATGGGCCCTACTCACGGACCCGCCCGCTTGATATTGTCGAGGTTGAGCTTGCCCCGCCCGGCGCGGGTGAAGTGCTGCTGAAGATAAGGGCGGCCGGGCTTTGCCATTCTGATCTGTCGGTCATCAACGGTGATCGCCCCCGCCCATTGCCGATGGTGCTGGGGCACGAGGCTGCGGGTGTGGTGGCGGCTGTGGGAGCTGGGGTTGCCGACTTGGTACCGGGCGATCACGTTGTCAGCGTATTCATGCCCAATTGCGGCCATTGTCTTCCCTGCGCTGAAGGACGACCCGCGCTGTGCGAACCGGGGGCCGAGGCGAATGGCGCGGGCTTGCTGATCGGCGGAGAAAGCCGCTTCGGCGGGACGCCTCGTAATCACCACCATCTTGGCGTCTCCGCCTTTGCGGACCATGCTGTAGTTTCACGCCGTTCGTTGGTGAAGATACCGCGCGACATTCCCCCGATCGAAGCGGCGCTATTTGGCTGTGCGGTGCTTACCGGGGTCGGAGCGGTTGTGAATACCGCGGGGCTGACAATGGGTGCATTCGCCGCTGTGGTCGGCCTCGGCGGAGTTGGTTTGGCGGCCGTGCTGGGGGCACGGGCTGCGGGCGCTGGGCGGATTGTCGCCGTGGACCTCTCTGAAGACAAGCTGGCTTTGGCCCGCGAACTGGGGGCGACCGACACGATCAATGCGGCCGAACCGGATTGCGCCGCGCGGGTCCGGGCTCTGACCGAAGGCGGGGTGGATTTTGCGTTCGAGATGGCCGGATCAATCCGGGCTCTTGAAAGTGCGATTGCGATGACCAAGCGCGGAGGACTGACAGTAACTGCGGGACTGCCTCCTGCAGGCTCGGCCCTGCCAGTCGACGTTGTGCGCTTGGTGGGCGAGGAGCGCACGCTCAAGGGCAGCTACATGGGCTCATGTGTGCCCGCTCGAGATATCCCTCGCTATATCCAACTATACCGTGAAGGGCGCCTGCCTGTTGACCGCCTTCTTAGCGCGACGATGAGTTTGGATCAGATCAACGAAGGGTTCGACCGACTGCACAGCGGAGAGGCAGTGAGGCAGGTGATTGTCTTTTGAAAGTGGCTCCCCCCTCCACAAGGGGGGATAACCCCGCCCGGTATCCCGCATAGCATTCCCGGCAGTGCTGCTGGCGCGGCAGATATCAAGGGATGCAAGACTATGGCAGCGGAAGACATCTATATCGTCGGGGTGGGAATGACCCACTTTGGCCGTCACATGGACAAATCGGTCAAGCAGTTGACTGCATGGGCGGTTGAAGATGCGCTCAAAGATGCTGGCTGCGATCGCAAAGACATTGGTGTGGCCGCGTTTGGCAACACGGGCCAGGGTCACTTTGATGGCCAGCACATGATACGCGGGCAGGTAGCGCTGTTGCCAATGGGAATCGAGGGTATCCCAATTTTTAATGTCGAGGCGGCCTGCGCTTCAGCCAGCAGCGCATTCAATCTGGTGATCAGCCAACTGCGCTCAGGTGTCGCTGATGTCGGGCTCGCCGTTGGTTCGGAAAAAATGTACTACTCCGACAAGGCGAAGATGTTCGGCATCTTCGATTCCGCTTGGGATCTTGAAACCCGCGAAACCAACGCAGAAGCAATTATCGCGCTGGGGAAGGGTATCGTTCCTCCGCCGGGATCGACTTCCGATAAGCCATACAGTTCGTTTATGGACGTTTATGCCGGGTTCGGCCGGCAGCTGATGTCTCGCTATGGCGTTACCCAGCGGCAGGTTGCGGCGGTTGCCTCGAAGAACCACGGCCATTCGGTCCACAATGAACGGTCGCAGTACCGGCACCCCATGTCCATCGACGAGGTGCTGGCCGCACCACCGATCACCTATCCGCTGACGCTGCCGATGTGCTCGCCGATTTCCGATGGAGCGGCTGCGGCGATTCTGGTGAACGAAGAGGGAATGAAGCGCCTTGGCTTCAACCGTAGTCGCGCGATCAAGGTGCTGGCCTCGGGCATGCGTTCGGCCTCGAAGCACGATCCGCACAATTTCGATCTGCACGTCTCTGTCCAGCTTTCGCGCCAATTGTACGAAGAAGCCGGGGTTGGCCCGGAAGACGTCGACGTGGCCGAACTGCACGATGCGGCCTCGATTGGGGAGCTGTGCATCTCGGAAAACATCGGCTTGTGTGCGCCCGGCGATAGCGGTGCGATGGCTGAGCGCGGCGATACCACCATTGGCGGCAAGCTGCCGATCAATCCGTCGGGCGGGCTTGAATCCAAAGGCCATCCGATCGGCGCTACCGGGCTTGGCCAGATCTTCGAAATCGTGCAGCAGTTGCGCGGCGAATGCGGCGCGCGCCAGGTAGAAGGGGCGCGGATCGGATTGCAGGTGAATGGCGGCGGCGTTTGGGGGACCGAGGAATCGATCGACCACATCGGCATTTTCGGCCGCGCATGATGCGCGGCCGCGTGCGTCGGCGCAGGGGAGAATGATTGCTATGCGCTTACGCCAGCCAGCTCTGCTCCTAGCAGCTGCATTGTCACTTTACGCCAATCAGCCTGCCCCGGCCCAAGGCCGTTCGGCGGGGCAGGTCGCCGAAACGTCAACGATCTCTCCCTCATTTGAACGGCGGGCTGTTGAGGTTGCGCTATGGGGCATGCCAATCGTTTCGTTCGACGCAATGCGCGACGCGTACTTCCGCGATGCTGAGGCAAGATACAACGATTTGGTCTACTGGTCGCGTCCATCGGATTATCTAAACCAGACCACGACGCCCAATTCGACCTCGCACTATGTCTATGCCAACGTCAACCTGGCGGATGGGCCGGTGGTCTTCGAACTGCCTCCATCGGGAGGAACTGCGCTTTACGGAAACCTGCACAGTGCCTGGCAGGTGCCGGTTGAGGATTTCGGGCCAGCTGGGATCGACAAGGGATTGGGCGGCAAATTCCTGCTGACCCCGCCCGGATATGTTGGCCCAGCTCCGGCAGGGATGCGGACCATAGACATGCCGACACGCAATGGCTATTTTCTGCTGCGTCTTACGCCAAGATCGTCTCAGCCCCGGTCAGTGGCGCAAGCCAACGGGCTGATCAAGCAACTGCGGCTGTATTCGCTGGCCGATGTCTCAAATCCTCGGGCGCAGCGCCATATCGACATGTCCGGCAAGCTCTTCGATGGCATTGCGGCGATGGATGCGGGATTTTATGACCGATTGGCGCGAATATTGGGTGAGGAAGCACCTGATCGACGCGATATGGTGATGCGCGGCATGCTTGCAAGCCTAGGTATCGAGCCGGGCAAGCCTTTTGCGCCAGCAACCGCGCGACGCCAAGCGCTTGACCGCGCCGCCGCGCAGGCCAAGTCGGAAATGATAGCGATGGTGCTGACCCGCCGCGCCCCCTGGTGGCCAGGCTCGCAATGGGGCACTTCGGCCGGGTTGGTCGATATCGGCAAGGCGGGTTTCACCTATGAACAGGACGGTGCGCTGCGCCTTGACGACCGGGCTCGAACTTTCTTCTTCGCCTTTGCCATGCCCCGTCATCTTGGCGCGGCCACGTTCTATCTGACCCAGACTGCCGACAGCGAAGGGCAGGCCTTGTGCGGCGACGAGACATACACGCTGCATGTTCCCGCGGATGTCCCCGCAGCCGATTTCTGGGCGATTAATGTCTACGATCTCGAAACCAGTGGCTTCCTTCGGGGCGCAGCTTCTGTGGGCACCGATTCCAACCGCCGCAATCTGATTCGCAACAAGGACGGATCGGTCGACATCGTGTTTTCGGCCAAAGCGCCTGCTGGCCCCGAAGGCAATTGGGTAACTCTGATGCCCGGTCGGCGCTGGACCGCCATGTTTCGCCTCTATGGCCCTGGCCCGCCGCTGTTCGACAAGCGCTGGCGCTTGCCCGACATCGTGAAGAAGCCCTCGATGCTGCGCGTGGCAGCTCAGCCAGAAGGACGACCATTATGATGCATGTCACCCGCTTTCGCGTCGCATTGGCAACGCAGGCTGTCGTGCTTGCTCTCACTCTTGCAGGCTCCTTTGCTTCGCCGCTTTCAGCGGAAGCGACCCCAAGCGCACCGAAAGAGGCGAGCGCCGCCACGATTGCGGCAAACGCAGCTGCGGCAAAAGCGATGCCTGCCGAAGACGGGGCAGATCAGGCCGCCGTCCGCCGTGGCCTGATCGAAGAGTTCACTGGGCGGATCGTGAACGCCAAAGGCGAGGTCATCGTTGATGCGCGGGCCTATGACTTCCTCAAGGCTGACACGTCCGCGGCAACGGTGAACCCCAGCCTGTGGCGCCACGCCAAGCTTTACTCGGTCGCTGGATTGTTCAAGGTAACCGACCGGATTTACCAGCTGCGCGGCTTTGATCTGGCCAACATGACGGTAATCGAGGGCGACAGCGGATTGATCCTTGTTGATCCCCTGACCTCGGCTGAAACCGCGAGGACTGCGCTGGAATTCTACTTTCGGCACCGTCCGAAACGGCTCGTGGTCGCCGTGATCTATTCCCACAGCCACATCGATCATTTCGGCGGTGTGCGCGGGGTGGTTGACGAAGGAGACGTCAAGGCAGGTCGCGTCGCGATCTATGCTCCGCGTGGCTTCCTGAATGAATCGATCAGTGAAAACGTCTTTGCGGGAACTGCAATGCTCAGGCGGGCGCAGTACCAAGGGGGCAGCCTGATGGAACGCTCCATCACCGGGCAGGTTGGTGCGGGGATAGGGATCAACGGATCAGGACGTGGCGAAACCAGCCTTATCCCGCCAACCGTTGAAATCGCCGGTCCTTACGAACGTCGAGTGATTGATGGGGTCGAGTTCGAATTTCAGGTAACGCCGGGAACAGAAGCGCCGGCCGAAATGAACTTCTACCTGCCAGGCCAGCGGGTGCTCGACATGGCGGAGAACGCGGTGCGGTCGATGCACAACGTGCTTACTCCCCGCGGCGCGCAGGTTCGCGATGCCAAGGGCTGGTCCGAGTATATCGATGCGGCGCTCGCGCGTTATGGCGACAGGACTGACACTCTCATCGCCCAGCATCTTTGGCCAACATGGGGCGGAGAGGAAATCCGGACCATGCTTGCCGACCAACGCGACATGTATGCCTATTTCAACAACCGCGCGCTTTTCCTGGCAAACCAGGGCAAGACGCTGGACGAGATCGGAAGCGAAATGCGCACCTTGCCGGGTGCCTTGCAGGCCAAGTTCGCGACGCGCGGCTATTACGGCACGACCAGCTTTAACGGCCGTGCCGTCTATCAGCGGTACCTTGGCTTTTACGATGCAAATCCTGCCAATCTCGACCCGCTGGCGCCGGCCGATGCGGCAAGTCGCTATGTCGCGGCACTGGGCGGGCGCAAGCGCGTGCTGGCCTTGGTGCGCGAGGCAAATGGCAAAGGCGATTACCGCTGGGCGGCCGAACTGGGCAAGCAGTTGGTATTTGCTGGGGGCGACCAAGAGGCGCGTAATGCGCTTGCAGATACGCTGGAGCAGCTGGGTTATCAGACCGAAAGCGCTATCTGGCGCAACATGTACCTTTCGGGCGCCTACGAATTGCGCAACGGCCTTGCCAAAGCAGGCGGGGCGGCACGCGGTGGTGACATGACCCGGGCGTTGACACCTCAGATGTACTTTGACTTGTTGGCCGTTCGGCTGGACGCGGACAAGGCCCAGAACCACGATCTGACGCTGGACTGGAAATTTGTCGATCTTGGCAAATCCTTTGCGCTAACCGTGCGCAACGGCGTGCTCACTTGGCGAGAAGGGACCCGGGGGGCGCCTGCCGAGGTGACCATCAGCATGGACAAGGCCACGCTTGACCGGATCAATGTGCGGGAGCTGTCGCTGGCGGATGCAATCGCGGCGGGAAAGGTCAAGTTGGAGGGCGATGCGGCAGGCTTTTTGCAGCTGATGTCATTCATGGCGGTGTTCGATCCGCAGTTTGCAATCGTTGCCCCATAGACGGCGCGGCGCAAAAGCAACGCGAAAGGCAGCCTTGCATGGTGCAGCAACTTAACGCGCAAGACGCACAGTTCCTCTATTTCCAGACCGGTGATCTGCACACGCATATCATGGGCATCTACATCTACGACCCAGCCACTGCGAGCGGGGGGCAGGTACGTTTCAAGGATATTGTCAGGCAGGTCCGCGACAGGATGCACAGCTCGCCGGTGTTCCGGCGCAAGTTGTACCGGCTCCCGCTGGATTTCGATCATCCTTACTGGGTCGAGGATGACCATTTCGACCTCGAAGCGCATATCAGCCACGTGCGTCTACCGGAGCCGGGGGACTGGCGGCAATTCTGCATCCATGTTGCGAGGCACTTCAGCCGACCGATGGACATGAACCGGCCGCTCTGGGACATTTACGTGATCGAGGGGCTGGATCGGATTCCCGGCATTGCACCTGGCAGTTACGCATTGCTTCACCGGGTTCACCACAGCGCGATTGATGGAACGGCTGGCGCGCTAATGTTTGCGGCGTTGAACGATTGCGATGCAGCGGGCACGCCGGCGATCGAACTGCCGAAGGAACCGGTCGCAGCTGGCAAACAGCCAGCACTGGACGTAGTGCTGACCCGCGCAGCGATTGCAAACATGCGCTCCCCGTTCAATCTTACGCGGACTGCGATGGCGTTCATGCCGAATCTTTGGGGGGCATTCCAGGATCGGCTTGCCAAGCGAGACGAGCAGCCAGCTGCTGGTGTCCCGGTGACCCGTTTCAACGCACCCGTGTCGCCACACAAGATGTTCGATGCCGCGACGTTTGCGCTGTCCGATGTCAGCGCGCTGCGAAGGCTGGTGCAAGGCACAACCATCAATGACGTCGTGCTGGCGATCTGCGGTGGAGCGCTGCGTCGTTACCTCGATAGCCACGGCGAGTTACCGGACGACAGCTTGATCGCCATTGCGCCGATCAATGCCCGCCCATCTGGCGCGAAAGCGGAGGCACAGGGCAACAACATTTCTGCAATGACGCTGAAACTTTCGACGACGATTGCTGACCCGGTGGAACGGCTGCGCGCGATCCGCGCGCATACCGCCGATGCCAAGGAGGCACGGGCCGGCCTCAGCGCGCGTATCATGACCGATCTCTCGCGGCACATACCGGGTGCCACTTTGGCCGGAATTGCGCGTATGATGTCAAATCGGCACCTGTCGTTCAGACAGGCAAATCTGCTCATCTCGAACGTTCCGGGCCCGCAGACGCAATTGTACATGAACGGGGCAAGGTTGACCCATTATTACGCCATGGGGCCGTTGGCGAACAACCTGGGCCTGTTCCTCTCGGTTGTCAGTTACAACGGCCAGATCAATTTCTCGATCACATCCGAGCGCGAAATGCTGCCAGACATCAGCCACTTGAAGGACCAGATTGTCGAGGAATTCAAGGCGCTCAAGTCGCGAGTTGAGGCAGTGGCCTGAGCCATGATTTATTCTTTTCTGACCAGCCCCGCCCTGAAGCCATTTCGCTCGCTCACCCGGGCCTTTGCGCGCGCTACGATCGGCGTTCTCACCAAGGAATGCGTTGTTGGCGGAGTGCGCTGGTCCTGGATCGAGGCAGGGCCAAGCGATGGAGAGCCGCTTGTCCTGCTGCACGGTTTCGCTGGAAGCAAGGACAACTGGCTCCTTGTCGTACCGTTCCTAGCCCGGCGATATCGCGTAATCTGCCCGGATCTGCCAGGCTTCGGGGAGAGCGGTCCGACCGCGTCAGGCGATTATTCGATTGGCGAACAGGCCGATCGTGTCGTGCGCTTCATCGATGCTCTTGCACTCGGACCGTGTCATCTCGGTGGCAACAGCATGGGCGGATACATTGCCCTCGCGATCGCACTCGACGCGCCGGATGTTGTTACATCGCTGTTGCTCCTGAATAACGCGGGCGTCGATGGTCCGCAGTTAACGCCCGCGCAGCAGGCGCTCAAAGCGGGGCACGATCTGTTCGATATTCGGAATACTGATGACGTCGACATCGTGGTTTCGATGCTTTTCCACAAGCCACCCTACCTGCCTTGGCTTGCGCGTCAGGCCATCGTGGCTCGACAGGGTCGGCGAAGGAAGTTGGACCGGTTGATTCTTGACCAGATCCTTGTCGATGCGGTTGAGCGGCCGTTTAACCTGAGGCTGGACGAATTGACCGTCCCAGTGCTGACTGTCTGGGGGCGCGGTGACAATCTTTTGCATGTCAGTGCTGCTTGCGCCCAGCATGATGCAATTGCCAGATCCCAGCTCGTCATCTTGGACGATGTGGGCCATGTGCCGATGTTCGAGCAGCCGCTGCGAACTGCCCGCGCGATGCTGTCATTTCTAGCTGGCAGACGTGGCTGATTCCGTTTCGGTCAGCAGCGAATGAAGCATACGACCCAGCATGTTCAGCGTCGCTTCTTCGTGCAAATAGTCAGGCCTCAGCAGCGCTGTGGCGCGCATCAATGCCAGTAGTGACTGATGCAGATAGAAGCGTGCCTTTTCGCGTTCACGGGTTGTTATCTCGGAATCGAAGCGGAGGAAAAGGCTGTCGACAATGGTCGCAGCCAGCGTTTTTTCAGAGAGGATCAAATCAAGCCGCACCAATTCATCATAGCGTGTGAACTTGGCGAATAATTCCGCATCGACTTTGCTCCATCGATCTAGCAGCTCTACCGCGACCTGGAGCATGGTCTCGATCCCGTCGATCAACCTTGCGCCATCAGGCAATGCGTTCAGGCGTTCGAGTGCGGAGTTGCGCAGCTCCAGTCTGATTTCCCCGAAAACTTCGGAAACCAGAGCCTCAAGTGTGGGGTAATATTCATAGATCGAACTGATTCCCACGCCGGCGCGATCGGCAATGGCATTGACAGTGAGCGCGTCCCGGCCCTGGTTCTCGAGGATATCGAGGCAGGCTTCACGAAGCGCACCGACCATTGCCAGCGAACGACTTTGCCGGGGTTGTTTTCGTGCCCGTGCGGGCACTTCGATGGTCACCGATTTGCCGTTCGACATATCACCCCACAGGGATCGATTCGCTTATCGCTACTTATGATCGAGCGTTTCTCGGAAAGCTACAGATATCAATATCGGTAAATACAATTAAAATAATATAAAACAATAATTTAATTCGAACGATCGTGAATCTGAATCCGGAATTCCCGTAAAGCCAGGCTGCGGCATAGTTGGTGACGGGATCACAGAGGATCGATAAATGCAAACCGCAATGAACGGTGCAGCTGACCGAGTTGGTTTGCTGCTGACAGAGCCGCTTGCCCTTGCAGGCTATGACCATCGCCAGTGGAACCGTCTGGCGCGCGACGAACTTGATGCATTGCAGCTCGATGGGCTGAAGCGGCGCTTCGCGCAGTTCCGTGAAATTCCCATGCTCAAGAAGCTGGCCGAAGGCGAAGGGATCAATCGTCTCGAAAGCATCGAGGATGTGGTGCCGCTATTGTTCGAGCACACTGTCTATAAATCCTACCCACCTTCGCTTCTCGACCGGAACGACTATGTCCGGATCAACAAGTGGTTGACAAAGCTGGTGGTGCCCGAACTGGCGGAAGCGATCACCAATGCCGATGTCAGCCATTGCCGGGGACTTGACGACTGGTTCGAGGCGATGGACCGGGCCGTTCCGCAACTGCGCTTCAGTCACACCTCCGGCACCAGCGGGACGATCTCATTCCTGCCCAACAGTTGCAGCGAATTTCTGCGCGCTTGCATGGTGCGGCGGCTTTTCGTCTGGGGCATGCAAGGCCCTGATACGCCGCAGCCTGAACTGCATTTCGTATATCCCTATTTTCGTAGGGGATTTCTGAGCCACTTGCGCGCGAACGAATTCATGGTCGCTGCCCTGCTTCCCAATGAGGATCACTTCCACCCGGCCTATCCCGGCACGCTTAGTTCAGACGTCCAGCGGCTCGGCGCACAGATCCGCGCCGCCCACGTGCGCGGAACGCTCGACAGACTGGAAATCAGCCCCGAAGTAATGGCCAAGAAGCGCGACTTTGATGCCATGCAGGCGGAAATGCCCGCACATTTGTCGCGGTTCTTCGAACGCAAGGTCGAGGAGCTGCGCGGCAAGCGGGTCTATATCGGCGCCACCTGGAACCTGCTGCACAACATGGCGCAGGCTGGGCTGTCGCGAGGGATGGAAGGCGTGTTCCACCCCGATTCCTACGTGACGACAACTGGCGGCGCCAAGGGCGTGGTCCAGCCCGAGGGCTGGCGCGAAGACCTGCTGCGCTTCACAGGCGCGAAGAGGATCAACGAAACCTATGCGATGTCCGAAGTCGTCAGCGGATCGCACATGCGCTGCGATGAGGGGCACTATCACTTCGCGCCCACGGTGATCCCTTATGTTCTCGATCCGGAAACAGGCCGCGCATTGGCGCGCAAGGGCCGTGTAACGGGCCGTGCCGCTTTCTATGATCTTGGTTCGGATATCCGCTGGGGCGGGTTCATCACGGGCGACGAGATCTCCGTGGAATGGGACGAACCCTGCGCCTGCGGCCAGCCCAGTCGCTATGTGGTCGGCCCGATCGAGCGCTACAGCGAAAAGCAGGGCGGGGACGACAAGATCACCTGCGCCGCATCCGAGGCTTCGCACCGCGAAGCGATGGACTTCCTTGGCACCGTCGAAGGATAAGCACCATGACCATGCCCATTGCCCCGATGATTATCCGGGGAGAAGTTATTGCCGACAATCTGGTTGAAGTGGGTGGGCGCGGCGGCGACCTGACCTTTCTGACACCCGATGCGCACCACTACATCGACCGACTGCCACTGGGCAATCCGGCGCGGCTTGCTGATCTATATGACCTGACTTTCGATGACATCCTCGCTTTTGCCCAGGCACTGGGGGAGCGGCTCGATCTGGAAACCAATGAACATCTCCAGCAAGCCTGCGAACTGTCATACCTGACTGCACCGACCACCCCGCCGTTGGTGAGGAACAGTTATGCGGGCTTGCGTCACATGCTTGACCGCGAGGCGATTGTCGAGGCGGTGGAAAGCACGGTCGGCATCCGCCATCTAGAGGAATGGGTGCCGCAAACACTGATTGACGGCACCCGGCTAGAGGTGCGCTGCTTCGGTGCGCGCACGCTGCACATTGTTGCGGGAAATGCGCCGGGCCTGTCATTGCTGACGATTATCCGGAACATGGTGCTGCGTAGCGATGCAATCATCAAATCGCCGTCCAATGACCCGTTTACCGCACTCGCCATCGCCCGAACCATGATCGACATGGCGCCGGATCATCCGCTGACTCGGCACCTGTCGGTCGCCTATTGGCGCGGCGGAGATACCGCGTTCGAGGAACGGCTCTACCAACCGGGCAACCTGGAAAAAATCGTCGCATGGGGTGGTTTTGCTTCGATGAAACATGTCACTCGGTATATCCAGCCTGGTCTGGAGTTGATTTCGCTCGATCCCAAGCGGAGTGCCAGCATCATCGGCGCCGACGCTTTCGCCGATGAGTCCAGCATGCGCGAAGCTGCCTTGCGCGTGGCAAGCGATATTGGCGCGCTCAACCAGAAGGGCTGCGTCTGCGCGCGGGTGGTCTATGTCCAGTCGGGCACCGATGATGACGGGCTGGAGCGGATCAACCGGTTCGGTGGTTACGTCCACGAAGCGCTCATGGGTTTGCCCAACAGCCTTTCGACACCGGCGAAGGCCTATGACCGCAATCTCAAGAGCCATGTCGATGCGCTGCGACTGGATGACGAATGGTATAAAGTGATTGGAGGCAGGGATGGCGAGGGCGCGATTATCGTTTCGCAGCTACCGGAGCCGGTGTCATTCGCCACAATCCTTGATGATCGCACGGCGAACCTCGTGCCGGTGGACACGCTGGACGAAGTGATGGATGCGGTTGATGCCTATACCCAGACGGTCGGCATCTATCCCGAGCAACTCAAGGACGAGCTCAAGGACCGCTTGCCCCTTTACGGTGCGCAACGGATCGTGTCGCTTGGCTATGCCGCGGCCATGAAATGGGCGGCGCCGCAGGACGCAATCGAGCCACTTCGCCGGATGGGCAAGTGGATATCAAACCAGATCGCATCGCCTGAGACGACGGCTGCACCCTGGTTGCGTCCGCCAGTTGCCTGATCAATCTATCGTGGGAGTGACTGAAATGACCCAATGCAAAGCATATGGCGCAGCCGAAGCGCATGCGCCGCTCGTGCCGATGGACATTGACCGACGCGCGCCGCGCGACGATGATGTGGCAATCCGCATCGCCTATTGCGGCGTGTGCCACACTGATCTGCACATTGCCCACAATGATTGGGGTACCACTGTCTACCCAATGGTGCCGGGGCACGAGATAGTCGGTCACGTGACTGCAGTGGGGGCCAAAGTCACCGGTTTCAAGCCAGGAGACCGGGTGGCCGTGGGCGCCTTGGTGGATAGTTGCCAGAACTGCGCAGCTTGTGCTGACCATGACGAGCCTTATTGCGCCAAAGGGCCGACGACGACGTACAATGGTATCGATGTATTGACTGGCGAACGGACGATGGGCGGCTACGCCACCGACATCGTGGTGCGCGATTGCTTTGTGATCAGGGTGCCTGAAGGACTTGACCTTAGCCGGACGGGGCCGCTGCTCTGCGCGGGTATTACCGTCTGGACCCCGCTTCGCCAGAAGGGCGTGGGCAAGGGCTCGAAGGTGGGCGTGGTCGGCCTCGGCGGGATTGGCCACATGGCGGTGAAGCTGGCCGTGGCGTTAGGGGCGGAGGTGACGGTAATTACCTCTTCGCCAGGCAAGATGGACGATGCCCTGGCGCTCGGTGCGCACGATGTGCTGCTGTCTTCTGACAAGGCGGCGATGGCGGCAAAGTTCAACAGCTTCGACCTGATCATCGATACGATACCCTCGCGCCACGATGTGAATAGCTATCTGATGCTGCTGGGGCGGGGCGGCATGCTCGCTCCAGTGGGCGCGCTCGACTTGCTCGAGCCGATCCATGGCGCACTGCTGGCGCGCAATCACCGCAGTATCACCGGATCGCTAATGGGCGGAATTTCCGAAACTCAGGCCTTGCTCGATTTCTGCGCCGAACACCAGGTTCTGCCCGATTGCGAGATGATCGCCATGGCCGACATCAACAGTGCCTTCGCGAGAATGCAGACCAACGATGTGAAGTACCGCTTCGTGATCGAAATGGCTTCGCTGGCCTGATCTCTTGAGCTGGTGCTCCGGGCAACAGGCCCCACCCCACCGGGGGGGTGTTGCCGGGCCGGCCTCTTGACCATGATCGGCAGATAATCAGCGGAGCACCAAGGCATGACGGATTTGAACGGGGAGGCCGCCCTCAACATAGTGCGCGAGGGCGCAGTGACGACGGTAACGATCAATCGTCCGCACCGACGCAATGCGGTAACTACCAGCCTACTGGAGGAGATGGGTCGATTTTTCGCCGGATGCAGGTTTGATCGCGAATGCAAGGTAATCGTGATCCGCGGTGCGGGTGAGCATTTCTGCGTAGGACTGGATCTTATTGACCAGGAAGACACCGATGCCCTGCTCGAGGTTCTGGCGCGAGGGGATTGGGACATGGGACACACGCTGCGTTCCATGCGCGCGTGTCCGCAGCCGATCATCTGCTTGGCCAATGGATCCGTCGCAGGTGCCGGGCTGATCTTCGCGCTACATTCCGACATCGTAATTGCTAGCGAAGGGACCTTTTTCACCACTGCGTTCATCAATCTTGGTCTTTCTGGAACCGAGCTTGGAGTTGCGTGGTGGCTGCAACGTACGGTTGGTCTTTCAATGGCACGTGAGATGGCTTTCACCTCCTCACGCCTCGCAGCCAGCCGCGCGCTGGCTTGCGGAATGATTTCGGACATCGTCCCGCCCGATCAACTTCTGGCCGCAGGCTACGCGATGGCGGAAAGGATCACGGCGCACTCGTTGGATGCCTTGCGGCTGACCAAGCGCAATCTGGATCTTGCGCTGCAAAGTCCGCTGCTGGAGACTTCCTATGAGTTGGAGGAACGCGCGCAAATCAGCCGCGCGCAGAGCGGTGCGCTTGAAGAAGCAGTCGCGCGGTTCAAGGACAGAAAGAGCTCGAGGTAGAGTTTATGCGCTATGATTCCATCTTTCGTCCGGGCTTGTTCGACGAGCAGGTCCACATTGTCACGGGCGGGGGGAGCGGCATCGGCCGATGCATTGCCCATGAGCTCGCCGCGCTGGGTGCGCATGTCGTCATAATGGGGCGCAAGCAGGAAAAGCTCGACGCCGTGAATGCGGAGATTTCGGCTACTGGCGGAAAGTCCTCGGCACAGGTCTGTGACATTCGCGACGAAGCCAATGTCGCCGCTGCGGTCAGTGCAGTTCTGGCTGCACAGGGGCGGATCGACGGGCTGGTAAACAACGCGGGCGGACAGTTCTTCTCACCGCTCAAGGATATTACCACCAAGGGGTTTGAGGCGGTGGTGCGCAACAACCTGACCGGCGGCTTCAACATGATGCGCGAGGTTTATAATCAGTGGATGGCCGAGCACGGCGGGGCGATCGTCAACATGATCGTCGACATGTGGATGGGCCTGCCCAACTTCGCCCATTCGGGGGCGGCGCGCGCGGGGATGCATTCGCTGACCCAGTCTGCCGCCTGCGAATGGGCTGCATCGGGCGTGCGGGTAAACAGCATCGCTGCAGGCATGATCATGTCGAGCGGGTTCGATAATTATGACGGCGACGGGATCAAGTTTATCCAGGAGTCTGCCAGCAACACCCCGATGCAGCGGGTCGGGACCGTGTCGGAAGTCTCTTCGCCAATCGTGTTCCTGCTCTCGCCTGGGGCTGCCTACATTACCGGTGCAGCTCTGCGGGTCGATGGCGGCAGTCCGGTTGCGCGGCGATATTACGATTTGCCGCCGCATACCAATTCGGCGCGTTACCAAGGGTTTCATCTTGATTCGACGCCAGACCTGTTCCGACAGGACTGATCCACGCGCGCCAAAGCGCCGCAGCACAACAAATCCCCCGCGAACCAGGGCAGGTTGGCGGGGGTTTTGCTTGGCGACCGGTGACTTGCGTCAGGCACCAGGTCTCCGCACAACGGGAGCCACTCAATTGCGGTACATGGTCACCACGCAGGCGCCACCAACGCCCAAGTTGTGTTGCAGCGCAACGCGTGCTCCGGCGACCTGCCGGGCATCGGCCGTGCCGCGCAGCTGGTTGGTGAGTTCATAGCACTGGGCGAGGCCGGTCGCACCGATCGGATGCCCCTTGGATAGCAGGCCGCCCGACGGATTGGTAACGTAGCGTCCACCATAGGTGTTGTCGC
The DNA here is from genome assembly GCF_037572715.1 of Novosphingobium aquae. Lineage (NCBI taxonomy): Bacteria > Pseudomonadati > Pseudomonadota > Alphaproteobacteria > Sphingomonadales > Sphingomonadaceae > Novosphingobium > Novosphingobium aquae. The sequence continues at coordinate 77,439 of NZ_JBBHJY010000002.1, read as the reverse complement.
CATCGTCGATGAACTTCTCGGCCCCGCCTTCGGCGCAGAGGCCCAGCGATTCGTAGGTGATCAGTTCATTGTGGGCGAAGCAGTCGTGCATTTCGACCACATCAATCCCTTCTGGGCCGATCCCGGCGGCTTCATAGACTTGCCGGGCAGCGCGCCTGGCCATGTCATAGCCGACGGCGTTGCGCATGTCGCTGGCGTCGAAAGTGTTGGGCGCATCTGTTGCGATTGCCTGACCGGCGATCCATACGCGGGTGTCTAGTCCCAAGCGCTTGGCGGCGTCCTCGCTGCACAGGATCGCCGCTGCGGCCCCACACGTAGGCGGGCAGGCCATCGAACGGGTCATCACGCCCGGCCATAGCACCTTGTCAGCCATCACATCCTCGACGCTCAGCTCGTTGCGGAACACCGCAAGCGGATTGCGCGCCGCGTGGCGGCTGGCTTTGGCGCGGATCTTGGCGAAGGATTCAAGCGGGGTGCCGAAGCGCTCCATGTGCTCCAGCCCGGCAGCGCCGAAGATCTGCAATGCGACTGGAACGTCGGATGCGCCAAGCCGGCTTGCAATCGTGTCGACCATCCGACCAGTGGTCGAGGGGCGATCGTTGAACACCGCCCCAAGCGCGCCGGGCACCATCTGTTCGAACCCGAAGGCCAGCGCTACATCAGCCGCGCCGGTTTCGATTGCCTGCCTGGCAAGGTAGATCGCGGACGATCCGGACGCACAGGCATTGTTGACATTGAACACTGGAATGCCGGTCAATCCGACTTCGTAGAGTGCGCGCTGGCCCGAACAGGTGTCACCATAGATGTAGGCAGCATAGGCCTGCTCCACCTTGTCATAGGCGATGCCCGCATCCTGCAGCGCCAGCTGCACTGCGGCAGCGCCCATCAGGTCGTAAGTTTCATTCTGCCCCGGCTTGGTGAAAGGCACCATGCCGACGCCCGCGACGTAGACTTTACGTGTCATTTTTCAGGGTTCCCTTACAGAAGGCCAAGGCCGATCGCCGACTGAGCGAAAGCGTTTTCGGGGAGCAGTTCGCCGCTGCGGTCGCTGATCGCTTCGAACTGCGCCGCGACTGCCTCGACGTTGGCGTTGCCTTCGTCGCTGATCCCGCGGGTGAGGGTGATGTAAGAACGCTGATAGCCGCCTGCGCCGGCTGCCAAAATTGCACGGTTCGGCGCATCCTCGCTAACGAGGTAGAGGGCGGCGGGCACCACTGTAACCGGATCCATCTTGGCGAGAGCATCAGCAGGCATGATGTCTTCAGTCATCCGGGTGGCCGCCGCGGGCGCTATCGTGTTGACGCGCACGTCGTTCTTGGCACCCTCAATCCCGAGGGAATTCATAAAGCCGACCAGCCCGAGCTTGGCTGCGCCATAGTTGGCCTGCCCGAAGTTGCCGAAGAGTCCGGTCGCTGAAGTGGTCATCAAGATGCGTCCATAGTTCTGCGTGCGCATGATGTCCCACACCGCCTTGGTACAGATCACTGATCCCATCAGGTGTATGTCGACGACCAGACGGAAATCGTCGATGGTCATTTTGGCGAAGCTCTTGTCGCGCAGGATGCCGGCGTTGTTGATCAGGATGTCGATCCGGCCCCACTTGCCCATCACTTCGGCAACCATAGCGTTCATCGCCTGTTCGTCCGTCACACTGGAAGCATTGGCAATCGCTTCACCGCCCATGGCGACGATTTCGTCTACGACTGCCTGGGCTGCGGTTGCCGAAGTGCCACTGCCATCGCGGCTGCCGCCAAGGTCATTGACGACTACGCGCGCCCCTTGACGGGCGAGTTCGAGCGCATAGGCGCGGCCCAAGCCGTTGCCCGCCCCGGTGACGATGGCTACGCGGTCCTTGAAATTACTGGTCATGGCAAGTTCCCTTGATAATTCTCTCGGTCAGCTTGAGCGGCATTGCGCCGCGGCGTGCACCACCCCTGTCGGGGGGGTGAGCCGGACGGTCTCGCGCTCCCCCCGCCGTGGGGGGGAGATGCGCGCCAATTGTGCTGCCATTCGAATACAAAGGCATAAGGGCGGGCCAAGCTCGTCGGGCGGAAGAGAGGGCCATGAAGGTCAATTTCACAAGAATGATGCGGCAGATCGTCCGTTCGCACGGCGCGCTGGAAGCACTGGTCAATGTCGAGCGCGGGCGACGCTATACCTATTCTCAACTGCATCAACTGACCAATCGCATCGTCAACATGATGCGCGGCAAGCTTGGGCTGGTGCGAGGAACGTCCTATATCTATCTGCTAGAGAACGACAATTTATCTCTTCTCCACGCCTGGACCATTTTAAAAGGTGATGCGGCAGCGGTGCTGACCAACCTGCACGACACCTACGACGAACACCTGTGGCAAATGGACTGGATCGGTCCTAAGGTGGCCTTTGTCGAAGCCGGCCTGGTCGATCGCTATTATGACGCGATGTGCGCTCGCGGCATTGCCATCGTTACGATGGATCCTTTGCCGACCCCTCGCGATGGTGTTGCTTATTTCTGGGACCTTCTCGAAGGCGTGGCGGAAACGGACCCCGATGTCGAAAACGATGCCCATGACGATGTACTGATCTATCGCTTCACAGGCGGCACAACGGGGCGTGGCAAGTGCGCGCAATACACCACCGACATCTGGCTGGCCTGCCGTGATGCCTTTTACATCGAGGATGAAAACCCCTTCCGGGTTGGAGCCCGATCGTTGCAGATCGCTCCGCTCAGTCACGGTGCGGCGCTTACCGTGCTGCCGCTAATGTTCCGCGGTGGCTGTCTCGTGACCCATAACTTGCCCGACCTGGTCAGTTGGTGCCGTACGGTCGAGCAGGAGCGAATCACTACTGCCACACTGGTCCCTACGATGCTGTATCGCCTGCTCGAGCTTGCCGAGGCGGCGCAATATGATCTGTCGTCGCTCGGTTTCATCTATTATGGTGCGGCGCCGATGAGTGCGGCGAAATTGACCCAGCTTCAGGCCCGGTTCGGCAACATCTTCATTCAGGTTTACGGCGCGACGGAATGCTTCCAGTCGATCTCAACCCTGGCCCGCGCGCAGCATCTGCCCGAGCCGGATGGTTCCATGCCGCATCTTTCTTCGGCGGGTCGAATCTCGGCAGCTGTAGAAGTCCGGATTGTCGACGATGGAGGTAATGACCTTCCCGACGGCGCAACCGGCGAAGTGTGGATGCGCGCAAGAACTACGATCCCAGGCTATTACAAAAATCCTGAGGGAACCGCCTCTGAGTTCGAGAATGGCTTCTGGAAATCGGGTGACCTTGGATACCGCGACGCCGAGGGGTTCCTGTTCATTGTCGACCGCAAGAAAGACATGATCATCACCGGCGGCTTTAATGTCTATGCCATTGAAGTCGAAGGCGCTCTGGATTCGCACCCTGATGTCACCATGTCGGCCGTTGTGGGCATACCCCATCCCGAATGGGGAGAAGCGATCCACGCCGAAGTTGTTGTCATATCGGGAAGCAGTGTGAGCGAGGCCGACCTCATTGAGCATGCGCGTGCCAGGCTGAGTCGCCACAAGGCACCGAAAAGTATCAGCTTTGTTGAAGCCCTACCGCTGAGCGCTGCGCACAAGGTGCTTCGCCGGGTGGTCCGCGAAAAGTATTGGAAGGATCAAGCCAGCCGTGTGGCCTGACGGTCCGCCTAATTGATAAATCCAGTGCAGTATGGATGGCTTTTCTCGCGCCAATTGTGCCGTCGTGAGCCCGTGAGTGGGGGGGGCAAACACCTCTAGCCCCCTCCGCTAGGGGGGTTAACCGGCAGGGCGCCATCCCCGTAGCATCACATCATCCGGTCTTGGCACCGGCGCTGAACAACAAGAGCCATCATCGCGCCGCATTGCGACCTTGATGGAATGGGAGCTGGATCATGGGAGGTGTTAAAATGGGGATTGTGAAGAACATGGGGCGCAATTCACTTCTGCGCACGGTCGCAGTAGGTGCCTTGGTTTGCATGCCTTCGGTTGCCTTCGCGCAGAATGCAGAGCCTGCTGATGCAGCTGCGGAAAGCAGCGATGGAGGGCTCGATGTGATTGTCGTCCAGGCTCGCAAGGTCAACGAGAACCTTCAAAATGTTCCTGTTGCGGTTACAGCATTCACCGGGGACGAGCTCGCTAAGCAAAATTTTCAGCAACTTGATAACCTGGCGAAATTCACACCCGGCCTGCGCATGGCCGGCGGCGCGGCTTCACCGTCAGCCGCCGTGATTACTCTGCGTGGACAGGTTCAAACGGATATTCTCGCAGCGCTTGATCCCTCAGTTGGGACCTATGTTGATGGGGTCTATTGGGCTCGGTCCTACGGCCTTAATTCAAACCTCCTAGACATTGAATCTGTCCAAGTCCTCAAGGGGCCCCAAGGCACGCTTTTCGGACGCAACACTACTGGCGGTGCGATCCTGATCAATTCGAAAAACCCCGACATGGATGATTTCGAGGGCAGCGCTGCAGTGAGCTACGGCCGCTTTAACGAACTTGAAGCAACCGCCGTACTCAACCTGCCGCTGGTTTCTGACGCGATCGCATTGCGCTTAGCCGGATCGCGGACGCGGCGGGACGGATATACAACCAATATTGCACCTTCAACTGTGCGTACTGCGCTGGGAGGGGCAACTTTCATGCCGCATCCTGCGGTCGTTGGCCCGCTGACCGGGCAGAAGTATGATGGTCGCGACCGGTGGAACGTCCGCGCCAAACTGTCGGTTCGCCCGACTGAAACTCTTGAGCTCCTGTTCAGCGGGGAAGTATTTGATTCCAACGAAACGGCTTCAGCTCGCTATCTCAGCTATGTGCCTGCAAGGTTCGTTGGAACTGCGCGATCCAACTATGACATCGGCAACAATGCCAGCATTTTGACTGGTCGACTGCTTGGCAGCCCAACCGCGACAGCGGCAGCAGATGGATTTGCTGCACTAAATTCAGTGGTGACCACCCTCGGCAGCGACCCGAATGTCGCCTCGTTGAACGAGGCTCCAAACAATGCTGTACGAACTACGACGCTGGGCCTCACGGGATCTCTCGATGTGCCTTGGGGTCAGATCAAGCTGATCACTGCATATCGCCGGGTTCAAAGTGACTCCATCTTGGATGTCGATGGTTCGCCTTATCCACTTTATGCTACCGGTAATGTCCAAGATCTAAAGCAGTATTCTGGCGAACTCCAGACAACCGGAAAGGCATTCGGCGACAAACTAGATTTTGCGGTAGGACTATTCTATTTTAAAGAGCGCGGATCGGACGCATATACTGCTCGTATCCTATCTGGGTTACTTCCAGTTTACCAAAATTCGTATGGCTTCATAGACAACGACGGAATGGGAATTTACGGTCAGGGCACATGGCACATTTCTGATGCACTCGGCTTTACCGGCGGCATACGGTATTCGGTCGATGACAAAGGACTTGAGTCGCGCAATGCGGACTACGTGATCGCTACCGGCCTGACATCATGCAAACTGGTTGCCGTTACACCTTATGCAGGGCCGGAGGATCCGGCACCCGCGCCCTGTGCGAAGACCGCCCGAAACAGCTTCAGCGGAATCTCGTATACCTTGGGGTTGGATTACAAACTGGGTGACAACACGTTACTGTATGCCAAGGTGGCCAGAGGATTCCGGGCTGGCGGACACAACTTCCGCGCTCGCAATTCCATAGATTTCGTCTCGTTCAAGCCAGAAATCGCCATGTCTTACGAAGCTGGCATCAAGACTGAAATGCTGGACCGACATGTCCGTTTTAACTTGGCTGCCTACATCACGAATGTGGACGATATCCAGCGCACAGCGATTATTGCGGTTCCTCCGGTTCCTCCGGCCACGGTGAGCTCGGTTTCGACGGTTCTCGGCAATGCAGGAACCGCCCGTTTCAAGGGGTTCGAGGCTGAGCTCGTTGTGAAGGTGGTGGATGGCCTGACATTTTCAGGCAGCCTTGGACATGTCTCGCCCAGTTACGTTAGCTTTGCCGATTCGACCGGCGATCGTCGTCAGGAACGTTTCGTACAAGTTTCCAATTGGCAATATTCGCTCGCCGGCGACTATACTTCCAACATCACCTCCAATATCGAACTTAGCTTGCATGCGGATTACTCCTGGCGGAGCAAGACCCCTTCCAACGAATACAATTACAGCGGCAATCCGGACAATGCTGCCATCATTGCGGCAACCACGCTGCCTGCCATGGGATTGCTGGGCGCGCGCATTGGGCTTACCTTCGACGAACGGTACGAGTTCGCAGTTTGGGGACGCAACCTTACAAATGAACGAGGCTATAACGGTGCGTTGGCGGTACTTCCGTTAGGCTTCATCGGGGCTTGGCGACAGGAACCAGTCACTTACGGACTCACTGCCAAGGTCCGCTTCTGACCGGATTAAATTGACCCTCGATAATCCCTCCAACCCGCATAGTGCGCAAACAAACGGGGAGGGCCGGTCAATCCCGGCCCTCCCCTTGCTTTGGAACTTCGAAAGTGCAACCGTTGCGGGTGATCAAACTGAAATGGTATCAACAGGTCCACTTTTGCGGCTTCAACCGCTACTGATCTCGACAAAATTCGAGCCGCCGCGAATTGGTACGCGGCATATCCTGCGCAGCAAATTGCTTGAGGCACTGCGCGCAAGCAGAGATGCACGGATCACCTTCGTCTCGGGCAGTCCTGGATTCGGGAAAACGGTCCTTCTGGCCCAGTGGCGTCAGGAGCTTATGAAGGCCGGGGATCCTGTGGCTTGGCTATCACTCAGCGAAGAAGAGGGCACGCTCGTCAGTTTCAGTGCCCATTTATTTGAGGCACTGCACCAGCTTGACGTGGCCACGCCTGGACAACTGCTGGCTACCGAGGAAATGCGAGAGCAGATTGAGGAGGCGACTGCAGTCATCGTCAATTCACTGCGAAGTGTTGGACGAGACATTTACCTGCTGATTGATGATTACCATCATGTCACTGATGCTTGGGCCAATCGGCTGGTGCAAAAGCTCATTGATCACAGTCCAGGCAATCTTCATATCGTCATTGCTTCGCGAATTGTTCCGCCACTCAGTGTCGCCAAGCACCGGGTTATGGCGCAGATGGTGGAAATTGATTGTAACGAACTGCCGTTCACCTTGGCCGAAACGCGATCGTTTCTGGAGCGCAATCTTAGTACGGACGTCCTTTCGCCTGAAGAAACATTAAGGCTGCACGAGCTGACTTTCGGCTGGCCAGCAACTCTCCAGCTGGTCGCGATTCTCTTCAAGAACCATCCGGGGGGCCGTGATCAGATGCGCCGTCTGGCCGGTCAATCCGCTGACTTGCACAATTATCTTATTGAGGAAGTGATTGGCGGCCTTCCTGCAGACTTGTTGGAGTTCATGGAGTCGCTGGCGATCTGCAATCGCTTCAATGTTTCGATAGCACGCGCGATCACCGGAGATGATCGTGCGGCTGAATGGCTGGCACGTATTGTCAGTGAAAACTTGCTGGTCATCAAAACCGATTCCCAAGATCCGGCGGGTTGGTTGCGTTTCCACCCACTCTTGGCCGAATTCTTACTTTCCCGCCTGAAACAAAGGGATGCGGAGGAATTGAATGGATTGCATCATCGGGCTGCGGAATGGTTTGATCGGCAAGGCCTGCCGGTCGAAGCGATCCGGCATTTTTTGAAGGGCCACAATCCGGATGCAGCAATCCGCATCGTCGAGACGTGTTTGCCGAGCACTTGGCGGCTCTCGCATATCGGGCCGCTGCTTCATCTGGTCAATGGGCTTCCGATCTCAGGTCTTAGCGCCTATCCCCGCCTCGCCTATCTCGGTGCTCTTTCGTTGGCAATCTCAGGTGCACCGCAACTTGCCGAACTTTGGGCGGAGCACATAAGGGTACTAGATGACCCCGAAACCGAGCGCTTCAGGAGATCCTTGGTCAAGGCCGCAATTGCCCACCAACGCGATGACATTGCGGGTTCACTAAGCCTAACGGAGGTGATGCGTCCGCCGCCTGGAATCAGTGCGTTCGAACGCAACGCATACCTGTCTTATCACGTGACTGGGCTTGCGGCGGATGGCAGGTTTTCAGAAGCGCTGGACCAATATCGCATACACCGCCTTGATGACAGTGATAAGCTGGACGGCATGGCGCTCCTTGCCGTCGGCTGCCGGGCAGTTGCTCTGCTTTTGCAAGGCAAGGCGCACGAAGCCCTGCCGCACGCGCTTAATGCATACGAACGGCAGGTGGCCCGTCGTGGGCGAGGCTCGATTGGCGCAAATCTTACCGCGGTTACACTTGCCGAAGCCCTGCTTGAATCCAACCGGATCGACGAAGCGCAGGAAGTGCTTGCCAATCGTCGGCATGCCATTCGTCAGACGACGCCGTTCATAATGGTATCCGCTGCACTGACGGCCAGCCGGCTCTGTATGGTTCGCGGAGCCAGTGACGAAGCAATGGAACTGGTGACTTCTGAAGCAGAACGGTTCATCGGTATGGGCCTCGATCGCGGGGCAGCTTACATGCTGAACTCACAGTGGCGATTGCTCCGAGTGAAGCGCCAACGTGATGCTGCAAGGCGGATTGAGCGGCAGATTGAAGATTTGGCCCAGCGGCACAGTGAAAGTCGCGGATTCAACGCTGAGATTCCGATGATCGCGGCTGCGCTGCGTGCCCGGGCTGCGCTTTGGGACGGTGAATTTGGAGTAGCTACGGCTGCTGTGGCCACTGCTCGCGCAATGGCATGCAGACTCGGACGTGGACGCTGGATCGTCACGATCGACTTGTTGGGAGCCGTTTCAGCGTTGAAGGCAGGGGATGAGAACCAGGCTATGGACTTCATGCACGCCTCGATCGCGCGGGCGGCGCAAGATGGACTCTTCTGGACCTTTCTTGAGGAAGGCAACGAGACAGTTCAGTTGCTAGAGCGGTTCGCTGCGCGCACCGATGTGGAGCCCGCCCTCCGGGAATATGCGGAGGCTCTGTTGGACCAGGCTCTGGGCCGCCGCCGCCGGGCCACAAACGCAGATGGCCATGACGACGAAGGTGTGCTCACCCCTCGTGAGGTGGATATCGTTCGGCTGGTCGAGGCGGGGATGTCCAACAAGCGAATTGCCAACACGCTCGCCATCTCGCTCGAGACGGTGAAGTGGAACCTCAAGAACATCTTCCTCAAGCTGGACGTCACCTGCCGCTACGACGCGATGATCCAGGCGCGCAAGAGCGGTTTGCTTGACTAATCTTGGCTTGACAGCACCAGATCAGGCCTCGACCGGCTCCATGCCGGTAACCAATGGTGATAGCCGCCGTGCGATGATCGCTTCCGCTTCAGCCATGATCCGCTCTATCAGTTCGCCGCAGGTCGGGATGTCGTGGATTAAGCCCTGGACCATGCCCGCCCAGAAAATGCCGCCTTCCTGATCCCCTGATCGCAGCATTTCCGCGCCGCGCGCGCCCGAGACGAGTTCGCGGACATCTTCGAATACCGCGCCGGGCCTGGCCAGTCGTCGCGCAACTTCTTCGGAAACACTGTTCCTGCCGACACGCGCCGTATTCTTGAGATTGCGGAAGATCAGGTCGGTGCCGCGTTCGTCGTTGGCGACATAGAGCGCCTTGATGTTGTCATGGATCGGAGCTTCCCGCGTTGCGCAGAAGCGGGTTCCCATGTTGATCCCATCTGCACCAAGCGCGAGCGCTGCTACCAGTCCGCGACCATCGCCAAAGCCGCCCGAGGCCAGCAGCGGAATGCCGACCTTGTCCGCCGCAGCAGGGATCAAGACCAGCCCGGGGATGTCATCTTCACCCGGATGACCGGCACATTCGAAGCCATCGATAGACACGATATCACAGCCTGCACGTTCGGCTGAAAGCGCGTGCCTGACAGCAGTGCACTTGTGAAGAATTGTGATCCTATGGGGTTTCATCATTGCCCAGAGTTCCCGCACTTCGGCGGTCCCGGCCGTTTCAACAATTTTGATTCCGCTGGCGATGATTGCATCGACATAGTCTTTGTAATTTGGCGGCGCGATCGAAGGCAGGACCGAAACGTTTACGCCGAATGGCTTGTCGGTCAGCGATCGGCAGCGCTCGATCTCGTCACGCAGGGCGGCAGGGCTCGGCTGGCTCAATGCGGTTATGATACCCAGCCCACCGGCATTGGAAACGGCACTGGCTAGGCCGGCGAAGCCGACATTCATCATTCCGCCCTGGACAATGGGGTGCTCGATGCCGAGCATTTCGGTAATACGGGTGCGCATGGAGTATCCTCAATCTAGCGGAACAATTTATGGGGCCCGGAGCCTGCGCCACCGGCTCGTCACAGGCTGCGCAGATGATCAGCACCAAAGCGGGAGCACGCGTTGTGCTTGCAACGCCAAGGGCAATCAGGGGGTCTCTGACCTCAAATGGATTGAGCCGTTTTCCTGCCCAGCGTCGACTGCACCACCCCCAATGGCGGGGGGGCTTGCGCGATCAACGCGGCGCCATTGCTTTAAGGGCCGAATCGCCAGCCCAATCATAGATGGGATCGAACAAGGCGAAGAGGCGCCGGGCACTTGTATCCGTCCCCTTGGTCACGCGAATAGCTCCCTGATCAAGCAGGGCGGCAGCATCGGCGCGATTGTTGTAAATCGCTGCCCAAGTCTGCGGACTCATCTCAACAATCACGTCGGCGTCCCGTTTGCCATGTGCGGGGTCGGCGACAAAGTCGGCGAGGCCGCGGTGGATATTGAGCCCGAAGACCTGGTCCGGGCCAAAGCGCAGAACCAGCAGTTCGTCGGTATCTGCGGACCGTTCGGCATTTATCCTAATGCGGAAATAGTCGACATAGTCACCTGGGCTGCTGACTATTGACGCTGCAGGAACAGGGGCAACTTTGAGCAGCGCTGTCTTGCCTTCCAAGGCGCGTGCTTGGCTCAGGTACCAAGACCGGCTGTTGGTCGCCAAAGTGCGGTAACCCATTTCGCGCAGGCACGCGGCCTTGAGCTGGCGATTGGGGCCGGAATCGTTGACGCGCAAAAGATAGTCAGCAAGTTTGCAGGCCCAAAGGTAATCACCGCCCTTTATGGCTCGACTGATGCGCTTTGCCACGGCGCTGCCTCCGCCCATTGCTTCAACCATGCGCCGGGCTTCCTCGGTTGGGTGCAACTGGTTGAGGTTGGCGGCGTCACCGTCGAACTGACCGAAGATTGCCGAGTAAATTCGTGGCGGCATATGCGCGATTTCACCGTAGTTCTGTATCAGAATTGGGGCTTCGCGCAATCGCGGCGGTAGCTTCACCGAATAGCGGAGTTCGTCCGGCCCTTGTCCCATCAAGATCCCCTTCAGGGTCTGGTCGAGCACGAAGGAGAATGCATCACGGTAGTCCGACAGGCGTTTCGCGATCTGATCCCGCCCGGCAAGCGAGCTACTATGGGTGCTCAGCAGGATTTCCGGCTGCAGCGCAGCGATCTCGTCGACAGCATGACGCCAGAGAAGCGGATCGCGGTAGCCGCCGCCACGCACGCTGTAGATGTTTGGAAACCAGCCCCAGACGATATTGTTAAGCAGGGCTTTTTTTGCGGGAATCCAAGCCATCACTTGGAACAACGAGTCCGTTTCGATGCCGCTCGTTCTGAAATGCACGTCAAGGCCAGCAAGGTTGAGCTTCTGGCCGTCAACTACGGGCGTATCTACCGGCATGAAACCGTCCACGCCGGGTTTTATCGAATTCTTGAAACCTGCGTCGGGGCCTTTTTCTGGCAAGTAGGTATTGAACTGTTGCAGGGCGCGGGCCGCAAGCACCGGCGCGACCTCTGGATATAGTGCATAGGCCCCTCGTGTTCGCATCATCTCAAGGTTCAAACCGGTGTTGCTCACGATCTTGATCTGGCGATTTCCGCGCGCGGCTTCGCCATCCACGAAGGCGCGGGTGCCGTGAGCGTAGTGTTCATGGGAATAGATGATTGCCCGGATTGGCGCGTTTGTAGCCTTTCGCAACAGCCGGTAAAATGCCTCGCCTTCCTTGAGGCTGTCGCCGGTGTCATAGACGATCAGCCCCTCGGGGCCCTCGACGACATGGACGTTGACGATAGACGGCAGGGCAAGCGTCCAGATACCATCGGCTACCTTCAAGACCATTTCTGAATCGTAAGAGGCGCGGTCTGGCGAATTCGCTGGCAGGTTGAAATATCTCGCCGTCTCGGCCGTTACTCGCGCACCATTGGGCAAAGTTTCGAGTGGCATGTCGGCGGCACCCATATACGGAGTGGGCCAGGTTTGCTGAGAGCTATCTTGTGCAACTGCCGGCATGCACGCGAGAGCAGTACACAGCATGGCGAGAGCGAATTGATACTTTCGCACGTCGCCTTCTCCCTTGGCAAACGGTAACACCGACTTGGCTTTCATGTTTGACGGTCCCCAAAGATCATGGAGTAACGCGAGTGGCGGCGGGGAAAATCCAGCGGTCATCGAGGATCTCTTTTCGCGGGCGGTAAAGCCGTACCATGTAGTTCCAGCCAGGCGTCACCGGAAGGCAGTTTGCCAGCTGCTTTTCACAGCCTCCGAACTGCACTGTCACACTTTGGTCGGAGGCCGGTACGGCGCTGAGATTGTTCAGCGAATAGGACTGCATGGAGTTTGATATCAATTTCCCGTTGTGATCGTAGACGGTGATTGACCAGAAGGCGTTGACAGGCACCCTTCCTACGCGAATTCGGTAAACCGTGCTGCCGTCATTTTGGGCGGGCGTGACGTTGAGATAGGTCGCCTCGTTGCGCGGCAAGCCGCCCCAGGCCATGGCGGTGCCGACGAGGTGCGCCACCGGATCGACTTCGCGTGCCTTGCCAAAGGCCCGGTCAAGGTCTGGCAGAGTTTCTCCAAGGGCCAAAAGGGCCTTGCGGACTTTGTCCAGGCTGACCTTGTCCCAATCGATTCTGTCGAAATGTCCCGGGCCTTTGGGCTGGTCGACGGTGACGGCATCCTGGAGCTGCCGAACCACGGCAAGGTCGCTTGCTCGGGTCGGATCGACGAAGATCCTCAACCCGACCATCGCGTATCGGGTGCCGACAGACTTTCGGTCGATCCGGTATCTGCCCGCGCCGTGCCGGATCAGAGGGATATGATGGTTCTGGTCAATGACAGTCAGTGAGAAATATCGCGCTCCGGCGTCGGGCAAACTAATCGTTACCGGCCCTGCATCCAGATCGAACACGGCCGTGGAATAGAGCGTATCGCGATTGGGCCTGATGACGAGTGGCCGATCTGGAGAGGCCAGTTCTCGCATGTGGGAGAAGCGGCCGAGCCCGCCTCGGGCAATGGCGCTCGCGAAGTAGCCGTCTGTTTCGGCGCGCGCGAAATTCGTGGGTGTTACAACGAGCGAAATAGACTCCGTGCTGGCAGCACAGGGCGTGCCCAGGGTGGCTATGATCCCACCGATTGAAGCACGCATCCGTAGGGATCGCTTCATCACTGTTATCCCACTCGCCGGTCATGGTGGTGCCAGTATTTGTCGCGCACCGTTCGACGGAGAACCTTGTGGGCGGCGCTTACTGGTAGTTCTGGAACAAATGTTATGCTTTTGGGCGCCTTGTGCTTGCCGATCCGGCTTTTGACGAAACCGATCAGTTCCTCTGCAGTAACTTTCTTGCCGGGCAACAGGATCACTTCGGCGTGAACTGCCTCTCCCCATTCGGGATGCGGGATCCCGATAACGGCGGAATTACTCACGGCGGCATGAGCATTGATCGCGGCCTCCACCTCGACTGCGTAGACGTTGAAGCCGCCGGTTATGACCATGTCCTTCTTGCGGTCGACAATCGTCACAAATCCTTCGGGGTCGCGGAAACCAAGGTCGCCGGAATGCCAGAAGCCGTCACTGAATTCCTCTGCAGTGCCCTCCGGATTGCGATAGTATCCACGGATGATCCCTCGGTTGCGAATCCAGATCTCACCGGTTTCGCCATCGGGTACTGGCATTCCGGTTTCATCAACGATCATCAGTTCGCAACCTGGCAACACCCGACCGGCCGAGGCGAGCCGCCGCTCCAGGTCCACGCCTTCCGCTTGGTGATCCAACTTTGAAAGATAGAGTGCTGGCACCCAGCATTCCGTCGATCCGTAAATCTGGATGAAGACATTGCCGAAACGCGCTTGCAGCGAGGCCAGCTTTGTGGCGCTCATCGGCGCTGCACCGTAAATCACCGCATCAAGGGATGAAAGATCGTAACGGCTGGCCGATTCTAGTTCGAGCAGGCGGTAGCACAACGTCGGCACTAGGCCCGCAATGTTGATCCGCTCCTTTTCGACATTGTTGCACCAAAGGTCGAGATCAGGGGCGTTCTGGGTGACAAGGCAGCAGCCGCGAAAAAACGAGGACATGATCGAGATCGCCCCGCCATGGCTCAGCGGCGCCATCAGCAGGTTGCGTGCGCCAGGCCGAAACGGGTTGTCGTGCGGCACATAGTAGGCGTCGCGCCCCGCCAACCAGTTATCGATGCTGTATTCGGCGCACTTACTCTTGCCGGTAGTGCCACCGGTAAAGCGGTAGATGATCGGGTCGGTGTCGACGTCGCTCTCGATTCCCGGATCTGCATCGCTGACGCCTTCGAGCATTTCCCAGAAGTGGACCACACCGGGAAAGCCGGGGCAGGGATCCATCGAGACGATGGCGATGCCGCGCTCGCTCAGGAAGGAATGATACCGAACGACCAGCTCCTTTTCCAGGAACACTGCTTTCGGCTCGATCCAGTCGATTTGCCAGCAATGCTCGTCGAAGGAATCGCGATAGTTCGTCCATGCCGCTGCCGCCGCGCCCTTGAGAACCGTAGGTGCGTGCAGAAGCGAGAGATTATCGTTTTCCAGGATGCACAGGAAGCGATCGCCGCGACCCAGGCCAAGTTTGCCGTGGATCATGTTGACGATCCGGTTGGTTAACCGGTCGAATTCCGGAAATGTGTAGCGGCGTCCGCGCTCGGTATTCACCAGCGCCTCTAGGTGAGGATATCGGTCGGCGATTTCGCGGGTGGTCCGCGCGAAATTGATTTTCATGGGCGGTCCTCTCCAAACTGCGCCCAGCCTAGTGCGTCTGCCCCAGCAATATCCCCCTCATCAGGAGGGGGTCGTGTCCAGCGAGGCACTCGTTAGCCTTCGGGGGTGACAGATTGCAGGCAAGCACGGAGGGACCCTTGCGTAATTTAACTGAAGAAGAATTCCTTGCGTTGAATGGCACAGAGATCGGCGTTTCGGACTGGGTGCTGGTCGATCAGGAGCGAATCAATCGCTTTGCAGAGGCAACCGGCGATTTCCAGTTCATCCACGTCAATCCGGAACTTGCTCGCAATACGCCCTTCGGTTCGACAATCGCGCACGGCTTCCTGACGCTTTCTCTCTTCCCGATGCTTGCTCAGGCGGCTGATTTACCGCTGCCCGTGGGCATGAAGATGGGCGTCAACTATGGCGGTAATCGCACCCGGTTTCTGGCTCCTGTAAAGGTCGGCAAGCGCGTGCGCGGCCGTTTCAAGCAGATTGCCTATGAAACCAAAGGTGGCGGCCAGTTCCAGCACACCATGGAATTCGTTGTCGAGATCGAGGGCGAGGCCAAGCCCGCTTTGATGGCGGAATGGGTGACCCTCTACTTCGTCTGATATTTCGTGAATCTTCAGGAAGAACCGCATGGAACAGTCATCATTCAAGACCGTCCAGATTAATCGACGCGGGAGAGTGCTCTACTTGACCCTCAACCTCCCAAGGACGCTAAACGCGGTCGATGCGGTTATGCACGAGGAACTGACCCGCGTCTTCACAGCCGCAGATGCCGATCCCTTATCGGACGTCATCGTCCTATCCGGCGCGGGCAGGGCTTTCAGTGCAGGCGGCGACATCGATTCCATGCAGGAAACGATCGACAATCCGGAATTGTTCGAGACCGTCGTCTATGAGGCCAAACGGATCGTCTTCACCCTACTTGATTGCGAGAAGCCAATCATTGCCAAGATCAATGGCCACGCCATGGGACTGGGCGCAACGATCGCGCTGTTCTGCGACATCACATATGCCGCAGATCATGCTCGCATCGCGGATCCGCACGTCTCGATCGGATTTGTCGCCGGCGATGGGGGGGCGATCATCTGGCCGCAACTGATCGGCTTTGCCCGCGCCAAAGAGTATTTGTTGACCGGAAAGCCGATTACTGCGCCGCAGGCGGCAGAAATTGGTTTGATCAATCGCTCCATGCCGGCAAGCGAACTTGATGCGGCCGTGGATCAACTTGCGGACGAACTTGCTGCGGGCGCGACCAAGGCAATCCGCTGGACCAAGACCACCATCAATATCGCGCTCAAGCAACTTGCCCACTCGATGATGGATACCGGTCTGGCCTATGAGGCCATGTCTAACCAGACCACCGAACACGCCGCACTGGTGCGCAAGTTTCGCGATAAGGGCAAATGAGCGACGCTTTAAGCACCATTGCGGTAGGGGCGCTGGCGGGACGAGCTGCAATCGTAACGGGTGCTGCGGGAGGGATCGGCCTCGCCGTGGCGCGCAAGCTTTGCCAGTTTGGCGCCTCAGTCACGATAATGGACCGGGACATATCTCGCGCACGGGCTGCGGCGGTGCAATTCCCCGCCGGAGCCTGCACGGTTTGCGGCGGCGATGTCAGCCTTGAAGAGGATATGCGGGCAGTTTTCGATCACGCCATCGCCTTCGCCGGCAAGATCGACATTCTGGTGAACAATGCCGGGATCATAGAGCACGTGGTTCCAACGGCACAGCAGGATCTGGCGCAGTGGCAGCGCTTGATCGACGTGCATCTCAAAGGCGCTTTCATCAGCAGCCAGCTTTTTGCCCGGCACGTGTTGGACCGTCAGGCCCAGGGTAGCATCGTAAACATGGCATCGATTACAGCCCTGCGCCCGATGCGGGGGTCGAACGGTTATGCCGTTGCCAAGGCCGCCTTGACGATGATGACCCAGACGATGGCGGCTGACCTGACTGGCCAGGGGGTTCGCGTGAATGCCGTTGCCCCAGGATTCACTCGGACTGCGCTAGCCAATGTCGAAGGGGGAATTGGCGCAGACTTCCGTCAGGTGTTCGACCGCATCCCGCTGAAGCGGCTGGCTCGGCCTGAAGAAATTGCCGAAGTTGTGGCCTTTTTGGTCTCCGATGCCGCCTCGTATGTTTCGGGCGCGGTTATCCCTGTCGATGGAGGCTGGGCGGCCAACTGTGGGCCCTGAAACCCGCCCCCCCCAATTCGAGCGGTTCAACTCCAGATAAATTGGTTCCACGCATCTCTTAATTCGCGCCGTGGCGACCTTTTGAGGTGAGCGGCACCGCCGCCTGATTACTGGCTTGTAACGGAGAGTTTATGGATTTTCGGCCTGATCCAACGTTGGAGGCCTTTCGCGAGACTGTCCGCGTTTTCTTGCGTGACAACCTTCCGCAGGATTTGGTCCAGACGAAAATCGCTATGGTTTCTCCCCGCGATGCGACAGTTCGCTGGCAGCGTATCCTGAACGGGAAGGGCTGGGGCGCCCCCTATTGGGCCGAACGCCACGGCGGGACTGGATGGAGCGTCGAAGAGCAACTGATCTTCGACGAGGAATGCGCTCTGGCTGGCGCACCCTCACTGGAAGGTTTTGCCCAAAAGCTGCTTGGGCCGGTTCTTAACCAGTTTGCCACACCGGAACAATGGCAGGCTCATGTGCCGGCGATTCTGGCGGGGGAGCGGCATTGGTGCCAAGGCTTCTCAGAGCCGGGATCCGGCTCGGATCTCGCCTCGCTGCGCACCCGTGCAGAATGCCGGGGAGATCGCTATATCGTCAATGGCCAGAAAATCTGGACAAGCTACGCGCACCGGGCGGACTGGATCTTCCTGCTTGCCCGGACCAATGCCGAGGTCAAGAAGCAGGCCGGGATCAGCTTCCTGCTGATCGACATGAAGACGCCCGGAATCACTGTCCGGCCGATCATCAGCATCGATGGCCAGCATCACCTAAATGAGGTATTTTTCGACGAGGTCGAAGTGCCCGTCGGGAACCTGATCGGCGAAGAGGGCATGGGCTGGAGCATAACCAAGTTCCTGCTTAACAATGAACACGCATCCACCGCAGACCTGCCGATCCTGAAGGCATATCTTGCCCGGATGAAGAAGATGTCCCGGAGTATCACCGTGGGCATGGCCGCAATGGCCCGGCAAGCTGACTTTGCCGTTCAGATCGCGCGGTTCGAGACGGAATTGAAAGCATTGGCCATGATGGTCCGTCGTTCGGCGGCTCTGCATGGTGATCAGGGGCATTTCGCGCATGCCCTGGGCTCGATGCTCAAGCTGAGGGCGACCGATCTGCAACAGCGCATGACCGTATTCATGGTCGAAATGCTGGGCGACGATGGCCCGCTGGTTGATCCGGTTGAGGGTGACGGGATCACTTCCGAAATGTTCTTCCGGCGAGCTTCGACGATCTATGGCGGGACCAACGAGGTCCAGCGGGGAATTGTCGCGAAGCTGATGTTCGGACTTTGAGGTACTGACGATGGACTTCACCTTTGATACCGAGCAGCAAATGCTCTGCGATAGTGTCGCCCGCTTTCTGCAGAACGAATACGATTTCGATGCCCGCATGAAACTGGTCGCGGCAGCGGGCGGCGGCAGTGCGGCGATTTGGCAAAAATTTGCCGAAAACGGTTGGATTGCTGCGTCTTGTCCAGAAGAGTTTGGCGGTTTCGGCGGCAGCGTAATCGACACGGCGATCATCTGCGAACAGTTTGGGCGTGGACTGGTGATCGAGCCATGGCTGGGCAGCGCAGTGCTCGGCTTGCAGACTTTGCTGGCGAGCGATGATGCCGAGGCGAAGACTGCCTTGCTGCCGAGATTGTGTGACGGTTCGCAGCGGATCGCAGTCGCCTGGAGCGAGACTGCAGCGCGCGGCGTCCCGAATGTCGTTGCGACAACATCCAAAGGCGAGGGCGATATCCTGCGCTTGCATGGCACCAAGACACTGGTTCTCGGCGGGGTCGGCGCCGATGCCTATCTCGTCTCTGTCCGTCTCGCCGGATCCATTGATGCGCGGGACGGAATCGCCTTGTGCATCGTCGAGGCCGGGGCGCCGGGCCTCTCGATCAGCCCAACCCTGCTGCATGATGGCAGTCTTGCTGCAACCATCACGCTTGATGGCGCAAACGCGCGGCTGCTTCAGGGAGATGGGCTTCGTGCGCTCGAAGCCGGACTTGGCTACGCGACTTGCGCGCTCTGCGCCGAGTTGGTCGGTGCAATGGAACGTGCGATCGAGATCACGGCTGATTATCTGCGAACCCGCAAGCAGTTCGGGGTTACCATTGGCAGCTTTCAGAGCCTGCAGCACCGCATGGCGGATATGGTTGCTGAACTGGAACTGGCCCGATCGATGCTGTTTGTGGCCCTGGCTTCGCAGGAAAACGACGAGGCGGAGACGCGCGTGGCCACGCTTGCGGGTGCAAAGGCGCTGATTACCGGCGCTGCACGCAGCATATGCGCCCAGGCGATCCAGCTGCACGGCGGCATTGGCATGACCGAGGAATGCGCGATAGGCCATTACTTCAAGCGCGCCGTCGTCGCCGACGCGCTGCTGGGGGGGCGCATTGTTCAGGAGCGCATCTGCACCGCCAGCCTCCTTGGCGAGCTTGCTGAGGCCGCAGAATGAGCCGTGGCATTGGCCCGCTGGCGGGAATAAGGGTTCTGGAAATTGCCGGGCTCGGTCCCGCACCCTTCTGCGGCATGCTGCTGGCGGATCTGGGCGCGGATGTGGTTCTTGTCGATCGGCTTGTCCCGAACGGCGAGAACATCGATCTTGGCGCCGCAGCCATAACCAACCGTGGCAAACGATCCATCGCGGTTGACCTCAAGGACCCCGCCGGGATTGCGACCGTGCTCAATCTGGTCGGCGCGTGCGATATCTTGATCGAAGGCATGCGTCCTGGCGTGATGGAGCGACTGGGGTTGGGCCCTGACGAATGCATGTCGCGCAATCCCGCGCTGGTCTATGGCCGGATGACCGGCTGGGGCCAGCATGGTCCGCTCTCGCAGGCAGCAGGTCACGATCTCAACTATATCGGCCTGTCGGGCGCGCTCTGGTATTCCGGGGTTCCCGGGCAGCCGCCACTCGCTCCCCCTAGTCTGGTCGGCGATATTGGTGGCGGCGCGCTGTATCTTGCGGTCGGCGTGCTCGCGGCGACAATGCATGCGCGGAGCAGCGGCGAGGGGCAGGTCGTCGATGCGGCGATCGTCGATGGCAGCGCGCACCTGACCAGCTTGCTGCTCAGCCTTATGGCGGGCGGAGCAATGGAAATCGAGCGCGGACGAAGCGGCCTAGATGGAGCCTTCTGGTATTCCACCTATCGCTGCGCTGATGATGGCTACATTACACTGGGTGCGGTCGAACCCAAGTTTTATCGCCTGTTGCTTGAAAAGCTCGATCTGCTTGGCGATCCCGAATTTGCCGATCGCGAAGACCTGGGGCGTTGGCCCGTCTTGCGCGCGCGGTTGGAAGCCCTGTTCGCAACCCGCTCTCGGGCCGAGTGGTGCACATTGCTTGAAGGCACGGACGTCTGCTTTGCTCCGGTGCTGAGCCCGGTTGAAGCCGCGCATCATCCGCATATGGAAGCCCGCCAAGTCTACTGCGAGGTTGACGGTGTGCTCCAGGCTGCTCCCGCCCCACGTTTTTCAGGCACGCCCGCGACGGGAATAGGGACAGTTCCTGACCGCGGCGGGGACCTGGCATCCGTCATGGCCGATTGGCTGGCTTAGCAAGTCGCGGTTTGTCCGAATGTGACTACGTGTCCTAGCGAACCCCCCACCATGAGGGGTTCGCTTGGGGGAAGCTGTCTCCATAATCTCAAGTGCATCAACCGAATTCAATATGGAGCACAGAGTGCCGATTGCATATTCACAGAACGGGGCCGTAGGTTGGATCGTGCTTGATCGTCCCGACGCGTTGAACAGCCTCGACCGCGAGAGTGTTCTGCAATTTACGGAAAGGCTTGAAGCCTGGCGGGAAGACGCGGGAATACGCACCATTGCGGTTGCGGCAAACGGCCGCGCCTTTTGCGCGGGAGCGGACCTCAAGCAAGCTGGGCAGGTGCCAGAACCAGGGCAGAAGGATTTGCTAGACCTGATCGTGATTCTCTTCGATATGCTGCGCGCTTACCCCAAGCCAGTGATCGCTGCCGTCAACGGCCTCGCTTATGCAGGCGGGCTCGAGATCGTGCTGGCCTGCGATATCGTGATCGCGGCTGAAGGCTCGCGTTTTGCCGATGCGCATTCCAATTTCGGAGTGTTCCCCGGCGGCGGAGGCGCGGCGCTGCTGCCGCGGCGGATTCCCGCAAATGTTGCCCGCTACATGCTTTTGACCGGCGATGCGATCTCGGCTGCCGATGCGCACATGTATGGCTTGGTCAACGAGGTGGTCCCCCTTGAGGGTCTTAATGCGAGGGTGCAGGAGCTGGGCGAGAAGCTGGCAAGGAAGAGCCCGCTGGTGCTCTCGGCGATGAAACGCGTGGCGAACGAGGCTGCGGACAAGAGCGCCGCCGATGCCTTGCGCCATGAACTCCTCGAAAATCGCAACCATGGCCGCAGCTGGGATATCCAAGAGGGCCTCAGCGCCTTCGTCGAAAAGCGTGAGCCGCAGTTCCGCGGTTACTGACCGTCTTTGCCGGCAGCATTCAATTTATTAGGGATAACAATCATATGACATATGTTCTGCCCACTGAGGAACAGCAACTTGCCGTTGATAGCTTTCGCAAGTTCCTTGAAAGCGAGATACGTCCCTTCGCCCGCCAGTACACCGATCGCTTCATCCCCAAAGAGGCGATGCTGGAAATTACACCGGCCCTGGCGGAATTCGGGCTGCCTGGTGCAGATATCCAGGAAGAATTCGGCGGCCTCGGCCTGCCGCTGGTGACCCGGGCGATGCTGCTTGAAGAACTGATGACGGTTTCGGTCGATATCGGACTGTTTATGATGATCAACTGCGGGATTGCGCGCTTCCTTGCCAACCTTGCTCCGGCACACCTGCGTGAGCGCTATCTCCCGGGGGTAATGGCGGGCAGGGTTTTCGGTGCCTTTGGGATCAGCGAGCCGGACGTCGGCTCGAACGTTATCGACATCAAAACCAAGGGCGTGCGTGACGGCGATCACTGGGTAATCAACGGCGAAAAGACCTGGATCACGGGCGGTCACTATTCGGATTTCTTCATCTGCACCACACGGACCAGCGAGAAGGGCCTGTCTCACTTTCTCATCGACCGTGAGGAACATGGGTATGAAACACGCAACATCGAAAAGATCGCGCTCAATTCGCAGTCGACTGCCCAGATCTTCGTAACGGATGCCCGCGTGCCGCATTCGAACATGTGTGGCGAGGAAGGCGTTGGCCTGAAAAACACGGTCAAAGAATTCGAAATGGCGCGGCCACACGTCGGGCTGCTCTCAATCGGACTGATGCGCGCTTCACTGGAAGAGACCATTGCCTATGCCAAGGAGCGCAAGCAGTTCGGCAAGGTCATTGCCTCGCACCAGTTGATTGCCGCCAAGATCGCCGAGATGGCGACGCTGCTCGATGCATCGAAGCTGATGTGCTATCGTGCGTTGTCAATGATTGACATGGGCATTCGCTGCGACATGCAGTCTTCAATGGCTAAGTGGTTTGCCACTGAGTCGGCGGTCAAGGTATGCCGCGATGCGGTGCAGATTCATGGTGGCAACGGCCTGACCAAGGAATTTAACGTTGAACGCTTGGCCCGGGAGGCGATCGTGATTCCGATCCCCGATGGCACAACCGAAATCCAGAAGCTGATCATCGCCCGTGCCTTGACGGGGGTTTCCGCCTTCGTCTGACAGGAGCTCAGCAACGAGGTTTCATTGAGGCGATTTCCACGCTGATTGCCTCGTTGATCGGCGCAGCCGCAGGCTACGGCTGCGCCAGTTGTACCTTCCCGCACCTTTGGTCTCGGCTTTAGGCAAGCCTGTTTCATGAGTCGGCCGGGAAGTAGTTTGTCATGGAGGCCCGGTTTGCCGCACATCGTCAATCGTCGCGATCTCGATTTTCTGCTGTTCGAGTGCTTCGACGCAGAAGCGCTGTTTGAAACCGAGCGCTATCAAGGGCTCGACCGCGGAATGGTCGAAGGTATGCTCGATATTGCCGAGGCGATTGCCGAAGAGAAATATCTGCCCTGTGCGGCGGCGCTGGATGCGCATGAGCCAACATTCGCTAATGGTCAGGCGCAGGTCATTCCGCAGGTCGGCGAGGCGCTCCAGGCCTATGCTGATGCGGGTTTCTTCGCGGCTGGATTTGATCGGGCACACGGCGGTCTGCAACTGCCGCTTATCGTCACAATGGCGATCAACGGCATCTTCACATCGGCAAATCTTGGCATCGCCAATTATGCCTTCCTGACGATCGCAAATGCCAATCTCATCGCTACTTTTGGCACTGAAGAACAGCAGAAGTTGTTTCTGCCGCCGATGCTCGAGGGGCGGTGGTTTGGCACGATGTGCTTGTCCGAACCGCAGGCGGGGTCATCGCTGTCGGACATTCGCACCTGCGCCGTGCCTCGCCAGGATGGCAGTTACAGCATCACTGGGACCAAGATGTGGATTTCGGGCGGCGATCATGAGATTTCCGAGAACATTGTCCATCTGGTTCTGGCGCGCACCCCGGATGCGCCTGCAGGCGTCAAGGGAATTTCACTATTCATCGTGCCGAAGCGGAAGGTTGGTGCGGACGGGACCGTTGGCGAGCGAAACGGCGTGGTTCTGGCCGGGCTCAACCATAAACTTGGCCAGCGCGGGATCACTAACTGTCTGCTGAATTTCGGCGAGGATGGAGAGAGTGTCGGTTACCTCGTTGGCGAATTGAACAATGGCCTTGGCCAGATGTTCCATATGATGAATGAAGCGCGCATCAGCGTTGGCCATGCATCGGTCATGTCGGCGCTGGCCGGTTATCTCTATTCGCTCGACTATGCTCGCAGCCGGCCGCAAGGGCGCCGAGCGAACGGCAAATCGCCTCTTGCACCGCAGGTTCCGATCATCGAGCACGCCGATGTCAAACGGATGCTGATGGCGCAGAAGGCAGCGGTGGAAGGGGCGCAGGCCCTGTTGACCTATTGCGCGCTGCTGGTGGATCGACAGAAAGCATCGAGCGATTCGGCCGAACGCGCCGACCTAGGTCTGTTGCTCGATTTGCTCACCCCAATCGCCAAGTCATGGCCCTCGGAGTACTGCCTTGAGGCTAACAAGTGGGCAATCCAGGTTCTGGGCGGTTACGGCTACACGCGCGACTATCCGGTGGAGCGCTATTACCGCGATAACCGGCTGAACCACATTCACGAGGGGACTTTTGGCATCCAGGCGATTGATTTGCTGGGGCGCAAAGTCAGGATGCACGATGGCCGTGCGCTGGCCCTTCTGCTCGAACAGATCCGCGCCACGATCGCCGAAGCCCGGACTTATGCCGAACTTCCCTCAGAGGCGGCACTGCTCGAGGCCGCGGTGCTTGCCCTGGAAGAAGCAACAGCAGTGGTCCTTTCAGAATCCGATTTGGAAGTGGGGCTGGCCAATGCGACGATCTACCTTGATGCATTCGGGCACGTGGTGATTGGCTGGTTCTGGCTCCAGCAGGCCATGCTGGCGACCGAGGCCCTCGAAAGAGGGACTACAGAAATAGCTTTCTATTCGGGCAAGGTCGCGGCCTGCCGCTATTTCTTCCGTCACGAGCTGCCACTGGTGCATGCCCGCTTCGCTCTGGTCGGGTCGCTCGATCGCACCTGCCTTGAGGCGGGGTCAGACTGGTTCACGGGGACCTGATGGCCGGCCTCTCGCGGCCTGGAAAATCGGCATGACGATCGATTTTTCTGGGCAGGTCGCGATTGTCACGGGCGGCGCAAACGGGCTGGGGCGGGAATATGCGCTCGCGTTGGCGAAAAGACGCGCGAGGGTAATGGTCAATGACCTTGGCTGCGACAGTTCGGGCAGAGGCAATGATGTCGGAGCAGTTGAGCAGGTAGTTCAAGAAATTCGGAATGGCGGAGGCGAAGCGCTGTCAAGCGATTGCAGCGTCACAGACAACGCCGGGGTGCTTGACATGGTCGAACGAACCGTGAGGCAATGGGGACGAGTTGACATACTCATCAACAACGCCGGTATCTTGCAATCCGGTTACTTCGCACGTGCAGCGATGGCGGATTTCCGGCAAGTTGTTGAGGTGAACCTGATCGGTTCGGCGCTTTGCAGCCATGCAGTCTGGCACCACATGCGACGGCAAGGTTTCGGCCGCATTTTGATGACCACGTCCGAGGGCGCGCTTTATCCGGTTCCTGGCGCTGCCAGCTATGCGGCGGCCAAACTAGGACTGGTAGGGCTGATGAATGCGTTGTCCGCCGAAGGACGGCGCGATGGCATCTGCGTCAATACCATTGCCCCGGCAGCAGCGACACGGATGACCAGGGATATTGTCGGAACTGCTGATCTGGCTCGGATGGACACAGCAACCGTAGTTGCTGCCGCGCTTTATCTGGTGAGCGCAGAGGCGCCCTCCGGCGCTATCCTCGCCGCCGGTGCAAAG
The DNA here is from genome assembly GCF_037572715.1 of Novosphingobium aquae. Lineage (NCBI taxonomy): Bacteria > Pseudomonadati > Pseudomonadota > Alphaproteobacteria > Sphingomonadales > Sphingomonadaceae > Novosphingobium > Novosphingobium aquae. Next base: position 51,913 of record NZ_JBBHJY010000002.1, on the reverse strand, counting down.
CGCTACGAACGCGCCTACATAACCCACACGCAAGGACTGGAATTGCCCGAACTCAGCTTGCAGCCCGAGGGCGTTGGAGCGCATTTCGAAGCCATCAGCGACCGATTTGGCGATGAAGCGCCGCAAGGCTTCCATGCCGTTGCGCGGGGCCATCTGATTTCCCCCGGTGACTCGCGCTAACCCAGACCGCAAGGCCCCAATGCCTTGCTTTCTGCCGTGCGCAGGAGGTTGATCTAACCTGACCTGTTCGCGTTCAGAAATTCAACGAGAATCGAATTGACCAAGGCGGGTCGTTCAAGATGGAAAAAGTGGCCCGCGTCCGGGACACAATGCAATTGCAGACCGGCGAGGAAGTCCTGTTCTGGCATCGAGCGGGCGAATATGTCGGCTCCAATGCAGCCGTCGTTTGCTCCGTAGAGGCCAAGTGTAGGGACGCGTATGGCTTGCCGGAGCAGCGCGGCGGACACTTGGCCCGCTGGCGACCTTCGGTCTCGGTTCTGGCGATAATAGGAGAGTGCCGCGTGGATTACCCCTGGCTCGGCGAAAGTCGCCTTCAGTTCGTCCAGCATCGATTTGGGCGCGTCCCAGCCAGGCGACCAACGCCGCCACAGCCACTCGAGGAAAGCAAAATGGCCGATCCTGATTGCCCAGTTGGAAATGCGCGGGATCTGGAAAAAGACACCATAGAGCGATCGAACGGCCTGCCTGCGGTCGGAGCTTACGAGGCGGGTGAATGGGCGCATGCGCGGCACTGCAAGCATCGACAAGGAAGCGAAATGGCTTGCTGATAGAGCGGCGGCTACCTGCGCGATAATGGAGCCCCAGTCATGCCCGACGAGATGCGCGCGCGTTTCGTTCAGCTGTCCGATCCAGCCGATTACGTCCTCAGCCATGCGGACTGCGTGGTAATCATTATCGCCGGGCTGTGACGTGAGCTCATACCCGCGCATGCGCACCGCAACGGCGCGATAACCGGCGGCTGCGAGGGCAAGCAATTGTGCATCAAAGCTACGCTCGGTGTCGGGAAAGCCATGAAGCAGCAGCACCAGTTCCCCCGTTCCGGCTGCACGTGCGGAAAATCTCAGATCGCCATTGCTCAACGTCAGGGATTCGATACCAATTGCCTCGGCCAAGTCCGGTTCCGTTCTAGTCAGGTCTGCCAATTGCTGCCACCAGTCATCAGGGGTGATAGGGATCTGGTGTCCCCATCGGGATTAGCGGATATCGCAGGGTGCTTTGTTCGAAATCGCGGACTATTTTGAGGATCGGCGCCAGCACCCAGCTGCCGCTCCAGCTTTTGTCCTCGTCTTCCTGCGGGTTGGTGTAGAGGTTGACGAGGAAAGGTACGTTCCGGCGCTCTGCAGTCGAACGCATGGTGTCCTGTTTGTAGAAGTGAGCCTTGAAGTTCCGCCACTTTACCGCCTGCAACCGGTTGCCGCACCAGATTGGGAATCCCTCCCGCGCAGATTTGGCGATGTGACCTGTGATGAAACCACTCTGGTCGATGCCGTCGATGGGCCGATCGGAGGGAACTATGGCGCCGGCCAGGCTAGCAAGCGTTGGAAAGATGTCGGCACCGTGAACGATTTCGTTGCTCACTCTGCCAGCTGTGATTGCCGCCGGCCAGCGCAGGATCATCGGGACGCGGATTCCTCCCTCCAGTGCCGTAAAATACTGACCGCGCCACGGCCCGCTCCATCCGTCCCAAGGCTTGATGAATTCCCCGCCATTGTCACTGGTGAAGATCACGAGGGTGTTTTCGCGAAGGCCGAGGCGATCCAGTGTATCGATCAAGGTGCCGACATTGTCATCGAGCTCGGCCAGCATGTCTGCCCATTCGCCGTTGCCCGTCTTTCCTGCATAGCGTGGATTGGCCAGCGTCGGCAGGTGAGGTTGAGTAAAGAATGCGCAGGCGAGGAATGGCTGGCCTTGCCTGCCGGCGCGTTCCAAGAAGTCGACCGTCCGTTTTGTTACCTCACCGTCAATGATGCGTCGCTGGTCAAGGTCATAGGTTGCGACGGTGCGATTGGCCTTGCCGCGCCGGCCTTCCAGGATCGGTTCGGGTGAGATTATTGAAGGATCATACCCAGGGGAATCGAGCCAGATGGCCTCATCTGTAGTACGAGGGATGCCGTACCATTCATCGAAGCCCCGGTTGTTCGGCAGCCGGGCCTCCGTGCTTCCCAGGTGCCACTTGCCGAATAGGCCGGTGCGATATCCGGCAGCGGACAAAGCATCCCCAAGTGTCACTTCCCAAGCCGTCAGGCCTTCCGGAACACCTCCGAACGGCACTGCATATGTCCCTGAACGGATGGCGAAACGCCCGGTCATGATACTGGAGCGACTGGGCGTGCATTGCGGCTCCATATTCATGTTGGTCAGGCGCAAGCCTTCGGCGGCCAGCCGGTCGATCCGCGGTGTGGGCGCACCTCTGGTCGCGCCCCCGCCATAGACGCCCAGTTCTCCATAGCCGAGGTTGTCAGCCATGATGAAGAGTATGTTGGGCCGCCTAGCGCCTGTGGGCGCTGCCATCGCCCGATGCGACAGGCCAAGCCCGACAGGCAAGGCGGCAAGCCGCTTCACGATTTCCCTGCGACTCTCACCCATGCTTGTCGCTCCAGCCGCTTTGACCTGAGACCTTCCAGAACCCCCAAGCCATGGACACCCCCCAAGGAGCGGGGGGCATGTGACCGGCTTCAGCCACTGTGCCGGAACGCTGCCTGTAGACGGCAAGGCGGCAAGGGTGAGCGCAGCGAATGGGGCAGGCGCAACCGTTCGCGTTCACCTTGTTGCAGACGCTTGGGAGAGGATCGCGGTGCGCGCAGCAGTGGCATCCGTGCGAAGCGGAGAACGGCGCAGCGTGTTGATCTCTCGAGCGGTATATGGCTTGAAATCGCTTTGCAGGTTGGCGCGATCGAAGTGCTGCAAGGTCCAGTTGAGCAGTTCGGCCAGTTCGGCATCGCCCAGTGCTGCATCTGCAACTCCTGGTACTCGTCCCAAATAAGCGCGCCCTCCGCTAAGACTTGTGAACCGCGAGACTTGTCCGGCGAGCGCCGGGGCCGTTGCTGACGTGCCGGTGCCGTCGGCCCGATGGCAACCCTGGCACTTGAGGATCCAGTTGATCCGTGCCCGCTGCGGTTCCGGCACGCCAACCATCGCCCGGTTCGGTTCTGGGCTTGCGGCAAGCGAGGCGCCGACCATCAAGCTTCCGGCGGAGACCGCGATTGCGAGGCGGATGGTCATGTCACCGGACTTCTGCCTTGGGCCGCAGCTGTCCTGTTCGAACACTGTCAAGCTGCGCGCCGGATGCACGGATGCCCTTCACCTCTGTTTTGGTGAATGGGCGCTGACCCGGGCCGATAAGGCCGTTGAGAATGCGGACGATGTCGTTATCCAAAAGGGTTTGCGCCGGCATCACCCCATTGAAGCGCTTGCCTTCGATCATCAGCGGTCCGGTGAGCCCCTGGGTAATAGCCAGTACAACATAGCGGCGCCCTGCTGGCGTGGCGGCCAGTGTGCGAAGGTTGTTCTGCAACGGTGGAAACACTCCCGGGACCCCGCTTCCGTTAGGCAGATGACATGCCGCGCAGGGGGGCGGAACAACGCGGGGCGGAGCGTCGGCCGCTATTCCGGGCGTTGTTGTCGCCGCGATCAGGATCATGAATCCTGCACAGGCCGAGGCACCAACCAGCATGTGTCGGGTCATGCCTTGCCGCCCGGTGCAGTGCCGAGAATGATCGCCGTCGAGCAGTGATAGGCGGCGCTTTGCGTGCCCAGGCACCAGTTTATGTCGTTGTTTGCCTGTGGGCGCACCATCGGCCGTTCGCCCTCGTTGCGGTTGCACCGGCAGCGACCACATGAACTGCGTCCGCAGCAGTCGTTATAGCTTATGATATATGCTCGACCGTCACCAGGATTCATGCAGGTGCCGATCCACGTGATCGGGCTCATCTCCGTTCCCGGCGGACAACTGGAGACGGTTCCGCCGCAGCAGCTGCATAAATAGCCATCGATGGCACAATAGCGCCAGTATTCGCAGCTTTGCGCGTCGCCGGGGTCATTGGGCGTGGTATCAGGTGTGGCACCCGCCCTGGCCGGTGCGGCTGTTGCTCGTTCAACAGGAAGCAGTGGCAGGGCAAGCCCCCCGGCGATCATTTTCCCGGTCAGCGACAGTATTCCGCGTCGTGATGCGCGACGAGCGATACCGCGCGTTGTTCGTTCGAACAGGCGATCCAAGTCCATCATCAGCGGTTCTCCCCGGCCTGGCGCCGCGCGAGGTACTGTTGGATCGAAGCAACTCCGTGTTCTTTGGCTTCGAACAGGCTTTCAAGGTGTTCGCGGGTGTTGACCAAGCCGAAGGCCGCGATTGCGCCATTTTCATCAAGCAGAACGCCGTAAGGCAGCTTCGAGACGGAGAGCCGGCGCCCAAGCTGCTCCGACAGGACATAGGGAGTGCCCGCAAGGCCGTGACGAGTGATCATTTCGTGATGAGGGGCTGGCGGACCATCGCTGACGAACACCAGGTCAAGCCAGTCTGCCTCGGCTGCGGCTGTGGAGCGGACAACGGGCAGCAATGATTTGCACACCGGACAATCGGGCGACACGAAGAACAGCAGCTGGCTGCGAGCCGGACGGACGCCGCCAATGGTGATCCTTGAGCCGTCAACCGCGATGAGTGCCATCGATGGGCCCGGTTCGCCGACCGAGATCTGCTTGCCGAGCGCGAGTGCGCCTGCCGGAGCGATGCGTTCGTGCAACACGCCCACCTGCCTTGCGAGCGCAGCGACAAGCACGGCAAGGATGAATACCGCCAGCCACAAGGCCAACTGAGATACGAGGGCTGATGTGATCATGCGGCGGGGCTCCCGTGCTGCCGGTGATTGAACAGAAGTTGCGAGGACGCGAAAAACAGGGCCATTGCGCTGAGAGCGGCGAACAACGCGAGCGGATCGCGCCAGACGGGCGCTGCCTCTGCAGCCAGCAGCAGCGCCAGAATGGCCAAAGCAACTGCGCGAATGGCAACAACGCCCAGATTGCTTGGCAGCCTGCGGCCGCCCAAGTCGCAGCCGCAGTCAAATCGCCGTTCGCCCGAAAGCCACGCCGCGCCCGCTGCACCGGAATAGATCAGCCATATGGCCCCGGCACCCGCCATGCCGAATGCAGTCCAGCCCGGAATGAGCATTCCAAGCGCACTGCCAGCTTCGATTGCGACAGCAGCAGCAAGTGCAAAGCTCGCCCAGTGCGCGGCTGGTCCCAGCAACCGCGCGGTTGCAGTTCGGGCCCGGTCGGGATCGACTGTTTTGTGCAGTACCGAAAGGGCCAAATGCAAGAAGATCAGGGCTGACAGGAAGTCGGGCAGGGTCATGGCAGGGTTCCCAAGGCATAGGGGGTCAGCCCCACTGCTTGCAGCGTTTTGGAGATTGCCCCTGTTTCCGGGTCGTAGACCCGAAGGGCGCGGTCGAAGCCCAGGACGGCGAGGCTCGGCCGCGATCCCTGCGTGGCTGCGATGGAGAGCGCGCGTGTGGCGAGCGGAATACGCCGGATGAGGGAACGCGTCAGGGGGTCGATCAGCCAGACTTCGGTCCCGCCATCCTTGTGGCTGCCTTCACGGCCATTCGGATTCATGAGGACATAGATCCGTCCTGCACCATCGGCAGTGACAATCTGGACCCCGCCCGGCCGCCATTGGGGGGCACCACCCTCTTGCGCAGGAATGGCGAAAGCGAGACCGGGCCTTGCAACCTGTCCTGACAGGTCGACTGGCTGAATCATGCCCCGGAACGTAACGAACCAGGCAGTCCGTCCTGTCATGGCAGGACGCATGAACATCGGGTCATCATCGATGTTGTTGAAAGTGGCACTCGATTGGCTGCTGACGAGCTTGCCTTGTTCATCGAGCAAGATGCTCAGCATGCTGCCGTCACCGCAAAGTGTGGAGAAGCCTCGGCCAGCCATAGGGTAGATCATGGCGCAACCGGGAGTTTCAATTTCGGACAGCACCTTGCGATTGATCAGATCGACCACGCTGACGCTTGCTGCCGGGGTGAAGTTGAAAACCAGCCCCCATTTGTCGTCATTAAATAATTTGAAGGCCCCCTCGTCGGGGACAAAGATGCCGCGCTTGCCAGGTGGGAGGGCAATCTCGCCGGTCTGGGTCAGATTCGTGGTATCGTAAATCGAGATGACGTCGGTGCGGGTGCCTCTATGGCCGCGCGAATAGAATGTCTCCGCAACATAGAGTTCCCTGCGGGCAGGGGCATATCGAAAATTGGCCAGAAACGCCGCGCCAACCTGCGCCCGAACTTCAGGCACTTGCAGGTCCACGAAGACAATCTTCCCATCATTCACGCCACCGGCGTTGACATCGTGGACCATCACCCAGTCGCGAGGGAATTCGGACGGAAGCTGACGGACCGCGGGGATTGGTTCCACCGCCAGCGGGGGAGGCGTTGCCGACAGCGCGCCTACGTCCGGTCCAGCGAGCATAGTCGCTGCGGCGACGAATCGAATTAGCGGTTTGACCTGCATCGAGCGAATCTCCATTTCGCAAAAATAGATCGAACGACCAACTTAGGTCAATAGACCAATATTGATTTCCGTTTCTACTAGGTACAGGGTGGCGAGACGCATCCAGCAGGAGATAACCGAAGCATGATGAATCAGCGTGGCGGCACTGAAATGGTCGTCCCAGACCTGACTGCACAGCCTCGCCAAGGATACTCCCGCGGCAATCAGGGCGTAGTTCAGATCCTGCGCAAGTCGCAGAAATTGCTAGTGGATGAGGGATTTGGAGCGCTTACGCTGCGTCGAATTGCAGCAGAATGCGGAATGACCCAAGGCAACCTATCATATTACTTCAAGTCGAAAAGCGATCTCGTCATGGCTCTCATAGATGCCATTGCAACCAGCTATCGCTCGGCCTGTGAGAACCTTGAACTGGAAGCGGATGGCGAGACCGGTGCGGAATTGCGGCGTCTCGTCGAAATTTATCTGGGTGACATCGCAACACGTAGGACGACTAGAATTTTTACGGAACTCTGGGCGATGGCTAGCCGCGAGGAGCAGGTCAGGGCTAGGCTCAAGGAAATCTATGACAGCGCCGTTGACATGTTCGCAGCGGTCGTTGGTCGGACCCGTCCAGAGTTGGACGATGAGGCTCGGCGTGGAATTGCACTTGCAATTGTAGCTATCCTAGAGGGACAGACCGTGTTCATCGGTCATGACATGCCATTTGCCGACCAAAGAGAAATGCTGGTCGAGGTTGTTTGCGAAACGATAGTCGCCATGGTCCTGCGCTGGGAAGGGTGATCCCGGTGCCAGCACGCGCAAGAAGGTAATACTGCCTTAAGGCAAGAGAAAATTTGGCCTGCGATTTCTATCTCGCCCAGACCTTGAACGATGGTCAGACCCCTCTCCAAGAGGGGGCGTTGTCTAGCTTGGGTATGATTATTGCCGCCGCCGCGGAAGACGGCCTGCGATGGTCCGACTTCAGAATAAGGACCACAGGCATGAAGATCATCGTCCCGGTAAAGCGGGTGATCGACTATAACGTGAAGCCGCGTGTGAAGGCGGACGGTACGGGCGTCGATCTGGCCAACGTCAAGATGTCGATGAACCCCTTCGACGAAATCGCCGTCGAGGAAGCCATTCGCCTGAAGGAAAAGGGCGTGGCGACCGAGATCGTCGCGGTTTCGGTTGGCCCGGCGAAGGCGCAAGAAACGCTGCGTACGGCGCTGGCCATGGGCGCTGACCGGGCGATCCTGGTGCAGACCGATGACGAGGTCGAGCCGCTGGCGGTTGCCAAGATCCTCAAGGCCATTGCCGATGAAGAGGCCCCCGGTCTCGTCATCCTCGGCAAGCAGGCGATCGACGACGATTCGAACCAGACCGGCCAGATGCTTGCCGCCCTGATGGGCCGTCCGCAGGGCACCTTTGCTTCGAAGGTCGAAGTGGAAGGCGCATCGGTCTCGGTCACGCGCGAGGTTGATGGCGGTCTGGAGACGGTGAAGCTGGCCATGCCGGCGATCGTCACCACCGACCTTCGCCTCAACGAGCCGCGCTATGCCTCGCTGCCGAACATCATGAAGGCCAAGTCCAAGCCGCTCGCCAACAAGGCTCCGGCTGACTACGGCGTCGATACCGCGCCGCGCCTCAAGACGCTCAAGGTCACCGAACTGCCGGTGCGCTCCGCCGGCATCAAGGTTGCCGATGTCGATGCGCTGGTCGCCAAGCTCAAGGAAATGGGAGTCGCACAATGAGCGTTCTCGTCTATGCCGAACATGACAATGCCAGCCTGAAGGATGCGACGCTGGCCGTTGTCACCGCCGCCGCCAGGCTGGGTGAAGTCTACGTGCTGGTCGCCGGCTCGGGCGCTTCGGCCGCTGCCGATGCGGCCGCGAAGATCGCCGGTGTTGCCAAGGTGTTGCTGGCCGATGACGCCGTCTATGCCAACCAGCTCGCCGAAAACGTCGCGCCGCTGGTTGCCGGCCTGATGGCTGGCTACGATGCCTTCCTTGCCCCTGCCACGGCGCACGGCAAGAACATCGCCCCGCGCGTTGCCGCGCTGCTCGATGTCATGCAGGTCTCGGACATCCTCTCGGTCGAAGGCCCCAAGACCTTCACCCGCCCGACTTACGCTGGCAACGCCATCGCCACGGTCGAAAGCTCGGACGCCAAGCTGGTGATCACCGTGCGCGGCACCGCCTTCGCCAAGGCGGAGACCTCGGGCGGTTCGGGCAGCGTTGAAGCCGTCTCGGGCGCAGGTGATGCCGGCCTGTCCAGCTTCGTCGGCGCGGAAATCGCCAAGAGCGAGCGCCCTGAACTGACCAGCGCCAAGGTCATCGTCTCGGGCGGCCGTGCGCTGAAGGACGGACCAACCTTCGAAGCCACGATCTTCCCGCTCGCCGACAAGCTCGGCGCCGCCGTCGGCGCATCGCGCGCCGCCGTCGACGCAGGCTATGTGCCGAATGACTACCAGGTCGGCCAGACCGGCAAGATCGTCGCCCCCGAAGTCTACATCGCCATCGGCATCTCGGGCGCGATCCAGCACCTCGCCGGCATGAAGGACTCCAAGACCATCATCGCCATCAACAAGGACGAGGACGCCCCGATCTTCCAGGTCGCCGACATCGGCCTGGTGGGTGACCTGTTCAACGTGGTGCCGGAATTGACCGCCAAGCTCTGAGCGGTTTTGCGAATGAACTTCAGGCGTCACGCAAAAATGCCAGTCTCTGCCTCTACGGTTTCTTTGCCATACCGATGTCCGTTCTGGTTTCATTGACCTGGTGGAGCGACTTTTCCTCGTACGACCAAAGTCTGGAGGTCTGCTGAAATGACTGTTGAACAGGCCTTGTTGAACCGCCGCTCAATCCGCGGCTTCCTTGATGAGAAAGTCCCCGAGCCTCTGATCGCGCGCATCTTCGGGCTTGCCCAGCTTGCTCCGTCGAACTGCAACGTTCAGCCATGGACGACCCATGTCGTCTCTGGTGAGGCACTCGCCCGAATGAGGCAGGCGCTAACCGAAGTGGCCAGCCGTAATGAACCGCCGACCCCCGATATCGAGCTAACTCCGCCTTATCGCGGCATATATCGCGAACGTCAGGTTGAGGCAGCAAGGGCATTATTCAGTGCTACAGGAGTCGAACGCGGCGACCTTGAAGCACGCAGTTCCAGCATGCTACGAAACTTCCAGTTCTTCGACGCGCCGCATGCCGCATTCATCTTTCTTCCGTCAGATGCGGGATGGAGGGAAGCGCTGGACGTCGGGATCTATGTTCAGTCATTGATGCTATTGATGACCGAGAATGGCCTGGCAAGTTGTGCCCAGGGCGCGCTCAGCCACTATGCAGCGACTGTGCGCCAGGTTCTCGAAATTTCAGACGAGTTTCGACTGATTGTTGGGATGTCGTTTGGGCTCGAAGATGTTGATCACTCGGCAAATGGAGTTCGAACAAATCGGGCTCCAATTGCAAGCAATCATGTTTTTCATCTATGAGCAGTTTGCCTCGGATTGCGCCTTGAGTGAAGTTTGCCCTCCGACGCGTCATGCTCAATGAAGGCTCATTAGTTTCGTTCGCACAACCACACGCGAAAGGCGCGAGCAAAACCATTTTCACGGTCATCAGCGCGTGGTGGAACGACCGTCATCCCAGTACCGGCTGGTTCGGCTTGAAAGTCACGCGAACCGACGCTGATGCAGGATCCTGCGACTGCAAGTTTCAGATTGGGCTCAGAGCGCTTTCGCCAGCTGCCTAATCCAGCAACTGGCCCGGCTGGACCTCGAACGGCTTAGCAAGCTTCGCTACCACCGTAATCGTTGGATTTCTGCGACCGCGTTCGATGTCGCTGACATAGGTGCGGTGGATGCCGGCACGGTCGGCATAGTCCTCCTGGCTCCAGCCTTTGGCTTCACGAAGCTTGCGTACGTTTTTACCAAGGCGAGCGCGGATATCCACGCCGGGACAACAACACTGCTGTCGCTGATTGATCTACAGACGATGAGTGACATTCAAGTTGACTTCAGCGACGCACCGGACCTTGTGTGTCACTCATAGTCGATGTGACTGGCGATTGACGCAGGAGGATAAACTGGACCCTGGACAATTCTCAATGACGGTACCTTCGAACGCGAAGGCTTCTGGCACACCGTTGTTGATCACACCGGACGGTGCTCAGGTGCGGCTGGAGCGTATCGGGCTGGCAGAAGGCCACTATAACGAAGACTGGCTGCAAGCACTCGCATTCAACCATCCGGAGCTCTTGCCCATATCAGACATCGAGCCGGGGTTCGGCCGCATCGTTGCCGTCGCGCGCGAAGTGCCGTGCGCGCACGGCTATATCGACAACCTCTATGTCACGCCTTCCGGGGACCTCGTGCTGGTTGAGGCAAAACTATGGCGGAATCCACAAGCCCGCCGCGAGGTCGTGGCACAGGCACTCGACTATGTCTCAGCGCTGATGAGCATGGGTTACGAAGCCTTCGAGCAATCCTGCCGCAAAGGGCAGGGGCTAGCAGCTTCCAGCATTCACGCGCTGGTGGCTGATCTTCCTGATGCGCTGAACGAGGCCGAGTTCATCGATGCGGTGAGCGGCAACCTGGTCCGAGGCCGCATGCTGGTGATTGCGCTGGGTGATGGCATCCGGTCCGAGACAGAAGCGCTCGCAAGCCTGCTGCAAAGCCATGCCGGGGCGCACTTTACCTTCGCGCTGGTCGAACTCACGCCCTGGCGTAATCCGCAGACAGGCGACATCATCGCGGTGCCGGGAACGCTCGCACGGACGGCGATGATCATGCGCGGCATTGTCGGGATCGAAAACGGAGTGGCGCACGTGAAGCCAGTTGCTCCCGCAGCCAAGGCCCGGGCCAGCACGATCAGCGACGAGCTGTTTTTCGAGGAGCTGGCACAGCGAGATCCGCACCTGCCAGACCAGCTTCGCGCGTTTCTCGCGCGCCTTGAACCGCTTGGCGTCTACGGTGACCTCAAGGCGTCGATGAACCTCAAGATTGATCTGCCTGGCGCGGCAAAGCCGATGAACTTCGGCTATGTCACCAAGGGCGGCAAGCTGTGGACCGATGCCCTGTCCTGGACCGCCCCGCAGGAAATCGCGCGCAAATACAACAGCACGCTCGCCGCCATGATCGGGGGCCAGATGGCCTTCACGAGCAACAGTCACAGCTATGTCAGCACCAACGGGAAGTCAGCACCTCGGCTCAGCCAGCTCTTGCCCGAAAATGCCGATAGCTGGGCCGAGGCAATCGAGACTGCGGTAACGGCCCTGCAGCAGCGGGGCGATGACAATGCCTGAGGGCGATTTCGTCGAACTGATGCTTAAGCGCGAAGCGCTGGAGCGCTACGGCCTGCCGGCGATGGCCTACCCGGTGCCAAAGCAGGCCTTGTTTGATGTCATCGGCGCCGGCAGTGACTTGCCGCTCCCGGAAATGCTGTTCGGCCTCCAGCAAAAGAGCGCGCGCGACTGCCCTGACTGGCAATCGCTGGAGCTGGCCATGGCGCGTCTTGCTGAACTCGTGGCGCCGGACGATGGCCGGGATGTCATCAGTGCAGCCAGCGAAGAGTGGTGGCTCGAGATCGGTCCAGTCGCTCTCAATGGTCCCGTAATCGCGATCCAACGCAATGACGAACTGCTCGCTGCCTTGGCGCGCCGCGATGACGGCAGGCTGCGGGCTGCCTGCTACCGCCCGCTAGATGCGAAGAGTATCGGCACCCTCATGGCGCTGAGCCAAATTCCACATCCCGTCCATGGTGTCTCCATGCGCGAGAACAACTGGGACTATGCCCTCGATGCTGCGGCAGGCAGCGGACAGTTCTACGCCTTTGAACGCGGTGAAGCTTACCTCACCTACTGGTATAACGGCCTCGGCGACCGGGGCGACGGGCAGCTCCACGAGGCCTGGGCCGCCAAACGGGGCAGCCTGCCAAGGCAAGCTGCCCACGTCGCTCTGGAAATCGGAGTAAGCTACTCCTTTTCGCACACCTGAAACTGCAAAACCACTTCGCTGCCGAACAAAGGCTTGAGCTGAGCTACTGGAAAGACAACCGCACTGTTCATTCCATCCCCGCATCCCTTCGGGCGATCTCCAGCAGTCTGCGATGCTCTTCGGTGAAAAGCCCCCGATCGTCGGGGTCGTCCTCAGGCGGCTCTGCGAACGAAAAGACTCCTATCGACTTTAGGACCCTCAGCAGGGGTGCTAGCTTGTCGATATCGGCGTCCACCATCTTATGTGCGACCTTCTTCGCAATAACCTCGACCATCTGCATCGTTACGGTCTTGCCATTCTGGGTGATTTTGACGGGGGAGGCCAACTCGTCCGAAAATGCTTTCGCAATCGACTTCGGCTTGGGCTTTTTCGACTTGCCTGACGGATTTCCGCTTTCGCCGGGTTTCCACTGGCTGGCTTTCGGCGGCTTGCCATAGCCAACCTGCGACGGATTTCCCCCTTTCCCTTTGGTCATGTTACTCTCCGTCAAACTTGGGTTGGTCGGTTATCAGCCCGGATCCAGCGCCAAGCCGCTGCTCGCCCAGTTGCTCGTAATTGAGGCCACTCTCGACATGGATCGCAGTTTGACCGGTCATGAGCTCCCAGCGCTTTAGACTGACGTCCACGTACCTTGGATCGAGCTCAATCGCTCTGCACCGCCGTCCCGAGCGCTCAGAAGCAAGCATGGTAGTACCCGATCCAAGGAAGGGATCGAGGACAAGGTCTCCCTTTTTCGTCACGTCGAGTAGTGCGTCTGCGACCAGTTCGATGGGCTTGCCCGTGGGATGATATTGAAGTGCGTCGGCCGAGGATGAACCTCGCTTGTTGGCTCCCGGGTAGGACCAGACCGACGATCTATCGCGGCCATGCTTGCCAAGAGCAACGTTGTTCACCGATGGTGTGTTGCCCTTGCAGAAGACGGGAATGAATTCATGAGCGGAGCGGTAGAGTCCGCCCATTCCGCCGGACCCCTTGTTCCAGACCGCGGTCATGATGTGTTTCAATCCAGCCTTGCGACCGGACGCCATGACCTTGTCGACACTGCGCCAATCAATGCACGAATAAAACACTCCGCCATCTGCCAGAACGCTTGCGCAGTGCGCCGTAAAGACTTCGCAGAAATTAGCGAACTCCTGATCGGACATCTCGCCGGCCGCCATGACAAAGTCGTCGTGCTTGACCTTTCCAAGACCACTTACAAAGCCAGCAATCGGGATGTTCCAGGGGCAGTCAGTAAAGATTGCCTGGGCCAGATCACTTCCCATCAATCTATTATAGCTCTCGACTTGGAGGGCATCACCGCAGAGCAGGAAATGCCCTCCTAGCTGCCATATGTCACCGACTTCGCTCACAGAGACCTCGGGCGGATCAACTTCCTCTGGGTCCTGTTTCCCATCCGCCGACAATTCTGGCGTCATCAGGATATCGAGTTCCGGTTCAGTGAAGCCAGTAACCTGGAGGTCGAACTCGAGTTCATCGAGCTCGATCAGCATCTCGCCAAGGGCATCAAGATCCCACTCGCCAGTTTCGGCCAGGCGGTTAAGGGAAATGTGCAAGAGATCCTGCTGTGCCTCATCCAGGTGATCGATAACCACGCACCAGACCTCCTTCTCGCCCAGCTTTTGCAGGGCTTTAACGACGATATGACCATCGACGATGCGGCCGGCCGTGCTTATGATGATGGGTGCGGACTGACGGTGCTGGCGTAGGCTGCGCATCACCCGTTCCAATTGCAGATTTGACGCTTTTCTTGCTGTCCTGGACTTCAAAGAAGATATCTGCCGTTTCTCGAGATTAATCTTCGGAAGCAGATCGTTCGGGATTGATGCTGCGATTGCGGCTTGTGAAACGCGATCACGCAGTTCCTTGCGCTGGGCGGCAGTTTTTTCCAGCAACGGCTTCTTCAGCTTATTGATCTTGAATGACATGACGAAAGCCTCAGTCTTGAAGTCGCCAAGTTGCGCTTGCGCGGATCGATCTGCATTGATCGCAAAAGCGATTGCATGAGCAGGACCAACACGCGCCAATGCATGAGCTGGCGACAAAAAGGGAATGGGCGACGTAGTCCCTATCGGGCGCCGTGCTTGCTGACGTTTGCGCCTACGCATCATCCGTGCGGGGCCGCTGTGTCCCAATGCTCTGCTGAGCTCTAGCTACAAGGTGTCCTCAGGACATCTCCAACAAGCCTGCACTCGAAATGCTTTGCAAGCCTTTTTTGATTAGGTGGTTTGGAATGTCGATGGCATCAGGAATCGGTCGTTCATGTGGTGCTTGGCGACGCGCGTGCGCAGTTTCCAAATCCCTGCATCTTGGCGAGCAAATTCCCTGCTGGTCTGAGGGTAATTGGACCGTGAGTGGTGGAAATCAGACGCGCACAACGAAGATCCACTCAATCCTCGAGACGGTTTTTTGAAAATTCCCTGCAGATTTCCCTGCTGGCAGGGAATTCGAACGAGAGAGCAGTTCGCAGCTGACTTCATCCTCCGCCACGAAGTCTATGATAACAGAGAAAATTTGTGAACACGCCGCGAAAGCGGCGCGATTCCGCGCGTTCGGCGCATAATTCCGTAATGAGAAAGCGCTTTGCGGAGCCGCAAATCGGCCCGATTTTGCGCTGTTCTCTGGAGGCCATTTGCGCATTACGGAATCGAAATTTGGTCTGAGTTTCCGCCGATCAATTGCGCTCAATGGCTACGGAAACGGATCGCCTTTTTGCTCACGCCACAAATCGCGCATGGGCCTACTCGGCGCTCGAAGCCATGGAGGCCGACTAGTTCGTTTGCAAAGTGCTCCGAATTCTCGCTCTGCTCGAGGCCGAGGCAATCCGTTATACAAGGACTGCAAATCGCATCTGGTGAAAGGCGCTCGATCAGCGCCTTGACCCTGTTCATACCGATAACGAGCATGTCAGCGTCCTATCGAAGACCTTCATTTAAAGATAGCCCGTCCAGGACTTTCGAAGTGCATTCTTGCGACAGCTCACGCTGACATGCACGAACCCGCTCCGCGGGAGGGTCGCGTGGCGTGATGTAGCGCGGTAATCAAAGGTTTTGAGCAGGGCGGAGTCGCCTTCTGACCATGGAGTTCCCTTCAACGAGAGGAACTTGCCATGGCTACTACTCCATCGACCCCGATCAGTCCGCTGCGCCAGCGGATGCAGCACGACATGATGATGCGTGGTCTTTCGCCCCGAACCCAGCACCAGTATGTGCGGAACGTTCAGCGCTTTGCCGCCTTCCTCAAGCGTCCGCCCGATACCGCCACGTCCGAGGACCTGCGCGCCTTCCAGATCCACCAGCACGAGTGCGGCGCCAACGCGGGGACCATCAACAGCACGGTCTCGGCACTGCGCTTCTTTTACACGGTGACGTTGCGGCGGCGGGATCTTGCCCGAGGTCTCGTTGCCACGCGCCGCCCCCATACGGTGCGCGAGGTGTTGAGCGTCGAGGAGGCCGCCCGGCTGCTCGAAGCGGCACCGGGGATCAAGTACAAGGCCGCGCTGGGCGTCGCTTATGGCGCGGGCCTGCGCGTCTCGGAGGTCGCGCACCTCAAGGTCGACGACATCGACAGCCAGCGCATGCTGATCCGGGTCGAACAGGGCAAGGGCGGGCGGGATCGTAACGCGATGCTATCGCCGCAGCTCCTCGATCTGCTGCGGATCTGGTGGCGCGAGGGCAAGCGGCGCGGCGTGATGTTTCCGCATGGCTGGCTGTTCCCGGGGCGAAGCTACACCGATCCGATCTCGGCCCGGCAACTGCACCGTGCGGTCCAGGAAGCCGCCGAAGTTGCCGGGATAAGGCGGCGCATCAGCCCGCATACGCTGCGCCACAGTTTCGCCACGCACTTGCTCGAGCAGGATGTCGATATCCGCGTGATCCAGGTCCTGCTGGGCCACGCCAAGATCGATACGACCGCGATCTACACCAAGGTCTCGACCAAGACGATCCAGGCGGTGGCGAGCCCGCTCGACCGGATCATCGCGCTGATGGAAGGCCAGGACCGAACGGCATCGCCGCCCGGCTGAGCCAGTGCGTCCCGACCTCGAGGTCGCCGATATCTTCCGCAGTGCCGGCCCGACCTACCGCGCTGCCCATGCCGGGCATCTGAGCCTAGCCCAGCTCAAGGTCATGACGGCGATCGAGCATTGCCGCACCCCGGCGCTCGGCGGCCACGTCGAGGCTTGCGCCGACTGCGGACACTGGCGGGTGGCATACAACTCCTGCCGCAACCGCCACTGCCCGAAGTGCCAAGGCGCGGCGGCGCGCACCTGGCTGGCTGAACGCGAGGCCGACCTGCTGCCGGTCGGCTACTTCCATGTCGTGTTCACCCTGCCGGCCGAGGTCGCCGCCATCGCTTTCCACAACAAGGCCATGCTCTACGACCTGCTGTTCCGGGTGGCCGCGGAGACCATGCTGACCATTGCCGCCGACCCGAAGCACCTCGGCGCTCGCATCGGCATTACCGCCGTGCTCCATACCTGGGGCTCGGCGCTGACCCATCATCCGCACGTCCATATGATCGTTCCGGGCGGCGGCATCGCTCCGGGCGGGACGCGCTGGATCTCCTCGCGTCCTGCTTTCCTCCTACCAGTGCGGGTGCTGGGCAAGCTGTTCCGCCGCCTGTTTCTGACCCGGCTGCTCCAGATGCACGACGCAGGGCGGCTCGCCTTCTTCGGATCGCTCGCACCGCTTGCCGACCGCCCCGCCTTCCTCCAGCACCTCGCCCCGGCCCGGAAGGACCGCTGGGTAGTCTATGCCAAGCCGCCATTTGCCGGGCCGCAGGCCGTTCTCGCCTACCTGTCGCGCTATACCCACCGCGTCGCCATCTCGAACCGGCGCCTCATCGCCTTCAACGAGACCGGCGTCACGTTCCGCTACAAGGACTACCGCCGTGACGATCCCGAGCGGCAGCAAGTCATGACGCTCGTTACCGACGAGTTCATTCGCCGCTTCCTGCTCCACGTCCTCCCCCACGGGTTCCACCGCATCCGGCATTACGGCCTGCTCGCCGGCACCAACCGCAAGGACAACCTGGCACAGGCTCGTCGCCTGCTCGCCGTTCCTGTTGCGGACGATGCTGGGCCGGACCAGGCTGCTGAAGTCCTTCCGCTATGCCCGTGCTGCGGCGGTCCCATGATCGTGATCGAGACTTTTGCTCGCTGGTGCCAGCCACGGGCACCGCCAACGCCCGCAACGCCGATCCGGGAACTCGCGCCATGACCCGGCATGGCCCATCTTCCCCGCTAGCCGCATCACGCCCGATCCGGCCAACGAAGCCGCATGTGCGCCGCATCTATGAAGGCTCGCCCAGACATCCTGGCATCGACGAAGTCACCGCACCTGGTCCCAAATCTCTGTTCGAAGGGCGCTCGCCGCGCCGGTTCCGCACCGCTCAACCGGCACTGCACGCCGCCAGCAGGACCAGCCCGAAGCACAAATCACCATAGCACATCGCGTGCGACCCGCGGGTTCCTGCATGTTAGGATTTCGTACGCTCAAGCGCCCGAAATCCTTCGACATAGCCGTCATTCCTTGCTTCGGATTAGCCCGCCAAAAGCTCACCTACGTTCAGACACTCGCCAGCGACGGCAACTGGCCGGTTGTGGACGGGTAGCTTTCAGGCGTGACGGTCATGAAGGCGGACATCGGCTGGTCTGTGAATGGATCGGCTGGCGGTGGCCGTTTGCTGACAGTCTGCTTCCAGGCTCCAGACACAGCTAGCCGAGCGACCGATTTGGGAGTGGGAAGCGGACATTGTGCAAGTATGCCCGAAAGGAGAGGCTACTTCTGTTCTTCGATCCGCACTCAATCTTATACAGGCATTTGCAGCGGCACGAGGCAGCATCGTCTACCAGGAAGAACAGGGCAAATCGCGCGTTTCGGCCGCCCTCGTCGAGTGCCAAACTGTCATGACCTGATCCCACATTAGCGTGGAGCAAACTTGGTCATGTGGAGCCAATTGCGTCTAGTCGAGCAGTGCCCGTTTACGCCCGCGCAGTTGT
Source organism: Novosphingobium aquae (assembly GCF_037572715.1). NCBI lineage: Bacteria > Pseudomonadati > Pseudomonadota > Alphaproteobacteria > Sphingomonadales > Sphingomonadaceae > Novosphingobium > Novosphingobium aquae. The sequence goes on along the minus strand of NZ_JBBHJY010000002.1, from coordinate 33,416 downwards.
TTGATCGACATCTTCGTCGTGATAGGCCACCACACGCCCTGTTGAGGCAGAAATGGGCGCGAAACATGACCCTTTTGATCGCAGCATTCGTAGCCCGGCTGACGCTTTTTGTGCTTTTTGCCGTGGCCGGCCTGGCCAAGCTGGCCAATCGCGACCAGACTCGAGAAATGCTCGCGGCGTTCGGGATCAGGGACCACGCGCTGACCATCGGGGCGGTAACGCTACCGCTTGTCGAGTTGGCGATCGCCGCCGCACTCATTATTTCGCCGACCGCCTTTGCCGGGGCGTTGGCAGCGGCCCTGATGTTGGCCGGGTTCGCCGTGGTCATCATAGTAAGCCTGGCGCAAGGCCGCCGCCCCTCGTGTAACTGTTTCGGTCAGCTTGGCGCGTCGCCAATCGGGCCTGCGACACTGTTTCGCAATCTGTTGCTGATGGGTCTGTCGCTGCTGATGGTGGCCGCCGGGGCCGAAGCCGCTGCCACGTGGCGGCTCGATCTGGTGTTCGGCGTAACGCCGGGGGTTGCGCTTGCGGGCGCGGCAGCCGTCATCGCCTTGGTGCTGTTGGTGCTGATCGTCGCCGCACAGCTTGCGATCCTGAACCGCCTGGCGCGGTTGCATTTCGATAGTCCTTCCGTCACTAGCTTGTCAGCGCTGCCAAAGGCCATCCACGGCTTGGCCGAAGGCACAGTCGCCCCACGTTTCGGCCTCGGCGATACGCAGGGCGACTTCGTTACGCTGGACCAACTTCTGGCCCCGCGTCGTCCAGTGATCCTGCTGTTTACGAAGGCCGACTGTCCGCCATGCGCCGCGATGAGCAGCGAAGTGGAACGCTGGCAGCGCCTTTATGCCGACCAGGTCGCCATCGTGCGCATTGGCGAGGGTGTGGCAGATGTGAAGAAATACGCGCTGTTGCAAACAAACGGCGCGGTGGCTTCCGCCTACGATTGCTGGGGCACACCGTGCGCCGTGCTGGTCTTGCCCGATGGCACGATCGGCAGCCGCGCAGCGCAAGGGACCGCCGCCATTCGCGCCCTTGTCAAAAGGACCGCCGCTGTTGCGGACCTGGACAGCGTCAAATCGGCCTGAACCGCTGCCGCACGCCACTGGCGAGCGTGAAGGCGCAGCGCGCTACCTGCCAGAGCAGGCGTGGGCCGTGTGAGGGCGCGCCACCGCTGCGAATGGTAGCCGCCACCGGATCAGGCCAATGCCGCCTGATCGTGGCGACTGGTGCAAGGACGCTGCCCGAACGCGGCGGCAGAACATATTCGCCATGGGGATTGCGCCAGTATCGCAAGACCGTTGCCTCAATCCATCCAGGCACCTGCTGACCGCGCACAACCGCCGGAAGATGATCGATCCGCGCGCCTAGCAGCCGGTGCGCCAGCATGACGGCGGCCGCGGTCCACTGTGCGGTGGCGCGTTGCCTGCCAAGGCAAAGCTCCCAATCGAAGTCTGCGCCAGCGTTCTCGGTCATGGCTGCGATATCGCACAACCACAGCGGTCGCCACCCGCCGTGGCGGAACAGGTGAATCGCGCAAAGCCGCAGATGGTCTTCGGGCGATGGTATCATCAGGTGCCCGCCGCACACGGCCATTGCGCGAGCGCGCGCAAACAGCGCCGCGTTTTTCGTGGCATAGCACCGCTCCAGCCGTGCGTGTAGGTCCACCCCGCAATGCCCGTGCGGACCCATTGGTAGACCAAAATCGTTGCCGCGATAGCGCGTCGCAGCGGCGACCAGTGCGGCACGCGCGGCGGCGAACTCCCCTTCGCCCACTAATAGGTCGAAATCGCCGTAGGGGCGCAACCAGCCTTGCGGATAGCTGCGGGCGGCAGCCCAACCCTTGAAGAGCAGCGGAGTGACACCCGCGGAATTGAGCAGCGCGCACAGGTCGGACAGCGCAGCGTCGCGGGCGACTTCGTCCAGCGCCAGCAACTGCGCCGAGCCGCGCAGAATCTGGGCATGCGCGGCCAGCGGTGTGTCCTTAACCCGCCACCAGCCAAGCGCCGTCCCGCCGGAACTGGAAAGGGCAGGCGTAACCCGCGTGATATCTTCTGGCGTCAAGTCGCAGGGTGGTGGCGTGGCGCGCCAAGCGCCGGTTAGGATGCGCGCCACCAGTAAAGGGTTGCAGCCCGGCGTATCATCCACGGCGCGGCGCGATCCAGGTAAGGTCGAGAATGGTGCTCGCCAGCGCGCGCGCTTCGCCGCGGGGGGAGCGCAGCACCGGCGCCCGCTCGACCAAGGTCCCGATCACCGACAATGCCAGTTGAGGCCAGCGCCGGGCGGCGATAGTATTGGCCAGGATCGCCAGCGCGGCCTCGCCCGAGGTCAAGATGACCGGTTGCCACACCGCGTCCGTGCGATATTCGGTCATCACCACCAGACCAATCGGCAGAGGTTCGCGAGCCGCAACGCCGCGAAGGTCTTCCAACTGCACGCGCCGCTGGCATGCGCTTGCCGGGTCTCGCAGCGCCAGTGGTTGGGCGAACGGATGCACCCGGCACCGGGCGTCGAGCACGGCATATTCGTCTGACAGGTAGCTGGCACCGGCCTTGACCAGCTCGGCGACCAAAGTGCTCTTTCCTGCTCGCGAGCGGCCCGGAAACACGATGGCGCGGCCTTGCCAGCCAACCACGCCGCCATGCACGAACAGCTTGCGGCGAGAAAATTCGGCAAACGCGGCGCGCAGGTGCGTGTCGAAGGCATTGAGCAGGTCGCTGCGCAGGATCGGCTGACATTTCATCTCGTCATCGCCGAAGATCCAGTATCGGTCACCGCTGTGAAAGACCGACAGCACCCGGTCCGCTAGGCCCCGCGCAGCCAGCCGGGTTCCGATCGCCGGACGCAGCGCCAACTCTGCGCCCAGCTCGGGGTCGGTAAATCGCACAAGAATACGCGCACCGTAGCCGGTGAAATAGATATCTCCCGCCCAGTTCAAGCTGGCAAGATCAACGAACTGGCAGACTTTAGCCGACACGAGCACGGCTTGTGACATCTTGCAGCGAATTTCAACACCGGGACTGCGCCCAGCCACTTGCCATTGCTAGAGCTTCACGGCACCTTCGCCGAAACTTGGGGAGTTCATATGATGGCCTTTGACATAAAACCGTTGGCGCGTGCCGAGGAACTGGTGGTGCGCGACATGGATGATGAAGTGCTCGTCTATGATCTGGCCAGCGACGAGGCGATCACGCTGAACTTGTTTGCAGGCACCGTTTGGCGGGCGTGCGATGGCACCCGAGACGTGGCAGGGCTGATGGACAAGCTGCATCAGGACATGCCTGGCGATCTGGTGACCGAAGCTGCTGTGTGGCAGGCACTGGACATGCTGTCGCGCTGCGATCTGTTGCAACAGCGGGTCATGGCCCCCGCCAATCGTGACCGCCGGACGCTGGTGAAGGCGCTGGGGATAGGTGCGGTCGCGGTGCCGATCGTGGCAATGATCTCGGTGCCGACCGCGGCGCAGGCTGCCAGTTGCGCTTGCGTCAATCCAGGCGGTTGCATCACACAGACGGCCTGCCCAAGTACAGTCAACTGCAATCCGTCAGGCGTATGTGCCCCGTAAACGTAGGCACGGCGCTTACGAAACCGGTTTAGGCGCCCTACGGAACCAGCAATTGACCGCGAACCGCGAGTCCATGAACTCACCCGATGCGCACGCCACCGGCATCACTTCGTGCTGCACGAACGACGGGAACACCACCAGCCTGTTGTGCCCCGGGGCAACGTCGACGTGGCCCTCGCCAGTCAGAGGATAGATCCGCAAGGCGCCGCCGCTGAAAGCGCAGGGCAGGCGGTGAAAGTAATACACCGCGCTGATCACACGATTCATGTTCCAGCCCTTGTAGCTGTCATTATGGCGGCGAAAGAAGGCGCCGTCGTTGTGCGCCGCAATCTGTAACTCGATATCCTGGAACTCGTAGGCGCCCATGCCGAGACTTTCCCGCAGCATCGGTTGAGCACCGCGCAACTTGGCTTCCAGCGGCTCTAGGCACGAACCGAAGTCGTCGAGCCCTAATGATTTGCGCGAGCCAGGTTCGACCCGTGTGCCATCCTCCAGCCGCACCGTTGTGGGAGCGAAACGCTCCTGGTTGGCTGCGCAATGGTCGAGCAGCGCTTTGACCAGAGTATTGTCAAGGAAGTCGTCGATTACGGTGTGCGCGAAGAATCGGCTTGAGGGCGGTGCCTTGGTTTTCGACATCGGGGGAAGCTAGATGACGAGAGTTCCGGTCACAAGGTGGCTCTCCAAACACGGACTCCCGTGATAAGAAACACAATTCCTGAATACGCGGTGTAACATTCATCCGTTAGATGTGTCCGCAACCTCCGCAGCGTCAGCTAAAGCTAGACAGGATGCGGGTCCGCAATGGGGTCGTATCTGGAAAGTCGGCTTTTGGCGAGCAATCCGAATAAGCAGACGTTCGACGCTGGACCTAGCGGGCAGTCTAAGTGGGTGCGCCGATTTCTAAAATAGAGGCGATTTAGACGCACGGCGCGGCGCGGCTGGAGGCGGTGACAACATGCTGACGTGGTAAAAAAAGTGGGAACGGTGGCCATAAGTTGAAAAACTATCAAATAAATCAAACATGTTAAGAGATTTATTAGACGGACCCCTCTCCGCCATAAAGTCCTCATTTAGAAAAGCAATTTCCCCCAAGGCCGGGAAGGCCAGGCGTTTGTGCGCTTCCTGCGGCGAATTTCGTAAAAGAGAGATCAATCAGCGCGGCCGAATTCCGCGTGCGGTGCGCTTGCGGCAAGAGCTTGCGGCAAACCGAGCGGCCTCAGTCCCTCCGCAGCCGCGAACCCTCCGTCCGCCTTGAGCAGCGAGCGTCTTTCCGCGGTCCGTTTCGAATAGTCCTAGAGCATTTAGCCCTTCGCGCTGTCTTTTCAGGGCTTGGCGACGGGCGCATCAGCAGCATTGGCCCGGCTGGGCATGAGGGCACTGCAGCGCCCCAATAACTGCCATTTGCCGGGTCGCAGGATCAACGTGTAGATCACTTTGATCTGGCTTGCCCGCGACTTGCCACCGGCAATGTTCTTCACCTGATCGACCGTCATGGTCGCGAGGGCTGTATCGCCGGTTCGCTGCACGCGGATGCCCGACGGATTGAAGGCGGCGAAAAATTGCTTGCCGGACAGGTCCCGCATCACGTCCGCTTTGGTCTGGTAGAAACCGCTCGAATGCATGTAGATCAGGTCGGGGTGCAGCACTCCGTCGAGCACTGCACCATCACCCGCAAACATTGCGGTGTGCAGAGTGGTGAGCGCGGCTTCGAGAGCGGCATTGCCGCGCGCCGCATGGGCCGGAACGGCGGCGAGCGCCACACCTGCACCTGCTGCATAGGTCAGAGCCCCACGCCGGCTGATCGTCATGTGCGCATCCTTTTCTGGGGGTCAGCGGCAAGCCGGGTTGTTGGCCTGCGGCAGTGCGATGAAATTGACGCTGTAGGGCGCCAGTTCGACCTGGCCCGAAGCCGCGCGCGGCTTCATTGCGGGGAGGCGGTCGTTCTTGCCGATGGACAGCGCCTTGCCGTTAAGCAGCACGGTCTTGCCCTGCAGTTCGGTTCCGGTGAGCGCATAGAGGCCCGCCTTGCCCTTGACCGCGACCGCATCGGTGCGGTCCTTCATGTTGAGCGCCAGCAGGGCAACGCCGCCGCGCTTGCCCTGGAGACAGTGGGCATAGAGGTGCAAGCCCGCGTCGTTGGTGCCGGCGTCAAGCACGCGGCGGCTCATCAGCTTGCGCCACAGGACGGCCGACCAGTAGCTGGCGTTGGGATCGAAGGTTTTTTCATCGATCACGCCGTTATTGCCGCTGATCAGCGCATGAGTGAAAATGGCATCGAGTCCATTCTTGGCCAGCCTCGCCTGCGTGTCGAGGTAGCGGAACATGTCGAGGAAGGTCGGTTGCCATTGCAGCCCGCCGCACGCTGCTCCGCCAGTTTCGGTCAGCCAGATCGGCGCGTAAGGCGCAAACTTGTCGCGCAGGGTCCTTATCTTCAGGAGCTGTACTTCGGGACGTGCCAGAAACTCAGGATCGAATGCCTTGTCGGGCATAATGCTTTGAGGCGAATTGGCAGGAGCGCAGCGCTGCGAAAGCACCGGATAGAAATGATACGAGAAAATTCCGAAATGCGGGCGGGGTTGCGCACTGGCATAGTCTTCGGGCGTGGGTTTCATGATGGATTCAACCCCGGGAATACCCAGAATTGCGTTTCCGGGCCCGGCAAGTTTCACCGAAGGCGCAGCCTTCGCCATAAAGCTGCTGAAAGTGCCATAATCGCGGCCGAATTGGTCAACGCTATAGCCCTTGGGCAGCTCGGGGTATTCAGGGGCATTCGGCTCATTGTACAGCTCGGCTGCGTAGATCGACCGGCCAAGCGACCGCGTATAGGCGAGCCACGGCTGCGCCATTGCCGGTGTCCAGCCGTGGTTGCTATCGCGTACGCCGGTCGAGATCGTGAAGGACGTCACGACCTTCGCGTTTACTGCCGCAGCGAAATCCAGCGCCTCTTTCCATCTCGCGCGGGTCAGAACGACCTTGAACCCCTTGGGGGCCTGATCGAGCTGGGGCTTTTCATCGTTCTGGAAATAGACGTTATTTGCCGTCGTGCCGCCATAGCGAATATACAGCGGTGCCAGTGCAGATGTCAGATTCCGCAAGCGGCGATTTCGCAAATCCGTCGCGGCTCGTGCTTCGCGTGCGTCGGCAACATTTTTAGCTGGCTGGCCGCCAAGCTTGTCGAATGACTTCCACGTCTCGCCGCCGGTCAAGTGCGAGAAGCCGATCTGGTAGGACTGGAAGCGTTCGTCGGTTTGCCGCGCGTAGGGCAGGCGCGCCGCATCGACCGAGCGCACTGCGCCGCCGCCATGGGCGCTAGCCGGGGCGGTCGCAACTGCTGCCGCGCTGGCCAGTACACCGGCCGTGGACAGGGCCGCGACAAGGGTCTTCGTGCGCATTGAAATTCTCCCGAACGTGATTCTTTACCTCGGGCTGGCTATCACTGTTGCGCATTTTGGTAAAAACTTTTATCCAGAATCTGCGACGGGACGGAGGCGCTGCTGCCAATCCCCGCGGGGGCGATGGCAGATGAACTTGATTGGGACCGCGTGGGCATAGTCGAAAGCCAAGTTTTGCAAGAGTTGCCAATTGATCGGGTGGAGCTTGACGTCTGGGCGCGCGCCTTTCTGCGCGGCTTGTACGATGCCGCCGTTGCAGAGGCTGACCCGGCGAAGGTGTTGCCTGCCTGCTTGCCGGCAAAGCCATCCGGACGCTGCGTCGTGGTGGGCGCGGGCAAGGCTGCCGCCTCCATGGCCGCCGCGGTCGAAGCGGCATGGCCCGACGTGAACCTGTCGGGCTGCGTCGTCGCGCCTTACGGCTACAGCAAGCTATGTGAGCGCGTGCGTGTGCTAGAAGGCGGGCATCCGGTTCCGGACGAAAACTCTGTCGAGGCCGCGCGCCAGATTATGGAGGCAGTCGCGGGGCTGAGCGAGGTGGACCTTGTCCTCGCGCTCATTTCAGGCGGCGGTTCGGCAGCCATGAGCCTGCCTGCGCGGGGCCTGACCCTAGCCGACAAGCAGGCTGCCAACCGGCTTCTGCTCGCCTCGGGGCTCGATATTCGCGCGATGAACGCGGCACGCCGGCGCCTGTCGGCGATCAAGGGCGGCAGGCTGGCAGCGGCGGCTGCGCCGGCGCGGGTCGTGACGCTCGCTATCAGCGACATTCCCGGCGATACGCCTTCGGCCATTGCCTCAGGTCCAACCGCGGCTGACGCAGGCGCGGCGTTTGACCTCAGTGCGACTGTGAAGCGACTGGGCACCAAACTGCCCGAAGCAGTCGCGCATCTGCTGCTGAACCCTGAGCCGCCCGTAACCCTGACCAATGCGGCGCCGATCGAGCTGATCGCTACGGCAGCCGGCTCGCTCGATGCGGCGGCCCGGCTTGCCCGTGCGCAGGGTATTGAACCGATCCTGCTGGGCGATGACCTTGAAGGCGAAGCGGCTGACCTTGGCCGCGAGATGGCGCGCCGCGCTTTTGCGGCAGAGGGGCCAGTGGTCCTGATCTCGGGAGGCGAAACCACGGTAACGGTAGGTGAAGGTCCGGCGGGGCAGGGCGGGCGCAACACCGAATTCCTGCTGGCGCTCGCCTGCGAATTGAACGGCGCAGCGCAGGTCTGGGGTCTCGCTGGTGATACCGACGGCGAGGACGGTGACAACCTCGGCGCGGCGGGTGCGATCTGCACGCCCGATACACTTGTTCGCGCGGCGGCGAAGGGGCTCGATGCGCGGGCGTCGCTCAAAGGGCATGACAGCGGCGGCTTCTTCGACGCGCTGGGGGACCTTGTCCGAACTGGGCCGACCCTGACCAACGTCAACGATTTCCGGGCGATCCTCGTCCTGCCGCGAGCTCGCGGCTGAACCATCCAGGAGTTGAACGCATGAATATCGGCTTTATCGGCCTTGGCATCATGGGCCGCCCGATGGCGGGCCACCTCAAGGCCGCCGGACACCACCTTGCGCTGGTCAAGCACCGTTCGGACCTGCCGGCCGAGCTGGTCGATGGTGCCGCGGTCTGCGCCACGGCACGCGAAGTGGCCGAGGCTTCGGAGGTGATCATCACCATGGTCCCCGATACCCCCGACGTTGAACGCGTGCTGTTCGGCGCGGACGGCGTTGCCGAGGGGCTTTCGGCGGGGAAGCTGTTGATCGACATGAGCTCGATCGACCCGATCACCACTCGCGTGTTTGCCGCGCGTCTTGCCGAGCTCGGCGCAGACTATGTCGACGCGCCGGTTTCGGGGGGGGAAGTGGGGGCGAAAAACGCCGCCCTCACGATCATGTGCGGCGGCACCGAGGATGCCTTTGCCCGCGCGCTGCCGCTGCTTGAGGCAATGGGCAAGAACATCACGCACGTTGGCGGGGTCGGTGATGGCCAAGTTGCCAAGGTGGCCAACCAGATCATCGTCGCGCTCAATATCGAGGCAGTGAGCGAGGCGCTGGTCTTCGCCGCCAAGGCGGGCGCGGACCCGGCCAGGGTGCGCGAGGCTCTGCTCGGCGGCTTTGCCTCGTCGCGCGTGCTTGAGGTTCACGCCGAACGCATGATCAAGCGCACATTCGATCCCGGCTTCCGCATCGAACTGCACCAGAAGGACCTGAATCTCGCGCTCGGTAGCGCCCGAGCGCTTGGCCTGTCGCTGCCCAACACGGCATCGACGCAGCAGTTGTTCAGTGCTTGCGTGGCGCAGGGCGGGGCAGGCTGGGACCACTCCGGGCTTGTGAAGGCGATCGAGACCATGGCCAATTTCCACCTTGGCGAGTGAGGCTGGGGGCGGAAACAGCAAGCCGCTTGGTTCGGCAGCGCCAACGCGCTACCAACCCCTCATGGCCTTGACCTCGATCCGTCCCGAAAAGCTTGCCGACGCCGTTGCACGGCATATCCAGGAACTTATCCTCGAAGGTGCGCTGCCGCCGGGTGAGCGGCTGCTGCCCGAACGCGAACTTGCGCTAAAGCTCGACGTCTCACGACCTTCGCTGCGCGATGCGCTTGAGCAATTGGTCGATCGCGGCATGCTGATGACCGATGCCAACGGTGCCTGCTATGTCAGCGACAAGATCGGCAAATCGATCCGCGACCCGTTGATGCACCTGTTTGACGATGCCCGCGGACGGTTCGACTGCATGGAGTTCCGCGCCGTGGTCGAAGCCTCGGCTGCCGGGCTCGCCGCTGAACGCGCTTCGGAAGCCGACCGTGACGAGATTACACGCTGTTTCGAGAAAATGCAGGCCGCCCATGATGCTGGCGATGTCGAGGCGATTGCTGCGACCGACGGTGACTTCCACTTCGCAGTCTACGGCGCCGCGCACAATGTCATGCTGTTGCAGGTCATGCGCAGCCTTGAATCGATCCTGCGTTCGAACGTCTATCTCAACCGCCGGAACCTTTACGAACACCGCCGCGACCGGGACGAGCAGCTGGCCGAACATCGCGCCATCTTCGAAGCGATCATGGCACGCGATGCCGCAAGGGCAGAGACCGCCTCGCGCCAGCACATGGTTTCGACCATGCAAACCCAGCGCGAGATTCATGAAGAGGAGCAGCGGCTGGAGGCAGCCATCCGCCGTCTCGCGCGTCATGAATTGCTGGCCACGCCCAAGGGCAAGCGCTGAACCTCAGCCCTGGGTGTACATGTCCTCAGGTCTCAGTTGGTTGAGCGGCGGCTCTCCGGCGGCGTAACGGCGGATGTTGTCGACAATGATCTCGAGCGAGCGGGCGGTCCGGTCCGGTACCGCCGGGGTGACGTGCGGCGTGATGAGCGTGTTCGGCGCATCCCATACCGGGCTTTCCTGAGGCAGGGGTTCGACCTCGAACGTATCGAGTCCGGCACCGGCTATGGTTCCAGCATGGAGCGCGCGGACCAGCGCCGCCTCGTCCACGACGGGACCGCGCGCCATGTTGACGAGATAGCCTTTGGGACCGATCAGCCCCAGCTCTCGCTCGCCGATCAGGTGGTGGGTCTTGTCCGACAGACCGAGCGCGAGCACCACGAAATCGCTTCGCTTCAGCAATTCGTCGAGTCCCTGTCCGGCATCGGCGCTGAACACCTCGTCTACACCAGCGGGGGTCTCAGCAGCGCGGCGGCGATAGCCCAGCACTTTCATGCCAAAGGCTTTCGCGCGGATGGCCAGCTCCTTACCGGTATTGCCCAGACCGACAATGCCCATGGTGCGGCCATAAATCCCGCGCAGGTCATCCTGTCCCGGCACGCCCCACTGGTGCGCGCGCTGGGCGTCGAGGAAATTGGGATAGCGATAGGCGAGCGCAAGGCAGAAGAAGAGCGCGTGCTCGGCCAGCACTGGCGAGGAGCGGCCTGAGGAGCCGGTAATCACCAGCCCGTCGCGAAAGGCTTCGGGCTTGGCGGCGCGGTTGAGCCCGGCGTGATCGACGTGGATCCAGCGCAAGTTTGGGGCGGCAAGTATGTCAGGCGTAGGATCCTTGGCGAGGATAGCGATCGTGGCCTTCTGCAAGGCTTCGGCAAAGCCCGGGCTGTCCGGAGTGTCGAAGCGCAGCACCTCGGCGCCGTCCAGCGCCTCGCTCAGGCCCTGCCAGTGTACGCCTTCGTAGCGTAGCGTCGTGACGACCGTCTCGCCCTTCATACTGCTGCCTTTTGCAGGAGGATGACCTCGAAATAATTGACGGGTGGCAGGTCGATCCAGCGGTAGCCCTGGGCATCCGCAGGCCCGGCTGAAAGCTCGGTTCCTGCGACCAGCGCAATCGCCTTGTCGTCCGCATCAAGCAGCCCAAGTCGCAGTCCGGAAATCGCCGGTGGCCGTTCATAGGAGCTGCCGCGCTGGCCGGCATAGTTGACGACATGGACCAAGGTTGCGCCGTCCTTCTCGCGCACGGTCAGTTCCACCGGTCCAGCACCTTCCAGCAAGACCGGAGGCTGGGCAACCGTGCGGATGAGCTGCGCAACCAGTTCGCGATGCTCGCTCAGGCCGTCGCGGAAATAGAGCCATTCGGGCAGCCATGGCAGCCACACGACCTTGCCCGCGCCATGACGGCGCGAAAGCACGCCCGGACCGGCCGATGCCAGATCCTCGGGGAAGCACAATTCGGGCGGACCGTATTTCTGTACCGGCAGCAGCGAGAGCATAGCCTGCGCCTCAGCCTTGGCTTCTGCCGAGAAATACCAGCCATCAAGGTGGGCGAGGCGGGTGAGCGGGAATTCGAGCTCGTCTTCGCCAATCGCGAAATAGGTTTCGAGGCCTGACATGGCCTCTTGCGACGCGCTTGCCGGAAAACTCTCGAGGGCAAAGTCGCCCCGACGATTGCCGCGATCGTCGTAGCGGCCGGTTTCACCCGTCGCGATCACCGTGCCGCCCGCCACTACATAGGCATCGAGGGCGGCGGCTTCGGCGTCGCTCATGCAGGCGGTGTTAGGCAGCAAGATCACGTCATAGCGGGCAAGCTGCTGTGCAATTTCGGCATCTTCCATCCGCTCATCGCTGACGAAATCAAAAGGAATGCGCGCTTCGAGGAGAAGGCGATAGGCCCCGCGAAAGCACTGGCCGCGGGTCTTGCCGCTGGCTGTCGCTCCGGCAAAGGCATCTGCGGTACGCGAATGATAAAGCCCGACGCGCGCGGCCGAGCGGGTGTCGGTCAATTGCTCACCATGGGCCTTGTGCCATTCGAGGAAGCGGTGGACCGGCTCCAGCGGTTCGCGGTTCGGCTGGTCGAACAGGCCCAGCAGGTAATAGTCGATCTGCGCGCCGTTCGCGATCTGCTGGCCGAAGCGCAGCATGTGGTTATGCGACGTTTCCGAGGCATAGCGCCACTGGTAGTCGAGGAAATTGGTGGAAGCGCAGGAATAGGCGCGGCCACGGCCGATCGCTGCGCCCCAGCGCGCGAGTTCGCCCGGCTGGTGCGGCCATTCGGGGGCAGGGCGGCTCACCGCTCGCTGGATTTCCAGCCGCATGAAATCGCAGGCACCCTTGCCGTTACCCATGATACCGGTCGAAGGGCGCAGCCGCTTGACCGTGTCATAGATGTTTTGCGCCGCCGCCTGGCTCGTCCGGCGCTTGAACAGGATGTAGTCGGCATAGGTCGGGTCAGAGAAATCCTCGCGCTCGGGCAGGTCGCGGCCATACATCTCGGCAAAGGCGGACTGGCAGTTGGCGCAGTGGCACATGCCCCGGTGGCGGCCGCTGTAATCGACCGGCTGGTATCCGGTCATGTTGAAAAATGCGGCATCGAGAGCGTAGCGCGAAATGCCTTCGTGCAGGATCTGCAGCGCGTAGTCCTTGGCCCAGCCGCCGTTGACGCAAGCCTGGTAAGTGCCGTTGTATTCCTGCGGCTCGCCTGCCTTGTTGTGCACGAACCATTCCGGGTGGGCATCATAGGCGAGCTTGGTGCCCTTGGAGAGGTCGAAGCGGCCGACCATCCGCAGCCCCTCACGGTGCGCGGCTTCAAGCATCTCGCCGGTCAGGTCGCCAGTGATGTAGGGATTGCGCGCGTGCAGCGGCAACTCGGTCGGGTAGAAGGCATAGATGCCGCCGACATTGAAGGTAATCGCGCTCGCGCTGAAATCGCGCGCCTGCCGGGCGAGTGCAGCCGGATCGAGCGTGCCGTCGATCAGGCGCAGGTTGGTCTGGATGATGCGGTAAGGCTGTTCCCACCAAGGGGTGCCGGCTTCGCTCACTGTTCAAGTCCCATCGCTGCTCGGGCAGTGCCTGCCGCCCCGACTTCATCTAGCATGAAGTCCTTCTTGCCATGCCGCTAAAATAATCCGAGGCTTTGGTCAAAGATTTTGACCATAATTGCCTTGTGCAGTATCTGCGTTTTCGAACTGGCGGTCCGCGATGCGTCCTGGGGAGGAATCATCGGCGGCGCCAGTTCAACAAATCCCCCTTCACGGCAGCTCGGTGCCTCCCTTGTTCCGGCGGTCTGTTGGCGTTGCACTGCCATTGCAGGTCGGATGCACGAACGGCGGCCCCTCCGATCTGGAGGTGCCGCCGTCCAGTGTTTCAGGCTCGATCAGAACTTCTTTTCAAGGCTCACGCTAACGAACCGGCCAATGAAGGAACCTTGTCCGACGCCGCCGATCTGACCGGTGCCGGTGGCACGGTTGATGTACGAAGGCTTCTCGTCAAACAGGTTGTCAACGTTGAGCGAAATCGTTGTTCCTTCGAGAATTCCCTCCTTGGGCAGCTGATAGCTGGCATAGAGGTTCACAGTCTGGAACGATTCCACATAGGTCTGGCTGGTTACGCCCAGCACCGGGTATCCGCCGAGGTAATCCCAAGCGACACGAGCTTTAACCGGGCCGATCGAATAGTTGAGCGAGGCGGTGAACGTGTCGCGTGGGTTGCCGTTCAGGAACTGGTTGACGAACGGCGCGCCGGAGGGATTTGACAGGTCCAGCTTGATGCCGTGTGTGCCGGCAATCGCAGGCGTGAAGGTACCGAAGCTGGTGTCGATACGGTACTGGACCGAATAGTCGATGCCCGAAATGCGCGATTCCCCCAGGTTGGCCGTGCGCGAATCCACCACAATCTGCGGGATGCCAAGGCGGTCGACCGAACCGCCGCCTTCGATCGGCAGGCTGCCAAGGCCGTGGAAGGCGTTGATCTGGGCCAGCTTCTGCGCGTCGGTGCCGGTGGGGATCACGTAATATCCAGCATAGGCCGGGGTGGTCAGGAACTGGCTCGTATTCGGGCCAGCAACCACGTTTTTCATGCTGATCCAGTAATAGGTCACGCTGGCCTTCAGCCCCGGCGCGAAGCTGGGAGTCAGGTCGAGCCCGATGTCGAAAGTCCGCGCCGTTTCCGGCTTGAGGCCGGGGTTGCCGCCCTGGATCGTCGCCATCGGCAGGTTCGAGCTGCCGCCTGCCGGGATCAATGCGGTCGAGGTGGTAGAGGACAGTACGACCGAAGGCGGCTTGGCCATCGAGTTGAGGCTCGGCGCGACGAAGGCCGTGCCATAGCTGCCGCGCAGGGCTACGCCTTCGAGCGGTGACCAGGTGCCGGCGATCTTCGGGTTGAAGGTGCCGCCAAAGTCCGAATAGTCATCGTAGCGGCCGGAAATGTTGAAGATCAGGCTCTGGAAGCCAGATACTGCATTCTCAGCGCTGAACAGCGGCAGGACTACTTCGGCAAATGCCGAATAGACGGTGCGGTCACGGTAAGCGATGCCCCCGGCAAGCGCCGGATCTTCCCTGCCCAGCGGGCCGACGGCTTCGATGCTGTACTGGTCTTCCCAGTACCGCTCGCCGCCGACGGCGAGCTTCACATCGCCCCCCGGGGCCGCGAAGAGCGGACCGTCGAAGACGATCTTCGAATGGACCGTCTCGTGATCGCGGTGGGTGTATTTGTTCCAGTCGCGGATCTGCGCAAGCAGAGCCGAATTGGTCTGCGACAGGTTGAAGGGGTTGAGCGCCGTCGATGTCGTCAGCGGCGCGCCGGTTGCTCCAGGATCGAGCGCCAGCTTGTAGACCGGGTTGATGTCGCCCTGGTTTACCGTGCCTTCGCCATAGCCATAATTGAAGCTGGCAATACCGCGCCAGCCGCCGCCGATCGACCACTTGAGGCTGGGCATGACCTGCCAGGTCTTGAAGTCCTGGTCGGAAATGACCGAGTTGCCGAAGACGCTGCCGAAGGTGAAGTTGACGGTTTCCGAGGTCGTACCGGCCACCGGGGTCTGGAAGGAGGGGTTTGCCCTCGTGCCGGTTGACCGGATCGTGCCCGTGGCTGCGGTCTGCTGGAAGAAAAACCGGTCATTACGCTTCGAGTAATAGCCATCGAGACTGAATTCGAGGTTTTCCGTGATCTGCTGGTTGAACGATCCGAGAACGCTCCACCGGCGTTCATGCGGGTAGATGTCCTGATAGTTGTTGGGATCGCAGCGGTTCGCCGTGGTCGACCAGTTGGGATAAGCATAGGTCGTCGAACCAATCACGACGTTTGGCACTTCACAGCTGGTCAGGCGGAAATCGCTGCCACCCTGCGAGCGCAGGTCGTTGGAGACATAGCTGCGATCACTGCCAAGCAGGTTCGAATGGCCCGAATAGTCGCCAGCGATCAGGACATTGCCCTTATCCCAGACCTTGCCCCACGCACCGCTGACGTTGAACTGGTCGTACTCCTTGGCCATGCCATAGGTACCGCGCAGTTCGGCGCCTTCCAGCGTCTTGCGGATGACGAAGTTGATAGTGCCGGCCACGGCATCCGAACCATAGATTGCCGAACCGCCGCCCAGCACAACTTCGACCCGGTCGATCGCCGAGGTCGGGATCACCGCCGGGTCAGGGCGGGTGCTGAAGCCGCCGCCGACCATGCGGTTGCCATTCCAAAGAAACAGCGTGCCGTCACCCGGCTGGGTGTTGGGCAGGTTGCGCAGCGCCGGAATGGCAAAGGACTGCGTGGCCGAGGCCTGGCCGGCCGGCGCGCCGCCGAAGTTGCGGATCTGCGGTATGTTGGCGAGCAGGTCGACCGTGCTGGTAACGCCTGTCGCCTTCACTTCCTCGCGGTCAACGGTAACGGTCGAGGCGCCTACCGGTTTGACCAGGCCGCGGATCGAGGTGCCGGTGACGACGATTTCTTCGTTGGCGGAAGTGTCACTGCCTTCGTCTGCGGTGGTGTTATCCGGCTGGGCCTGCGCCAAGGCGGGTACGGCGGCGAGGATTAGTGCCAGAGCTGTTCCGGCTGCGAGCGTGCGTTGGTGATTTTTCAATGGCCCCTCCCTTGTTCAAGTGGCGGTCGGGGCACCCGATTGAATTTCAGGCATGAAACACCTGAGTGACGCCTCCGATGCTAGATTGGTATGACCAGATAGAATGATGGTCAATCTTTTTTACCAAAGATTATTGCGGTACTGGCGCTTGACCCAAAAGCTGTCTATTGACACGAGGCTGGCCGTCGCCGGTCTGGCTGCGCAATTTGGCGCGGGGGCCACGGTCGCGGGAGGATTGCCTTGAGTTTCTTGAAGGAGTTCCGGGTCAACTGGACCGTTGTCCTGGCGACATTCATCGGTATCGCCACAGGCAATGCGCTCAGCCATTACACGCTCAGCCTCTTCGCGCCCGAACTGATCCGCGAATTCGGATGGTCGAAGGCGGAATTCGCGCTGCTGGGGAGCCTGCAAATCGTTTCGGTCGTGACCGCGCCGTTCGCCGGTCGCTTTGCCGACCGCTTCGGAACGCGCGTGGCCGCAGGAGTCGGCTTCTTCGCCATTTCGGCCGGCTTTTTCGCTTATACCCTCATGAGCGGCAGCCTGGCGGAGTTCTTCGTCATATGGCTACTCCAGCACATATTCGGGATGCTCACTACCTCGCTCGTGCTGACCCGCGCAATCGTCGAGCGGTTCGACAAGGCACGGGGCACGTCGCTCTCGTTGCTGATGATGGGGCCGCCGCTGTCCGGTGCGATTGCGGCGCCGCTGCTGGGCGGCCTGATCGCCGCTGACGGTTGGCGTTCGGCCTTTATGGCGCTTGCGGTTGTATCCGCGGTCGGAGGCGCGATCTGCGTCTTGCTGATGGGCCGCAAGCGGCACGAACTGCCGGAAAAGCGTGCAATCGCCAAGATCAGCCGCGAACAGATGATGGCTATCGTCCGCACCCGTGCCTTCTGCCTGATTGTCGGCGGAATGTTCCTGATCAACATCGCGCAAGTCTTCGCCGCCTCGCAGATCAAGCTGGTGGTCATGGCGGGCGGCGTATCAGACAATCTCGCCACCTGGATGGTGTCGTTCTACGCACTCGGCGTGATCTGCGGGCGCGCGATCTTCGGTATCGCGCTGGACCGCATTGGCGCGCATATCGTCGCTCTGCTCGCACTCAGCCTACCCGTGATCGGCTTTATCGTCCTCGCAAGCCCCGGCATTGCCCCCGCCTTGATTGCCGGAGGAGTAATGATCATCGGGGTAGCACAAGGCGCTGAGGGTGATGTCGGCGCCTATATGGTCTCGCGCCACTTCCCGATTGAAAACTATTCCATGATTTTCGGCTTCGTTAAGGCGGCGCTCGATGGTGGCGGCGCAATCGGTTCGCTGATCCTGAGCGCAACGCTCGTCGCGACGGACAGCTACACGCCCTTTCTTTACACTTGTGCCGCGACGACGATGCTCGGCGCCATCCTGTTCTATCTCACGGGTCCCGGGCCAGACCGGGGCGAAGTGCAAACCCGGCCAGCATGATGTCGCTTGTGATGCCGCCGGTCCGCGAGGACGTGATTGCCCGCCGCCTGCAGATTGCTGAGGCGCTGAGGCGCATCGTGCCTGACGGCGTGGTCTGCAACGAGACCGAACTCAAGGCTTACGAATCCGACGGCCTCACTGCCTATCGCCAGCCCCCGCTCGTCGTCGTTCTGCCGCAGACGACGGAGCAGGTATCGCAGGTCATGGCCTGGTGCCACGGCGAGGGGCTGAACGTCGTGCCGCGCGGCGCGGGCACCTCTCTTTCGGGAGGCGCGCTCCCGCTCGCGGACGGTGTCCTGCTCGGGCTGTCGCGGATGAACCGCATTGTCGAGATCGATTACCTTGACCGCGTCGCCGTGGTGCAGCCGGGTGTGACAAACCTTGGCGTGACCCGCGCGGTAGAAGGGGAGGGGTTTTATTATGCCCCCGACCCATCAAGCCAGATTGCCTGCACGATTGGTGGCAACATCGCGGAAAACTCCGGCGGGGTGCACTGCCTGAAGTACGGCCTGACAACCAATAACGTGCTCGGCGTGGAAATGGTGCTCGCCGATGGCGAGATCGTGCGGTTGGGCGGACGGGGGCTCGATCCGGCGGGGCTGGACCTGCTTGGCGTGGTCGTCGGTTCGGAAGGCCTGCTCGGCGTGGTGACCGAAGTCACTGTCCGCATCCTGCCAACGCCGGAGACCGCGCGCGCAATCCTGCTCGGCTTTCCCGAAACGCGCCGCGCAGGCGACTGCGTTGCCGCCATCATTGCTGAAGGCATTATCCCCGCCGGCATGGAAATGATGGACAAGCCGGCCACTCTGGCAGCGGAAGCTTTCGTCCATGCGGGCTATCCGCTCGATGTCGAGGCTCTGCTTATCGTCGAGGTCGATGGCCCGCCGATCGAATGCGACATCCTGCTCGCGCGCATAGCCGAGATTGCCGCCAGCCATGGCGCGACGACCTCGCGCATTTCGCAGGACGAGGAGGAGCGGTTGCGCTTCTGGGCTGGCCGCAAGGCAGCCTTCCCTGCCGTCGGAAGGCTGGCACCGGACTATTACTGCATGGACGGCACCATCCCGCGCAAGCGGCTGAGCGAAGTGCTGGATCGCATGGCGGGGCTCTCCGAGCACTACGGCCTCGGCGTCGCCAACGTCTTCCACGCCGGCGACGGCAACCTCCATCCGCTGATTCTTTACGATGCTAACCAGCCCGGCCAGCTTGAAAAGGCGGAAGCTTTCGGCGCGGACATCCTCAGGATGTGTGTCGAGGTCGGCGGCGTGCTCACCGGTGAACACGGTGTCGGCGTGGAAAAGCGTGACCTGATGCCGGTAATGTTCGACGAGGTCGATCTGGCACATCAGCAGCGGATCAAGTGCGCCTTCGATCCCGAGTTGAAGCTCAATCCCGGCAAGGTATTCCCGCAACTACACCGCTGCGCCGAACTCGGCCGCATGCACATTCATCACGGCGCCTTGCCGCATCCCGATCTTCCGCGATTCTGATATGTCTGGCACTCTCATTCTCCGACCTGCCACGAGTGCGGAGCTGGTCGACCTGGTCGGCCAGGCTGCGGCTGACGCATCGCCGCTCGAGCTTTTCGCGGGGTGCAGCAAGCACTCTGTCGCCAATCCGGATCGCGAGGTCCAGCCGGTCGATCTCGGTGCCTTTACCGGCGTTGTCGATTACGAGCCGAGCGAACTTGTAATGACCGTCCGGCCTGCCACACCCTTGGCTGAGGTCGAGGCCCTGCTAGGCCAAAACGGGCAGATGCTCGCCTTTGAACCGTGGGATGCCGGAATGCTTTGGGGCAACACCGGAAAGTCAACTATCGGCGGCGTCATTGCCGCCGGCATCTCGGGTCCGCGCCGCCTCAGCGCGGGCGGTGCGCGCGATCATCTTCTCGGCTTCCATGCTGTCTCGGGCCGGGGCGAGGGTTTCAAGGCGGGCGGAAAGGTCGTCAAGAACGTGACCGGCTATGACCTGTCGAAGCTCATCGCCGGATCATGGGGCCAACTCGCGATCATGACCGAGCTCTCGCTGAAGGTCCTGCCGGCACCGCGATCGTCTATGACTGTGTTGGTGGAAAGGCTTTCCGCCGAAGCCGCGGTACGCGCCATGTCGGCCGCCATGGGCTCGCGCATGTCGCCGGCTGCGGCCGCCCATGTTCCAGCCCGGGGGAGCGATCGTTCTCGCACCTGCTTTCGGATCGAGGGCTTTGCCGAGTCTGTGGCGGAACGGGCAAGGCAATTGGCAGTGCTGCTTGAAGGCTACGGATCGGCAAGCGAACTTGACGCTGAATCGTCTCTCTCGTTCTGGCGAGACGTGCGCGAGGCGGGTACTCTCCAGACGGCCGAAGCGCTCTGGCGTGCCCATCTCTCGCCGGCAGCGGCAGCAAAGCTCGCCTATGCGCTGAGCGATGCTGGTGCGGAATGGATCATGGATTGGGCCGGCGCAGCGCTGTGGATCGGCGCGTCCTCAGAAACTGACGTTCGTTCGCTCGTAGCCGCGCACGGCGGCCATGCCATGCTCATGCGTGCCCCCGAGGCTTTGCGCTCCACCACGCCGATCCGCCATCCCGAAGCGCCTGCCGTCGCGGCGCTGTCTGCACGGGTCCGGCAGGCCTTTGATCCTGCCGGCGTCCTTGATCCGCGGAGGTTCTGCTGATGCAGACCCGCTTCACTCCCGAACAGTTGCTCGATCCTGAAACCGGCAATTCCGAAGCGGTGATCCGCAAGTGCGTGCACTGCGGTTTCTGCACTGCAACCTGCCCGACCTATGTCCTGCTCGGCAACGAGCTCGATAGCCCGCGCGGGCGCATCTACCTGATCAAGGAGATGCTTGAAAATGACGCCGAGCCCAGCGCCGATGTTGTCAAGCATATCGACCGCTGCCTCTCGTGCCTATCCTGCATGACGACCTGTCCGTCGGGCGTGAACTACATGCACCTGGTCGATCACGCGCGCGCTTATATCGAGGAGCGTTACAGCCGCCCGTGGCATGAACGTGCCATTCGCGCTTTGCTCGCCCGGACGCTGCCCTATCCGGGGCGAATGCGCTTTGCCCTGCGCGCGGCGCGACTGGCGCGCTGGATGGAGCCACTGCTGGACCGCGTTGCCGCGACGAAGCCGCTTGCGGCCATGCTGCGGCTTGCTCCTCGCAGCATTCCGAAATCCCGGTCGCCCCGAAATGCCGCTTCAGATGGAAAGCGCGGCCGTGTCGTTCTGCTGCAGGGTTGCGCCGAGAATGTCCTACGGCCCGAGATTCGCGAGGCGACCGTTCGATTGCTCACCCGCGCCGGCTTTGAAGTGGCGTTCGCCAAGGGGGAGGTGTGCTGCGGCGCGCTGACCTGGCACCTAGGGCGCAAGGACGATGGGCTCCAATCCGTCCGTCGCAATGTCGAAGCCTGGCGCGCCGAAATGGCGAAGGGACTCGACGCGATCATCATCACTGCCTCTGGTTGCGGTACCACGATCAAGGACTATGGCCACATGCTGCGTGAGGACCCGGCCTTCGCCTCGGATGCCGCACGCCTTTCGGACATGGCGAAGGACGTGACCGAATTCCTGGCTCAAAAAGGCTTGCCTGATGCTGACGGCGCGAGAAAGCTCGACGTCGCGTATCTGGCGCCCTGTTCGATGCAGCACGGGCAGAAGGTCGTGCGCCAGCCAATAGAACTGATGAAGGCGGTAGGCTTCACCGTGCGCCAACCGGCTGAATCGCACCTGTGCTGCGGATCGGCGGGAACTTACAACATCTTGCAGCCTGATCTCGCTGCCCAACTTGGGGACCGCAAGGCTGCCAATCTGGACCGCCTCCGGCCGCAAGTCATCGCCACCGGCAACATCGGCTGCGCCACGCAAATCGCCAGCCGGACTGGTGTCCCTGTGGTTCACACCATCGAACTTCTCGACTGGGCAACCGGCGGACCGCTGCCGCCCGCTCTGTCATCCAACCCTGCATTGCAACAAGGAAACTGACATGGCTTCGCTGACCCTCGACCAGGCCAACCGCATCGCCACCGCCGCACTGGCCAAGGGCCGCGAGTTGTCGCTCAAGCCGCTGTGCGTTGCCGTGCTTGACGCCGGAGGTCACCTGATCGCGCTGCAGCGTGAGGACGGCGCATCGAATCTGCGCCCGCAGATTGCCATGGGAAAGGCATCGAGCGCGCTCGGCCTTGGCGTCTCCAGCCGCGTGATCGGTGAAATGGCGGCCGAACGTCCGACTTTTATCGCCAGTCTTGCCGGGCTGGCGGATGCTGCCATCGTACCTGCTGCGGGCGGGATCATTGTCTACAAGGCTGGTGAGGTGATCGGCGCGGTCGGCGTGACCGGAGACACCTCGGACAACGATGAGACTTGCGCTCTCGCCGGCGTGGAAACGTTGGAACTGGATTAGTTCAGGCGAAAGCAGCGCAAACCGACAGGAAGTGAGCAATCTGGTAAATCGGTCTTACCAATGTTTCTGCCGGGAAATATAAATCACCCTCGGCGGTGTTAGCCTCCTGATCAGGAGGGAAGCCAGAAGGATCGATGCCGCGACTTACGGCACGACCCCGGAACAGCCCTCCATCGCTTGATTATAACGGGGAGGATTTATCATGAAAGCATTGCTCCTATCGACCGTACTCTCGGCAGGCATGTTGCTGCCTGCAGGACCGGCAGCCGCTCAGGCAGCAGAAGAAGGCGCAGAAGCGCCGGCCAACGGCAATGAAATCGTCGTTTCGGCCCGCCGCCGCGATGAAGCTCTGCAGGAAGTGCCGCAGACTATCAACGTTGTCACTGCCGAGCAGATCGAGAAGCTCAACCTCCGGAACTTCACGGATATTCAAGCACTCGTTCCCGGCCTGACGCTCTCGGGCGGCGGCAGCTTCTCGACATCGGCGACGGTACGCGGCGTTGCCTTTAATCCCGAGGCGAGCGGCAATAACGCCACCGTCGAGTTTTACCTTAACGAAGCGCCGATCTCGTCCAACTTCTTGTTCCAATCCTCATTCGACGTCGGCCAGTTCGAGCTGCTGCGGGGCCCTCAGGGCACGCTTCGCGGGCGCGCCTCGCCGTCCGGTTCGATCACGGTGACAACGCGCAAACCGAACCTGCAAAAGGCAGGCGTCTCGTTCAGCGCAACGGCCACCGACACGCATGCCTACAAAGGTGATTTCGCGCTGAACGTCCCGGTGATCGGTGACGTGCTGGGTATCCGGCTTGCCGGCGTCATTGACGAGAACCAGGGCAATCAGATTCATTCGATCAAGGAGGACGGCAATTACACCCCGGCGCCGTTCCGCAAGACCAAGGGGTTGCGCGCCAGTGCGCGGTTTGAGCCGGTCGACTTCGCCTCGTTCAACTTCATGTACCAGACTCTGCGCAGCCGACAGGTGCAGTTCAGCTCGGTGGAATCGGCCTCCTTCGTAACGGGCAATCCTTCAGTCGCGACCCCGGTCATCAATCCGTTTGATCGCCTCAGCCTTGAGGACTCTGGTTCGCGGCAAGGGCAGGACCAGCAGATCTACGTTTGGAGCGGCGAACTGCGTTTTGCCGGACAAAAGCTCAGCTACACCGGATCGCATAACCACCAGGACTTCTTGTCGCTCGCCGCGTCTGACGGTGCCGACTACTTTGGTCCGCCGCGTTTCCAGTTGGTTGAACGCACCTTCCGAGACCCGACCGGCTACGAGGCCGTGTGCAGCGAACAGAGCCTTCGCGCCAATCTGACGCCGACCAATCAAGCCTATTTCCAGTGCACACACGGCAGCGCCTCGCGCAACTCACACGAGTTCCGCCTCAGCTCTGACGAGCGGGTGCTGGGCGTGTTCGATTACGTTGCCGGCTTTCTTTACGACCGGAACATTACCCCCAGCCGGCTGACCCAGGAAACGCCCCTGATGAACAGCGCCGGCACGGCAGTTTCGTCGATTAATCTGACCTCGATCGTGCGCGATGCCAATTCGACCGAGAAGTCCTGGTTCGGCAATGTCATCGCTCACCTCGGCGAACGCGCAGAGGTCTCGGGTGGCCTGCGGCATATCAATTACCGCAACTTTTCCAGCTTCCTGCAGAACGGAAACCGCACGATTCCCGATCGCAACAACACGGTGGAAGCAACCGTCTGGTCGGGTTCGGCCAAGTACCGCTTCAGCGAAGACCTAATGGTTTACGGTACGGTCGGTACGTCCTGGCGGCCGGGTGCCTTTGCAATCGGCGATTTCAACCTGCAGCCTACTGTGCGCGAACGGTCGTTCTTCGACCTGCCGCCGGAAAAGTCGACCTCCTATGAGATCGGCGTGAAGACGTCGTTCCTCGACAGGCGCGGCCGCTTCAACGTCAGTCTCTACAAGCAGGACTATGACAACTACGTCTACCGCGGCAACAGCGTCTACTTCATCAACTATTCCTTGCAGGGCGGCGTCGTGCGTTCGTCGGTCAGCAGCTTCAACTTTGTCGCGGCGGTTCCCGCGACTGTGAAGGGCGTGGAGGTTGAAGGTGCCTTCCAAATCACACCGCGTTGGTCAGTGAGCAGCAACTTCAGCTACGCCGATGGTCAGATCAGGAACGGCACCATCGCATGCAACGACATCAACGCCGACGGCAAGCCCGATACCAATGCTGCGCTTCCGACTGTCGCCGCCTTGCAGGCAGCGGTCGGCCCGGGCGAGAACGTTGCCCAGTGCGCCTATTCCGGCCGCACGCTGACTTCGCCGAAATGGTCTGCAAACATGCAGTCGGAGTATAACTTCCCCATTTTCGATACGGCCGGCGGCTTCGTTCGCGCTCTCGTCAACTACACGCCGCGAAACGAAGGTGATCCGAACAACACGAATGATGACGTGTCGGCCTATGCGCTGGCCAATGTCTACGCGGGGATCCGGGCAAGCGACGGATCGTGGGAGCTGCAAGCCTTTGCCAAGAACGTGTTCAACACGCGCCGCATCCTCAGTCAGGGCGGCGCCCCGCTTTCCAGTGCGATCCGCACGACGGCTGGCGGCACGATCAACTATGTGTCGGACTACTACAGCGTCTCGGTCAACTCACCGCGGGAAGTAGGCATCAGCCTGCGCCTCGCGATCGGTTCGCGCTAAGTTTTAGTCGGGCCTGTCGGTCGGAGACCCCTCCCAGTTTCTGAACGGCAGGTCCGGCCAAACTGCGGTCCGCTGAAAGGCGGGCCGCTTTTTGGTGCAATACCGGGCTTGCCGAGTGCAATATCTGGAAACATGTAGGTCAGGTTGTCATAGGAGACGTCATGATCGTCAGACCCAGCGATCAATTGTCCGCCGGCAAGGTATTTTTTTCCGCGCTCGGGCTCGATGTCCGCCACTTTGGCGCACTGTGGCATGTCTACAAGATCGGCCAGCTGATGACGACCGACCTCAACGACATCTGCGGACGGCATGGGATCAGCCTTTCGGATTTTCACTTGCTGGGGGCCTTGCTGATGGAGACTCCAAAACCGCTGCGGGCCACTGACCTCGCCGAAGCGCTAAACGTGTCGAACGCCGCATTGTCGCAAAGGATCAAGCGGCTCGCGGTCGAAGGACTTCTGCATTGCGGTCCAAGTCCCAGCGACAAGCGGACGAAGTTGCTGACGATCTACGAAGAGGGGAAGCTGCTGGTCGAGCGAGTGGGAAGAGATCTTGAAGAACATGGACGCTTCCCCGCGCATTATCGGCGTTTGTCGGCCGAGGACCAGAACCACCTGGACCGGATCGCGTCTGAGCTTCACACTCAGCTCTCCCGCGATTTTCTTCCAGCTCCCAGAGGAGGTGGTTAAGGGGTTAAACAGTCCGCTCTTGGACTACTGGAATGCTTGGGGCAGTCGTCAGGCTACCAACAGAACGCGGACTCATTTTCCATGACTGCCCTTGCCGATATTCTCTTCCGCCCGCTGCAAGTGGGTTCAATGACGGTCAAGAACCGCATTGCCATGGCGCCGATGACGCGCGGCTTCGCGATGGGCGGCGATGTCGGGCAGCCCCATGTCGATTACTATCGCCGCCGCGCAGAAGGCGGCACCGGCCTGCTGATCACCGAAGGCGTGGTGGTCGATCGGCCCGCCTCGCGCAACGAGCCCAACGTGCCCAAGTTCTATGGATCATCGCTCGACGGGTGGAAGCCCGTTGTAGATGCGGTTCACGGGGCTGGCAGTGCCATTGCGCCGCAAATCTGGCACACCGGTGCGGTACGCAGTTCGACCCACGACTGGGAGCCCGAGAGCCCGGTTGAGAGCCCATCCGGCCTGATCGCGCCCGAAAAGCCGCGTGGCATGGCCATGAGCGACGAAGCCGTCGCCGACACGGTCGCCGCCTTTACCAAGGCCGCTGCGGATTCCAAACGCCTCGGCTTCGATTGTGTCGAGGTCCACGGCGCGCACGGCTACCTGATCGACCAGTTCTTCTGGGACGGCACGAACCGGCGCAGCGATACCTATGGCGGCTCCACGATGCGCGAGCGGTCGCGCTTTGCCGCCGAAATCGTGCGCGAAATCCGCGCGGCGGTTGGGCCGGACTACCCGCTGATTCTTCGTGTCAGCCAGTGGAAGCAGCAGGATTACCGCATTCGACTGACACAAAGTCCGGAAGGAATGTCGGACTGGCTGGTGCCGCTAGTCGAGGCCGGGGTCGACGTCCTCCACTGCTCACAGCGCCGGTTCTGGGAGCCGGAATTCCCAGAGATCGACGGCGAACAAGGTCTCAATTTCGCGGGCTGGGCTAAGAAGCTCACCGGCGCGCTTACGATCAGCGTCGGCTCAGTCGGCCTCAAGGGCGATTTTCTGGGCGTGTTCAAGGGACAGATCTCCGAACCCGCCAGCATCGATGGTCTTGTCGAACGCATGGAGCGCGAAGAATTCGATATGATCGCCGTGGGCCGCGCCTTGATAACTGACCCCGACTGGGCCCTGAAAACAAAGGAGGCCCGGTTCGGCGAGATGATACCTTTTGTCTCCGATGCGCTTGGCGAATTTGTCTGAAGCTCAATAACCGATTGGAGTGGATATGGCGTTTGAAACGAAAGATCTGACCCCGCGCATCGGCACAGAAATCCTTGCGACCAAGGAGCAGTTGCTGCGCGGCGGCCTGCGCGAACAAATCCGCGAACTGCTGGAACAGCGGGGCGTGTTGCTGTTCCGGGAACTCTATCTGACCGACGAGGAGCAGTTTGCCTTTGCCCAAACTCTTGGAGAGGTGATCGATCAGGGCATCAGGGGCATCTACAAGATTACTCTCGACCCCGCGCTCAACGACACGGCCGATTACCTGCACGCTACGGTTCACTGGCACGTCGACGGCGCACAGGACATGGTCCCAACGCGCGCCTCACTACTCACCGCCCGCGTTCTTTCCGAGGTGGGCGGGCAGACCGAGTTCGCCAACACATATGCCGCCTATGACGACCTCTGGCCTGCACAGAAGGCCGAGGTTGACCGCCTGCGCGTGATCCATTCGCAGGAGTATATCCAGCGCGCGATGCACCCTAACCCGAGCGAGGAACAGCTTGCGCGGTGGCGGCAGCATCCAGAACAATCGCACCCCATGGCCTGGACTCATCGCTCGGGCCGCAAGTCGCTCCTGCTTGGACTGACGGCGGGTCGCATCGAAGGAATGAGCGAAGAGGCGGGCCGCAAGGTGATCGACGAGATGCAGGCCTGGGCCACCCAGCCGCAGTTCGTCTATCGCCACGAATGGACTGTGGGCGACCTCATCATCTGGGACAACACCGGGGTGATGCACCGCGTTGAAGCCTATCCTGCAGACAGCGGCCGCCTGCTCAGCCGGACCACGCTGGTCGGCGAAGAGCCGATTGCTTGAGGTCGAAACCATGAGCGCATACATCATCGTGTACCGTGAGAGCCCCGTCCGCGACGAGGCGGCGATCGCCGAATATTCCCGCCGCAACCAAGCCAATGCTGCAGCCTGGCGAGAGGACACGGGGATCCAGCCGCTCGTCGCCTATGGTGGGATCGAGGCCCTCGAGGGCGACGCGCCCGACGGCATCGTCCTGCTCCGATTTCCAACGATGGAACAGGCACGTGCATGGTACAACAGCCCAGAGTACCAGGAAGCCCTCGGCTTCCGCTTGAAGGCCGCCGAATGGCGTGTCGTGCTGGTTGAAGGTCTGGCATAAGCTTCTGGCCAGCCACGGTATTTTCTGGCTGAACGCACTATGTTTCTGCAGCGCAATACGTAACGCGAAATAGGCAGTTATAGCCGCCTTGGAAGGTGTGGCTCAACAACCGGGTCCACATTCCCCCTGTTTTCATGGACCGCAAACATGACCAAAGTCGCCTTCCGTTTGACCGCCGCCGCCGCTCTGTTGGCTGCAGGACCGGCCCCGCTCAATGCCCAGTCAAGTGTCCCGGAAGCTGTCCTGCCTGCCACGGTCACGGTGGACTTTGGCAAATCGCGCGGCGCTTTCCTGCATCCGGAACGCTACAACAACCTCAGCCGCGAACGGACCTTCCCCGGGCAGCGCGATGCCGATGTCCAGTTCTTCAACGAGCAGGGCCTGCATGGCCATACCTACAAGGTCTGGGTCGATGCGCACCTGATCTTCGATGCGGCAAGAGGCACTTACAATTATGACCTGGTGGCCGATTACCTGTCCGATGTGAGCCGGCTTTCGGACAATCTGCTCATGGTCATGGACACCCGCGTCATGATCCGCGACGGCAAGGCGAGGCCGGCCGAGGTCAAGCCCGTGATCCTCAATATCATGCGCGAATTGAAGCGCCGGCACCCGCAAATCAAGTATATCGAGGCCTTTAACGAACCCGACCACAACCTCGCCAAGGTGCTTACACCCTCCGGCCTCTACGATTTCTACAAGGTCTATTACGAGGCCGTGAATCAGGTGAATCGCGAGCTGAAGCCCAAGGTGCCGCTCCTGCTTGGCGGCCCCGGTTTCATGCAATACTCGAACGAGTGGCTGAACCCCTTCCTCGATCGCTACAAGGCGGACCCGTCACCCGGCAAGCGGCTCGATTTCATCTCATGGCATGGTTACGGTCGGTTTCCCGAGGGAACGGGTGCCACCAATGGCCCCCGTGCTTATCATTTCTACAAGACCGATCCGAGCGAAGTCGCGTCCGAGCGCGGCAGGCTTGAAGCGGCGCTAAAGGCGCGAGGTCTCAATACCCGTATTCCAGGCTTCATCACCGAGACCGGCATCTATCCCGGCCCCTCGTTTGACAACTCTGGAGATGCCCGGCCCGATTACTTGATCGGTGCGGCAGGAGTGCCCTCGCTCCAATACTGGTATATGGAAAATCCGGGTATCGTGCCGTTTAACTGGGTGCTCCGGCACTTTTCGGAAGAGCGCAAGGACCAGCTGATCACGCGCGGCGGTGCTGATCGCAAGACTACGCTGACCAATACCTTTACCCCCTATGGCAATGCCATGGCGATGATGGCCAAACTCAAGGACGTGCGTGTACCCGCGCAGTCGAGCGCCCTGACCAAGGGCAAGGGCGTCTACGCCATCGCCACAAAGGACAAGAGCGGCTTGGCGGTCATGGTCTGGAACTACCAGCATGTCGGCACGCGATCGTACCAAGTCACGATCGACATGGCCGCTCTGCCCGCCAAGCTGGCTGGCAAGCCGCTGCGCCAGCGTATGTACCGGATCGACGACAAGGTCAGCAACTACTGGGCCAACCCCGCGACGGCCAACCTGCAGCAGGTCGGCGAAATCGTGGTCAAGGCGGGGCGCACGCATTCCTCTACAGTGACCCTGACCCCCAATGCCCTCCATCTCGTCGTCCTCGAACCGGAGGGGCGTCGCAAGTAATGGCCTTTCGCTTCCTGCCCGGATGGTTGTTCGCCTGCCTGCTGTCATTGGTATTAGGAACCTTTTCGGCGCCGGCACAAGCAGAAGACGTGTCGGTCAGTTACGACGCGGCCAATGTCCAGGCGAACTACGCCGCCGCCCAGCTGCGTGCGGCGCTGGTCCGCCAGCAGCATGTGATCGTCGACCCCGACCAGGCGGGGGGATTTGCGATCGTCATGTCAATCAAGGCCAGCGATCTTGCCCCGCAGGCCTATGCCATCGATGCGCGGCCCGGCTCGGTAACTGTTGCCGGCGCTGACGGCCGCGGGCTTATTTATGGCGCGTTGGCCCTCGTCGAACAGCTCGACAAGGGGACGTCCATTCGCAAGTTGCAGAGCGCGAGCGAGAAGCCCACCGTCGCCTTTCGCGCGATCAAATTCGACCTGCCGTGGGATTCCTACCGCGCCAGCGCGGCGATTGACCAGCACCGCGATACCGTCCGCGACACCCGCTATTGGACGGCATTCTTTGACATGATGGCGCGCAACCGCTTCAATGCCATCACGCTCAGCAACCTGCACCCATGGCCTTACATGGTGCGGACAAAGGGGTTTGAAAAAGCCAGTCCCTTTGATGACCGCGAGCTTGAGGAATGGAAGCAACTCCACCGGACAATTTTCCGTCTTGCGAAAGAACGGGGGATCGACACCTACCTGCTGCCGTTCAACATCTTCGTCAGCAAGGAATTTTCCGAGGCCTACGGAGTCGGCAAGCTCAATACCTATCCGCGCTACAACACTAAGGGCGAGAAAACCCCGATCGTTCGCGACTACGTCCGCGCAAGCATCGGCCAGGTATTGGAGGAATATCCGGACCTCACAGGTCTAGGGATCAACCTCGGCGAAGGTATGGGCGAGATGACCGCGGATGAGCGGATCGGCTATGTGAAAAACACCTACCTTGCGGCCATCCGCGATGCCGGCCGGCCGGTGAAGCTGATTTGGAGCATCAACTCGGTCGAGACCAAGGAATGGCAGCAGACCGGTCACGATCCAAGGATCGACGAACAGATGCTGCGTGACACGATCGAGAAGATCGATTTCGTCGACGGTCCCATCCAGATCAACTTCAAGTTCAACTGGTCGCACGCGCTTTCGACCACAAAGCTTGCCCAGATCCACGGCGGCAAGTTGGGCGATACATATTTCACGCCGGCGCCGAAGAACTATCGCGTCAACTGGATCGCGCGCAACGAGGACGTGTTTGCCCTGCGCTGGGGCGTTCCCTCGTTCGTGCGCGAACACGTCAAGGCCAACGGCACCCCTGCTTATGTCGGCGGTTACACCGTGGGTAGCGAAACCTACATTCCGGCGCGCGACTATTTCACCGCAGCGGCCAATCACCCGCAATGGACCTATGCCTTCGAGCGGCAGTGGCTGTTCTACAAGTTGTGGGGCCGGCTGCTCTACAATCCGGATACACCGGACAAAGTGTTTTCGGACGAGTTTGCCCGGCGTTACGGACGCAAGGGGAGGAACCTGCTCGCGGCCTATGAACGGGCCTCGGCAACGCCGCTGCGCCTGGCATCGCTGTTCTATTCGCAATGGGATCACACGCTCTACAGCGAAGGCATGATGTGGCTGGATGGGCGCACGATGGAGTACATCAGCGTTGACGATCTCATCAGGCAACCGGTGCTCGATCCGGCCTATGTGAACATTGCCGATTATGTCGCCGCGACGCAAAAGGGGCAGACGTTTCCCGCTGCGCGCATGACGCCTTTAAGGCTTGCGGACAGGCTCTTGGCCGATAGCCGCGAGGCCCTCCGGCTGGTCCGAGGCATCAATCCTGGCAAGGACCTCGCGCTGCAGTACGAGGTTGCCGATGTGAAGACCTGGGCTCACCTCGGCCTGCATCTCGCCGCGAAGATCCGCGGCGGCGTGGCGCTGCAAACGTTTCGCACCACCGGCGGTCCTGCGGCCAAGAAACGAGCTGTCCGCCAACTCGAGATCGCGCTGGACGAATGGGACGAGGCCGTAAAGATCACCCGACCGCTCTACCGCCCGATGCTCCTTACCCACTTCACCGGTCAGAGTTCCGCTCTGAATCCGGACGCTGAATTTCATTGGGAGACCTTGCGGGCGAGCGTTGCGAAGGATGTCGAATTGGCTGTTACGGCTGGTCCGCCCCTCGCGCACGAACATTTGGAGAGGACTGCGAAATGAAAGCATTGAAATTGACTTCGGCGCTTATGCTTGCAACCGCGCTGGCATGGCCTGCCGTTCCAGCGCAGGGGCAACCCTTGGACGAAACCGGCGGTGGTCAAGAAGCCCTGTCTGAGCCAATTGGTCCAGTCTTTAGTCGGACCGCAACTGTAACGGTGGATTTTGCAGCCTCGCGCGGAACTTTGCGCAGAACCGAGCGCTACAACAACCTGACCCGCGCCTTCCGCTATGTCGATCAGCGCGATGCCGACGTCGCCTTTTACAACGAGCAGGGCTTGCGAGGGGCCATCTACCGGGTCTGGATCATCGTCGATGACATCTATGACTTTGACAAGGGTACCTACAACTATGCCGGAATCGACGATTATCTGGCCGATGTCAGCCGCATGTCCGATGAACTGCTCGTAGTGCTGGACACGCGGGCGTCGATGGGGCGGCTGGGCCGCACACCCGAACAAATCCGCTCTCCGGTAAAGACCATCCTGCGCTACATCAAGGAGCGCCACTCCCAGATTCGCTATGTCGAGCCGTTCAACGAGCCCGATCATAATCTGCGCCAGTACATGACGCCCGAACGGCTCTATGACTATTACCGGGTCTACTACCAGGCACTCAACGAGGTGAATCGGGAGCTTTCACCCGCGAAGCCCCTGCTCATTGGCGGTCCTGTGACGGGGTCATGCGGTAGCCCGTGGGCGCCGCCGGGCCCCAACAATGTCGGCTGGATCCCCAAGTTCCTTGATGCCTACGCGGCGGATACCGACCCCGGCAAGCGGCTCGATTTCCTGTCCTACCATGCCTACGGCTTTTTCCGGAACCAGAAGGACTGTTCGGATTACCAGCCGATCCGCAACGATCCCAGTATCTTGGCCCAGCAGCGTGCTCGTACAGACGAAGAGCTGCGCAAAAGAGGCCTGAACGTAAACACGCCCAGCTTTATCACCGAGACGGGCGGCTATCCGGGACCGTCTTACGATAACAAGCAGGATGCCCGACCGGACTACCTTCGGCAGGCCGCGACCATGGCTTCCTACATGTACTGGTATCTGGAAAACCCGAAGGACGTCCCGTTCAACTGGGTGCTGCGCCACGCGACCGAGGAGCGCAAAGACCAGTTGATCACGCGCGGCGGGGCAGATCGCAAGACCATGCAGACGCGCACCTTCACTCCCTATGGCAACCAGATGTTGATGTTCTCGAAACTTAAAGCCGAGCGTGTCGCCGCGGTGTCTTCAGCGCTTCAGGCCGGTAAGGGTGTCTATGCCTTGGCTACTAAGGATGGAACCGGCGCTGCCGTGCTGGTTTGGAACTATCAGCAAACAGGTCACCAACCTTTCCGCGTGAACATCGATATGGGCCGTCTGCCGCCCGAACTTCGCGGAAGGACTTTGCGCCAGCGGACGTATCGGATTGACGAAAAGGTCAGCAACTATTGGGCAAATCCTGAAACGGCAAACCTCCAAATGGTAAGTGAGCGCCGGATCGGACGTCACTCGCGACACCGCGTCGGGATCGACCTTTCGCCCAATGCACTCCAGCTTGTCGTGTTGGAACCGGAACCAAAAAAGGACAAGTGATCGGTAGCAAGTGAAGCACCTTGCCACGCCCAATGAAGCTTGACGGTCCGTTTTGTAATTCAGATCCTCGCCAGAGATCATGGGTCTCGTAGTGATGATGTGC
This sequence comes from Novosphingobium aquae, assembly GCF_037572715.1. NCBI lineage: Bacteria > Pseudomonadati > Pseudomonadota > Alphaproteobacteria > Sphingomonadales > Sphingomonadaceae > Novosphingobium > Novosphingobium aquae. The sequence goes on along the minus strand of NZ_JBBHJY010000002.1, from coordinate 84 downwards.
GTTCGGTTCCCGTTTTCGCTGCGCAACGTAGAGGCCTTGCTATTCGAACGCGGCATCCGCCGGTGCCACGAAACAGTGCGGCAA